>JAYNVD010000001.1:0-112565 GCA_038100275.1 Ilumatobacteraceae bacterium
TGTCAACATGATGTGAGCAGCGCAATCGGGAGGTGCGAGATGAGCGAGACAGAAACAAAGGTGGCGATTGGCGACCACCTCGACTGGCCCCAGGTGGTCGATGACTTGAATCGTTTGCTTCGACTACGAACGACTCCGATCGGAATGAAGATGTTTGCATCGCGTGAGGAGATGGAAGCGATTCCAAAAATTCGCCGACCTCAATCAATCCACACCACAGATCAAATTGTCGGCCAAGCAAGCCGGCTTGGGTGGACGGTCGGCATCACAGTTGAGGACCTTGTGGGCGATCAGTGCTCAACCGTTATTGGACTACATCCTCGCGACGATGAATGGCTTTCCGGAGAGCGCATGACCGGTGTCTGGTACGAGACGCTCGAGGACGCATCGGCGCACCAGCATTCGATGACGACGGTGCCCTTCGGTCAGTACGAGGCGATGGCGGTTTCGCCGCTAGCGACAGGTCGACTTGACCCGCCTGATATTTGCCTCATATATGCGACTCCAGCTCAGATGATTTTGTTCATCAATGGGCTCCAGTGGACTGGGTTTAAGAAGCTCGAATGGGGCTGCGTTGGTGAATCATCATGCTCCGACTCGTGGGGGCGAGCACTCGCGACGGGAGAACCAAGTTTGTCGATTCCGTGTTTTGCTGAGCGCCGCTATGGCGGGGTGATGGAGGACGAGCTGCTGATGGCAATCCCACCTCGATTTCTTCCGGGAGTCATCGCTGGCCTTGAGTCACTGTCAAAAAATGGTCTGCGGTATCCGATCCCGCCCTATGGGGTTCAGTCTGATGCCACGGCGGGGCTTGGTCGCAGTTACGGGTGACCGATATCAGGACAGGCCGACTGGCGTGACAAACTACGAGTGTGACTACCCAACCGTTGCACGGACGAGCCCGCCGCCATACGGCTGATCGTCACACGAGCGGTTGGTCGGTTCAATCAGAGGAGTGGCTCGTTGTTGAACAGCCGCTTGCGATCAATGTTGATGGCGAGGTCATCGCAACGACGATGTGTACCCCCGATGACCCAGCAGCGCTAGCACTTGGGTTTTGCATCGCTGAGGGGATGCTTGAACCAGATGTGACCGCAGGGGTTTCTGTCGACCGTTCAGGCCCAACGACCACGGTGTGCATCGAAACAGGACATCTTCCAGGGTCTTTCTCGGCGCGCTTAGGAACAGTGTCGTCTTCATGTGGAGCGTGTGGAACTGCCGATATGGCAGCAATGGTTTCTGGTGTTGCGTCCGTCGATGCGGGTCGTCAGCCCGATGAAGATGTGGTTGCGGCGGTTGCCTCAAATCTTCGGTCGCAGCAAGAGGTATTTGCTCTGACCGGTGGTTCTCACGCGGCAGCAGCGGTCACCGTGGACGGGCAAGTCGTTGAAATTGCCGAAGATGTTGGGCGGCATAATGCTGTCGACAAGGTTGTTGGACACCTGTACCGATCGGGCCGATTGCCAGCACATGACCTGATGTTGGTGATCAGCGGACGCGCAAGTTTTGAGATGGTGCAAAAAGCGTGTGCTGCCGGGTTCGGGACCCTGATTGCCGTCAGTGCGCCGTCTTCCCTGGCCGTTGACGCAGCGCAGCGAGCCGGACTGCGATTGATCGGGTTCGCTCGAGATGATCGCTTTACGGCGTACGTCGACCCAACCGCAGCATCGACACGATGATCTCTTGGCGGCCGTTAAAGGTGGTCCCGTGGCGGTGGCACGTGCGTCGTCCACGACCATCGCTTTGGGTGAGTTGGCGTCCGAACGGCGTTGGTTTGGTCAAGCCGAATCACTACGGCGAGATGTTACGAACGATTTGGGTGAACCGAAAGAACCTTCGGTACGGCTGGAAGGTCTTGACAAAAGGGGCGTGCGATGGGTGCGCGCTTGGGGTCGCTGGGCTTCACGACTGGGGGCAAGACGGTATTCACCTTTGCAGTACCCGTCTCAGGTTGTTGGAGTTCAACACGGCAGGGGTCATGAAAGCCGATGCGCTTGCCGATGTCGCATCTTTGGCTCATCTCGACGGTGCAGGGCTGAGAGAGTTGGGCCGTCTCGGATACCCGCTGCGTCGACGTCGGGGAGAGTCAGGGTTTTCTGTCGTGAGTTGGGACGATGCGTTGTCTGTTATTACCGACTCGATCACGGCATGTACGCCCGAGCGAGTCGGCGTGTACCTCACGAGCCGAGGGTTGACGAACGAGGTGTACTATGCCGCCGGTAAAGCGGCTCGTGCGATGGGAATTGCGTCGATTGATTCTGCAGCCCGCGTCTGTCACGCCCCCTCGACGGTCGGGTTGAAGGCGACTATTGGTGTCGCGGCGACAACTTGCTCAATGGAAGACGTCATCGCCTCTGATCTCATTGTGCTGTGGGGTTCGAACCCGGGTGCAAACCAGCCGGTGTTCACGAAGTATCTCTATCTCGCCAAGGCCCGTGGATGCCGTGTTGTTGTCGTCAACCCGTATCTCGAACCTGCGCTTGAGCGGTACTGGGTTCCGAGCAATCTTGAATCAGCGGTGTTTGGCACAAAGATTTCTGACCTACACGTACCAGTTCGGCCGGGTGGTGATGTTGCGCTTGCTCAAGCGGTGCTCAAACGGCTCATCTCTCGAGGAGCACTCGATGACGAATTCATCGAGGAGCACACCCGTGGCTGGTCAGAGCTTGAGGACCAGCTGAACGAACTCGATGATGGAGAGTTGCTTCGCGAATGTGGTGTCGATACGGCGCTTGTTGATGAGTTTGCTGACCTCTACGCATCGGTCGGATCTGCAATTTTTGTGTGGTCAATGGGTATCACCCAACGCGCAGACGCGGTCGACGGCGTGCGTGCCATTGTCAATCTTGCCCTTTCACGCGGAATGGTCGGTCGGGAGGGCGCTGGTCTCATGCCTATTCGAGGACACTCAGGGGTCCAAGGAGGGGCTGAGATGGGAGCGTATGCGACGGCGCTGCCCGGGGGGCGAGAACTATCTGATGAGAACTGTGAGGAACTCAGAGACCAGTGGGGTTTTGACATTCCGCGTGAGCCTGCGCGAACAGCACCAGAACTTGTTGGTGCAGTGCTTGATGGCGAAGTTGATGTGCTGATGATGTCGGGTGGCAACATGCTTGATGTGTTGCCTGACCCACTACGAGTGTCGTCGGCACTGTCCTCGGTTGGCCTTCGGGTGCATCTTGACGTTGTGGCGACATCACAGATGCTCGTCGAAGGTGAAGACGTGCTCATCTTGCCGGTGAGAACTCGCTACGAACAAGAGGGTGGAGGCACCGAGACATCAACTGAGCGGCGGGTCATCTTCTCTCCAGAGATCCCGCGAACGGTAGGAACAGCGAAGAGCGAATGGAGGCTGTGGGGAGAGATCGCGAGCCGGGTTGCTCCTGCAAACGCACAGTGTTTCTCGTGGCGTGACAACCAACATCTTCGTGAAGAGATCGCCCAAGTCGTTCCGGCGTATGCGGGAATCGAACGGCTCTCCGCAACCGGAGATTCGGTCCAGTGGGGAGGTCGACACCTTTGTGCTGATGGGGTGTTCCCAACACCGGATGGCCGGGCGAGTTTTACCACTCCAACGGCTCGGCCTGTTGACGTACCCGAAGGTTCGTTCCTTGTCTCAACGCGACGAGGTAAGCAGTTCAATTCAATCGTGCATGGTGACCGTGACCCTTTGACGGGTACGGCTCGAGATGCAGTGTTCATGAGCGGTGTTGATGCACAGCATCTTGAACTGAGCGCTGGTGACGCTGTCACTCTTGAATCTGAAAACGGTCGGTTTGATGGACGTGTTCATATCGCCGACATTGCTGAGGGCTCATTGCAGGTCGTTTGGCCGGAAGCGAACGTGTTGATTGACAGTGAGTCCACAGACCGTGAGAGTGGGATTCCTGATTACAACGCGATCGTCACTGTTCGACGCCGGTAAGCGGTTGTTGCCCGGTCGCTCACCCCACGTCAGTAACCGAACGCAATCGTTCGATGAGCACCTCAACTCCGGGATGCTGTGGCGCACCTTCACGCTGGCAAATGACGAGGTCTCTCGTAACGATCGATTCCCCGATCTCAACATCGAGATGTTCGGGTACTTGAGCGAGCGGTAGAACCGCCCATCCGAGTCCGAGGCTCACCATCTGGGCAAGTACGTCTGGCTGATGGCTTTCTGCAACGACTTGTGGTCGTGCTCCATGTTCACGCAGGCTTCGCTCAATGAGAGCTCTCGTATGCGACCCTTCCGGGAACAGCACCCACGGACCCCACGCGCTCGCAGGTCGAGATTTCGTTCCGGGCGGTCGAACAATGACCAAACTTTCCTGAAGCAGTGGTGTTGCCGATATTGCAGGCGGGATTTCTGATGGACGGACGCAGACAATGAGGTCGAAATCGGCCCGTCGCAGCCCGGAAAGCAACTCGCTCGATGGAGCGACGGTGAGATGGAAGCCAATCTCTGGGTAGTCACTTCGAAATTCGCGGAGCACCTCAGGGAAGTGGAGGATTGCGCCAACATCGAGCATCCCGATGCGGATAGATCCCATCTTCAAGGTGTTGACCCGTTCCGCCCATTGTCCAAGATCATGCGAGAGTGCTTGGACGGTTCGGGCATGTTGAAGTACGGGGTCAGCGAGGTCAGTGAGCACTCGCCTGCGCCCTTGCCTGTCGAAGAGTTGCACGCCGAGTCGACGCTCAAGATCAGCAAGTCCCTGTGAGAGAGCCGAAGCTGAGACGCCCAGAGATGTTGCTGCAGCTGACCACGTTGGATGATCGGCAACGGCCACGAGGTATTCGAGTTGGCGAAGTGGAATATCGAGCGGATCGGCCACCTTCGCATTTTAGTTAAGAAATACTTAACATTGCCAGTTTGAGCATCAACAGAACTTACGTTGTTGGCATGACAAAGCATGAAATCACTCCCGCCAGCGGACGCCTCGGTGTGTTACTCCCCGGAATGGGTGCTGTTGCCTCCACCTTTATCGCCGGCGTTATGGCCGCTCGTCGTGGAATTCACCCCCCAATTGGGTCGGTAAGCCAGATGGCAAATATCCGTCTTGGAAGCCGTGAAGAAAACCGCAACCCGCTCATCCGCGACTTTGTGTCGCTCGCCGAACTCGATGATCTCGTATTTGGTGGATGGGACCCAATCTCGCCAAACGCAATGGAAGCGGCAAAGACTGCCGGCGTTCTTCAGGGAGGCGACCTCGAAGAAGTGTCGAAGGAACTCGAAGGCGTCGTTGCTATGGAAGCTGTATTCGACGAGAAGTGGGTGTCGCGACTTACTGGGGTTCGCGTGAAGGACATTGCTAACAAGTGGGATCAAGCTCTCGCACTTATCGATGACATCAACCGATTCCGCGAAGAAAACAATTGCGACCGACTCGTGATGGTGTGGTGCGGCTCGACCGAGGCCTATCAGGAGCCAAGCGAAGTACACGCATCAGTCGCAGCCTTTGAACAAGGTCTGAAGGACAACGACCCGAATATCGCTCCAAGCCAAATTTATGCGTACGCAGCACTTCAGTGTGACGTCCCATTCGCAAATGGGGCACCCAACCTCACTACCGACCTTGACTGCATCGTTGAACTCTCCAAGCAGCGCAATGTCCCGATTGCGGGCAAAGACTTCAAGACCGGTCAAACGTTGATGAAGACCATCCTCGCCCCAGGTCTCAAAGCCCGAATGCTTGGCCTTCGCGGCTGGTATTCAACGAACATCCTCGGTAACCGCGATGGTGAGGTGCTCGACGCTCCAGAGAACTTTAAGACGAAGGAAATGTCGAAGCTGGGTGTACTTGGAGGGATCCTTCAACCAGAGGTGTATCCGGACCTTTACGGAAACATCGACCACGTCGTGCGAATCAACTACTACCCGCCACGCGGTGACAATAAAGAGGGCTGGGATGCCATCGACATTTTTGGTTGGCTCGGCTACGAAATGCAGATCAAAGTTGACTTCTTGTGCCGTGACTCGATTCTTGCCGCACCGATTGTGCTTGACCTTGCGTTGTTCATGGACCTCGCCCACCGCGCCGGTGAATCGGGCGTTCAAGAGTGGCTGAGCTTCTACTTCAAGGCGCCTCAAGCAGCTGGCGCCCGCGATGCTGAGCAAGACATCTTCATTCAGCAAACAAAACTGAAGAACACACTTCGTGAGTGGATGGGCGAAAAGCCTGTCACACACTCTGAAGCGGGCTGATGACGCCAAGTTTCATTGGAGGCACCGTCGGTAACGCGGTGCCTCCATGTTGGCGCTTCAGATCAACTCGGTAACTCGTTCATGGCAATCGTTCTCGCTGTGATGTCGGCCGTGCTGTATGGCTGGTCCGACTACATGGGCGGTCGCGCGACCCGTCAAATGTCGGTGTTGAAGGTGACGCTGTACATCGAGTTTCTTATGACTATCTCGTATGTCGCGCTCGTCGTGCTCGACCCGGCACCATTCATTTTTCGAGATGCTGTCTGGGGAGCAGTTGCAGGAATTGGCGGCGTTGGCGGTGTCGCTGCGTTCTACCTCGCATTATCAATGGGCTCAATCAGTGTTGCCTCGCCGGTGGCAGGAGTCTTTTCCGCTGTTGTCCCCGTCGTCGTGGGTGTTGCCATGGGTGAGCGGCCGAGCCCTCTTGCAATCGTCGGCATCCTGATCGCAATGGCATCAGTCGTGTTGGTCAGTGGAGCTCTGTCATCTCGACGAGTTGAGATTGCGATGCCAAAGCGGCAGATGCTGTTGGTGCTCGCATCTGGCGGCTTGTTTGGACTGTGGTACATCGCGCTCGATGTCGCAGGCTCAGAGAGCGGTTGGTGGCCATTGCTGACCTCGCGCACACTCACGGTGCCAGCACTGCTGGTAACTGCGTACGTCTTGCGTGAGCGCCTGCGAATAGATCAGATGTCGCCTGCTGGCCGCCGATGGGTACTTGGTGCCTGGGTCACAATTCTCGCAGCGAACCTTGCCTATCTCGTGGCTGTTCGCTCGGGGCTCTTATCGATTGTGGCAGTGATCGCCTCGATGTACCCAGCAAGCACGATCGGGCTTGCAATCTTCATCGACCGCGAGCAACTGTCAAAATCCCAGTGGTTAGGGATCGGATTCGCCGGGTTTGCGCTAGTGCTGGTGGGTATCGGCGCCTGAATTTGCGTCAACGACAGCCTGTGATTCTTTTGCCGCAGCGGCGAAAATCCCCTTTGCCATCAGCGAAGGCTCCATTTTTCTTCGCTGAAGATAAATCGCTCCTCGGCGAGCATGGACATCTGGGTCGTCAGGTGCAGCCCACCCAGCCAGATCGGCGAGATGGCACGCGATTCGAAGGTCGCCTTCAGCGCTTGAGCGTTCAGCTTCGAGCAATAGTGCTTCTGGGCCTCCAGCCATTCGGGCAATGACCGCAGCGAGTTGAGAGTCAGGGGCGGGCTTTAAGCGGCTTGGAGCCTTATCCCACCATCCTCCGTACATCCTCCAAATGTTGCGAACGACGAACTCCGGCTCGTCGTACAGCGGCCGAAGGTAGGGCAGTGCGAGTGTGTCGCTTGGCAATGAGACTGAATGGATGATCTCGTCGAGAGTTGCGCCGTCATTCATCAGTCGAATGACGGTTGTTACGAGATATTCGAGTGCGGAGGCAATCTCATCGAGCACGCGCTGGATACGTTCGGTTCCGTTGATTGGCAACCCGTGAGCAGGGACGATGAGATCGGGCTGCATCGAAGCCATCGCTCGAAGCGCGGCGGCCCATTCGCCCGGGTACCTCTGCACCTTCTGCGGGTTGCCGGCGTTCGGGAAGTTCCAGATGAGAAAGTCACCGGCCATGATGGTTTTTGATTCAGGCAGCCAGAACCAGAGGTGATCATCGGTTTCGCCTCGGGCGTGGTGAGCTTGAATTTCGGTTCCGCCGACGGTGAGGACATGGTGTGTATCAACTTCAAGTGTCGGGCGGAGAGTTCCTTGAGGAAGAAAACTTCTCCATTGCCGTTCTGATGTGGCTGGTGCGAGATCTCCTGCAGGGTCATCTTCGGTGACGAGGCCAAGATTGAGATCAGCACGAATACCGCCGAATTGACGAAGGTTAATGTCAAGGTTCCAGTCATTTGTCGTCT
Organism: Ilumatobacteraceae bacterium; assembly: GCA_038100275.1. Taxonomy (GTDB): domain Bacteria; phylum Actinomycetota; class Acidimicrobiia; order Acidimicrobiales; family Ilumatobacteraceae; genus Casp-actino5. The sequence goes on from JAYNVD010000001.1 coordinate 8,080, forward strand.
CGTATCGATCGAAACGGTGAGCGACATTGGTGTGGCCAACGACTATCGGGGATTCCCAGCGTGCGGCAAACTCGCGGCTGCCTCCCACGTGATCGGCATGGCCGTGGGTGTACATGAGATGAGTAACGGGTTGTGGGCGCCAGCGAGCGATTTCATCCACGACGGCTCGTCCGGTATTGCCGGCGGAGGTATCGAATGCAACGAGACCATCTCCGGAGTCGAGGACTACCGAGTGGCTGAAGCTTTCAACAATGGCGAGGTCATCCCGCAATTCAGATAATTCTTGGGTGACTCGGTTTACCGGGACGTCGGCAACCCCGCTGTCGATGACACGAGAGGAAAGATCGAGTAGGTCAGCCATGTTTCGACACTAGACCTCATCTCGGGTGGGATTGTGCGTCCGGCGTGCGCTGTCGCGAGTACACCTGAGCGTTGGAGGTCAATTAGGCCTCTATGTGTGGAAGGCACGGGTCGTCACCCGATGTTCGCGATCGGCAAAACTGGGACGATGGCAGCGGAGGTCATCACTTCCTATCAGCTCTCGGCGGCAAACTCTGACCTTGCTCGTCAAGCCGGTTTTGTTGATGCCGAGTGGGTCTTGCCTTCCATCACTCCATCAGAGTTGCGCAGGTTGCAGTTGCGATCGAACACCCGGGCGGCGACGAGCACTGCGCTTTGGCTCGGATTGACGGCGCTGGCTGGTTGGGGGGTTGTTGTCGCGGCATGGTCGTGGTGGTCGGTTCCTGCCGTTATTTCTTATGCAGCGCTCTACGGTGGTGCAAGCGATTCGCGATGGCACGAGATGGGGCATGGAACGGCATTTAGTTCTCGCAGAGCGAATGATCTCTTCTATTACCTTGCATGTTTCATGCTGCTGCGAGGGCCCACCGTCTGGCGTTGGTCGCACTATCGGCATCACACAGACACGATCATCAAGGGCCACGACGCCGAAATCGCATTTCAACGCCCGCCGAGTATTGCAGGCACTCTTTGGCGCTTCACACATCTTCAGGGAGGGGCAGGGTTGTTGCTTCGGCTCGTACGACACGCTGTTGGAGCACTTGATGACGAAGCAAAAGAATTGGTGCCCGAACACGAGCGACGACGTGTTGTACTTGAATCACGAGTAATGGTCACTGTTCTTCTCGCCACCGTCGTGGTGAGTGCCTTAATGGGAAGCGTTCTACCAGTCGTCTTGATTGGAGGATCGACCTTCCTCGGCGGCTGGCTCGTGGTGTTCTTTGGAATCACGCAGCACGCCGGCCTTCAAGAGAACGTCCTTGATCATCGGCGCAACACCCGAACCGTAATGATGAATCCGTTCTTTAGGTTTCTCTATCTCAACATGAACTTCCATGTTGAACATCACATGTTCCCGAGTGTTCCTTACTTCTCGTTGCCCGCACTGCATCGCGAGATCGGCGATCAACTTGCGCCGCCACTTCCTTCAACCTGGGCTGCCTATCGCCAAATTTTTGGGGCTCTGCGTCGCCAACAGGTTGACCCGACGTACGAGATTCCTCTGGACCTTCCCGAAATTCATGGAGCTGCTCGCCCGATCAACATTGGTGCAGAAAGTTGGATGCGTGGACCTCAAGGTGAGGTCATCGTTGGGTTAGAGGGGTCGATCGAAAATGGTGAGATTCGCCGAATCGACGTAGGAACTCAAAGTGTTGTCGTTGGGAAAACAGCATCCGGTTTACTCTTCGCCTGCGATGGGTGGTGCACCCACGCGAAGGTTCATCTTGCGGAGGGCGCGGTGATCGGTGAGGAACTTGAATGCCCCAAACACAATGCTCGTTTTGACTGCCGAACAGGTGAGGTCTCCCGCAAGCCCGCAAAAGAATCGTTGCGGACCTATCCGGTCACCATCTCGCGTGGTCGTATTGCAATTGATCTGTCGAGCGAAAATTCAGTACGGCCCTGACCCGGCGCTGTCTGGCGTTGGGCCTCCTGAACGAGCGAGGTCGAGTTCCCCGGCGAGGGCAAGGCGAAGCGAAGGAAGATCTGTCGAGACTGTGATCATGCGGAACCCTTGACTTCGACGTAATGCAGTTAGTGCGGCACTCGCATGAATTCCTGGAACAACTCCGTGTCGGGAACATGCGTCAACAATCGTGGCGAGAGCATCGTCGAATTGAGCAGTGCCGTCGTTACCTGTCGGTCCTAATCCGAGGCTGATGGCAAGATCTGCGGGACCAACATATGCAGCGTCAACACCGTCGACACTGAGAATCTCGTCGACGTTATTGAGCGCCTCAACAGTTTCAATCATCGGAATTACCGCAACATGATCATCTGCCCATGCTCGGTAGTCGCCGTGGCGGGGTGCCGCAAGAGCGGGCCCCCAACTTCTTGATCCACGAGGCGCGTAGCGCACTGCTCGCACAACTGCTTCGGCCTCGTCAGCAGAATTGACCATTGGAACGATGACACCATGGCAGCCCGCATCAAGCATCTTCCCAATGATGCCCGGTTCGTTCCACGGCACTCGTGCGATGGGGACGCTTCCACCCAATTCGATCGCTTGGATCATTGGAACCGCAGCGTCATATCCGATCGCACCATGTTGAGCATCAACGCAGACATAGTCGAAGCCGGCTCGTGCGCATGACTCAGCTGAAACAGGGGAGGGAATGAACGTCCATGCGCCGAGGGTTTCGCCGCCTCGATCCCAGACGGTCCGAAGTGTGTCTCGATATGACAATGTCGCGCTCCTTCGAAATGGTGTGTGATGTGAGGCTATTCCCGGCAATGCGTTGGGAAAGAGTCGGCTACGCGGTAACCAAGTCGCTCATGAGAAGCGCAACTGTTCGCCCTCAGGAAGTGGCACAGCGAATGTGTTGAGAGTGAATGAGACCAATGTGTAGTAACCCGCAAGCGCAACGATCTCTACCGCAGTTGGTTCCCCGAGTTCAGTAGCTAGTTCGGCGAGTTGAGGCGCAGGGATAACACCGTGTTCAACGAGTGACCGGACAGCTGAGTAAATCGTTGGATGAGTATCGCTCATCGATGCTTCCTTCACTGCAGTCGGTGAGCCCGACTCGATTGCTGAAATGAGATTCTCCGACATGCCCGCATCGCGGGCGATACCTGCGTGGGCCCAGAACTCGAATTCGCTTCTCCAGTGCGCCCCCACCGTGAGGATGACAAGTTCTCGGGTGACTGCATCGAGACTCGATGAGAATCGAAGGTGTTCACCGGCCGACGCAAATGCGCGGCCGATGTGTGGAATTTGGAGCCATGCGTTGAAGGGACCAGTGAGCGATCCATCTTGAACCATCCATGGGGCGGCACCACGTGGACCATGAGTGATGTCGTTCCACAACTGGGTCTGTGCATCGTTGAGGTCAGTCTCGCTGAGCGCTGGAAGGTGGCCTACTCGCTTATTGCTGGTCATGCCGTCACCGTAGGCGACGCAGTTATCGATCGGCGCTACGAGACCTTAGGCAAGACGTCTTGAGCGAGTCGATGGAGTTGCTCGTCGACCTTGTTGTATGAGTCTCCAGGCATTGCGGGGAAAATGATGAGGTTCTCAAGACCTAGTTCGTCTTGGTACATCGCAATTGTCTCTGCCACGTCATCGGCGGTGCCAACTGCCCATGTGTGCTGGCGGTCCATTGAATCCTCTAGCGTTGGGATGAGGCCAGGTGGAGATGGTTTTCCGTCCTTTCCCATGTATCCCTTCGACCACCCGTAGGGGCCGAGGAATTTCCAGAATTCATCATGGCCGGGGCGCACCGACTCGATCGCTGCTTCTCGCGTGTCGTCAACGCAGGTGCACAGCACTAACGCTCGCTTTTCGCCGGGCGCGAGTTCGCTGCCATGAACAGAGGCATAGGTTTCAGCAAAGTGTTCCCAACGCGCTCGCGTGAAAGAGTGATGGTTATTCCAGAACACCCCACCCCAACCAGATGTTGCGACCTGATCGAGTGTCGGGGGAGAGGTGATCGCCTGCCATGTCTCGTACGGGTAAAGCGGTCGAGGTACAAGGGAGAGATCTTTGACAAAACCCCCTCGATCAGGAATACCCGACGGCGGGAAATCGTACACGTCTCCATGGAAGGAGAATCGTTCGTTGTTCATTGCAAGGTGGATGACCTGCATCGCTTCGTCAAACATTGCTCGGTTGAGGTCATCGGCAGCTTTTGCATCCGGGTTGTCGAAACTCCCGATTTTTGTGCCGAGGGTTTCTGCCTCACGTGGAACTGTTCCACGACCAACCCCGAGAATGCCGCGCCCGCCCGAGATGTTGTGAAGGGTTGCGAAGTCTTCTGCCAATTTCAGCGGGTGCCATTGAGGAACAATGTTGAACGCCATGCCGATACGAATCCGCTCGGTTCGTTCGGCAAGGATCGCTCCAGTGAGAAGACCATTCGGAATGATCTCGTAACCCTCGTACTGGAAATGGTGCTCGGTAAGCCAGAACGAGTCAAAGCCCAATTTGTCTGAGAGCACGCCCATATCGAGGATTCGTTCCGTCGCGTGCCACACAGCCTTGTTGTCATATCGCCGATCGGTAGGTGCTGGAAGTCCAGCCCCCGCATCGTCCATTTCGACCCCGCCGAACAGAAAAATCCCGGTACGCATACCTCTGACTGTATGCGATGCCCCGCTTGCTGATTTTTAGTGGACATCGTGAAGAATCGTTGTGATGAGCGACTGGACGACAATTCGATATGACATGCCGGCGGAACGGGTTGCACGAATCACCCTTGCTCGACCCGAAAAAGCCAATGCCCAGGATTACACCATGCTGAGCGAAATTAATGAGGCCTTTGACCGAGCGGCGAAAGATCCTGAGGTTCGTGTGATCGTGCTCGCTGCCGATGGCAAGCACTTTTCTTCTGGTCATGACCTCGCCGCGGGAACCTCGATGGATGACGTTGATGCGATTGGTACGTGGTGCCATTTTGATGCCCCGGGTGCTGAGGGGTACATGGCGACCGAAGCAGAGATGTATATCGGTTTGTGTTGGAGATGGCGTAATTTGCCGAAGCCAACGATCGCTCAAGTTCAGGGAAAGGTGATTGCTGGCGGGTTGATGCTCGTCTGGCCGATGGATCTCATCGTGTGCTCAGAGGATGCAACGTTTTCTGATCCGGTGGTTGCGTTCGGGGTAAACGGTCACGAGTACTTCACTCACCCGTTTGAGGTGGGGGCCCGGCTGGCAAAGGACATGCTGTTCACCGGTCGGGCAATTACCGCGGAGGAGGCCCACCGTGCCGGAATGGTTTCAAGAGTGGTTCCTCGTGACGAACTTGAGCAGTCAACCATTGATCTCGCATCGCATATCGCCAAGCGCCCGATGTTCGGTCTAAATCTTGCAAAGCAGAGCGTCAATCACACTTTGGACGCAATGGGCATGTACACCGCGATTCAGTCAGCCTTTGGGCTGCACCATGTCGGACACAATCACAACTTCCGTCTTCACGACATGCTCGTCGATCCATCCGGTATCGATGTCATCCGGTCAGAGGCGTAACTCGGGTTGAGTTGAGATACTTGTCGGGGGTTTTGGCGCTACCGATTGGCCCAAGCTCCGGGGCGAGAGAACATCTTCCGGTGCCACCGGCGCGGGGTGACGGCGATCGCTCGGGGTTCATCTTCGAACATCCAACGGGCAAAGTTTCGTCGGCCCCACCCTCCACTCTTTGCCACAATCGCCAACGCTGCTTCAGCGCCGCGTGGTGAGCCAAGTACTTTGCCGAGGCGTACCGACATGCGGTGATCGGCAACGAGTTCGCCCTTGACCGCACGCTCGTAGGCCGCAGCGACAGAAGTTGCTGGCCCTCCTGAGATGATCGCTTTGGCGGCGAGGCGTCCCGTGAGAAGTGCCTGACCGATGCCTTCGCCGGTGAGTACATCGGTAGCTGCTGCGGCATCGCCGGTGAACAGAACCGATCCAGCCGAGAGAGGCATTTCTCCAACCCGTGCAGGAATCGGCCATGCAGTGTGGCGGTCAACGAGTGTGAACCCGTCACCAAGGGCTTCGCGGATGTGAGGACGCTCGAGGAGATCCCTCCAGATATTCGCCATCTTCTTGCCTGAGAGTATTTCGCCACGAAGCATGCCAAATCCGATATTCACCTCGCCGTTGCCAAGTGGGAATGACCAGGCGTACCCCGGAAGCAGATCGCGTTCGAACCAGACGATGAGTTCGTCCTTAGCGATACCGGTTGCTCCTTTCCCATACTGGCGGAATGCGTGCCATTCACCGCGGTAGTTGTCAGGTGTGAGCCCGAGCTCGCGTCGCACAGTGCTCCACATTCCATCTGCGGCGATCACAAAAGAGGGGTTGATGCTTCCAATACCTTCGAGTTCGATGTGCGTGACGTCGCCATCTTGTTTCGCTCCCGTGACGGCAACGCCTTGCAGGACATGTGCGCCACTCAGGCGGGCGTGTTCGAGAAGGCTGGCGTCGAGGTCGAGTCTTCTCGCGACTGCAGCGTAGGTGCCTATGGCCGGTAGGGGAATGGTGAATTCTCTCCCCCTAGGCGAGCGCAATCGGGCGCCATCGATTTTTGTGAATGACGAGACGTCACCCGATGTCAACCCGAGATGTTCCAGTTCTCTCAGGGCAAGCGTCGTCAGCCCGTCGCCACAACATTTATCGCGTGGAAATGTTGCTTTGTCGACGATGGCGACTGATTTTCCGGCGCGAGCGAGTTCAATTGCCGCTGCAGATCCGGCAGGACCTCCGCCTACGACGAGTGCGTCAATGTGCTGGGGGAGACCTTGTGCCACTCGGGAGAGGCTAGAGGTGTTCAGGTGCACACGCTGATTTGTTCGCGAAACATGTCAGGCGTAACTCTCCGCCTACCTGTTGGCTTGGTCGTGGGTTCTAATCTGATCGTGTTAACAGATGCACGGGTCTAGGGCTCGTCAATGATGTGGAGGAACCATGGCACGTCTTTGTGAAGGGCGCGTAGCGATTGTCACGGGAGCCGGACGGGGGATTGGACGCGAGCACGTCCTCAGTCTCGCTCGTCAAGGAGCAAAGGTGGTCGTGAATGACCTCGGTGGTGCAGTTGACGGGACTGGTGGAGAACTCACTCCAGCGCAATCAGTCGTCGATGAGATCATCGCAATGGGCGGTGAAGCAGTTGTAAATGGAGACAATGTCGCCGACTTTGATGGGGCAGGGCGGATGATCGCCCAGGCCATCGATACCTTCGGTGACCTTCATGCGGTCATTAACAATGCCGGCATCCTTAGGGACCGGATGCTGGTCAACATGACTGAGGAAGAGTGGGATGCCGTCATCAACGTGCATCTCAAAGGAACATTTGCTCCTGCCAAGCATGCATGTGGGTATTGGCGTGATCGGTCAAAAGCTGGTGAGGCAGTGAGTGGTCGAATCATCAACACATCGTCAGTTTCGGGAATTTACGGAAACCCTGGCCAGACCAACTACGGGGCTGCAAAAGCGGGTATCGCTGCATTTACAGTCATTTCAGCGTTGGAGATGGCTCGCTACGGCGTCACGGTCAACGCAGTTGCGCCAGTGGCATTGACCCGAATGACCGAGAACCTTGGTCCTGCGCCTGAAACCCCTGAGGAAGCTGATCTTCGGTCACCGCGCTGGATCGCCCCGATCGCAACTTGGTTGGCATCGGAAGAATCAAGTGGTGTCACCGGGCGAGTCTTTGAGGCATCGGGCGAATTCTTGGCCGTCGCCGAGGGCTGGGTTCGCGGCCCTTCGGTATCGCCACTCGAAGACCCAGAAGCGCTCGGACCTGTCGTCGAAACGTTGTTGTCAACAGCCCGCAAGAACTCAGGTATGAATGGTGTCGCTGGCGGGCCACCACAGCCACAGGAAGGAAACTGAAATGCCATTAGACCCATCTGCAGTAGGAGCGAAGGGTGATCCTGTTGAGATCTCCTGGGACTCGAAAGATTGCTTGCTATACGCCGTCGGTATCGGTGCCGGAGCTGACGAATTGGCATTCACCACAGAGAACACTGCTGATGTCGTTCAGCAAGTGTTCCCAACATTCCCGGTAGTGCTCGGCTGGGGTAAGGGATCCCCAATGAGGGCGGTTGGTGAATTTGATCCGGCATTGCTCGTGCACGGCCAGCAGGCGGTCACCCCGTCGCGCGCGCTTCCAACTGCAGGATCTGCGACGATGCAAAGTGAGATCGTTGCAATGTATGACAAAGGCAAGGCCGCAGTTGTCGTCTCAGAAACAACGCTGACCGACGACGACGGAGTGCTCTGCACACTTCGTTCATCTGCATTCATCCGCGGGGCCGGTGGTTGGGGCGGAGATCGCGGACCTTCAGGTCCGATGAACGAGCCGCCACAACGTGATCCTGACCACATGGTGAGCTACACCACGGCACCTGATCAGGCATTTGTCTATCGATTGTCTGGAGACCGTAACCCGCTGCATACCGATCCGTCGTTTGCGGCCCGTGGCGGCTTCCCTGTGCCGATTCTTCATGGTCTCTGCTCATACGGCTTCACTGGCCGCGGTCTGCTTCACTCCTTGTGCGGATCTGACCCGTCACGTTTCAAGCACATTGAGGCGCGCTTTGCATCGCCTGTTATTCCGGGTGACACTCTCGACATTCGGGCCTGGGACAACGGTGATGGCTCGGCAATGTTCACCACCTCTGTCGGTGACCGTACGGTGATCGATCAGGGTCTCGTTCGGTTCGATTGAGGTGAAGTGATGTCGCTCGATCCGCGTTCGATGTACCGAACGTTCCGTTCAGTTGTGCGCTTCAAGCCAATTGAACTCGACCCTGTAGAACGTCGGCTATCCGGTTGTGCAGATATTGAGGATTTGAGGCGGATCGCCCGTCGACGTCTTCCTCGAGGCGTATTCGACTACATCGATGGCGCAGCAGAGGATGAGCGCACTCTCGAACGCAACTCGTCTGCGTTTGGCCGTGTGGGGTTGCGACCGAATGTGCTTCGTGATGTGAGCGACATTGATACGTCAGTCGACTTTTTAGGCAGCAAATTGCCATTGCCGCTGATGTTGTCGCCGACGGGGTACACCCGAATCACTCACTCTCAGGGTGAACTTGCCGTTGTTCGCGCAGCACAGCGAGCGGGCATTCCATATTCTCTGTCGACGATGGCGACCCGCTCGATCGAAGAAGTTGCCGCCGCCGGGCCTAACGTCGACAAGTGGTTCCAGGTGTACACCTGGCGTGACCGTGGACTTGTTGCAGAACTTGTAGGTCGAGCGAAAGCAGCGGGTTACACCGGACTGTGGCTCACTGTTGACACGGCGGTGCTTGGTCGGCGAGAACGTGACGTTCGGCGCGGATACACAATTCCACCCAAGATTGGTCCCGGCACCATCGTCGATGGCATCTTGCACCCAGGATGGACGCTCGACTTCATCACGAATCCGCCCATCATGTTTGCAAATGTGGTTGGCCACGATGGCCATGACGAAGACGGTACTGATCCGATTTCGCTTGCCGAACATGTGATGCACAGCTTCGATCAGGCGTTGTCTTGGGATGATGTCCAATGGCTTCGTTCGCTGTGGGATGGTCCGATCATCCTGAAAGGCATCCAGCGGGTTGACGATGCCCAACGAGCAGTTGATGCTGGCGTTGAGGGAATTGCACTGTCGAACCATGGCGGACGACAACTCGATGATGCGCCGACGCCTGTTGAACTCATTGAGCCAGTCGCTCAAGCAGTTGGCGGTCAAGTCAAGATCATTTGCGATGGTGGTATCCGAAGAGGTTCTGACATCGTTAAAGCCCTTGCTCTTGGCGCTGACATGTGTTCCATCGGTCGCGCCTATCTCTACGGCATGGGTGCGGCAGGGGAGCGCGGAGTAGACCATGTCATCAAGTTCCTCGACGAGGGTGTTCGCCGCACAATGGCTCTCTCAGGTCGCCGTTCGATTGAAGAAATCGATCGTGATCTCGTCGAGTGGCGAGTGTGAGATGATTCAGGAATGACGCTCGATACTTCGGCAGAAAATTTCCTTCAGATCCTGGTCGACGCTGGTCGACCTCCCCTTCATGAGTCGGCACCAGTCGATGCGCGCGCTGCATACGACGCAATGGCGCCATTCGGCGGAGAAGGGGCTGATGTCGAATCGGTAGTCGAGATGACGATCGACGGTGTGCCCTGTCATGTGGTGCGTCCACACAATGTGGCGAAACCACCGGTATTGGTGTGGTTCCACGGTGGTGGTTGGGTGATCGGTTCGTCGGGGTCATCGTTAGCCGTATGTCAAGATCTTGCTGCATCTGCCGGGTGCGCAGTGGTCTCAGTTGACTACCGGCTCGCCCCTGAGCATCCAGCACCTGCAGCGGTGATGGATTGCTCGGCGGTGACGAGATGGATTCTTGAGCACGGTAGAGAAATTGGTCTCGACCATACGCGGGTCGCGGTCGGCGGTGATTCTGCAGGAGGCAACCTTGCTGCTCTTGTTGCGCTCGAACTTGGCGACGCTCTGCTCCACCAGGCCTTGGTGTATCCGGTAGTCGACCTCACGTTGTCGCATCCATCAATTGAAGAAAATGCGGAGGGATATCTGCTGACGAAGGCAGGGATGGAGTGGTTCGTTGGGCATTACCTCAACGGCACCGGCATCTCGGCAGGAGATGTTTCCGTTTCGCCCCTCGCAAACTCGCCGGAGCGGTTGCGACGAACTGCAAGTGCTTCGGTGCTCAACGCTGGCTTCGACCCACTTCGCGATGAGGGAGCCGCGTATGCAGAAGCGCTTAGCCAGGCTGGTGTGGCGACAGAACTCCGTACCTTCCCGGGTCAAATTCATGGCTTCTTTTCGTTGCGGGTGCTTATTCCCGAGGCTGGAGAAGCAATCGATTGGATCGCTCAGCAGTTACGCACTTCCTTCGCGTAACTGTCTACGAACTCTTGAGCAGCGCTGAGATCTGAGCGGTGACTTCACCGATTGGAACATCAGCGCGTTCTCCGGTGAGGCGATCTTTCACCTCAACAAGACCATCGGTGATGCCCCGGCCAACGATGACGATCGTCGGGATGCCGATGAGTTCAGCATCTTTGAATCTCACGCCCGGTGACACGCCCTCGCGGTCATCAAAGAGGACATCAATGCCTGCAGCCTCAAATTCGGCGGCAAGGGTTTCGGCGGCGGGACGTTGTGGGCCGTCGTCTTTACCTGCGATGACGAGGTGAACATCAGCTGGGGCAACTGCGCGGGGCCAACACAGTCCGTACTCGTCATGGTGCGATTCGGCGATGGCAGCGACGGCTCTTGACACGCCGATTCCGTATGACCCCATTGTTACGGTGACTTGCTGGCCTTCGGCATCAAGCACTTTGAGGTCGAGGGCTTCGGCATATTTGCGACCCAGTTGGAAGATGTGTCCAATCTCGATGCCCCGAGCAATTGTGAGTGCTGCACCACATGATGAGCATGGGTCACCTTCTAGGACCTCTGCAGCTTCGATCGACCCATCAGGTGTGAAGTCCCGTCCGCAGACGAGGTTGATGACGTGGTTTCCGGAAACATTTGCTCCGGTGACCCAGGCGGTTCCATCAACAACGCGCGGATCGACAAGGTAGCGAATTCCTGAAGCGGCGTTTTCGCCGAGCACCTCTGGGCCGATGTAGCCCTTCACGAGCACTGGATACTTTTCAAAGTCCGCATCGGTAAACGGGGCGGGTTCTGCGGGTGCAACCTGAGCTTCGACCCGTTTCAGGTCAACCTCTCGATCGCCCGGAATTCCGATTGCGAGTGGCTCAATGGAGCCATCCGGGTTCACGAGATTGACGAGCACATTTTTGAGCGTGTCATTCGCCGCCCACCGATGATCTGGTCGCTGCGTCTCAGCAGTCGCATTCAGGTGATCAACGAGAGTGTCGATCGTTGGAGTATTTGGGGTGTCAACAACGAGCGCAGCAGGGTGATCGCTCTCGGTAGGTGCGGCTGTCGCAACGAGAACAGCTTCGGTGTTCGCGGCATAACCGCACGCGGTGCATTGAACGAATGTGTCTTCGCCAACGTCGATCGGGGCGAGAAATTCTTCTGATGCTGAGCCGCCCATCGCTCCTGACATCGCTGAGACAATCACGTAGGGGAGACCGAGGCGGTCGAAGGTCGAGATATAGGCATCGCGGTGGCGGTCGTATGACCTTTGGAGGCCCTCGTCATCGACGTCGAATGAGTATGAGTCCTTCATGACGAATTCTCGGCCTCGCAGGAGTCCTGCCCGGGGGCGAGCTTCATCCCGATATTTCGTCTGAATCTGATAAATCGATAGTGGAAGGTCTCGATATGAAGAGAAGAGGTCTCGCACCACGAGGGTGAACATCTCCTCATGGGTTGGGGCAAGAAGGAAATCGTTATCGCGACGATCCTTCAGGCGGAAGAGATTGGGGCCGTACTCGGTCCAACGTCCGGTCGCCTCATACGGTTCGCGCGGAAGCAGTGCAGGAAAGTGAACTTCTTGAAAGCCGGCTTTGTTCATTTCATCGCGGATGATGTCCTCGACCTTGCGATAGGTGATCCAACCCAAGGGCAGCCACGTGAAGCCACCAGGCGCAGCACGCCTGATGTAACCGGCCCGAACAAGAAGACGATGCGATGGAACCTCGGCATCTGAGGGGTCGTCCCGAAGTGTTCGTAAGAAGAGGTTTGACATCCGAAGCACGTCCGCACACTACCGTGCCATTTTCTGTACCTCTGGTGACCTAGCCGTTTCCCCACTCTTCCCGATTGGAAAGTATTGGGGTATGATGGAACCGCTATTTCGAAACGAATAACGCAATGCGCGTATCCGACCGAAAGGCGTGGGGTTCACCCCACGCCTTGTTTGTTGGATGGGCACAGGCTGAGACAACGAGGAGGAGGACCGGATGACATCTGCAACGATCGATCGAGTTCGGACCCTCGTTGAGCCAGTTGTGGCAGATCTCGGGCTAGAGATCTACGACCTCGAGCAGCGCGGCGCAACGTTGCGAGTAACGATTGACACCCCTGCGGGTTCTGAGACTGGTGTCAGCCTTGACACCATCGCAGTTGTCACTCGGCTTCTGTCTCGTGAACTCGATCACGAAGACCCGATTCCAGGTAAGTACACACTTGAGGTGACGAGCCCAGGCGTTGAACGGTCGCTGCGCACCCCACATCACTTCATGCGTGAGGTCGGTAAGCGCGTCAGCATTCGACTCTCTGATCCATCAGCTGAGCAACGTCGCGTTGAGGGTCTGTTGTCGTCATGTGATGGAGAGTCCGTCGTTCTCGATACAGACGCCGGCGCGATGACAATTGCGATCTCTGCCATCGATAAAGCCAAAACGATCTTCGAATGGGGGCCGGCTCCAAAGCCAGGTGGCCCTCGACAAAAGAAGTCCCGACCATCGGGAACATCAACATCCACTCCCGCACCGTCGCAAGACAGCGGGACAGACGCGGAGGAACAACCGTGAGTAATCTCGACATGAGCGAAGCCATCAAGATGCTTGCCCAAGAAAAGGGCTTGTCTGTTGACGCACTGTTGCAGGTACTAGTTGAAGCACTGGCGAGCGCGTACAAGCGTCGCCCAGATGCTGCCGACGAGGTTCAGGTCGGTGTCGACCCAGAAACGATGGAGTTCACCTTCACCGCGTACGACCTCGATGAAAACGGCGAATGGGTGAACCCCCGTGACGACACCCCTAATAAGGCAGAACTTGGTCGTATTGCAGCGCAAACAGTTCGTCAGGTCATGTCGCAGCGCATCCGTGAAGTAGAGCGCGATCGCAAATTTGAGGAATATGCCAACCGCGAAGGCGACTTGGTTTCAGGAATTATTGAGCGCACTGAGGCGCGCTACGCGCTACTCGACCTCGGACGGGTAGAAGCGTTGATGCCACAGGCAGAGCAGGTGCCGTATGAGCGCCCAAATCGTGGCGACCGTTCGAAGGCGTACATCGTTGAAGTTCGTAAGACGGCAAAGGGCCCACAGATCGTTGTCTCGCGAACCCACCCGGGAATGATCAAGCGTCTTTTCGAGCTTGAGGTACCTGAGATTGCTGACGGAGTCGTTGAGCTCCGTGCATGTGCTCGTGAGCCAGGCCACCGGACAAAGATCGCCGTTTGGTCGAACGATCACAACGTTGACCCGGTTGGGGCATGCGTCGGCGCCCGTGGCGCCCGCGTCCGAATGGTGGTCAACGAGTTGCGTGGCGAAAAGATTGACATCGTGCCGTTCAGCGATGACCTTGCCGACTTCGTTGCGAAAGCACTGTCGCCTGCGAAGGTCACGCAGGTCGTGATCTCAGACGATCGCACCCAAGCAGATGTGATCGTGCCCGATCACCAACTTTCTCTGGCGATTGGTCGTGAAGGGCAGAACGCTCGTCTTGCTGCTCGCCTCACCGGCGTGCGCATCGATATTCGCTCGGAAACTCAAGATGCTGACGGCGAGACTTCAGGTGGTTACGCAGCTGAACTCGGAAATGTCGAATATGCCGAAGGTGAGTGGGTCGAAAATCCAGACTCTGGCGAGATGGAGTGGCATGCAGCAGATGGCAGTGTGATGAGCCAGGCCGAATGGTCAGCGCAGACATCTGGCACCTCGGAGGAAGAAGCAGAGTCGTCAACTGATGGCGAGGACGAATCAGATGAGTCTGACGAGGAGACCGCTGAGGCCGGCGATGATGATTCAACGTCACAAGACGAGGGTGGTGAGGAAATCGACTGATCAACGGTTGCGAACCTGTGTCGGGTGCCGCCAGCGACGTGCGCAACACGACCTGTTGCGATGTGTCTATGGCAACTCCGGCGCATTGGTTGATCGACACGGTGCCGGGCGTGGTGCCTGGCTGTGCGGTGTCGAATGCGCGCGATTGGCGCAACGTTCTCATGCGTTTTCGAGAGCGTGGCGAACGACAGTAGCCGTAACTGACGTAGACGATTTGATCCGTTTGATGGAGAGTGTCACCTCCAAATAGGTGTGACGACGAAATTTGTTTGAGAGACTGAGAAACGACTGAGGGATAGAGGAAGCAAGTGGCAAAAAACCTAAGAGTGCATGAGCTAGCGAAGGAACTTGGCATGACCAATGCCGAGATTGTTGAGCTCTGCCACAGCCTGGGCGTGCCGATCAAGGGTCAGTCATCCTCATTGAACGAAGCGTATGCCGACATGGTGCGGCGTAAGGCAGAGCGTGAGGGTCTCACACGTGACGAGCAACCTCAGGAGGCAGCGTCTGAGTCTGGTGGTTCGAAATCGAAGAAGACGGGTACGAATATCCGAATTCATGCTCTTGCGAAAGAACTTCAGATGTCTAACCCAGAACTCGTTGAGTTCTGTCAGTCGCTTGACCTTGCGGTAAAGGGCCACTCCTCGACGCTCAGCGAAGAAGATGCCGGCATGGTTCGCGACAAGGCTGCGCAAGCCGGACTCGTCGGATCTGCTGCACCCGCTACAGCTCCTGAGCCAGCGCCAGATCCTGAGCCAGCACCAGCACCTGAGCCTGAGGTCGCGGAGGAGCCAGAACCTGCGCCAGAACCAGGGCCTGAGATCGTCGAGCCAGCCATCGACGAGTCCGATGGTGAAGGCAATGCTTCCACTGAGGCAGCAGAACCCGAGCAGCCCGCCGATCCATCGCCTCGAGTGATTTCAAGTGCGGGACCGGGAAGTCAGCCTGAACGTGTGGTTTCGAGCCCAGGGCCCGAATCGACGAAGACTCCGCCGAGCCCGAATGCCGATCGCCCTGCTCCGACGATCCCTCCTTCTCGTCCACAGCCACCTGTTGGGGCGGGCGGAAAGCCAATTCCTCCGCCTCCTGGTCGTCCAGTCTCATCTACCGGTAAGCCGATTCCGCCACCTCCTGGCTCGGCGAACGCTCCAGGACGCCCTGCTCCTGGTGGTCGCCCTGGCGGCCCTCGCCCCGGCGGTCCACGGCCTGGTGGATTCGGTGGCCCTCGTCCTGGTGGCGGTCCTGGCGGTCCTGGCGGCCCCGGTGGGCCCGGTGGTCCCGGCGGCGGTCCTGGTGGTCGTCCAGGTCCTGGTGGTCGTCCGAGTGGGCAACGTCGTCCGCCGCGGCGATCGAAGCGTCGTCGCCGTCGTGATCAGGATGAGTTGCAACCACAGCATCTCCAATTGACCGACCGCACCGCTCCAGTTCCGGAGGGAACGATCGTCATTGAGCGTGGAGTGTCAGCGCAAGAGTTCGCTCCGAAGTTGAACCGTACGGCTGCCGACGTCGTGAAGTTCTTGCTCAATAACGGTGAAATGGTGACTGCAACGCAGGCACTTTCAGACGACCATATGGAGTTGTTCGCGCTTGACGTTGGTGCGGAACTCTTGCTCGTCGACCCAGGCCAGCAACAAGAACTTGAACTTCAGGCGTTGTTCGACGACAGCGATGATGACGACGAAGAGGCTCAGCAGATCCGCCCACCGGTGATTACCGTTATGGGTCACGTCGACCACGGAAAGACAACCGTGCTTGACCGGATCCGCTCCGCCAATGTTGTCGATGGTGAAGCTGGCGGCATCACCCAGCACATCGGTGCATATCAGGTTGAGCGCAATGGCCACATGTTGACCTTCATCGACACCCCGGGTCACGCAGCGTTCACGAGTATGCGTGCTCGTGGTGCACAGGCAACTGACATCGTGGTTCTCGTCGTTGCTGCCGATGACGGTGTGATGCCGCAAACGATCGAGGCGATCAGCCACGCCCGTGCTGCTGAGGTGCCGATCATCGTTGCGGTAAACAAAATCGACAAAGACAACGCCGACCCCCAGCGGGTGTTGACTCAACTTGCAGAGCACGAACTTGTGCCTGAGGCTTGGGGTGGCGACACGATTGTCGTTGAAATGTCAGCCCTTCAGGATCTCGGAATTGATGATCTTCTCGATCAGCTGCTCGTAGTTGCTGAACTAGAAGAGCTGACTGCTAACCCGACTGGCCGAGCAAAGGGAATCGTGCTCGAGGCCAATCTCGATAAAGGACGTGGCCCGGTCGCAACTGTGCTTGTCGACAAGGGTGAGCTGAAGGTTGGTGACCCCATCGTCGCTGGTGCCTCATGGGGCCGTGTGCGTGCGATGATCAACGATCGCGGCGAGCAGGTGAAAGTCGCTGGGCCATCATCACCAGTCGAGGTGCTCGGCCTGTCATCAGTGCCTGCTGCGGGTGATGAGTTCAGGGCGGCCCCTGACGAGCGCATCGCTCGTATGGTCGGCGAAGCTCGCTCGCACCATCGCAAGATCCGCGACCAACGTGCTGATGCCCGCGTGAAGACCGGAACAAAACTTGAGGACATTTTCACGCAGATCCAAACCGGTGAGTCGGCGACGCTCAATATTGTGCTGAAAGCCGACGTGCAGGGCTCGCTCGAAGCGGTTACCGACAGTTTGCGAAAGCTGGGTCGTGATGAAGTAGATCTCGTCTTTGTGCATCGTGCCGTCGGTGCGATTTCAGAGAACGACATCACCCTCGCTGCGACCACCAACGCAACCATTCTCGGGTTCAACGTTCGTCCTGATCGCAAGAGCCGCGAATTGGCTGATCAGCAAAATGTTGAAATTCGAACCTACGAAATCATCTACAAATTGCTCGAGGACATTGAGCAGGCGATGGTCGGAATGCTCGAGCCCGAGTACGAAGAGGTCGTCACAGGTGATGCTGAGGTTCGTGAGATCTTCCGTGTGCCAAAACTTGGAGCGATCGCAGGTTGTTATGTGCAAAACGGCACGATTACTCGTGGTTCAAAGGTGCGCTTCCTTCGCGAAGGAACGATCATCTGGAAGGGCGAAATCACATCGCTCCGACGCTTCAAAGACGATGTCCGCGAAGTGCGTGAGGGATTCGAATGCGGTATCGGTCTGAGTGACTTCCAGGACCTTAAGCCCGGTGATGTCATCGAAACCTTCGATGAGCAAGAAATCGAACGAACGCTGAGCTGATCTCATGGGTTCTCGTGGTGGACGTCGATCGAGTCGCGCGTCGAGTGGGGCGCACCGTTACCCTCGCTCTGCGCGAGTCGGAGAGACACTGCGGGAGATCATCGCTGAAGAACTAGTTCGTATAGGCGATGAACGACTTGAGTTTGTGACTGTCACGCGAATCGATGTCGATGATGAACTCAATCGAGCGCATGTGTATTACGACTCATTATCGGGCCCCGAGGCCGATGAGGAAATTGTCGAAGCTCTCGGTGAGCACCGAGTACGAATTCAGTCATCGATCGGTCGTCAGATTCGAGCGAAGAAGACCCCAATTTTGCACTTTGCTCCTGACGACGTGATTCGCGCCGCCGAACGAATTGATGAGATCCTTCGCGCTAATCCTCGATCTGACGAGCTGAGCTCAGGGGAGTAAATGGCTCGGCGTCGGCCACCCACCGTGCACGGCATGTGCATTGTTGACAAGCCGGCGGGTGTGACAAGTCACGACGTGGTCGGCCAGTTGCGGAAGAGATTTTCGGAGCGTCAGATTGGTCATGCGGGGACACTCGATCCTGATGCAACAGGCGTCCTCGTCGTTGCTGTCGGGATGGCGACGAGATTGTTGCAGTTCGCAACTGCCTCAACAAAGACCTATTTCGGCGAGGTTGTTCTCGGTGTAGAGACCTCGACCCTCGATGCGGCTGGTGAGGTTGTGGCCACTCACGACATGTCTGCCATCACGCTCGCCGACGTGAAACGAGTAGTCGAAGAGCATCTGCTCGGTGAAATTGATCAGATCCCGCCGATGGTCTCAGCGCTCAAGGTCGATGGGAAACGATTACATGAACTTGCCCGTGAAGGAATTGAAGTTGAACGCAAACCTCGACGGGTCACCATCAGCCGATGCGACGTAAGCGCAACATCTGAAGCCCATGTCTTCGCAATTGAGGTCGAGTGTTCGGCTGGCACCTACATCCGGTCGATTGCCGACGACATTGGCCGTCTTCTTGGGGGTGGCGCTCATTTGCGTGCCTTGCGACGTGTGTCCTCTGGAACGTTTGGCGTTGACCGGGCTGCGCCGCCAGAAACGTGTCAACTATTGCCGGTTGAGACGATCGCTGAAAGCCTTGATCGTGTCGACGTCTCGAAGGATGTTGCGCAAAAGGTCGCTGTCGGAGGTCTTCTTCCGGTCTGGGAGGGTGATGGCCCGTGGGCACTGCATGTAGACGATGTTCTGATAGCGGTCTATGAGGCATTCCGCAATGGAGATGCAAAGCCGACGGTGGTGTTACCGACCGCTTCTCAGCGATAGGTTTCGGCATCGTGCTCGTCGTCCACTCATTGAACTCGCCTGTGTTCCCCGGTGAACGTTCGGTCGTGACGATTGGGGCCTACGACGGGCTGCATCGGGGGCATGTCGCAGTCATTTCCTCGGTGGTTGAGCGAGCGCAACGTCTAGGGGAGCGCAGCGCCGTGGTGACCTTTGATCGCCACCCCGCTTCCGTCGTTCGTCCAGAATCAGCGCCACTTCTTCTCACATCTCTTGAGCAACGCATCGAACTTTTGGAACAAACCGGTATCGATGCTGTCATTGTTCTCGAGTTCGATGAGGCTGCCTCGACTGAAGAAGCAGAGGATTTCATTCGCAGAGTGTTTGTTGACGGCCTTTGTGCGCAAGAGATCATTGTCGGAGAGGATTTCCACTTTGGCCGCGGACGAAGAGGGGATGTCCAGTTACTTTCCGCACTTGGCCAGGACCATGATTTTGTGGTGACACCTCTTGAACTTCGGCGATCAGAGTCGGAAGAAATCATCAGCTCGACTGCGATCCGGGCCGCGTTGCAGCGTGGAGAGATTGCGGCAGCAAATGCCATGCTTGGCCGAAACGTTGTGATTTCCGGAGAAGTAGTCCACGGTGATGAACGTGGCCGAACGATTGGTTTCCCAACCGCAAATGTCGATGTTCCGAACGGCTTCATCGTTCCAGCCGACGGCGTATACGCAGCAAGGTGCACGACGGAATCAGGTGAGCGGTTCGCCTGCGCCGTGAACATCGGTAAGCGACCAACGTTTTATGGGTCGGCGGATCGCTCTCTTGTCGAATGTCACCTCCTTGAGTTCTCCGGTGATCTATACGGTCAAAGGCTCGCTGTTGAGTTTGTAGAACGACTGCGAGATGAGCAGCGATTTGATGGCCTAGATGCTCTGAAGGCACAGCTTCGTACCGATGTTGATCGCGCCCGTGACCTCGCCAGGTTGTGACCGCGACTCGACACTCATAACCTCTCGATGTCCGTTGGGGTTCCGACTCTTGCGGATGCGCCAAGCGGCGCGACCACCTCAACTACGAAAAGGTAGGCAAGAACATGGCAATTGAGCCAAAAGCAGACGTCATTGAGCGTCACCGTCAGAGCGACAACGACACCGGATCCCCAGAGGTCCAAATCGCGCTTCTCTCGTCGCGAATTCAGCATCTCACTGATCACCTGAAGACCCATCCAAAGGACCACCACTCACGTCGTGGGCTGTTGATGCTGGTCGGACGTCGTCGTCGGATGCTCGACTACATCCGCGAAATTGACGTTGAGCGTTACCGCTCGATCGTCGCCGAACTCGGCCTCCGTCGCTGAGTTTCTCAGAAATTCAGGTGGAAATTTTCACCTGAGATACCTGTCTAGATCAATGCCCGCTCAGTCGAATGACGAGCGGGCATTGTTTTTACGGGATATCCTTACCAACGGACGTCAGCGTCCGCATATCACCGAGTAGCTGATGTCGGTTACCGGTTGCCGAAATCGTGTCAATCCTGAAGGGGAGCCTGACGCGGTGTTGCCAACTGGGAACCGGAGAGCTGCTCCACATCATTTGGGAACGTCCCAAATGGAAAGGAGCCACTAATGGCTGATCCAATCCGCGTGTCCGGGGCAATCTCGGGCACTGACCGCACACTGTCATTCGAGACAGGAAAATTCGCTCCACAGAGCCAAGGTGCCGTTGTCGCATCAATCGGCGAGACCCGTGTACTGACGACCGCAAATGCGGCACGTGATGTTCGCCCAGGTGTCGATTTCTTCCCGTTGACTGTGGATGTTGAAGAGCGTTCTTACGCAGCAGGCAAGATCCCCGGTTCGTTCTTCCGTCGTGAGGGACGCCCGACTGAGGACGCCATCCTTACTTGTCGTCTCACCGATCGCCCGCTTCGCCCTGCATTCCCAGACGGTTTCCGGAACGAAGTTCAGGTGGTGACGACCGTTCTTGGCGTTGACATGGCAAACCCGCACGACGTGCTGTCGATCAACGCGGCGTCAGCTGCGCTCATGATCTCGGGTATCCCATTCGAAGGCCCAATTGGTTCGGTTCGGGTTGCCTACACGACCGAAGGTAACTGGATTCCACACCCAACGTACGAAGAGGGCGAAGCATCAACCTTCGAACTCGTCGTTGCTGGCCGTGAACTCGACAACGGCGACGTCGCCATCATGATGGTCGAAGCCGGTGGTACCGAACAAAGCTTCTATTTCTACGAAGATGGTGCACCAAAGGTTGACGAGGTCGCACTTGCCGAGGGTCTTGATGCCTCGAAGCAGTGGATCAAAGAATCAATTGCATTGCAGCGTCAACTCGTTGCCAGCGTGATCGCAACTTCTGGTCCAATTGAGCAACTTCCATTCACTCCAGTACTCGACTACACCCCAGAGGTGTTTGCAGCAGTTGAAGCGTGTGTCTCCGCAGAAGTTGGTGCGGCAGTCGCAATTGCTGGCAAGGCGGAGCGCAATGCCGCAACCGATGCGGCAACGGCAAAGGCACTCGAAGCTCTCTGCGGTGAAGACGGCGAATTCGCAGGCCAAGAGAAGGCAGTGAAGGAAGCCGTGCGCTCGCTGACGAAGAAGCTCGTTCGTCGTCGGATCGTCAATGAGGGCCTTCGTATCGATGGTCGTGGTGTCCGTGATCTTCGCCCAGTGTCAGCTGAGGTTGGTGTGCTCCCAACAGCACACGGTTCAGGTTTGTTCCAGCGCGGTGAAACACAGGTCATGAACGTCTTGACCCTTGCGATGCCTCGTATGAATCAGATGATCGACTCGTTGTCACCAAATAACGAGAAGCGCTACTTGCACCACTACAACATGCCGCCGTGGGCAAATGGCGAGACAGGTCGAGTTGGCTCACCGAAGCGCCGCGAGATCGGTCACGGAGCACTTGCAGCTCGTGCAGTCATGCCGGTCGTTCCGAATCAGGAAGACTTTGCTTACACCCTTCGCCTTGTCTCTGAGGTGATGTCATCAAACGGGTCGACGTCAATGGGGTCGGTGTGTTCATCGAGCCTTTCGTTGATGGATGCCGGCGTGCCAATTCGTGGTGCAGTCTCCGGTATCGCAATGGGCCTCGTAAAAGATGGCGACAACTACGTGACATTGACCGACATCCTCGGCGCCGAAGATGCGTTTGGCGACATGGACTTCAAGGTCGCTGGCACAAGCGATGCGATCACGGCCCTTCAGCTCGATACGAAGATCGACGGCATTCCAGCACAGGTTCTTGCTGACGCACTTCAGCAGGCCCGTGAGGCACGGATGGAGATCCTTGACGTGATGAACGCAGCGATCGCCGCACCACGTGACGAAGTTGCAGAAACAGCACCAAAGATTGTCACCATAACGATCCCAATCGACAAGGTTGGCGAGGTCATTGGGCCTAAGGGCAAGATCATTAACACCATCCAAGGTGAAACTGGAGCGGACATCGCTGTCGATGACGACGGCGCGGTCGGCATTGTCACCATCGCAGCAGTTGAGTCATGGCGTATGGAAGAGGCCCGCACTGCGATCCTCAATATCGTCGATCCGCCAAAGGCAGAAATCGGTGTGACCTACACCGGTCGCGTCGTCAACATCACGAAGTTCGGTGCGTTCGTCAACATCCTTCCTGGTCGTGACGGACTTCTGCACATCTCGAAAATCGGACGCGGCAAGCGGATCAACGCAGTCGAAGATGTGCTGTCGCTCGGCGACGAGGTCGAAGTCGTTGTTGATGAGATTGACGACCGTGGCAAGGTCTCACTCAGCCCGGCTGGCGACATTGTGCCTGTGTCAGCAGGAGAGAGCAGTCAAGAGGCTGCTGCCCCTGCCCCAGCATCATCAAACGATGGCGACATCGAATCTGTGAGCTTCGATGAGAGCTTCGACGCAGAACTCGCTGACGAACTTGGCGATCTTGGTCCAAACTCGGAGCGTGGTGGTGGCGGCGGCCGTCGCCGTCATCGCTAACTCGCGAATACCACCTCGATGACCGAGCGTGTTGTCGTTCTCGATAATGGATTGACCGTAGCGGTCGACCCAATGGAGACAACACGTTCGGTTTCGGTGGGCGTGTGGGTTGGGGTCGGCTCTCGAGATGAACCTGAGCACATCGCTGGTGTAAGTCATTTTCTTGAACATCTGTTGTTTAAGGGAACAGAGCAGCGTTCTGCCTCCGATATTTCTCGGTCAGTTGATCGCGTCGGTGGCGACATAAATGCGTATACGGCGCGAGAGAACACCACGTTTTACTGTCGGATGCCTGCTCGGCATGTAACCGATGCGCTCAACCTTCTTGGTGATGTGATCTCGGTTCCGTCATTGCGCGCCTCAGATGTTGAGAGTGAACGCAAGGTCATTCTCGAAGAGCTCGCGATGGACGATGAGTCACCAGATGACGTTGCGCACCGGGTGTTCGCCCAACAATTGTTCGCCCGTCATGCACTTGGGCGTGATCCGGGTGGAACACGGCACTCAGTCACTGAGACATCGGTTGACGACATCCGGCGCTTTCACGCCGAGCATTATGTGGCTGAGCGAATGGTGGTATCGATCGCAGGAGCTGTCGATGCAGATGAGGTGATTGCAGATGCTGCAGCGGCATTCTGCAATATTCCCCATGGTGCTTCCATGCTTGCTCGAACCGCTCCAACAACTAGTGGCAGTAACTGTTCGATCAAAGATGACACCGAACAAACACACCTGGTCATTGGTGGGCGTGGGTTGCCTCGGATGCACCCTCAGCGCGAGTCTCTCGACGTTGTCAATCATGTACTCGGTGGAGGACTGTCAAGTCGCCTCTTCGACGAGATTCGAGAGCGACGCGGACTCGCCTACACCGTATTTTCTGGACTGAGTACCTTTTCCGATGCCGGCGCGTGGTCGGTGTATGCCGGCACAAACCCGGAGAGCGCCGCCGAGGTCGAGGAGCTCATCGGTGGCATCATCGACGACTTGGCGAAACATGGCCCCACCGAAGACGAAATAGATACTGCGGTGGGTTATCTCGTTGGAGCATTTGAGATGAGCCTTGAAGACTCAGGTGCGCGTATGGCTCGCCTCGGAGGCATGCTCTCAGCAACCTCAAAGATCCGATCTATAGACGAGCAAATTTCGCGCTGGCGACAGGTGGCCCAATGCGATGTCGCCGAAGCGGCCGCCACAATTCTTGGTGGCGAGAGACTGACTGTCTCGGTTGGCGCCACATAACGGAGTACCGTCGTCAACATGGCCAGTATTCGTGTTGGAGTAGTTGGAGCATCCGGACGGATGGGAAGAACTGTCTGCGATGCAGTTGTCGACGCGGATGGCCTCGAACTCGTTGCGGCTGTTGATGTACACGGTGGCGAAGCGATTCATGGGCTGGAGGTCGCATCTGACCTGAAGGCGCTCGCTGAAGCGTCCTGTGAAGTTGTGGTTGATTTCACCACAGCAGAAGCGGCGCGGGTTACTTTGCCATTTCTTGCGCTGCACGGGATTCATGCAATTGTTGGAACGACAGGATTTGACGATGAAGACATCGCGTCATTTGAGTCGGCCTTTGAGGCATCCGATGCAAATTGCCTGATCGCTGCCAACTTTGCGATCTCTGCTGTGTTGATGATGAGGTTCGCTGCCGAGGCTGCTTCGCTATTCGAGACTGCTGAAATCATTGAACTGCATCATGATGAGAAGATCGATGCCCCGTCTGGAACTGCCCTTGCAACAGCGCGTGCAATGAATCCAGGGGAGTCTGGCTGGGCCAACGACCCAACCCAGGTAGAGGAGCCGCAGGGGGCTCGCGGCGGTTTAGGGCCGAACGGTGTTCGTATTCATTCGGTCAGAATGAGAGGTATGACCGCTCATCAAGAAGTGATTCTTGGAGCACAAGGTCAAACGCTGTCGATTCGTCAGGACTCGTATGACCGCACGAGCTTCATGCCCGGCGTGGTGCTCGCATGTCGACGCATCGGTACGGCGGACGACTTCACCATCGGTCTCGACGCACTGCTGTAACAGCAGTGAATGATGGTTAAGTGGTGATCAGCCGAGTGTGCACGACATATCGGCGCCACAGCACAGCGGTGACTTGATCTTGCCGTGACCATTTGGGCACTTCGAGATTTGCACGGTCGACCCGTCATCGCGCGTGAGCACGTCATTTTCGAGTGGCGCGTCGCATGCTCCGCACGTCGCGTTGACTGTCATTCCACAAGATGAACATTCGTAGGTGTGCATTTCGCTCCAATCTCTCTGCGGAATTCCCGCCCGTACAAATGACAGTAACAGGCCAATGGGATGGCCTTAGGACCGACGAGTATTTCTTGAATTGGTAAGCAGCACGAGAATTACCGATCCGCCAACAAACCACCACGAATACTTCTGTAGCAAATTGATGGCGTCGGTGAGTTGGTCATCAAAGATGTTTGCGAGCCATTGAATGAGGGCAAGGCGGGCGACAAGCCCGATCGCGACGAATGTCACGAGTCGAGTTGTCCGAGTGCGCTGGATGCCGCTGATTGCCGCAACAATGTTTGAGCCAACGAAAAAGGGAATGATTGCCCAGTCAGCCTTGGTAAATCCGGTTTGTAAGCGATCAATTGTTGGCTGATCCATGCCGAGATATTTGATGAAGATGGCCAGAATTCGGTCTCCATACGCGCGCCCTGCAAGGTGGCAAACCGCGAAAGCGATGGCAATTCGGAGGCTGCCAATGACCCAGTACGAAACGCTGCTGATATCGGTGCCAAGGGCAAGCGCGAGATACCTATTTCGTGAGGAGAGGGCGAGAAGAGTTTCTGGGGACGACAGAACGAGACGAGCCCAAGTGATGGCAGCAATGTTCGTACACACGACGAGAGCGATGAAGGCTGCAATCGACATCGGAGCCCAACGCGGACGAAGAGCAGATGTCTCGGGAGGGGCTTCGTTCACACCTTGACGATATCTGTCTGCCCTGTGGCCTGAGTTTCGTTCGTCGGTTAGCGTCTTTCACCATGCAGGGATTGATGCAGGACGTACCGTTAAATATTTCTCATCTCTTTGACCGAGCAGAGCGATATCACCCTCATAAAGAGATTGTGACGGCAACAGTCAATGGACGCGATCGCACCACCTACGGCGAGTGGGCCGCACGGACGAGGAAGTTAGGTGGTGTCCTCAATGCGTTGGAGGTTTCTGAATACGGACGAGTTGCGACGTTTTCGTGGAACACGGCTCAGCACCTCGAGCTGTACTTCGCTGCGCCATGTACCGGTCGTGTTCTCCACACCCTGAACATTCGCCTATTTCCTGAACAACTCACTTATATCGTCAACCACGCGGACGACGAGGTGATCTTTGTCGATCGATCATTGCTATCGCTTCTTGCACCGTTGTTGCCAACATTTGAGCGCCTGCGGCATCTCGTGTTGATCGATGACGGCGATGGTGAGATTCCCGATGATCTCGCCGGATTCGAATTGTTGAATTACGAAGAGCTACTCGCTGAGGCCGATCCCGTCGAGTGGGCCCAAGTCGATGAACACCGTGCGGCAAGTATGTGTTACACCTCCGGAACCACGGGTAATCCGAAAGGTGTGGTGTATTCGCATCGAAGCACGTTCATGCACACCATGGGCACAATGACTGCAGATTCACTCGGAGCTCGAGAGTCGGATGTGGTCATGCCCGTAGTGCCGATGTTTCACGCAAACGCCTGGGGGTTGGCTCACGCCGGTGTCGCAACCGGGGCAAAGATGGTGATGCCCGGGGCTGACCTCTCGGGTAAAGCGCTCGCAGATCTCATCGTTGAGGAGCGTGTTTCGCTCGCCGCTGGCGTCCCCACCATCTGGATGCAGGTTCTGCCAGAACTCGAAGGCCGCGACACCTCATGCCTGCGAGCTATTCCATGCGGAGGTTCTGCAGTCCCTCGCGGACTGTCCGAGGGGTACCGAAAGGTGACAGGACTTCCCCTGTTGCAGGCGTGGGGAATGACAGAAACAAGTCCCATCTGTGCGGTCTCGCACCTTGATTCCGATCAGCAGCAACTGTCCGATGACGAACAGGCGGAATTGCGAACGACGGTTGGCCGCATTTCGTTCGGCGTGAGCATGCGAGTAGTTGACCCTGATTCGCAAGATGCCGTTCCATGGGATGGTGAATCGAGCGGAGAGTTGCAGGTCAGCGGTAACTGGATTGCATCGACGTATTACAACGATGAACGCGCAAATGAGAGTTTCACGAAGGACGGTTGGCTCCGAACTGGTGATGTTGCGAGTGTCGACGAACGGGGCCGGGTGCGGCTTCTTGACCGAACGAAAGATCTCATCAAGTCAGGTGGCGAGTGGATCTCCTCAGTCGAACTTGAGAACGAATTGATGTCGCATCCCGGAATCGCAGAAGCCGCCGTTATTGGGGTGCCTCACCCTCGCTGGTCTGAGCGTCCACTCGCATGTGTGGTGCGAGCCGAGGGCAGCAACATCTCAGCAGAGGAGGTCATCGATTTTCTCCGTGACCGAGTCGCTCGGTGGCAGTTGCCCGATGCCGTCGAGTTCATCGATGAGGTTCCAAAGACCAGTGTTGGCAAGTTTTCGAAGAAAGACCTGCGTGCTCGTTACGCCGATTTTGTGCTTCCTTCCTAACAGATAACGGTGTTCGAGTTGCCTTGAGACGTTTGGGGCAATATTGTCTCAAATGTGACCGATGACACACAACGCCGTGGAGTAGTTGGCATTGAGGGTGTCGTCCTTGATGCCGCTCTCACCTGCAGTCATCAACTTGGCTTCTCAAAAGTAACGATTGACGACATCTGTCGTGAATCAGGAGTCTCCAGAGCGACGATCTACCGCTTGTTCCCTGGGGGACGCGACGTGCTATTTGAAGCGCTGCGGGTTCGTGAACTTCACCAATTTTTCGATCACGTCCTCGCAGAAATTGCTGCGGAAACCACCGTTGAATCAATCGTCGTTGGCAGCGTTGTGACAGCGACGTCGCTACTCCAGGCAGATGAGCACCTCGCCATGATGTTGAGTTCTGAGCCGGGCGAGGCATTGGGTCAACTCACGGCCGCTGGGCTTCCGAGGATTATCCGAATGGCAACCGAAGCACTAGCGCCTCACCTAGAACCGCTCATCGGCCGTGATGCCGCACACCGACTCATTGACCTCGTCGTGCGACTCACCGTGTCACATTTTCTTTCACCCGTTGACGCAGTCGACCTCAACGATGCTGAAAGTGCCCAACAATTTCTCTGTCCACTTATCTCTTCTGTGGCCTTGCATCAACAGCAGTTGAGCTCGATCACAACTCTCAGCTAGGAGCACCCTATGAGCACCACCGAACATCCAACCGGCCACGCAGCTAACGCTGACATCATCGGTCGCGACGAGATCGATGACATCGAGGCGATTTTGTCAGTGTCAAATGTTGACGTCGACGAAGTTGAACATGTCGTGAAGGACAATGCCGATGCAATCTTCACCTGGGATTACTCTCTCGCTCGGCCTCAGCTCCGAAAGCTCTACGAGAAGGCCAAGGTCGGCCAGTGGAACGGAACCACTGACCTTCCATGGGACACAGAAGTAGAACTCGATGAAGTCGTCACTTCTGATCAGGCGGCGTTTTCTGCGGGCTTGAGCCCCGACCACTATGCGGGAACGGTTGTTGAGAAGTGGGGCGACAAAGAATGGCTTGAATTTGGAATTGATAGCCGTCGCTGGACGCTGTCGCAGTTTCTCCATGGTGAGCAGGGAGCGCTGCTCTGCACGGCGAAAATCACTGAAACAGTTCCGTGGTACGACGCCAAGTTGTACGCAGCAACCCAAGTCGTTGACGAGGCCCGTCACGTTGAGGTGTTTGCCCGCTACATCGATGAAAAACTCGATGGTGGGTTCCAAGTCAACGCCCACCTTCGGATGTTGCTTGACGACATCATCGAAGACTCTCGTTGGGACATGACGTATCTCGGTATGCAGGTCATGGTTGAAGGGCTTGCGCTCGCAGCATTTGGGTTTATGCATCAGATGACCGAGGAGCCACTGTTGAAGCAGCTCCTCAGGTATGTGATGAGCGATGAGGCACGACACGTTGCATTTGGTGTGCTGTCGCTTAAAGAGGTGTACTCAGAAATGACCGATCGCGAGCTGATGGAACGTCAAGAGTTTGCGTTCGAGGCGGCGATCCGCATGCGAGATCGCTTCTTGCAGCAAGAGGTATGGGAGAAGCAGGGCGTAAATCCGAAAGACGTCGTGCCTCTGGTGCTCCGAGACCCGACTCGTGATGTTTTCCAGCAGATGTTGTTCTCCAAAATCGTGCCGAACTGCAAGAAGCTTGGGCTTCTCGATCGAAATGAGTCATGGCTTCGTCGTCGATTTGAGGAAATGAATGTGATTCAGTTCGAGGATTGGGAAGACACCGGTTCTGAGTATCTCAAGTTCGAACTTGGTGCCGACGTCGCCTGAGCATGGTGACCTGTACCTAGGTCACTAGTCTTTGGTCTGCATGTCATCGCCAACATTCGGACGAATTCTTACCGCTCTCATCACTCCGTTTTCAAGTGACGGCAGTGTTGACCTTGATGTCGCGCAACAGTTGGCTCGTCATCTCGTCGACGAGGGCAATGAGGGGCTCGTTGTCTGTGGCACAACAGGAGAATCACCGACGCTGTCTGATGATGAAAAACTTGCGATGTTCGCAGCAGTTGTCGAGGCCGTCGACGTTCCCGTAGTTGCAGGAACGGTTGGCAACAACACGGCGCACTCGGTCGAACTCTCCCTCAGGGCAAAATCGCTTGGGGTTCACGGCATCCTTTCGCTCTGCCCCTATTACAACCGTCCTTCGCAAGCCGGCATAGAACAGCACCTCCGGGCGATTGCCCAAGCTGTTGAGTTGCCTCAGGTCATATATGACATCCCGGTTCGCACGGGACGGAAGGTTTCAACCGAGGTGTTGTTGCGCCTCGCATATGAAGAAAAGAACATCATTGGCCTAAAAGACGCTGCGGCAAATCCTGCTGAGACGGCTCGGCTCATTCGTGAGGCGCCCGCCGATTTCGAGGTCTATAGCGGCGATGACGGGCTCACTCTGCCGCTGTTGTCAGTTGGGGCGGTCGGAACCATTGGGGTAGCCACACACTGGACCGCTCCAGATCACGTTGAGATGTTTGCCGCCCTCGAAGTCGGAGATCTGGCGACTGCAACTGCGGTAAACCAGCGAATGCTCCCGAGTTTCTCATTCGAGACCGGTGATCTCACACCAAATCCAATCCCGTCCAAGGCAATGATGCGGACACTCGGTTTCGAGGTTGGCCAATGCCGGCTTCCGCTCGGTGACGCCCCCGCAGGCCTTGAAGATGAGGCTCGTCGGGTGTACGCCGAGTTGGTGGCGGCGCGTGGCTGAACCAGTTCGAATCGTCATCCTTGGCGGACTCGGAGAGATCGGCCGTAATTGTCTCGCAATTGAGCAGGGTGAAGGCAATAGTCGCTCAATTTTGGTGATCGATTGCGGGATCATGTTCCCGTCTGCGGATCTACATGGAATCGATCTTGTCCTTCCCGACTTCACCTACCTTCGCGAGAATGCGCCGTTAATTAGCGGTCTTGTGGCTACCCATGGCCACGAGGATCATGTCGGCGGTATCCAGTTCCTACTTCGTGATGAGCACGGCATCGGTGACCGACGTGAGGCGCCACTTCCGGTGTACGGCTCGAGGCTCACGCTTGGGCTTGCGAGAAATCGAATTGAGGAGGCTGGCCTGCTCGGGAGGGTCGACTTCGTTCCAACCAATGATGGTGACCGGGTAACGATCGGCCCATTTGAAGTTGAGTTTGTGCCTGTGACCCATTCGGTTCCGCACGCGCACGCAATCGTTGTGCGCACTGATCAAGGTGTCATCTTGCACTCAGGTGATTACAAACTTGACCTCACGCCCGTGGATGATCGTCGCTGTGATCTCGCTCGCTTGGGTGAAATTGCCCGGTCGGAAGGTATTCGCCTGCTGCTCGCTGACTCAACAAACGCTGAGGAGCCCGGTTTTGCTCCAAGTGAGACCTCCGTTGGCAGCGTGTTGAGACAGGTCTTCGCTGATCACGAAGGGCGCCGGATCATTACGGCGAGTTTTGCGAGTCACCTTCATCGAATTCAACAGATTGCCGATGCCGCAGTAGCGGCCGGTCGAAAAGTTGCAACGCTTGGTCTCAGTATGCGTAAGAACGTCCGCCTCGGGCGTGATCTGGGTGTGATCTCAATACCAGATGCCTCGCTGATCGATGTTGAAGACATTGATCAGTATCCGTCAGGAAAAGTCTGTGTGATCTCAACTGGCAGCCAGGGTGAACCCATGTCAGCACTTGCACTTCTCGCCCGAGGAGAAAATCGATTCGTGAAGTTGGGTGACACCGACACGGTCGTGTTGTCGAGCCACGCAATTCCCGGCAATGAGAGCAATGTCAACCGTGTGATCGACGGTTTGTTGCGCCGAGGCGCAAAGGTGGTGCATTCGGGTGTTGCCGATGTCCACGCGACTGGCCACGCGCAGGCCGATGACATCAAGACCTACCTCTCGATAGTGCAGCCAGAGTGGTTCGTGCCTGTTCACGGTGAATATCGGCATCTCGTGGCGAATGCTGCTCTCGGGCGCGTCATGGGAATTGCTGATGACCGCGTCCTGCTCTGCGAGGACGGTGACGTCCTCATTCTCGATGACGAGGGTGCCGGCCACTTCGACCGTGTTCCTGCGGGCTATGTGTACGTCGACGGAATCATTGGAGATGTCGGCAACGGTGTGATCCGTGATCGTCGTGTCCTCGCAGAAGAAGGCGTTGTTGTCGTCGTCGTGACGGTCGACGTTCAAACCGGAACGGTGCTCACCGGTCCGGAGATCATTACCCGTGGCTGGGTGTATGCACCTGAGGCGGAAGACCTGCTTGACGAGGCATGTGACACCGTTGCCGCGGCAGTTGAACGCGCCCTCGCTGATGGCATTCGAGATGTCGAAGCATTGGAACGAGAAGTCCGCAGGTCTGCTGGTCGGTTTGTCAACGAGCGAACGAAGCGACGTCCGATGATTGTTCCTGTCGTCATGGAAACGTGATGCGGCTCGCGGTTCTTGCGGCTGCGGTTGCAATGATTGTTTCGGCATGTGGTTCGACAGTTGATGCAGCTCGTCCTGTAGTGGGCGAGATACCAGAAGCGGTGGCTGATCTGGAGGCAGAAATTGGGAGTGATCTCGAATATTTCGAGATTTCTGCTGACCTTGCTGGTGTCACACTCATTCTCGCTGAGACTGCGGTTGAAAGTTCAGGCGAGACCCAGGGCATGTTCGCAACGACGTACCGGTGGGAACAGGGCGAGATCACGACTGACGGCGAAACATTGCCTGCCGAGGGAGCGACTTTTCAAGCTTCAGCGATAGATCTCGACCCAGAGACACTTTTTGAGAGAATTGACGCCGAGTTGTCTGTTCCGGTAATCGCTGACGTTGCGATCCAAGGCACTGGCACTGGATCGACAGTCATTGATGCGACGGTGGTGAATGACAAGGGCGGAACGCTTCTTGTGCTGCTGGCCGGTGACGGCCGGATCTTGGGAGTCCAAGCGTCGTAACAGGGTATGGCTGAACCAGGTGGTGCCACGTTGATACCGTTAGAGACGCATGGCGAAAGGTGGAAACGCTCCAAAGTCGCGCCCGTCGACAACTAGGAAGGGTGCCGCGAAGAAGGCTGCTTCTGATCGAAACGCGGGCAAGGGCTCCTCTCAGCAAGGAGGAAGTTCGGGTAACGACAGTGGATTACTCGGTATTGCGCTCATCGCGGTCGGCGTTCTGCTGATACTCGCAGTCTGGTTCTCGTTAGCCGGCCCAGCGGGCAAGGGGGCAGGAACATTCCTTGGCTGGTTCATTGGTATTGGACGTCACCTTCTGCCGCTCGTTCTGATTGGAAGCGGGGTGGCGGTACTTCGTGAGCACGAGTCTCAATCGCCAATCCGTGTCGGAATCGGCTGGGCGCTTGCGGTGCTGTCATTTCTTGGGTTTGTTCACGTTATTCGCACCCCGGTATCTCTCACCGACCTCGATGCACTTGGTGCTTCAGGCGGCCTACTAGGTGTTGCCGGCGGAGAGGTACTTCAGCGCCTCGTCGCTCCGGCGGGAGCGGTGGTGCTGCTCGTTGCAATATTCATCGGGTCGATCGCATTGATCACCGGCGCATCCCTCCGAAGTATGGCTGCGATGACCGGCACTGGCGTTGCTTCGGGGGCACGTCCAGTTGCGCAATTTCTGAAGCGTTCGTTGTCGAACCTTGCGACGTTGCAAAGCGAGCGATCAGAAGAGCGTCGGCGCGAGCGCGAAGAGTATGACGCCGAGGTTGCTGAACCGACGGCATCAATTGACCCGCTCGCAGTTTCTCCGTCGCTGTACGACGGCGCTGGCGATGAGGAGTTCGCTGAGTCGAAGCCGAAGCCAACTCGAAAGAAACGGGCTGCACAACCTGCGGCAGCTCAGCCCGAGGCTGCGCCAGCAGCAGCCGCGCCTGTGCGGCCAGGGGAGTGGCGACTTCCCTCGATGGCGGTGCTAGAGAAAACCGGTGAGCAGTCGGTTGACATGAAAGCGGTTGAGGCTCGAGGTGCGACGTTGCAAGAGTCTCTCGCCCAACATGGTGTTGAGACCCAACTCGCTGGATTCACGGTTGGCCCGACGGTTACCCGTTACGAACTTGAGCTAGGGCCGGGCATCAAGGTTGCGAAGGTGACGAGTCTTCAGAAGGACATCGCGTACGCAATGGCCGCAACAGATGTTCGTATCCTCGCCCCGATCCCAGGACGCTCGGCGATTGGCGTGGAAGTGCCGAATGCGCGTCGGCAGTTGGTGGCGCTCGGAGACTTGCTCGTGTCAAGCGAGGCGAAGAGAGCAACTCACCCGCTAGAGGTTGCAATTGGCAAGGACATCGCCGGTAAAGCGGTGTTCCTCAATCTGGCGACGACTCCGCACATGTTGATCGCTGGTGCAACAGGTGCTGGCAAGTCGAGCGGTATCAACTGCATCATCACCTCATTGTTGATGCGCACAACCCCTGATCAGGTCCGCCTCATTTTGATCGACCCAAAGCAGGTTGAGATGGGTCAGTACCAGCGGTTACCTCACCTGCTCACGCAGCCGGTTACAAACCCGAAGAAGGCAGCAAATGCTCTTGGCTGGGCGGTGAAGGAGATGGAGCGACGGTATGACGCGCTATCCGAATGTGGGTACCGCGATATCACGGGCTACAACACTGCGGTGATCAAAGGCAATTTGCAGGTGCCAGCCGGGCGAGAGGCATCTGAGTACGAGCACATGCCGTACATCGTGATCGTTGTCGACGAGCTGAATGACCTCATGATGGTGGCAGCACGTGATGTCGAAGAATCGATTACCCGAATCGCTCAAAAGGCCCGCGCGGTGGGCATCCACCTCATCGTTGCAACGCAGCGTCCATCGGTCAACGTCATCACAGGTGTCATTAAGGCGAACGTTCCTGCTCGTATGGCCTTTGCCGTGTCGAGCCTCACCGATTCTCGAGTGATTCTCGATCAGCCAGGAGCGGAAAAACTCGTTGGGCAAGGTGACATGTTGTTGTTGCCGGGCAACTCGTCGGTTGCAAACCGTATCCAGGGATCATGGGTCGGTGAGGAAGAGGTACGCCAGGTGGTCGAGCATTGGCGGGCGCAGGCACCTGAGCCGATCTATTCGAGTGACGTTGAAGGAGACGAGTCACCCGCTGCGAGTGCCGGCTCAGTCGGAATGCCTGACTTCAATGATGTGACATCTGATGCGCATGCGTTTTCGGCGGGAGATGACGACGAAGACGCGGTCATCATGCGTCAAGCAGTCGAATTAGTAGTTCGGAGCCAACTCGGGTCGACATCGATGTTGCAACGCAAACTGAAGGTGGGCTTTGCCCGTGCTGGTCGAATTATGGACCTCCTCGAGCAACGTGGGGTGGTTGGGCCGAGTGAAGGCTCGAAGGCTCGTTCGGTGTTAATGACGGTGGAGGAGTTTGAATTACTCCGTCAGAACGGTCAGATCTAAATCTACGAGATCGACTCGGAGGCGTAGTGCTGAACACGCCCACGCACAGAAGTGCTCTGCCTGACGGATAGTGTCAGGAGCGTGACAGCGCAGGGCACCGGCCGTTTTTATGTTGAGACGCTTGGTTGTCCGAAGAATCAGGTCGACTCCGACAAAATTGTCGGAACCCTTCTTCACGACGGACTCTCACCAACTGACGATCCGTCATCTGCTGACGTAGTAGTCGTGAACACTTGTGCGTTCATCGAAGAGGCACGCAAGGAATCAATCGATGTCATTCTTCAACTCGACGAGGCGCGACCGAATGGCTCTCGACTTGTTGTGACCGGTTGCATGGCGGAGCGCTATGGCGATGAATTGGCGGCGGAACTCCCAGAAGTAGACGCAGTGGTTGGTTTTGGCGGAGCAATTACAGAACAGCAACAACGTCGCCTCATCCCGGTCTCTGAGGCGCCGATGCCTGCGATGGACCTTCTCAACTTGCAGCGACCACGATCGTTGCGTCCATGGGCATATGTGAAGGTGGCTGAAGGCTGTAATCGTTCTTGCGGGTTCTGTGCTATTCCGTCATTCCGAGGAAGCCAGCGAAGTCGAGATGTTGATTCGATTTTGGCTGAGGTGCATGCCCTTGATGCGAAGGAAATCGTGCTCGTCGCACAGGATCTCGCGTCATACGGTGTTGACCGTCCAGATGAACTCGGTTCGGGAGCGATCGTTCCATTGGTGCGCGCGGTTGCTGAAGAAGTTGATCGAGTTCGCTTGCTATATCTCTATCCGAGCGACCTCACCGACGAATTGGTGGATGTCATTCTTGGTACGAAAGTCCCATATTTTGATCTGTCCTTGCAGCACGTGAGTAAGCCGCTCCTGCGAAGAATGCGGAGATGGGGCGATGGTGATCGCTTTCTGAAGCGCATCGTCGAGATCCGTTCGGCTCAACCAGATGCGACGATGAGGTCAAACTTCATCGTTGGATATCCGGGCGAGACCGATGATGATCATGCAGCACTCGTTCGGTTCGTTGAGCATGCCGACCTCGATTGGTGCGGATTCTTCTCATTTAGTCGTGAGGTTGGCACCTACGCCTATGACCTCGATGGACAGGTTGATTCAGGTCTCGTGAATGAGCGCCTTGCAGAACTCACTGAACTGCAAGATGCAATTACTGCCCGTCGTCGCGACGCGCTCATCGGTGAGGTGGTTTCTGTTCTGGTTGATGAGCCTGGTGTGGGAAGAAGTCATCGTGAAGCGCCAGAAATCGATGGCCTTATTCACATTGACCCTTCGCTCACGGTTGGGACTTTTGCTGATGTTGAGATCGATGAAGCGTGGGGTCCTGATCTCGTGGCAATTGGTGGATCGATTCCTGATGAGAGCGACGCGGAGGTCCGCTAATGCCAGTGGATCCGAACGCGCTTGCGACCTGGGCCAACGCAATCACGGCTGGTCGACTCGTGCTGTCACCTGTCATGTTTCTTGTGATTCCCGATCATCAGCGTGGTGCTTGGCTTGCGTACTTGCTGTGGTTTGCGCTGAGTGTGAGCGACGGCATCGACGGGTGGGTTGCCCGTCGCCACGGCACAACGTCCACCGGGGCGTTTCTTGACCCGCTCGCGGACAAGGTTCTTGTCCTCGGGGCAATGTTCACATTGGTGAGCCGGGATGTCTTCCCGCTGTTGCCAGTTCTTCTCATTGCTGGCCGTGAGCTCGTCATCAGTGTGTATCGGGTGCTCGTCGGCTCGAAAGGGGTGAGCGTCCCTGCTTCGAAACTCGCAAAGTACAAGACAGTGGTGCAGCAGTTGGCGGTGGGCTTCGCTCTGTGGCCCTGGTTTGCGGCGGATTTCCGATGGTTGTGGATTGGTTTGCTCTGGCTCGCGGTTGGGCTTGCCCTCGTGAGTGGAACTCAATATCTCATTGCGAGTCGGACGACGAAAGAGTAAACGGGGGACGATATGCGTTGTGATGTATTGGCAGTTGGCACAGAACTTCTCCTAGGGCAGATCGTTGATACCAACTCTTCGTGGCTGGGGGAGAACCTCGCGATGCACGGAGTTGATTCGCTGTCGCAAGTGAAAGTTGGCGACAACATCGGGCGAATCACGGGCCATCTGCGCCGCATGCTCGGTGAGGCTGATGCGGTCATCATGTGTGGTGGGCTTGGACCAACCCATGACGATCTGACTCGAGAAGCGATTGCAGATGTGATGGGGGTCGAACTGAAACTCGACGAGGATGTAGCCGATGTCATTCGGTACCTGTTTTCGTCGCGTAATCGAACAATGCCGGAGAACAATCTTCGGCAGGCAATGGTGCCAGAAGGCGCGATGATCATTCCGCAGACTCGTGGCACCGCACCCGGGCTCATTTGTCCCGTAACCATCGAGACAGATGCTGGACCTGTTGAACGCGTGGTCTATGCGGTTCCGGGCGTTCCGCACGAAATGCGTGAAATGTTTGAGCGAGCAATCCTGCCTGACTTGCAGCAGCGATCTGGTGAACAATGGACGATCGCAAGTCGTACGTTGCGCACCTGGGGAGAGAGCGAGAGCGGCCTCAACGAACGTCTCGACCACATCATCGACGAACTGGAAGAGGCAGGTAACCCGACCCTTGCATTTCTTGCGAGCGGCTGGGAAGGCCTCAAGGTTCGCCTCACAGGTCGTGCTCCAGATGAGGCTGCAGCATCGGCGTTACTGGCACCGTGGGAGGAACGAATTCGGGGAGTGCTTGGTGACCAGGTATTTGGGGTCGACAGCGACACCATGGAGTCGGTTGTATTGGACCTTCTTCGAAGCCGTGGGTGGACTCTCGGGCTCGCTGAATCGGTTACAGGTGGGCTTGTCTCGGGCCGATTGACAGGCGTTGCAGGAGCAAGTGAGGTGATGAAGGGCGCGGTCGTGTCGTACGCAAGCGAGGTTAAGTTCGGTGTGCTCGATGTGACTGAAGGGCCGGTAGTTACCGAAGAGGCCGCGATAGAAATGGCCGAGGGCGTTCGAAAGGTACTCGGTGCCGATGTGGGGCTTGCGCTGACTGGGGTTGCCGGACCGTCAGAACAAGACGGAATGCGACCGGGAACATTGTTTGCGGCTGTCGTGCTACCTGAGGGCGAACCAGACCGGGTCAGGAGTGCCCACCTTCGGTTGCCAGGCGATCGAGAGATGATGCGCCAACTTTCGGTCATTTCGGCGCTTGACCTACTGCGTAAGCGCCTGCTCGAATCGTGATGATGCATGGCCCAGACGGCGATATTGTCAAAGGGCAGATCAATTTCTGTATGCCCCTGTAGCTCAGTCAGGATAGAGCAACGGCTTTCTAATCCGTAGCGCGCAGGTTCGAATCCTGCCGGGGGCGCGATACCCTCAAAGAGCCAGAATGTGTAGTTCTGGCTCGACCACCATCGAGAGGACAACGTGAAGTTCAAGAAGGGCGAAACGGTCATTTACCCACAGCACGGCGCTTGTGTGGTGAAGGGCACGAAGAAAATGGAAGCCTTCGGAGAGAAGCGGGACTACCTCATTCTCGAGACGGTGATCAACGAAATGACGTTGAAGGTTCCCGTCGATAAGGCTGACGAGGTTGGCGTTCGCCCGCCGGTGTCGCCCGATGAACTTGAAGATCTCGTCTCCGTGCTCGCAAAGCCAGATCCACGTGTTCCGTCAAACTGGAGCCGGCGGTTCAAGAACCACCAAGAAAAACTCAAATCAGGAGACGTGTATCAGGTGGCTGAGGTTGTTCGTAACCTCGCTGCTCGTAACCGCGATGCCGCGTTGTCGGCAGCTGAACGCACAATGTACGAGCGGGCGCGAGTCAACCTCATCAGCGAGATTGCACCGGCGCTGAAGGTCTCGGCTGAAGCGGCCGAAGACTATCTCGATGAGGCGTTATCGAAAGGCGTGTTAAAGCCTGAGAAGAAGGCGAAGAAGGCGGCCGCCAAGAAGTAATTAGGGGGTGCACCTTCGCACCTGTTGGGCATGTCAAAATCTTGGCATGATGTCATCCCCCTCACCTGTTGCTTTCTGCGGCCTGGGCGTAATGGGCGCCCCTATGGCTCGTCACCTTGCGAAACAAGGTCACCCGGTCACGGTCTACAACAGGACTGCAGCAAAGGCGCTTGCCTGGGTTGCCCTCCATGGCAATCGTGCGGCCCCAACTCCTGCAGAAGCTGCTGAGGGTGCCTCGATCGTCTTTGTATGTGTTGGCAATGATGATGACGTTCGCGAGGTTGTGCTCGGCGAATCTGGCTGCCTGTCGGCGATGGAGCCAGGCAGCATTCTCGTTGATCACACCACTGCATCGGCCGGGCTGGCTCGTGAACTTGCGGCGCGTTGCGCTGAGGTAGGGGTCGGGTTCGTCGATGCGCCGGTGTCTGGTGGTCAGGCGGGTGCTGAAAACGGGGCCCTGACAGTGATGTGCGGTTCTGATGACCCCGAATCCTATGAGCAGGCTGAGGCCGCAATGGCGGCCTACGCAAAGCGTTGTCGGAGGATGGGTCCTGTTGGATCTGGACAGCTCACCAAGATGGTGAATCAAATCTGTATCGCCGGCGTACTGCAGGGGCTCTCGGAAGGCGTTGCCTTTGCCCAGCGGGCTGGGCTCGAAGTAGACGAAGTCGTCGAGGTCATCGGCCAAGGTGCTGCACAAAGCTGGCAGATGGATAACCGAGCGTCCACGATGGGAGAGGGTGAATTCGACTTCGGCTTTGCGGTTGAGTGGATGCTTAAAGATCTATCGATCTGCCTCGATGAGGCCTCACGTAACGGGGCGAGACTCCCAGTGACGTCGCTCGTCGAGCAGTTCTATCGCCAGGTCGATCAGCGAGGTGGAGGCCGCTGGGACACAAGTTCCCTGATTGACCTCCTACAAAACCCGTAGACGGTTAGCTGAACTCAATTTCGAGGTGGTCAACGCCTCGAATGGTGTATCGATCGCGCCACGTCGGCTCTCCGACGAGGGAAATATGGTCGAAACGGCGAATGAGGCGAGTCAACGCAACTGTCGCTTCCATGCGTGCGAGTGATGCCCCAAGGCAATAGTGGATACCTGAAGCAAACGCAAGATGTCGTTGCGCATTCGGCCGGTTGAGTCGAAGTTCGTTTGGATTGTCGAATAGGTCAGGGTCTCGGTTCGCGGCGCCAAGGCATGTCGTCACGATATGGCCTGGCTCAACAACGACCGGCTCGCCGTCAAGGCCGATGTAGGTGACGGGTTCTAATGGCACTCGAACAGTGTTTTGAACCGGACCGTTAAAGCGCAGTAACTCGTCAATTGCTGACGCATCGAGTGACGGGTCGTTCCGCCACCTATCGAGTTGGTCAGGGTGCTCTAAGAGAGCGAGTAAGCCATTCCCGATCAGGTTGACGGTGGTTTCGTGGCCCGCGACGTACAGCAGCACAACGAATGACATCAGTTCTGCCATATCGAGTCGGTCGCCTTCGGATTCTGCGTTAAGAAGGGCCGATACGACGTCATCGCCGAGGTTGGAACGGCGTTGTTCAATGATCTCGAAGAGATAGGGGATGAGCTGGTTGATCGCCTCGTCAGCTCGGTCAAGATCATCGAGCGTCGTTGTGGGCTCAAGAGTTGCAGTGAGGATTTGGCTCCAATCTCGGAGTTCATCTGCACGGCCTGTAGGCATATCGAGCATTGCAGAGATGACCTGAAATGGAACAGGAAAAGCGAGTTCGTCGATTACTTCCATTCCTCCACGTGCCGCAGCACGGTCGAGAACATCATCGACCATCTGCTCGGTGGTGTTGCGAAGTCGGTCAACTGCCTTCGGCGTGAATGCCTGAGTGACAAGTTTTCGAAGCCGAGTGTGATCGGGCGGATCGAGATTCAAGATCGATTTTGAGCGCTGCTCGCTGCGCTCACGTCGGCGTTGCATCACCGGGTTATCGATAGGAGCCGCCGCGTGCTGCTCAATATCGCGCGCGAACTCTGCGCCACGGAGGGTCCTGAGAACATCTTCATGGCGAGTGAGAACCACCGAGTACTCGTCGACTCGATGAATGGGGTCGTGAGTTCTCAGCGATTCGTACCAGGGGTACGGATCAGAGCGAAACTCTGGATGAAGCGGATCCCAGATCGGTGCTGGGGTCTCGGCTGTCACTGCTCTCCAGAAATATGGGGTGGAATGAGCGGACGAATCTGATTCCACTCATACTGTTCATCTTCGTATCCACCCCACACAACCCATTGAGCGCCGTTCTTGCGGAGCTCAATCGCTCGCATCATGGTGTCAGCAACTTGCTCGGCAGTAAGTAATTCAACGCCAAGCGACTTGAGGTTTGTTTTTGATTCGTCGGTGAGAATCGCAGTGTCAGCAAATCCTGGGCATATCGCACTGATATGGATATCGAGTGGTTCGATGTGCTGGTCCAAGGCCGCCGCGAGCGAACGGACGAATCCAACGACAGCATGCTTGGTAAGTCCGTACACCGGATCGGGGGCGATTGGCACAAGGCCTGCAACCGATGCCGTCACGATGATGTCGCCGAAACCAGTCGTCGTCATGTGTTCTAGGACGGATTGCGTGCCAAACACCACTCCGTCAATATTGGCGGAGAGCACAGTCCGGTAACGCTCGGTGTCGAGCCCGAGCACAGGAAGGGCGCCTTCTGGACGAATGTGGTGGGTGGCGACCCCAGCATTTAACAGCGCGAGATCAAACGGTCCCGAATCGGCAATGAGCGCGGTCCACGCCCCTGCATCACCCACGTCGAGCCGTCTCGTTTCGAGGTGATCTGAGTTGGCTTCAGTGACGAGTTCAGCAAGGCCATCGTCGTTGACGTCGGTTGCGACGACCGTTGCACCACTGCTGAGCAACTTCAAGGTGATAGCTCTTCCAAATCCGCTTGCGGCTCCGGTGACAACTGCTCGGCGGCCTTTTAGATCAATGCTCATGCGAATCCGTTTTCTTCCAAGTCGGGGTGCTCACTTGTGTCGAACACCTGATCCATTCTTGCCACAACGCTGCAGTCATGCTGACTCGTACCCATTGTTTGCACCTAACAGAATGTTGCCTTAGTTTGCGCCGAGAGACGTCAGCACTGTCGACATTGCATCGACCACTCGGTCAATCTGTTCGTCTGTTGTCACGAGCGGCGGGCAGAACGTGCACGAGTGGTCTGCGATCGCACGCACGATGACGCCCTCTTTCAGGAGGTTGTCACGAACCTCCATCGCGTTGATATCCGGACGCATTCCAGCAGCCCAGACTGCCCCTGCGCCACGAACTTGTGCGATTTGACCATCTGCTTCCATAGCTCGAAGTCCGGCGGAGAGCCGTCCACCGATTCGGTTCGCATGCGATAACAGATCTTCGCGTTCGATGATGTCAAGGTTCACCATTCCGGCCGCTGCAACAGATGCATGACCTGAATACGTGTATCCGGTCTTGAGCACATAGTTGGGATCAGACTCAAGTGGGCCAGTTACTGCTGGTCCGACGATGACCCCGCCGAGGGGCTGATAGCCCGAGGTCACGGCCTTCGCGAAGGTGATGATGTCTGGAGTGACGCCGTAATGAATTGATCCAAACCATTCACCGAGACGCCCAAACCCAGTGATGACCTCATCGAAAATGAGGAGCGCCCCGTGTTGGTCGCAGAGTTTCCGAAGTGCCGGCAGGTACCCCTCTTCTGCAGGCCACACACCGCCGGCACCCTGGACTGGTTCTGAGAGCACCGCAGCAATCTCGTTTGAGCGTTCGGACATGAGGGTCGCTAGAGCCTCAATATCATCACTGGGGACCTGAACGACTTCAGGTACCAGCGGACCCCAGCCTTCCTTGTTCGGGGGAAGCCCTTGAGCGGTTGTTCCGCCGTAGTTCGTCCCGTGGTAGCCGCGCATTCTTGAAATGATGAGCGTGCGCTCTGGGTGACCCGCTTGCACATGGGTGAGACGTGCGAGTTTCATTGCGGTGTCAATTGACTCAGAGCCTGATCCACACAAGAAGACTCGAGCGTTCTCGATTGGGCTCAGGTCTGCGACCCGTTCAGCAATTGCGTCAGCCATGGGATTTGTAAATGGGTCAAAGCACGAATAGGTCTCGAGTTGAGCCATCTGAGCGGCAACCGCATCAGCGATTTCTGTCCGGCCATGACCGACATTGCAATACCAGAGGCTTGCCATCGCATCGATGTATTCGTTGCCGTCACGGTCCCACAGCAGAGACCCTTCTCCGCGGACTAGTTCAATAAATGATTCCCGAGCCGGTTTGGCGAAGGGGTGTAAGAACGCTCCAGTCATGAGGTGAACCGTAGTCGCGCCGGGGGTGTGCAATACCACGGCACGTGGGCCGGTGAGACGATCGGTCAGAATCATGGAATGACGTTCCGCGCGACTGATGATCGACTAGTGGTCGTTTCTACTGAAGCATGTGATGCGCACGACGTACCGAATCGACATCCTGAGGCGCCTGGACGATTGATCAGCGCTGCAGCTGGGGTTCGAGCATCAGTTCCATCTGAACGAATGAGGGCAGTTGAACCCCCTCGCGCATCAGTCGACGACCTTGCCGAGGCGCATGATCGTGCGTACCTCGAGATGTTGATTGCAGATGCGGAGGCAGGAGGAAGCCAACTCGATGCCGACACCTACACGGCGAGAGGCTCGTTCGAAACTGCTCGAAGAGCGGCAGGTGCCGTCCTCGCTGCGGTCGACGAAGTCGATTCGGGAAGAGCGCAGCGTGCATTCGCTCTTGTGCGTCCACCCGGCCACCATGCGCTCGCCAATCGAGCGATGGGATTCTGTCTCATCAATAACGTTGCAGTTGCTGCGGCTCGATTGCGAAACAATGGTGAACGCGTCGTCATTATCGACTGGGACGTTCACCATGGAAATGGCACTCAAGACATTTTTTATGACGATCCAAACGTGATGTACATCTCAACTCATCAGGCACCGCACTACCCGGGTACGGGTGCCGTGCACGAAACTGGAAACGGGAGCGCGAGAGGTGCGAATGTCAACATTCCCCTGCGGTCAGGTTCGGCTGGTGACATGATGCGAGCTGCGTTTGATGATGTCGTTCTCCCAGCCGTCACAGATTTTGCTCCGACGAGGGTGCTGCTGTCGGCCGGATTTGATGCGCATCGCGACGACCCGCTGGCAGACCTCCAACTGACATCGGGTGATTATGTCGATCTCACCCGTCGGGTTCTATCGGTGTGTCCAGGTGGTGAACTTGTTGCGGTCCTTGAAGGGGGATACAACTTTCAGGCGTTGGCACGATCGGTGGGTGCTGTCGCGGCGGTGCTCGCTGGGATTGACCCTTCGCTCGATGAAGGTGAAGAAGTGACGACCGGAGGTATCGATACGTCAGTCATCGATGCAGCAAGAAAGGAGCGGGCGTGAGTGATTCGTATCGTCAGAGTGGCGATGGATTTATGAGATGTTCTGACGGCCACGTGCGGTGGGGCATTTTTGGCGCAGCTGGTGTTGTCTTCGTCTGTGACAGTGAGGAAGGCCGTCTTGCGATGGTGCAGCGGCGATCGGCATTCGCGCATGAGGGTGGTACATGGTCCTGTGCTGGTGGGGCCCTTGACGAAGGTGAGTCCCCGTTGGCAGGTGGGCTCCGCGAAGCCTCGG
The DNA here is from genome assembly GCA_038100275.1 of Ilumatobacteraceae bacterium. Lineage (GTDB taxonomy): Bacteria > Actinomycetota > Acidimicrobiia > Acidimicrobiales > Ilumatobacteraceae > Casp-actino5. Next base: position 52,836 of record JAYNVD010000001.1, read on the forward strand.
AAGAAGTGGGTTTGGTGCCGCAGCAGATCGAGGTGCTCGGTGAAGTTGTGTTCGCCCCTGCAATCGATTGGGCGTACACGACATTTGTTGTTCACGTTCCTGAACCGTTTGGCGCGTCGATCAATTTCGAAACTGATGATGTTGCGTGGCTTCCTCTCGACGATGTTGACCGATTGCCGTTGCACGCAGGATTTGCAGCTGCGTGGCCCGAGTTGAAAGAGATTGCGGCGCAAGCACAGTGAGAGGTGCGGTCGTCAGCGGCCTCGGTTACCGTACGTTCGGTGGAATCTTCATCGCTGTGTGTTCTCGGTGATTACGCCTGGGACGTGCTGATTCGAACGAATTCAGAGTTGTTGCGTGGGGGAGACACCTTTGGTGAGGTCGTGTTGTTGCCAGGGGGAAGTGCCGCCAATGTCGCAGTGTGGGCGGCGCGTGCAGGAACTGCAGTCACGTTCGTGGGAAAGATCGGCCGGGACCAAATGGGCATGCTTGCCCGCGAAGAACTCGTTCGTGAACGAGTTGACCATCGACTGATCGAAACCGATGCGCACGTGACGGGTTCGGTTGCAGTCTTCGTTGACCACACCGGCGAACGTTCGATGGTGTCAGGTCACGGCGCAGACTTCTATTTGTTGCCCTCGGAACTTCCGCGTCCATCAATTGCGGGAGCTTCTCACCTCCACCTCACGGCTTGGTCCTTCTTCACCGATCCACCCCGATCCGCAGCTCGTGAAGCGGCACGAATTGCAAAAAGCTCTGGTGCAACAATCAGTTTTGACCCCGGGTCGTTTCAAATGATCGGAGATATGGGAGTTGACGTATTTCTTGAGGTGTCGACAGATATCGGTGTTGACGTATTCCTTCCAAACAAAGAAGAAGCAGCGGTCTTGACGGGGTCGTCAGAGCCTGAAGTCGCGGCTAAGCGGCTGTCAAGTCTTTTCGACGGTGCGCTCATCGTGATGAAACTCGATGCAGATGGCGCGCTCGTTTGCGAGAACGGCTCGATGCACCGTGTCCCGCCAAGTTCGAACCGTCTCGTTGATGCAACTGGTGCAGGAGACTCGTTTGCAGGAGCATTCCTGTCGAAGTGGTTGAAGGGAGCTGACCCAGTTCAGGCTGCTGGGTTTGCTGTAGGCGTCGCCGAATGGGTCATTGAACATCCCGGCGCCCGCCCCGCTCCAGACGCTGCTTTGTCAGCAGTGTTGGCTCGCGGATAGCGAGAGAAAGAGAGCGGGTGACGGGAATCGAACCCGTATCATCAGCTTGGAAGGCTGAGGTTCTAGCCGTTGAACTACACCCGCGGCACATCAGACGATACCTGCGCTTCGGCTCGGAACCGCACGATCGGTGCTTTCTGCATCTTCCTCACATGCGAGACTCTCGACATGGCGCGATTTGTTGTGGCTCACGGAGCGTGGTCGGCGGGGTGGGCTTGGAAAAAGATGCACCCCGTTATGGCGGCAGCAGGGCATGAGCTCTTCACTCCTACGTGGACGGGAATTGGTGAGCGACGCCATCTTTCGAGCGAGCAGGTCAACTTGTCGATGCATATTGCCGACCTTGTTCAACATATGGAGACTGAAGACCACTCCGATGTTGTTCTTCTCGCTCATAGTTACGGAGGAATGGTTGCAACTGGTGCAATGGCAGCCATCGGCCATCGCGTTCGGCAGATTATCTACTTGGACGCTGTAGTCCCTGAACGAGGTGAGTCAATGCTTGACACTGCCGACCCGGCCGTGCGAGAGGCGTTGATGCAGCGCGTTGCTGAAACTGGTTCAACTCCGTGGCTTGTGCCATCGAACCCGATGCCGCCAGATACCTCGGAGCAAGATCTCAATTGGATCGCGCCGCGACGAGTGGAACAGCCGCTCGCGACATTCACTGAGCCGTGTCCATTTGGCGCATCAGAAATCGGTGTTCCAAAGGCCTATATCTACTGTTTGAGAATCGGACCCGGCGATATGTTTGGTCGTTTTGCGGCCCATGCAAATTCGGCTGACGATTGGGTTTACCGCGAGATCAATGCAAGTCATAGTCCGAATATCACGGCCCCGGTGGAGTTGCTTGACATTCTCGAAGGGTTGCTCGTTTGAGACGTGCTCCCCATAGGCGAGGGCTGTTTCGGTGGATCTGAGATCTGATGAGGTAATTGTTGGCGAGATGTCACTCGATGAGGTCACTCGTCGAGTTCAGAAACTCATTGCGGTTGCCGAGCGCACTGAAAATTCCGATGAGGCAGATGCCTTCGCACAGAAGGCTGCGGAACTCATCGCCCGGTACCGGTTGAGCTCAGAGGCGCTGCGACCGAGGGATCCCGATGAGTTCATCATTCATCGACATTTTCTTGGTCGAGGTGCATATGTAAGGGCACGATTTCTTTTGCTATCTGAGGTTGCCGAGTCGATGGGGTGTCTTGCGACGTTCACCACAGGGCCTGAGGGGACTACTGCCCAGGTGAGCGGTGTGCATCGGGAGGTTGACGCGGTGATGGCACTCTTCCACTCGTTGCATCACCAGGTCGGGGTGATGGTTGTGCGCGAACGCCGTGCGACTGCGGCGGCAACTCAGCGGTTTCGCAGGGCATTCATGTTTGGTTTCGCTGAGAGGGTTGGCGAGATGTTGAGAGAGGTGCAACGTTCGGTTGTTGCCGAGCATCGTGACGGTGACTCGCTGGTGCCAGTCCTGCTCGAACAGCGGGCTCGGGTGCACGAATTCGCATCTCAGCAACTCGGGCCAATCCGCTCGGCATCGGCACCCTCCCCTGTGGTCGCAGATGGTGCCTCAGCGGGCAGAAAGGCCGCTCGAGATGCAGATATTGGCCGAATCCGAATTGCCGAGCAACGAGCAATCGGGAGCGGCGGGTGAACGCTGACCGAGGTCGAGAAGCGGTGTATGCCGCAGAACTCGCAGCCTTTGGCGGCACGTCATTCGACTCCGCGATGACGTTCGAAGAACTTCTCTGGCTTCGAAATGCATTGCAGGCATCTAAATGGTGGCCTGCGGGGATGATTGTGGTTGAGCGAGCGAGAACTGATGCTCAATCATCAACAACGCGGCAGTGTGATGAGGGCCAGCAAAAGATTCGTATTGCCGCTCGTCAATGCACGTCGCTCACGTTCGCCCACGAAGCCGCACACGTACTCGCAGGAGTTGATCGCGGACACGGACCACTGTTCAGAAGGGCAGAGATTGATGTCGTTGCGGCGTTGTTCGGCTCCAGCCCAGCCGGCTGGCTATGTAACGCGTTTGCGCAAATGGACCTGCGTGTCGCTAATCGGACGTGGCAGCAACCGACGGACGGCCCCATTCAGCGGGTTATCGACCTTGCTTGAGTCGGGAAGGCGGGATTCGAACCCGCGACCCCCTGCTCCCAAAGCAGGTGCGCTAGCCAAGCTGCGCCACTTCCCGTGCCTCACATGGTATCTGGCAAACCGTTACGCTCGTCGGCCGATGGCCGATTCATTCTTGCGACGAATGTCACGTGTGGTGATTGGAGGGCTGGCTGCCCTTCTTGCGGTCGGGTGTTCAGCCCAGATTTCGCTTGAACTCGATGAGGCCGAGAACTCACTTGCGGGTGGAAATTACACATCATCGACGACCACCGATGTCGCAACGACCACGACTCTTTCGGAGGACACGACAGTGGTTTCCACTCCCGCTGCGCCGACGACTACAGCCGCCCTCGGACCACCCGACGACGGGTTGCGATCAGATGAGCGACAACTTGTTGAATTGTTCCAGGTTAGTGATGCGGACCTCAGACCAAAGAGCGTCGTCATTGGTCCAGATGGCCTTGTCTTTGCTCAGAACATGATGTACCGGCACAACATTTTGGTCTTTGATCAAAATGGCGATGTCGTCGCCAAGATCGATGACTCCGTCGATCTGAGCGAGTTTGGTCTGAGTGATGAACCCCAGATCGTCAAGGGGGCTCCGGTGGAAGCCGCCTTGTCACCTGACGGCCAATACCTGTGGGTGAGTAACTACAAGATGTACGGCGACAACTTCCGATCAAACGCTGATGACGAATGTGGGCGTGGTGATTGGGAAGACAGTTACGTGTATCGCATCAAACTTGAGACATTCGAGATTGATGGCGTCGTTCCAACAGGGGCGGTTCCGAAATTCCTTCAGGTCTCGCCAGACGGCCGCCGCCTCGTCGTCGCAAATTGGTGTGGGTTCGATGTTTCCATCATCGATACAGAACGATTGATCGAACTTGGTCGAGTCGATCTCGGCCGCCACCCTCGTGGCATTGCGATCACCCACGACTCATCACAGGCATATGTAACGGTGATGGGGGCGGAGCGTATTGACCTAGTTGACCTAGAAGAACTCTCCGTTGTCACCTCACTGAAAAGTTCAGGCATCACTCCGCGCCACATCATCCTTTCAGAAGATGGGAACACGCTGTACTCCTCGAATCACCTGATGGACACTGTGCGAACAATTGACCTCGAGACCGACACGCTGGTGGGAACGGTACGTACCGGAACGCAAACTCGAAGCCTCGCAGTGTCAGATGATGAAGCGAGCATGTATGTCGTCAACTACCTCGATGGGACCATCAGCAAGGTGCGAGTGTCGGATATGTCAATTCTGCAAACCATCGGTGTGGGAGGGCGTCCTGTTGGAATTGCATACGACCCTTTGACGCGGCGCGTTTGGGTCGCCGATTATGAAGGTCGATTGATCGTGTTTGAGGACAAAGGCATCGCCGAATCGGACGATTAGCGATCGAGCGGTTTAGGCGCGACGCTTTGCCGCACGACGGGCGGCGCGCCCAATCGGAGCGATGTGGCGGTGATCGAGGTCGCCAATTTCGATGCCGTTGTCAAAGAGCACCCGGTAGCGCTGCCAATTGAACCCATTCGCAAGCAGGATGTGTCCTTGCGTCCCCTCGGGAACAATTCCGAGGGCAGGGCGATCGATTTCCTCGGTTGCTCGAACCCGATCGCCAAGTTTCAGATCGATTTGATCGGCGTGTGGTTGGGACAACGAGTGGGGCTTCCAAATCGGCACATCTCTATTCTGCCTCAAATGAGGCGCGTTCCGCACGTTCCACCGGGCATGGGGGCGGAACGACCGGTACACTCTCCCGCCTGTGAAGAGTTCTGTAGAGACCCTTGAGGGCAACAAAGTTAAGGTCTACGTCGAGATCGACGAGACAGAGTTTGAATCTGACATCGAGTCGGCCTTCCGTACGATTGCTCGGGAAGTGAAGCTTCCGGGGTTCCGTAACGGCAAGGCGCCGAGGAAATTGTTGGAAGCACGTATCGGCCTCGGCCCTGCCCGTGAGCAAGCACTTCGTGACTCAATTCCTTCGTATCTGACGAAGGCGGTTCAAGAGCACGATGTTGACCTCATCGCCACTCCATCGATCGAAATTACGAGCGGTGAGGAAGCAGGCGCAGTCGAATTTGAGGCGGAGTGTGAAGTTCGACCCGAGATCACCGTGCCCGGGTACGGTGGCCTGCGAGTTGAGGTTGATCCAATTGAGGTTGATGACGAGGCATTCCAGGGAGCGCTTGAGGCGCAACTGAAAGGCCACGGAACACTTGAAGATGTTGAGCGCGGTGTAGAGGCTGGTGACTATGTCACGCTTGATATGGCCGCAACACGAGACGGTGAGGAACTTCCAGGGCTCAACATTGAAGACTGGTCCTACGAGGTCGGTCAAGGATGGGTCACAGAAGAATTCGACGACAAGCTTCTTGGCGCAAAAGCTGGGGATGAACTGAGCTTCTCAAGTGTTCCGAAAGGAACCGAAGAGGAAGCAGATTTTACGGTCAAGCTGACCGCAGTGAAGAGCCTTGTGCTTCCCTCAGTTGACGACCCCTGGGTTGAGGAAAATATCGGCGAGCACACAGACGTAGCAAGTTGGCACGCATCGATCCGCGAGCAATTGGCCGAGACCAAACTCAACTCAGTTCGTCAGACCCTTGGTCAGAAAGTGACTGACTCGCTCGTCGAGCTCGTAGACGTCGAGGCTCCAGAGTCGATGGTTGAGCAGGAGTTGCAGGGTCGCTTGCAAAACCTCGTCCGTCAGTTCGAAGCCCAAGGAATGGATCTCGGCGCCTGGCTGTCGGCAACTGGGCAGTCAACCGAAGACCTCATTTCGAACTTCCGGGAACAAGCCGTTACATCAGTGAAAGCTGATCTCGCCCTGCGGGCAATTGCGGTTGCCGAGGACATCTCAGTCGACGGCGAAGATCTTGAACTCGAGTACACCCGGCTTGCAATGCAGTTCAATGATTCATCCGACAATGTTCGACGTGCGTACGAACAAAACGGAGCCGTTGGTGAGCTCACTGCATCAGTGAAAAAGTCAAAGGCGTTTGACTGGCTCCTTCATCACATTGAGTTCGTTGACACCAACGGAGTTTCACTAGATGCGGACACAGTTCTAGGTCATGACCATGATCACGACCATGATGGTGATAACGAAGAGGCAGAAGGAGATGATTCATGAACCTCGATGCGAAGAACTATCTGGTACCGAACGTCGTTGAACAAACGAGCAAGGGTGAACGTGCGTACGACCTCTACAGCCGTTTGTTGAAAGACAACATCATCTTTTTGCAGACCCCTGTCGATGACCAGATCGCGTCGCTGATTTGTGCGCAGCTCATTCACCTCGAGTCAGAAAATCCTGACAAGGACATCAACATCTACATCAACTCGCCTGGTGGTGACATCACTGCGCTGTTTGCGATTTACGACACGATGCAGTTCATCAAGAATGACATCGCCACCATCTGTCTGGGACAGGCCGCCTCTGCGGCAGCAGTCCTCCTTGCGGCAGGAACCAAAGGCAAGCGCCTCGCGCTTCCACACAGCCGGGTCCTGCTTCACCAGCCATTTGGGCAGGTGGGTTACGGCCAAGTCACCGATCTTGAGCTCGCAGCCAAAGAAATTCTCCGGATGCGTGACATTCTCGAAGAAATTTTGGCGGATCACACCGGTCAGCCGCGAGAGCGTATTCACGCCGATACCGACCGTGATTACGTAATGGAAGCCTCTGAGGCCCTCGAATATGGCATCATCGATCAAGTGATTTCTTCTCGTTCGGTTGTCGACCGAGCGGGTGCAATACGCTGAGGGTGACCTCAGCGCATACAGAGCGCATGAGGAGGTGAAGCGATGGCAAAATTCGGTGACAGTGGGGAACTGCTGAAATGTTCATTCTGCGGCAAGTCGCAGAAGCAGGTGAAGAAACTCATCGCGGGACCTGGTGTGTACATCTGTGATGAGTGCATTGACCTATGTAATGAGATCATCGAGGAGGAACTCAGCGAGTCAACTGAAATCTCGTTCGACAATCTTCCGAGTCCGCGAGAAATCTCAGAATTTCTTGATGAGTATGTCGTCGGCCAAGACCATGCGAAGAAGATCTTGTCGGTTGCTGTCTACAACCACTATCGGCGAGTCCAATATCAGCAGACGGCATCGGGTATTGGTCGACGCGACGACGTTGAACTGACAAAGTCGAACGTGTTGCTGCTCGGTCCGACGGGTTGCGGAAAAACCCATCTTGCGCAGACGCTCGCTCGAATGCTCAATGTTCCGTTTGCTGTCGCTGATGCGACTGCTCTTACCGAGGCGGGGTATGTCGGTGAGGACGTCGAAAACATTTTGTTGAAGTTGCTGCAAGCTGCAGATTTCGACACGAAGAGAGCCGAAACGGGAATTATCTACATCGATGAGATCGACAAGGTCGCCCGCAAGAGCGAGAACCCCTCGATCACCCGCGACGTATCGGGGGAGGGTGTTCAACAAGCACTCCTGAAGATCCTTGAGGGAACGCAAGCCTCGGTGCCTCCGCAAGGTGGTCGCAAACACCCGCATCAAGAATTCATTCAGATCGATACCACGAACGTTCTGTTCATTCTTGGCGGTGCCTTTGCCGGTCTCGAAGAAATTGTTGAGCGCCGTGTGGGCGAACAGGGTGTCGGCTTTCATGGGACTGTCCGATCCCGCCAAGAGCGCGATCCAGGAGAACTCTTCGCTCAGGTATTGCCAGAGGACCTCGTCAAATTCGGAATGATTCCCGAGTTCATCGGTCGCCTTCCGATGGTCGGTGTCGTGAGGTCGCTCAACGGTGAGGCATTGATGGCGATTTTGACCGAACCGAAGAATTCGCTCGTTCGCCAGTTCACAAAAGTGTTTGAGTTCGAAGATGTTGAACTTGAGTTCACTGATGACGGGCTTGGTGCAATTGCAGACCAAGCGCTCATGCGTGGTACCGGGGCAAGAGGTCTTCGAGCGATCATGGAAGAAGTGCTGCTCAACACGATGTTCGATCTTCCTGGTCGCGGCGATATCGCCAAGGTTCTCATCGATGCTGACACGGTGCTCGAGCGGGTGAATCCAACGTTGATTCCTCGTAAAGGTGCGACGCGTCAGCGCCGCGCGGCCAGCTGATCGTTCACCAAAATGAATCTCGACGACGCGCTGAGGTATCTCGACGACCACACCTCATATGACGTCACCGGGCGAATTGACTCGCCGACGACAGACCGAATTAGCCGTCTCTGCTCGGCGATGGGTGATCCGCAGCACTCGGCGCCTGTCATCCATGTCACTGGTACGAACGGTAAAGGTTCGACGGTTCAGATGATCACTCGTCTGTTGATGGCATCAGGCCTCACCGTCGGTACGTACACAAGTCCACATCTCGAGAGGATCAATGAGCGGATTCAGCGCAATGGTGAGCCGATTTCAGATGAAGACTTTGCTGAGCAAATCGCAGCGATCGCCCAATTAGAGGTCATTACCGGAGTTCGTCCAAGTTTCTTTGAGGCGATCACTGCGGCTGCATTCCGTTGGTTCGCCGATGTTGCTGTGGACGTCATGGTGATAGAGGTCGGACTCCTTGGCCGTTGGGATGCGACAAACGTTGTTGATGCAACGGTGGCCGTCATCACCAATATCGGTCTCGACCACACTGAGTTTGCTGGGCCCACACTTGCCGATATTGCGAAAGAGAAAGCCGGCATCATCAGCGAACATGGAGCGGTCATTGTCGGAGAGACAGATACAGAACTCATCAAGGTATTTGCAGCAGAGCCTCACGCTTCGATGCTCATCTGTGAGGAAGACTTTGCAGTCGTCGACAACACGCTTGCGGTCGGTGGTCGCTTAGTTGATCTTCGCACGCCCACAACTGTCTATAGCGATGTCTACCTGCCCGTCCACGGCGCGCACCAGGCTCAGAACGCGTCGGTGGCCTTATGTGCAGTTGAGACATTTTTTGCTGCTCCTCTCAACGACGAGGTCGTACGTGAGGGCTTCGGGGAGGTTGAGATTCCTGGACGTTTTGAGGTTGTCGGCGTGCAGCCGTTGGTCATCGTCGATGGGGCTCATAACCCGCCAGGTGCCGACTGCTCTGTCAGCGTCTACTTCGACGATTTCAGGCCTGAGGATCGCCGAATACTTGTGGTCGGGACCCTCCGCGATCCTCAAGAGATGATCTCAGCGCTGCGCGCCGATGACTTCGACGTCGTTATTGCGTGCACAGCGCCGACCCCACGGGGAGTGCAGGCTTCGACCGTTGGTGCGGCTGCTCGCGCAGCTGGATGCTCCGAGGTGCTCGTCATCGACGACCCGGTTGCAGCCTGCGAGGAAGCGCTTCGGCAGGCGGGTTCAGAAGACGCAATTCTCGTGACTGGTTCGATCTACGTGGTCGGTGCAGTCCGGCAGACGCTGCTGCGTCACAGTGGGCGTTGACCGATAGCGTCGTGTCTTATGTCAGACCGCACCCTCGTACTTCTCAAGCCAGATGCTGTTGAGCGCAAGCTCGTAGGTTCAATCGTCGATCGATTCGAGTCGAAAAACCTCGACATCGTCGCAATGGAATTGCGTCAACTTGATGCTGCAACGCTGGAGCGTCACTACGAGGAGCATGTTGGAAAGCCGTTTTACGCGGATCTCGTTGCATTTATGAGCCGTGGGCCTGTCGTCGCAATGGTGATTGAGGGACCAGAAGACACGTGGGAAGTCGTTCGAACCATGATGGGAGCGACAAATCCTCGCACCGCGGCACCTGGCACGATTCGTGGCGATCTCGGCATTTTGTTTACTGAGAACCTCGTCCACGGCAGCGATTCGCTTGAGAGCGCGCAGCGCGAAATCGGCATTTTCTTCCCGAATCTGTAACATTTCGCCGGCAAGCACATTCGGTGCATGCCATACACACTGCGGGAGGAGGACGCTGTGCGAAGTAACCCACTCGGTTTAGGTCGTGACCTCGCCATCGACCTCGGAACTGCAAATACATTGATTTACGCCCGAGGTCTCGGTGTTGTACTCGATGAGCCTTCCGTTGTCGCGATCAATGTGAACGACGGCCGTCCCGTTGCTGTTGGCGTTGAGGCGAAGAAGATGATGGGCCGAACTCCCAACCACATCAAAGCAATTCGTCCGCTCAAAGATGGTGTGATTGCGGACTTCGAGGTCTGCGAAAAGATGCTGCGGTATTTCATCCAGAAGGTGCACGCGTCAAAATGGTCGAAACCGCGCATGATCATCTGTGTTCCATCTGGTATCACAGGTGTCGAACAACGGGCTGTGCAAGACGCTGCTGAATACGCAGGAGCTCGTAAACCGGTTCACATCATTGAGGAACCAATGGCAGCGGCAATTGGTGCCGATCTTCCCGTGCACACGGCGGCTGGCAACATGATTGTCGACATCGGTGGAGGAACGACTGAGGTTGCAGTGATTTCGCTTGGTGGAATCGTGACCGCTCAATCAGTTCGTGTTGCTGGTGACGAACTCGATGATGCGGTGATCCAGTACGTGAAGAAAGAGTTTTCTCTTGCCATCGGTGATCGAACGGCTGAGGAGATCAAGATCCAGATGGGGTCTGCATGGCCGCTTGAAGAGGAACTCACCGCTGATATCCGCGGCCGAGATCTCATTAGTGGACTGCCTCGAACCATTCAGGTCACCACAGAGCATGTTCGTGAAGCACTTGCCGAGCCTGTGAGTTCTATTGTCGATGCAGTGAAGACGGCTCTTGATCGAACTCCTCCAGAGTTAGCGGCCGACATCATGACCGATGGCATTACCTTGACCGGTGGTGGTGCGCTGCTGAGCGGCTTGCCGGACCGACTCTCTCATGAGACCGGCATGCCGGTTCACATCACTGATGAACCGTTGTACAGCGTTGTCGTCGGCTCTGGCCGAGCATTAGAAAATATCAACGAACTCAGAGGCTTGATGTCCCTCGGTGGTGACCTCTGAGGAGGGCCCGATCGTGGCGACATATTCTCCGGGACGCCGACGGGTCATTTTTGCCCTGACGCTCACATCTCTCTTCCTGCTCACACTCGACATTCGCGGTAATCAGGTGCTCGACGGTGCTCGTTCTGGGTTCGGTTTTGTCGTCCGCCCGATTAACCGTGCAGCTGAGGTCGTAACGACCCCTGTTGTCAGGCTGTGGCGTTCATATCGAGAGTTCGATGACCTCGAAGAAGAGAACCGACAGCTTCGTGCAGAAATCGATGCGCAGCGGTCAGCCGAGATTTCTGCTCAAAACGCAATCATCGAAAATCAAGATCTTCTGGCGTTAGCCGGCTTGGAGAGCCTCGCGTCTTATGGTTCGGTAACCGGCCGACTTGTGGGGCAATCGCCGAGCAACTTCGATCAACAGGTTGAGATTGACCGTGGTGCTCTCCATGGGATCAGAGTGGGTATGGCTGCAATCAACGAAGCGGGGCTCGTTGGCAAAGTCACGAGCGTTGCTCCTCAATCAAGCATCATCATGCTCGTCACTGATCCCTCCTATGCGGTGCCAGTCAAAATTCTTGCGAGCAGCGATGCCTCAGATGCAGCAGCGACTATGACTGCAACGACTCTGGTGTCGTCGGCTGCCGAAGAGACAGTCACCGATGTCGGGTCGGCGGCAACGAGTTCTGAAACTGACGCGGCCGAGTCGACGGCAACAACGACGACCACAACGCTCGTCGAAATTATTCGAGAGACTGGTGTGCTGAGGGGGCAGGGAAGTGATCGCCTCCCGCGGGTCTCATTCATCGCATCCGGTACGGGCTTTGGTCAGATCGAGGTTGGCGACACGGTCTTCACGGCTGGTGGAAGTACCTCATTGGCTCCACCAAATATCCCGCTCGGTCGAGTACTTAACGTCATCACGCGCGCCGGTACAGCAGGGCAAGAGTTGGAGATTGAGCCAACCGCAGATCTCAGTCGGCTTCAGTTCGTGCGTGTCGTTCTCTACCAGCCGGCGAGTGAGGTCGGTCAGTGAATGATACGCCGACACGGGTTTGGCTTACTCGGACAATCTTGATTGGCCTCATCATGTTGTCGTTGCAGATGACGATTGCAACAGAGATTCGACCATTTGGGGTGGTGATTCAGGTCGTCCTTGCGTTCACAGTTGCAGCGGGTGCAGCTAGTGGTCCTGGCGAGGGCGCCAAAGCTGGATTCGTACTTGGGTTGATGTACGACCTTGCCACCGGAGTGCCGCTTGGCTCAACAGCAATGTCGATGGCATTTGGGGGTTACGTGGCAGGCTGGGGTCGCCAGTACCGGTTGGAACCAACCTGGTGGATGCTGGCTGTGCTGGCTGCAATTGGCGCAGCAGTTGGGGAGGTTCTTGTTCCCGTTGTTCGGGTGCTGACAGGCGAAACCGGTGTATTCGAGCCGCGGATTGCATTGATTCTGCCTGTTGTGGCTCTCTCGTCAGGGTTGTTGTCGCCGCTTTTTATTCCTATTGCTCGTTGGGCCCTCGTTATTCGGCCCACCGAGATACGAGTTGCCGATGCTGACACATGATCTGCACCTAAAGACGCGAGACTTAACACATGGCAGTTGACCGGCGTTCAGTGCGTCTTGGCGTTCTTGCCTCTGTTGCATTCATCCTTGTTGGGTTGCTGGGCGTGAGGTTGTGGTTCTTGCAGACCGTGCGTGCAGATGAATTGCAGGCCCGCGTTGATCGTTCAAGAACACGCGTGATTCAACTTGCTCCTGAGCGTGGCCGAATTTTCGATGCCGACGGAAGAATCCTTGCTGATAATGAGCGAATCCTGACGCTGGCGGTCGATTGGAAATACCTTCAACGATCAAGCGAGCGAACTGAGCTGTTTAGCAAGATCGCAGAGTGGGTCGACACAGAGGTCAGCGAGATGGAAGATCGCTACGTGTCAGGGTTTTACTCACCGTTTCTTCCTCTCCCGCTCGTAGAAGACATCGACGAACCAACAGCAATTGCGATTCTCGAACGTGTCGAACAGATGCCTGGTGTTGAAATTCTGAACGAGTGGAAACGGGTATATCCGTATGCACCACATGCAGCTCATGTCATTGGGTATATGGGGGCGATCACCGCTGAGCAACTCGAAGATTTTTTGGTGCGCGGCTACCTCCGTAACGAGCGAGTTGGGCAGTTCGGAGTTGAGCGATCGCTTGAAGACATCCTGCACGGGCAATGGGGATATCAAGTTCTTGAGGTCGATGCGAGTAACCGTCCGGTCAACATCGTCGAAGAAGTTCCGCCGATCAATGGTTACGACGTCCAACTCACCATTGACCTCGATGCACAGGTGTATGTCGAACAGGCACTTGAGACAGCGCTGGTATCTCGTCGTTATCAATACGCCCCCAACCCGCTCGTCCGCCAGCCTGATGGCACCTACGATCTGCTTGACCCGACGTTGCCCGAGCAAGTTCCATTTAAGGCACCTGCGGGTTCTGCAATCATTCGGCGCTACGACACTGGAGCGGTGCTCGCAATGGCGAGTTATCCGACGTTTGATAATCGGTGGTTTGAGGCCGAACTTACTGGTACGAAGTTCAAAGAGATTTTCCCATCGACAAAACCAGATGGCTCACCGATCGATCCGGATGAATCGATTCTTGTCAACAGAGCAATACAGGGCCGATACAACCTCGGATCAACGTTCAAGCCATTTACCGCTTACGCAGCTCTCAACACTGGTCTCATTACGCCTGAGGACACCTACGTCGATACCGGCTATTACGACATCTACAGCGTGAACCAGGACAGATGCGCAAGGGGGCTGATTCGTTGCACGTTTAAAAATGCATTATGCGGTACCGGTGCCCCTTGCGTGTATGGAAAGGTTGACGTCGAAGCTGCGCTTGCGGTGTCGTCTGACGCCTTCTTTTACAAATTGGGCGAGGACCTCCTCGTGCAAAATGACGGTGAACCCGTGTTCCAAGCAGAGGTCGAGGCGTTCGGATTCGGCACCGATACCGGAATTGAATTGCCCTTCGAATACGACGGAACAGTTCCCGATCAGGAACTGAAGCGGCTGTATGCCGAGCGTGGCGTCATCAGCGAGGATGAGGGTCGCGGGTTCTATGTGGGCGACAGCATCCAGATGTCAATCGGTCAGGGGCTCTTGTCAGCGAGCCCTCTGCAGCTCAATCAGGGGTACAGCGTCTTGGCCAACGGCGGTCTTGTCATTCAGCCAACCCTCATTGCCGCCATATTTGAGCCCGGAACTCCAGATGGCCGTCCTGGTTATGCGAGCGTGTATGAGGGCACGGTGCATCAACTCAGCGAAGCTCCGATTATCCAGCGTGATCTCGAGATGGACGAGGAGTTATTGGCGCCAATCATCACGGGATTAACTCGTGTGGTGACACCCGGCGCGGGAACGATAGGAACCGACATCCCGTATCACTCGACGACTGGGGAAAAGTTGTTTTTCGATTATCCCGACGATGCGATTCCAGTTGCGGGCAAGACCGGCACGGCGCAGGGCAAAGGAAACTACCCCTGGAATGACTCCTCAGCGTTTACCGCGTTTTCGTTAGACGATGCCGATCCATATGTCGTAACTGCGTATTTAGAGAAGGCTGGTTATGGGTCTCAGGCGGCAGCGCCAGTCGTGAAATGCGCGTTCATGATGCTCTCTGGCTCGATCCGAAGCGCTCAGGTTCGGGTTTCAGAGCCGCTTGACGAGTCGTCAACGGTTGCGGCTGAGCCTCAACGCCTTGATGACATTACGTGTTTTAATCGTCGCGGCGGGGCGACCGTAGGGTTGATCGAGTAGGTGTGAGATGGCTCGTACATTGATCTCTCGCCGTCCGGATAGCGGATTAGGAAACATTCGCCGTTCCCCCGGTGACCCGAGCAGGAACGTGGATTGGATCCTGTTC
Organism: Ilumatobacteraceae bacterium; assembly: GCA_038100275.1. Taxonomy (GTDB): domain Bacteria; phylum Actinomycetota; class Acidimicrobiia; order Acidimicrobiales; family Ilumatobacteraceae; genus Casp-actino5. Next base: position 67,989 of record JAYNVD010000001.1, read on the forward strand.
ATCACTCAGTTTGTTCTGATGATCGCGGGTTGTTTCGTTGTGTTTTCCGCTTCACGAACACGAATCGAAGGCGATCCGTTCGCCTTTGCAACCAGGCAGGTGGTGTTTGGAATCATCGGTCTCGTCGTGATGGCGTTTGTGATGTCGGTCGATTACGAAGCGCTCAAAGACCGAGCGGTGTCGATTTATGTCGGGACGATTGCGATGTTGGTGCTCTTGCTATTGCTTGGCCTTGCCCAGGGCCAAGATCGAATTTCATTTGACTTCGGGCCGTTCAACTTGCAGCCTGCCGAACTTGCGAAGTTTTCAACGATGTTGCTCCTGTCGGCGTTTCTGGCCGAAGAACGAACCGACGAGGTGACGTACCCAAGGTTCTTGGGAGGTCTCATTCTGGTGGGATTCCCCGCGGTGCTCGTCATCATTCAGCCTGACCTTGGGTCAGCATCGGTGCTCGTTGCGCTCGCAATGGGGACCCTTCTTGTTGCCGGAGCTCGACCGAAATACATCGTTGCGGTATCAGTGCTTGCAGTGATGACGGTGTTAGCGGCCTTCATTGCCCGACTCATCAACGACTATCAAGTTCAACGCTTGAAGGTATTTCTCGATCAGGAAACAACTGACCCGGATCTTCAAGATGCGGTGTACCAAGTACGAAATGCAATTCGAGCGGTTGGCACGGGTGGCCTCTGGGGGAAAGGCTGGCTACAGGGCCCGTTAACCAATGGGCGCGATATTCCGGTGATGTGGGCGGATTTTCCATTCGCCGCCGTCGCTGAGCAGTTCGGTCTCGTTGGCTGCCTATTGCTTATCGTCTTGTTTATGGTTGCTCTCGCCCGAATTTGGCGAGTAGCAAGCCTTTCGAAAGACATTCTTGGCACGTATATCTGTGCCGGTGTCTTCACAATGGTGCTATGGCAGATGTTCCAAAACATTGGAATGACGCTCGGAATTACCCCGGTTACCGGTTTGCCAATGCCGTTTATCTCATATGGGGGATCCAGTCTGATCGTGTACTGCGCAATGTTTGGCCTCGTGCAAAGTGTGTACATGCGGCGAATGCGCTAGATGACCATTCAGGTTTCCCCCAGCGTTGTCAGGTAAACTAAGAGAGTTATGTCCGCCGTCGTCATTGTCTCTGTCTTGACCTCGTTGTTTGCGGCCATTGCATTCATCTACTTGCAAACCTTTGGCGCGCGTCACGCAGCCGTTGTTTGCTCACAGCAGCGTCGTATCGGCGCTCACCCTCTCAAGGAACGTTGTAATGGATCAATCACCCCCTCGTGGCGGCACCGAAAACCAATCGGATTCCGTCGAACAGTTTTCTACTGCGTCAAACGATCACGGATCTGAGACGTCAAACCCAACTTCGTCAACCAATTCGAATCAGCGACGCCGCCGTGGATCACGGGGTGGACAAGGTCGTTCAACGCCGGCTTCAGAGTCAAACGGTTCGTCCTCAAAGAACCCTGACGAACTCCCCGAGCCAATGCGTGAAGGCCGTTTAGGCTCTCAGGAGGCTCGCGAGAAGGCCCTTGTGAAGAAGCCGCAAATTGGTGACACGATGCCGGTGCCGAATGTTCCACCGCCCGGGCCAGCGTCCGGCTCGTCGGAAGCATCAGAACGACCGTCAGCGAATACCAACAGTCAGAAGCGTCGCCGAAAGAGCGGTGCTCAGAAGGCACAGTCTCAGGCGAAAGGTGGCAACGAATCTTCGACTGAAAAGGCCGCTACTGGGGGTAACTCATCACGTAATCGTTCATCATCACGACGTCGTCGCCGTGGGGGCGAGCTGTCAGCAGAAGCTCGTGACCAGCGACGTGGTCGAGAGCGCAACGGTAAACCGATTGGGCGCTACTTCATGTGTGTGCAGGTTCGCGAAGGCATCACCCAGGTCGCCGTCCTTGAAGGACGAAATCTGATTGAGCATTACGTCAGCCGACCCGCAGATGATGTCAGTCAGATACATGGCAACATCTATTTGGGTCGGGTACAGAACGTGCTTCCGGGTATGGAGGCGGCGTTCGTTGATATTGCGACACCGAAAAATGCGGTGTTGTACCGCGGTGATGTGCAATATGACGCAGAAGATATCGAAAGCGGCGAAGCCGACCCTCGTATCGAGCAGATTCTGAAGAATCGTCAGACCATTCTTTGCCAGGTCACGAAGAATCCAATTGGGGCAAAGGGTGCGCGACTTACTCAAGAAGTGTCATTGCCTGGCCGATTTGTTGTTCTTATCCCGAATTCGACGACGTATGGAATTTCAAAACGGCTCCCTGACGATGTTCGTCGGAGGTTGAGAAACATTCTCGACAAGGTGAAGCCTGAAGGCCATGGTCTCATCGTCAGAACTGCAGCCGAGCACGCAACCGAGGCGGAACTCACTGCTGATATGCGGTTGCTGCTTGAACAGTGGAACCGAATTGAAGAACTTGCCAAGGGGGCGAAGAAACCAACGCTTTTGCACCGTGAACCCGAATTAGCGGTTCGCGTCATCCGCGAGGAGTTCAATGCTGATTACCGCGGTGTTGTCATCGACGATCGCCGTTTGTTCGAAGAGGTTCGAGACTATGTAGCGGCGTTCAACCCTGAATTGGCGGACAGGGTCGAGTACTACGATGCTGAAGCCGAGGGGTTGGCATTATTCGAGCGTCATCATGTGCATGAGCAGGTGCATAAGGCGCTCGACCGCAAGGTCTGGCTCCCATCTGGTGGCTCGCTGATTATTGAACACACCGAGGCGTTGTCTGTTATCGACGTGAATACCGGCAAGAACGTCGGTACGTCCAACCTCGAGGAAACAGTTTTCAACAACAATCTTGAGGCGGCCGAAGAGATCGCGAAGCAGCTTCGTCTGCGAGATATTGGCGGGATCATCGTCATTGACTTCATCGATATGGAGGTCAAGACAAATCGGTCAAAAGTGATCGAAACCTTCCGTGATGCGCTCGCCCGCGACAAGACCAGAACTCAGGTGTTTGACATTTCTGAACTAGGTCTTGTCGAGATGACGCGGAAGCGGATCGGTGAGGGCTTATTGACTGAATTCTCGGAAGAATGCCCGAATTGCTCTGGTAGAGGAGTGGTCGTCGATCACTCATTGCTCGACTGACAACAATGTTCCCAGATCTAATGAATTTGGCAGTTGGTACTGATGTCTGCGCCCGTTAGCATCCGTGAGGTTATGTACGCAGTAATCGCCACAGGCGGTAAGCAAGAAAAAGTCGCCGAGGGCCAGCAGGTCACCATCGAACTCATCGAGGGTGTTGAAGGCTCTGAAGTTTCATTCGTTCCGGTTCTCGTCGTTGACGGTGACCGTGTACTCGCTGGGTCGTCGTTGGACAAGGCTGCGGTCAAGGGTCGCATCCTCGGCACCACCAAAGGCCCGAAGGTGAATGGTTTCACCTACAAGCGTCGCACGAACCAGCGCCGTCGCTACGGGCATCGCCAGAACTACAGCGTGGTTGAGATCACGTCGATTACAGCGTGAGATTGAGCGGAGGTTAGGACATGTCAAAAACCAAAGGTGGCGGCTCAACCCGCAACGGTCGTGACTCAAATGCTCAGCGTCTAGGCGTGAAGGTATTTGACGGCACCAAGATCACTGCTGGCACAATCATCATCCGTCAGCGTGGCACCCGCGTGCACCCTGGCAAGAACGTTGGCATCGGTGGCGATGACACGTTGTTCTCATTGGTCGATGGATCAGTGAAGTTTGGTCAGCGCAAGGGCCGCAAGGTCGTTGACGTTAACCCTGTTGCCTGAGGCGCCTCAGATTCCAACTCCGGCGGGCAGTTGTTCGGATTGCCATCCGAGTAGTTCAACCGCCTGACGGCAGGCGTACCTGTCTGTCATTCCACTCACCCAACTCACTGCAGCGAACAGCGCTTCGTCGTTGTTGTGTTTCGTCTCGGAGTTGAGGAGAGCTTCAACCGGTATCAGAGCGGTATGCGTTGCGAAGTGCTCAACAAGGGCTTGCAACATTGAGATCACACTCTTCGCTTGATCTTGTGAAGCAGGGCGAAGATAAATGTTTTCGTAATTGAATTTTCTGAACTCTGACAGGGCCTCGGCGATGTCGTTTGTCATTCCGATGCGTCCTGATTGTTCAGTTGCCTTCAGCATCGCTCGAACGAATGTGCCCAGTTGCTGACTTCTCGTCGTTCCGCATCGCGACGAGATGATGCCTGGGAGCATTTCGGGTGTGACGATTCCGGCCGCGACAGCGTCTTCGAAATCGTGGCAGACGTACGCGATTCGATCAGCCCATGAAACGACCTCTCCCTCAGGGGTGCTTGGCGCTGGACGACTCCACGAATGGTTCCTGATGCCATCGAGGGTTTCTTTGCAGAGATTGAGGGGCACGAGAGTGACGTCGGCGCCCCACACTGCGTGGTCATAGCCATCGTGAAGAAATGGTTCAAAGGCATCTTCGCTTGCGTGGCCCCCCGGACCGTGCCCGCAGTCGTGTCCGATCGCAATCGCCTCGGCAAGGTCAACGTTGAGTCCGAGTGGGCCAGCAACTGATCGTGCGATCTGCGCAACCTCAAGGGCGTGAGTCAATCGCGTCCGTTGATGGTCATCTGGGAAAACGAAGACTTGGGTTTTGCCGGCGAGGCGTCGAAATGCTGACGCGTGAAGAATGCGATCTCGGTCACGCTGAAAGCAGGTTCGGAATGGATCAGGTGATTCTTCGATGACTCTGGACCCCGCACTATGCGCTCGTGTTGCGAGTCGAGCCATTGTCTCGTCCTGCCGTTCCTCCAACTCGTGACGTGCAATTATCGAAGGATCTCCAGGTCCTGCCCATGAATCTTCGTGTGCAAACGCAATGCCATCGCGCTGATGGCCACGCATCGTAGAGGCCCACTTCTCGGCGCGTTCACCGAGTTCGCCTTCCGATGAGAATCCACCTTCCACAGCCATGTCCTCACGATAGGGCAGGGGTGTCGCTAGCGTGCTTGATGTGTCGCAGTTTGTTGATGAGTGCCAACTCAATATTCGAGGGGGTGATGGAGGTGCTGGGTGTGTGTCATTCCGGCGTGAAGGTCCCGTCGTCGACGGAGGTCCGAATGGTGGCGACGGCGGCAATGGTGGGGATGTCTGGCTGATTGCTGACCACAACGTCGCTTCGCTTCTTCCATTTCGTGACCATCCGCACCGGCGGGCCACCAACGGCGTTCATGGCAAAGGTAAAGATCTCCACGGAAAGCGTGGCACCACGATGGAGGTGCGAGTCCCTGAGGGAACGGTTGTGAAAGACCTCTACACCGGTGAGGTGCTTGCAGAACTTTTCCGCCATGGCGATCGCTGGCTGGGGGCATCGGGAGGTCGAGGCGGCAGAGGAAATGCCCGTTTTCTCTCGAATAAGCGCCGCGCGCCAACATTCGCGGAACAGGGGGAACACGGCGAAGAACGCTGGTTGAAACTCGAATTGCAACTCATGGCTGATGTGGCTCTCGTCGGATTCCCAAACGCAGGAAAGAGCACGCTGATTAGTGTTATTTCAGCCGCGAAACCCAAGATTGCGAACTACCCCTTCACGACCTTGGAACCGAACCTTGGTGTCGTTGCATTCGATGACGACACCGGTTTTGTGGTTGCAGATATTCCGGGGTTGATCGAGGGAGCGAGTGAAGGTCGGGGTCTTGGCCATCGCTTTTTGAGGCATGTGGAACGAGCCCGAGTGCTCTGTCTGCTTATCGATCTTGCGCCTGCTGATGGGATGAGCCCTCAGCAGCAAGAGGAGACCTTGCTGCACGAACTTGGCCAATATCGCCCTGATTTGCTTGAACGTCCTCGGATTGTGGCCGGGACGAAGGCTGACATGGTGCCTGCCGAGGTGGTTGAGGAGTTTGGCGACCGATTGGTGATTTCGTCGATCACTCAATCGGGTGTTCGAGACCTTGTTGGGCAGATGGCATCGGTCGTCCACGAGTCGCGTTCGGTAGAGCCCGACCACGATGGCGTTGTGGTGCTGAGGCCTGAGGTGACCGGAGCAATTGTTGAGCGTCTCGCTGACAATGAGTTCAGGCTTGTGGGTCGAGAAGTTGAGCGTGTCGTTGCGCTCAACGATGTGACAACCCCTGAGGCATTGGAGTGGATTGATTCACGCCTCGAACGCCTCGGAATTTCCAAGATGCTTTCACGTGCGGGGGTTGCCGATGGCGACATTGTCTGGATCGGTGAGTTCAGTTTTGAATATCAGGCAGACGTGTGAGTGTGTCAACGTCGGTTGATCAGATAGTTGTAGGGGCATGAAAGTTGTTGTCAAAATCGGATCGTCGTCACTGACGCGTGCCGATGGTCGCATTGATCACAACGCGATTTCGCAACTTTGTGATGATGTCGCAGACGTAGTTGCCCAGGGCCACCAGCCGATCGTTGTTTCATCTGGAGCAGTAGCGGCTGGAGTCGGTGCCGTTGGGCTTGAGGCTCGCCCCACCGACCTCGAGACATTGCAAGCGGTGTCAGCGGTTGGTCAGAGCCGTCTCATGGGCGTGTATGACGATGAGTTAGCGTCCCATGGGCTTGTCGGGGCCCAAGTGCTTCTCGACCCCCTCGATTTTGTTCATCGCGGTCAGTATCTACATGCTCGAAAAACTCTTGAACGGTTGCTGGCACTGCGCTGTGTGCCGGTGGTCAACGAGAACGATGCAATTGCAAGTAGTGAGCTGCGATACGGCGATAACGATCGGATCGCAGCGCTTATTGCGCACAGCCTCAACGCCGACCTTCTTGTTCTGTTGACCGATCTTGACGGGCTGTACACATCTGATCCCCGGGTGTCGAGTGACGCGACGCTTGTTGAGTCCGTGTCAGCCGATGATCCGCTGCTGTCTATCCAGGCCTCAACGTCGAAAAGTGCAGTTGGGTCCGGCGGGATGGCGTCGAAATTGGTTGCCGCCCGTATTGCCTCGTGGTCAGGTGTGAGAACTGTCATTGCAAATGCTCATCAGCGAGGTGCTGTGTCAGCAATTGTGAGCGGCGAACGGATCGGTACGACGTTTGAAGCGCACCATCGGACGCTGACCGCACGTAAGTTGTGGATCGCATTCGCCGCTGAAACGGCTGGTCGCATTGTCGTTGATGATGGGGCGCGGACAGCGTTGACCACTAAGAACACGAGCCTTCTTCCTGCTGGGGTGACAGCGGTGGAGGGAGCATTTGTCGCAGGAGCAACGGTCGAAATTGTCGGCGCTGACGGTTTAGTTTTCGCGCGGGGAATGTCGGCATTATCAGCTGCTGAACTGCTTGATGTTGTGGGGAAGCAGACGTCCGCGCTTCCACAAGGTATGCACCACGAGGTTGTTCATCGTGATGATCTCGTCGTTCTTCCTGAATGAACTAGTGAGTCAGCGTTCGCAGGCTGCGAAGGTCGACCCGACAGATCAGGGTGCAACCCACGTAGATTGCGAGCAGTACTGCTGACATTGCGACTGAACCGAGTATTCCTGTAATCCCACTCCATAACTGTGCATCAATGGCAGACATGAGCCCCCACACGCAAAAACCTGCAACTGCGGCAGAAAGTCCAATGGAAAATGCTTCACGACTGAGGGCAGAAATACTGAGATCCTGTGAATAGCGTCGACGAAGCACCCAAATACTGATCACAGCCGAGATGAGATACGCGACCCCGAGGGAGAGTCCGAGCCCGAACACCCCGAGTGGCCCAACGAAGACAATGGCAAAGATGACGTTGAGTGCATTCTCGAACACGTTCAGCATGAATGGTGTCTTGGTGTCACCATGGGCGTAGAAGCCGCGCAAGGCGAACAAATAGACGGAAAATCCAGAGAGTCCAATAGCCAGCCCGACGAGCGCGTTGCCCGTGTTTGTCGCTGAAACGGCATCGAACTGGCCACGCTGCATAAGACTGGTAATTGCTATTGGGCCGACGACGATGAGTCCGGCTGACGCGGGTGCAGTCAATGCAACAATCGCTCGTATGCCACCAGAAAAAAGACTGGTAAAGCGTTCTGGTTGGTCCTGCGTTACTGCGTGTGCGAGTTCAGGTTGCAGAGTCGTCGCAATCGAAACCGCGAGCAAGCCATGTGGCAACACAAAGAAGATGAATGCATCAAAGTAGGCCGAAGCAAGCGACGACCCAGGGTCGGCGAGATTGCGGATGACAATAAGCGCAACTTGATTCGCAATGACAAAACCAAGTGTCCAGCCGCTCATCTTCGCAACTCTTCGTACGGCTGGGTGTCGAATGTCGACACGCCACCGAATCGGTGTTGGCCCGCGAAGTGCGGCTGCCGTCGTAATCACTGTCATGAGTGCAATTCCGCCGGTGGCGCCGAGAGCAAGAGTGAGATAGAGGCGTGAGCTGGTCGTTACATCAGCGAGTTCCCAGGTTGTTGAACCAGCACCGGGAAGGGTGAGGAGTGTTCCGATGATGATGATGTTCGACGCAACCGGAGCCCATGCAGCTGCGAGAAAGCGACGCGATGCGTGAAGTACCGCGGTCATCACGCCGGTGATTCCGTAGAACAGCACCTGAATGACGAACAGTCGAGTGAGCATGGTTCCGACAGTTCGAAATGTTTCGGCATCGATATCAGACGATGTGTTGAGTGAGTACAACCTGAAAATGACGGGAGCGAGCGCAACTGCGATTGCCGCAAGAGCGGCTGAGGCAATGAGCGCAGCACTAATGACGGCATGGAACCCTCGTTCATCCTCGTCAGTCCGAGGCCCTCGTGCAAGAAGCGAGGTGAAGACCGGAACGAGGGTTGCGGAGAGTACGCCACCGATGATGAGGTCGTACACAATGTTCGGGGTTTCATTCGCGAGCTTGTATGCGTCAGATAGCGCGTTTTGCCCGATGACATAGGCGAGAACGATGACCCGAAGGAGACCTGTGGCACGAGAGAATGCGGTTCCTGAGGCGACGATGAGGTTTGACCGCACAAAGTTCGCCACGTCGAGAACACTAGTCCTCGTAAGTGCCACTGCGGAGGCGTCTGTTTGCTGTGTCGCGGTGACACACTGGTCCTGTGAAGCACGTGGCGTATGTTCGTCGGCCAAGTCCGAATCTCGGTGATGGCTTGGTTACTCATATTCAACGCACTCCGATTGACGTGGGTCGGGCGATGGAGCAATGGGAGAACTACTGCGAGGCCCTTACCCGTTTTGGCTGGAACGTGCAGGAGGTTCCGCCGGCAGATGAACACCCCGATGGTGTCTTTCTCGAAGATGCTGTCGTGATGTTCGGTGATCTTGGCGTCATAACTAGGCCTGGTGCACCGGAGCGACGCGGGGAGACAGCCGGCCTCGCCGAGGTGCTCTCGATCAACGGTCTCACAGTCGAGAAGATGCCGTCAGGTCATCTCGATGGGGGAGACGTGTTGAAAATTGGAACCGTCGCCTATGTCGGCGTCGGAGGGCGAACTGATCTCGATGGCGTGGCTGCTCTTGAGGCGATCATCGCATCGCGTGGTTGGGTGGTGCGACCGGTTCCGGTCTCGAAAGTGCTGCATCTGAAGTCGGCGGTGACAGCGCTGCATGACGGAACCGTGATTGGTTACCCGCCGATCGTTGATGATCAGTCACAGTTTGAGTCGTTTATGGCGGTTCCAGAAGAACATGGTGGTCATGTGGTGTTACTTGACGATGAGACAGTGCTGATGTCGACAAGCTCCCCGCTGACCGCTGCGATGTTGCGCGAACGAGGAACTGCGACAGAGTGTGTTGATATCTCTGAGTTTGAACGCCTTGAGGGCTGTGTGACTTGCCTCTCGGTTCGAGTGAGAACGCCGATTAGTCTCGCACCGTGCAGATGACATCAGTAGATGGCCCAATGTCTCGCCGAACGGTCTTGAGCCTCGGTGTCATCACGGGGGTGATGGCTGCGGGCTATGGAGTGATGTTCACCGTTCTCGATGATTTTCGTGATCGTTTTGGCATCACCGAAAGTCGGCTCGGAATGATTGTCGGAATTGGATTTCTCTCTTCGTTTCTCGCGCAGATATTTCTTGCCCCTCTCGCTGACCGTGGGTATGCCCAGCGAATTGTTGTGGTCGGCCTGCTACTCAACTTTGGCGGGCTCGTGATGTTGGCCTTTGGCGAGACCACTCTTGTATTGCTCATCGGTCGGTTTGTGATGGGAATTGGGCTGGGGGTTGCATTTCCAGCGATTCGAAGAATCGTCATTCTCGGAGACCCCGAACGGCTTGGAGACAACTTGGGGCTGTTGCTCGCAGCCGATGTCGCCGGGTTTGCGGTCGGCCCGTTGCTCTCAGCGCTCGTTGTCGGACCAATTGGTCTTCCGGCACCGTTTTTGATGATCGCCGTTGCGTCGCTGTGCAGCATTTTCATCATTGCGAGAATCAACGTGAAGGAACGCGCTGAGGCGGAATCGAGCAAGTTGGCGTTTGATCTCTTGAAGATTCGTCCATACGCCGCTGCGGTCTGTATGGGTGTCGCAGTCTTCGTCATGATTGGCACGTTCGATGCGCTGTGGGTTGTCATGTTGGACGACCTAGATGCATCGGAATGGATCGCCAATGTTGGGATCACCTTGTTTGTCTTGCCGATGATCTTCCTCGCTGAGCGGGGAGGTCGCCTTGCGCAGCGAATAGGGCCGTTCAAGGTCGGCCCGGCAGGCTTGATGCTCGGAGCGGTGTACATGCTCATGTATGGCCTGATTCCGTCGGCATTGGTGATGCTGGGAATCGGAATTGTGCATGGGTTTACCGATTCGTTGACAGTTTCAAGTTCTGCAGTGGCCGTTGGAATGGTGACCCCTGAGGATCGACATGCCGGCGGCCAAGGACTTCTCGGAGGGGTGCAAACCCTGTCCGCAGGAACGATCGCAGTCGTCGCTGGATTCCTTTATGAGGCCTACGGTCGATTCGCTGCGTACGCCGTCTGTTCTGTGGTGATGGTCGTGCTCGCTATTGCAGCCTTTGTGTTGAGTGGCAGTCAACGGTCTGCGACCCCGAACGAGGTTGTTGAAGTCAACGATCCTTCGACTGCGGTTACCGGCCACGCCTAAGCAAGATTTCCTTTGGCCTGGCGCAGCGTGTCGGTCAGTTAACGGGCCCCCAGCGTTTTCGTCATAGGAAGAGTGCTGCGTTCGCCGTCGCCTTCAGCAATAAGCCGGTTAGAGCGCTCAAGCTGTTGGTCCCGAGCGAGTAAGCCGATGAAGAGCCCGATAACAGCAATGCCTCCGTAGCTTGCCCCCGAGGCGAGCATGGCAAGAGCAGGAGCGGGGCATGTTCCAGCGATCGACCAGCCGGCACCAAAGAGGGCCCCGCCATAAATGTGGTGACGTTCAATCTTCGAACGGGCGAGTGAGAGGACGCCGCCGTATGGAGTGGCGAGTTGTCGCTTCTCAAGAAACCAGAGCAGTGGGGCTGAGATGCCAATGGCGAGACCCATGAGGCCGAAAACATAGAAGCTTTCGAGCCGGAGGGTGGCGTGAATGGTGTCGTAGTCGTGCAAGCGTCCAGCTGCGAGCACGAAGCCGAACATCGCTCCGAAGACGAGGCCGACGAGGTTCATCGAGCGCTTCATTTTCCAACCGCCGGGGTGATGTCACCGAGAGCGGTGAATGATGTCAGCAAGAAGGTGACAGCAACCGCTGTTGCCATGAAGGTGGCAGTAGAGGCCCAACTCGCTGGGGAACGTTGCGCCGTTCCGCAGATTCCGTGACCTGAGGTGCATCCTCCTGCAACACGGGCTCCATACCCCATCACGATTGCTCCAAGGAGCACAACGACCATGATGGCTGGCTCTGACCAGCCAGCAGCATGCAATGCTGTGTAGCCACGCCGGAACTCGATGCCAGGGCCGAGAATGGTTGCGATTCCGCCGCCGATAAAGATGCCGACGAAGTAGAACACTCGCCAGCTCACCGAATCGGAGTCTCGCCGAACAGTCTTGATGGTCTGGACGTAGGCACCGGAGGCGCCGAGCGGTTGGTTGGAGACTGCGAATAGGCCAACAACGAGTAGGCCGAGCAGTGGACCAGCGATCCACCACGGCAGTTGATTTGGTAGAAGTTCCATACTCCATCTTCGCGCCTTGTGACCTTTGTCGCAATGATGTTCTGTCGCAGGCTCGTGGTATGAGTCTGCGGTGGAGGGATAGCGTGTCGCCGTGACCGAAAACGACTCCAACGACGAAGTTGAACGCCCTTACGGCGGTGTCGAGAATCCAGACGCCCCAAAGCGTGTCCGCATCCGCCATTTTGGCCGAGCAAAAGAACAAGGTATCCGGATCACTGGGCTCACGAGTTATGACGTTCTCACCGCCCAGATTTTCGACGAATCAGGTATCGATTTCCTGCTGGTTGGTGACTCCGCAGGAAATACGGTTTTCGGCTATGACACGACTATTCCGGTCACTGTCGATGCGCTGATTCCGTTGACTCGAGCAGTGGCTCGGGCAGCAAAGCGCGCGCTGGTGATTGCAGATCTCCCATTCGGGTCGTACGAACTTGGTCCTGATGAGGCGCTCCGAACAGCAATTCGTTTCATGAAAGAAACCGAAGCCCATGCAGTAAAGCTTGAAGGTGGGGTTCGTTCAGCTGAACAGATCAGCAAGATCGTGACAGCTGGAATTCCGGTGATGGCACACATCGGTTTCACCCCACAGAGCGAGCACGGCCTGGGTGGTCATCTCATTCAAGGCCGCGGTGATGGAGCAGAGCAGTTACTCGCCGATGCGAAAGCGGTCGAAGCAGCCGGCGCATTTGCTGTAGTGCTCGAGATGGTGCCGTCAGCAGTTGCCCAACGTGTAACCGAGGCACTGTCGATTCCGACTATCAGTGTCGGTGCAGGCCCTCACTGTGACGGTCAACTCCTCGTGTGGACAGACTGGGCTGGGTTGACAACCGGTCGTATTCCACGTTTTGTGAAGCAGTACGCCAACCTTGCCGGAATTCTTCGTGACGCTGCAGAGCAGTTCTGTGCCGATGTTGCCAACGGCGAGTACCCGGCTGCAGAGCACGAGTATCAGGAGTAGCTTCGCTCTGGATCGTAGGCAAGTATTGGGGCCAGGAGTTGCTCGGCTTGCTCGAGGGTGAGGCTCTTGCGCTCGGCATAATCACCAACCTGGTCAGGGGTGACTCGTCCGACTCCAAAATATTTGGCCTCAGGATGAGCGAAGTACAACCCGCTTACTGATGAACCTGGATACATCGCCCAAGATTCGGTGAGCCGAAGACTGATTTCGTTCTCTGCGTTGAGTAATTCGAAAATTGTGGCCTTCTCAGAATGATCAGGTTGCGCCGGGTAGCCCGGGGCAGGTCGTATTCCCCTGAATTGTTCAGAAATGAGCGCCGCAGGATCGCATGGTTCATCGGGGGAGTACCCCCAGTACTCGGTTCGGACCAGCCAATGCAGGTACTCCGCCGCTGCTTCAGCGAGGCGGTCAGCGAGGGCTTTCAGCATGATCGATGAATAGTCATCTCCCGCAGACTCGAAGGCATTGGCGCGCTCATACTCGCCTTCTCCAACGGTGACGGCGAAAGCACCGATGTGATCACGTTCGCTATTCCCGGCAGGAGCGATGAAGTCGGAAAGGCAGAGGCTTGACCGATCTCGCACACCCGATGCTGCTCGCTGCTGGCGCAGCCCGTGCAATGTTGTTCGTCGCGATCCATCGTCGTTGAGTACCGCAATGTCATCTCCATCTGCCTCGGCTCGCCAGAATCCGACCACTCCAACAGGCGAGAGCCAATCTTCGGCGATGATGACGTCGAGCATGTCTTGTGCATCATTGAAGAGATCGTTGGCCGCGTTTGCGGTTTCTTCGTCCTGGAGTACCGCCGGATAGCCACCTCGAAGTCCCCACGTTGAGAAGAACGGTGACCAATCGATGAGCGGGCGAAGTGTCGCAACGTCAAGTGAGACCCTCTTCGTACCGGTAAATGACGGCGTCTGAACAGTTGCAGGTGAGAATTCGAGTTGCGCTCGTTCTTCCCTTGACGTAGCGATGTCTGGGCGCTCTCGGCGTTGCTCTGCCAGGTAATAGTTCTCGGTGACGCGCTCGTATTCGGCCTCGATGTCACTGAGGAATGATCCGCGCTTTTCTGGGGATAGCAACTGAGAGATCACTCCGGAGGCGCGGCTTGCATCCGCAACATGAACAACCGGACCGTTCTGCCGAGATGGTGTGATGCGTAACGCTGTGTGCAGCCTGCTCGTGGTGGCGCCGCCGATGAGCAGCGGTGTGGTGATGCCATTGCGGTCTAATTCGCTTGCAACAGTCACCATGTGATCGAGCGACGGTGTGATCAATCCGGAGAGGCCGATGATGTCAACGTTGTGTTCGATGGCAGCATCACAAATCTGCTGAGTCGGAACCATCACACCGAGATCAATCACCGTGTAGTCAGCGCATCCAAGCACAACTCCGACGATGTTTTTGCCGATGTCATGAACGTCTCCCGCAACGGTCGCGAGCAACACCGTTCCAGCGGATGTCGGCGCGCTTCCATCCGGATTTGAAGCGCGTTCAGCCTCGATAAACGGGGTGAGATAGTTCACCGCCTGTTTCATAACTCGGGCTGATTTCACGACCTGAGGCAGAAACATTCGGCCGGCGCCGAATAGTTCGCCGACCCGATTCATGCCAGCCATGAGTGGCCCTTCGATGACATCGACTGCGGCACCCAGTTCGGCCCTCGCTTCTTCAACATCGGCTTCAATGAATTCTGTTGTGCCGGCTACGAGAGAATGGCTAATGCGCTCATCGACTGGCAGTGAACGCCATTGAGAATCAGAGCGGATTGACGCTATATCACTTGTTCCCGAGAATCGCGAGGCTGCTTCGAGAAGTCGGTCAGTTGCATCTGACCCGGTGTTGAGGACCACGTCAGTGCAGAGGTCACGTAGCTCAGGATCGAGCTCGTCGTGGATCGCCAATTGGGCTGGATTCACGATGCCGATGCGCATACCGGCTTCGATTGCGTTGAGGAGGAAGACCGAGTGCATCGCTTCTCTCACCGTGTCGTTTCCTCGGAACGAAAACGAGAGGTTTGAGACGCCACCTGAGATGTTGGTTGCAGGAAAACGGCGCTTGAGTTCTTTCGTGGCCTCGATGAAGTCGACCCCGAAGGTGTTGTGCTCCTCGATTCCGGTGGCGAGGGCGAAGATATTCGGGTCGAAGATGATGTCTTCTGGGGGCATTCCGACCGTGCCGGTAAGAATCTCGTATGCACGCGAACAGATATCGATCCTGCGAGCAAGCGTGTCGGCCTGCCCCTGTTCGTCGAAGGCCATGACGATCACCGCAGCGCCGTAATCACGGCAGATCTGGGCCTGTCGAATGAATTCTGCTTCTCCTTCTTTCAGAGAAATTGAATTCACAACCGACTTGCCCTGTAGGCAGCCGAGTGCCTTCTCGATGACGTCGAAGCGTGATGAGTCGACGACCACTGGCACACGGGCGATATCTGGTTCGGCCGTCAACAGACGCAAGAAGGTGGTCATTTCATGGGCGGCGTCGAGAAGGCCCTCATCCATGTTGATATCGATCGCTTGAGCGCCCGCGTCTACCTGGCCTCTGGCGATGTCGAGGGCCTCTTCATAGTTGCCTTCTTTGATGAGTCGGAGGAACTTGCGCGAGCCGAACACGTTTGTGCGCTCGCCGATGTTGACAAACGGGATGTCGGCGGTGAGTTCGAAGCGTTCGAGGCCGGCGAGTTCGAGGTGTTGTGGGCGAGGCGATGGAACTCGTGGCCGATGTGAAGCAACTGCAGCAGCAATTTCGGCAATGTGCTCCGGTGTCGTTCCACAACATCCACCGACAACGTTGACGAGACCTGACGCCGCATATTCGCCGACGATCTGAGCGGTATCAGCAGGCGATTCGTCGTAACAGCCGAGGGCGTTAGGGAGGCCTGCGTTCGGATATGCCGAAACAGCGATGTCCGCAAGCGCGGAGAGTTCTGCGACGAACGGACGCATCTCGTGCCCACCGAATGCGCAGTTCACGCCAACTGAGACGGGATTGCTGTGGCGAACCGATGCCCAGAATGCGCTCATCGTCTGGCCTGAGAGTGTTCGCCCTGATCGATCGCTCACCGTTCCAGAAATCATGATCGGCAGATCGATTGAGCGTGCTCGTTCAATTCGTTTAATGGCAACGATTGCCGCTTTCGCATTGAGGGTGTCGAACACGGTCTCGAGGAGAATGAGGTCAACGCCGCCATCGACAAGGGCCGAAATCTGCTCGTCGTATGCACTGACCATCTCGGCGAAAGTGAGAGCTCGGTAGCCCGGGTCTTCGACTCGTGGTGACATTGAAAGTGTCTGGTTCGTTGGACCCACTGCTCCTGCGACAAAGAGGGTTCGATCGTCAGAGCATTCGTCGACGGCAGATCGAGCGAGTCGTGCGGCGCTCAAATTGAGCTCTCTCACGATCGCTTCTGTGGCGTAATCGGCCTGAGCGATAGATGTTGAGTTGAACGTATTCGTGCAGACGATGTTCGCCCCGGCCGCAATATACGTGCGGTGAATATCGGCGATGATGTCGGGCCGAGTGATGGAAAGAATGTCGTTATTACCGGTGAGGTCTACTCGGTGTCCAGAGAAACGATCGCCGTGAAAGTCTGCTGATGAAAGCTCGCGGCGTTGAATTTCGGTGCCCATTGCACCGTCGATAATGAGAATGCGTTCGGCAAGAGCGGCGGTGAATCGTTGACGAGTATCAGCCATGGTTCGCCCCTCGGAGAGTTTCAACAACGTTGCACAACAACTCTGAGGAATTCAGGCTGTAGAGGTGGAACTCTTCTACGCCGTGAGAGTGGAGGTGTTCGATCTGTTGCTGGGTCCACGAAATCGACTGTTCACGCTCTGCTGTGAGGTCGCCCTCGGTTCCAGCGAAATGTTCAATCAGCGCTGGCGGAATCGAGGCCCCGCATCGTTGGGCGAATGCGAGTGTTCGTTCAAAGGAGTGAATCGGCATGATCCCCGGAATGAGGTCAACTGGAATGTTGTGGGCCGCAATTCGTTCTCGTAGTGAAAGAAATGCCGTGTTGTCAAAGAACATCTGGGTCATCGCGCGGCTTGCACCTGCAGCGACTTTCGCTGCCAAGACCTCCACATCATGGATGAGCGATGGAGATTGAGGGTGCTTTTCGGGATATGCCGAGACTGAGACCGTGAGTTGAACGCCGCGTTGTTCACCGCGGGAAATAATCGCCCCGACGAGGTCTTCTGTGCGTTGAAATCCATCGGAATGCGGGTGATACGGAGCGTCGATGCCCTCTGGTGGATCTCCGCGAAGGGCAACGATATGTGTGATGCCGAGGTCGAGGTAGTGATCGATGACCGCATTGACCTCTTCGATGGTCATACCGACGCAGGTGAGGTGTGCAGCAACGGGGCAGCCTGCGTGCTCGTTGGCGAGTTCAACTGAGGCGAATGAGCGCTCTCGCTCTCCTCCTCCTGCTCCATAGGTGACTGAAATCAACGTTGGGTCAATCGCCCGCAACGCATTCATCGAGTGTTGCAGCGATGCATGTCCTTTTGTCGTCTTTGCAGGAAATACCTCATATGAGAATTTCATGATCCGGTTCCTTTCTGAGCGAGCCAGATGCCGACGTCGAGTCGCCCACTGGTTATCTCGCTTGCAACGTGATGGTGAGTGATGTCGAGGCCGGCTGCGAGGCACCAATTGGCAATCTGTTGGTCGTCGAAGCCAAGTCGTCGATGGGCGTGTTCTGATCGGAGGGTTTCGTTGTCGTGAGTCATGAGATCGATGATCGCAATGGAGCCACCGGTTGTTGCGAGACGCGAGATGGCATGGATTGCTCGGTCGGGGTCGTCGAGGTAGTGCAGCACCTGGTGGACGATGACGAGATCAAATTGTTCGGGCTGTACTGGTGGGGCAAACAAGTCAGCGTGCCGAAGTTCAGCGCGATGAATGCCGGCTGAATCGAGAGTGGCACGTGCAACTCGCAGCATTGCAGCGTTGGTGTCGAGCCCGACGATCCGATCGCTTCGATCGGCGAGGAGTTCGATCATTCGGCCTGTTCCAGTGCCGATATCGATGATGTTCCCCAGATTTGACGTGCCCATACATGTATCGAGGACTGAGAGGAGAGCGGTCTCGACAATGCCTTGGGCAACGTGATGTGAGCTTTCCCTGTCCCACGCATCTGCAACCGAGGCAAAGTGCTCCTGAGCGGTGGTTGCTCGGCGTTTGCGAACCTCTCGGAGGCGTTCTTGGTCTGAGGCGAGTTGGGGGTCAGAGACGTCAAGAGAGCTGAGTATTGCTTGGGTGAGTTCGGCGTAGCTCTCTTCGTCTGTTGCTCGTCGTTGCAGCCCGAAGAAGACGAACGATCCCTCGCGATGGCGGGTGCAGACTCCAGCTTCGACGAGTAGCCGAAGATGCCGGGAGATTCGTGGTTGTGATTGCCCAAGAATTTCACAGAGGTCTGAAACCGAGCATTCTCCGTGTCGCAGGACTGCGATGATTCGCAACCGGCTGGGCTCGCCGATCGCTTTGAGGACCTCAACGGTGAGATCTAAGGGGAGTTGGGTCTCTGTGTGAGCACTCCCGGTTTCAGACATAGATATAAAGATATAAAGAAATCTCTATATTGTCAATAATCCGAACTCCGGTGGGGATTCGTGCCCGGTATCTCGCAATGCCAGAATGTTCCGATGGAATTACTTGAGGGCTTGGTTCGTCGTGCAGGCAGCGCCGGTGGCGACAACTTTGTTTCGGTCGGCGACGAAGCTCTCTCAGCAGAAGAACTGCTGCAGATGGCTGAGGCGACTGCGGGACGAATCCGGGGTGCACGTGCGGTTGCGGTCTGCGCGACACCATCGCTATCGACGGTGCTGAGCATCGTTTCCGCGCTTCGCGCTGGGGTCGCAATTGTTCCGATCGCTCATGATTCAGGGCGCGCAGAGCGAGATCACATTCTCAACGACTCTGGCGCCGTAGCGATGCTCGGTGACCATTCCTGGGAAGACGTCGCCCTCCCGGTCGTTCCACTCGGTGGTGCTGGCGGATCGTTGTCGGCAGGCGACAGCAGCGACCTCAACGCCGCAGCGCTCATCATGTACACCTCGGGGACGACCGGGGCACCAAAGGGAGTGCTGATGCCGGCAGATCCGATTGCGGCCTGTCTCGACGGGCTCGCCGATGCGTGGCAGTGGACTGAGGACGATCATCTCGTTCATGGCCTTCCGTTATTCCACGTTCACGGACTTGTCCTCGGGATGCTCGGATCCCTTCGACGGGGTAACCGGGTATCCCACACAGTTCGTCCCACCCCAGAGTCGTACGCATCAAAGATGGCTGACCAGGCGACAATGTTTTTCGGTGTCCCAACAGTGTGGTCGCGGATGGTTGCGGATTCTTCGTCGGCTCGGGCGCTAAAGGGAGCCCGAGCGATCGTGTCTGGAAGCGCAGCACTGCCGGTGGCGGTATTTGAAGAACTTCAGCAACTCACGGGGGTAACCCCGCTCGAGCGTTATGGCATGACCGAAACCATGATCACCATCTCGACCCGATTCGATGGCGATCGCCGTCCAGGACACGTCGGACTTCCGCTCAATGGCGTTGAGACGAGAATTAGAGGTGATGACGGCGAGTTGCTCGCACATGACGGAACTTCGATTGGGACGCTTGAAGTGCGAGGCTTAACCGTCGGGGCCGGCTACCTCAATCGACCAGATGCGACCGCTGAAGCGACCACCGACGACGGGTGGTTTGTGACCGGCGATTCCGCGGTGATCGGCGAAGACGGCATGCACCGCATTGTTGGGAGAACCTCGGTCGACATCATCAAGTCGGGCGGGTACAAAGTTGGTGCCGGTGAAGTTGAGGCATCGATCGCAGAACTTCCCGGTGTTGCCGAGGTCGCAGTTGTTGGGGTTGCCGATGATGACTTGGGTCAACGTATCGAAGCGGTGATCGTTGCGTCAGATGGCATGTCGGTCAATGCCGATGACGTCATTGCTCATGTTGCAGCGCAATTGTCGATCCACAAGCGACCAAGAAATGTTCACATCGTCGAAAGTCTTCCGCGGAATGCTCTTGGCAAAGTTCAGAAAGCTCAGATTCGAGCCTCATTAGAGGAGTCATCATGACATCACCCAAACCAGCTTCGGCTCACACGCAACGAGCCAATGCCCCTCGAGACCTCGGGATGGATGTCCACGACTTTGACCGAGCACGACGCGGTCGTATCGCCCAGCATCCGACCGGTGTACTTGAAGGCCCCCTCGGCGTCGCGTGGGATTCAAGTCGACACGACTACGTGATCGATGCCGATCAGCCTGACACCGTTCATCCAAGTTTGTGGCGACAAGCGCAACTCAACGCTGAACACGGGCTATTCAGCGTGGCCGACAAGGTATGGCAGGTTCGCGGTTACGACATATCGAATATCACCTTCATCGAGGGTGCGACGGGATGGATCATTATCGACCCACTGACCGTGGAGCCGGCTGCTCGTGCAGCCCTTGAACTCGCAAATGAGCACCTCGGTGAGCGACCAGTTGTTGCTGTCATCTATACCCACTCGCACACCGATCATTTCGGCGGCATTCTCGGAGTGACCTCCCAAGAAGAGGTCGATGCCGGCAAATGTCGCATCATTGCTCCAGAGGGATTTCTCCATGAGGCAATTGCCGAGAACGTCATTGCAGGGTTCGCAATGGCACGACGCGCGGCATATCAGTTCGGCCCGTTGCTGCCACCGGGTCCAACGGGTCATGTTGATTGCGGGCTCGGTAAAGGGCTTGCCATTGCCGCACCGAGCCTGATTGCACCAACGGAAGACATCACCTACACGGGTGAGGAACTCACCATCGATGGAGTTCGAGTGGTGTTCCAGTTAACGCCAGAAGCCGAAGCACCAGCAGAAATGAATTTCTTCTTCCCTGAGTTCGGCTGGTTATGTATGGCCGAAAACTGCACACACACGATGCACAACCTCGTGCCGATTCGAGGTGCGCTGGTGAGAGATTCACTTGCCTGGTCGAAATACATCGACGAGGCGATCAGTCTGTTCGCAGCTGACACAGAAGTGTTCTTCGCCTCTCACCATTGGCCGCGATGGGGTAACGCCGATATCACTGACTACCTTCGCCGACAGCGAGATATGTATCGCTGGATTCATGACCAGACGATGAGGCTTGCCAATCACGGGTATACCGCTCCCGAGATCGCTGAAGAACTCGAACTTCCGAACGAGTTTGCCTCGCAAGGACACACGACCGGGTACTACGGACATCTCATCCACAATGTCAAGGCGGTCTACCAGCGATATCTCTCGTGGTACGACGGAAACCCGTCGAACCTCTGGAAGTTGCCGCCAGCTGAGGTTGGTCAGCGGTATGTCGCTCTCGCGGGAGGCGCAGACGCGATGGTCTCCGCCGCGCAGCAATCATTTGACGAAGGTGAATATCGCTGGGTGGTTGAGTTGCTGAATCACCTCGTCTTTGCTCAACCCGACCACATTGCCGGTCGTGAACTTCAAGCCGACGCAATGGAGCAACTCGGTTACCAAAGCGAATCTGCGACATTCAGAAATGCATATTTGACCGGTGCTCAAGAACTGCGAAATGGCACCCCGCCGCGAAGAGAGGCAATGCGCAGAGGATTCCTTGATGCGATGACGGTAGGTCAACTCTTTGACACGCTCGCAGTTCGGTTGCCTTCCGATCTCGCAGGAGGACGCAATGTCGTGCTGCACATCACGCTGACTGATCGCGAACGTGATGGAGAGTGGACTATCGAAATCTCGAACCGTGCAATGTCGTCAATCAGCGGACTACGAGGCAATCCCGATCTTGCTCTTGCGATGGAGTTCGACCACCTTGTCGGGCTCGCTGCAAACGAGATGACGGTTGCCGACGTGCTCGCAGTTAGTGAATCCAATGGCGATACATCTGCATTCGAGTTCGCATTCGGAAACCTTGACTCATTCTTCTCTGGGTTCCCGATCGTCGAGCCCTAGATGGTCGTCGTCACGTTGATGTGATTCGGCGGACTGCAACGCTGCGGGCTGCAATGCCGATGACGAGAACGGCCGATCCGGATAAGAGAACCCGCCACGGAAGGGCGAGAGCGAGTACAACGCAGCCAACGAGACCCAGCCATGCGATCCATCTTGGCCAGAGTCGTTCTGAGGCCGTAAGCCGTAACGCAGAAGCATTGGTGATCGCGTAGTAGGTGAGCACTGCCACGCCAGACAGCGATAGTGCAGAGGTGAGTGTCACTGTGTGAATGAGGGCGATGACCACAACGACAACAGTGAGTTCGGCTCTGATCGGCAGGCCACGCTGTTCCGATACCACTGAGAACCAGGCCGGGAGTTCGTGGCGTCGAGCGAGAGCCAACGTGGTTCGGGCAACCCCGGGAATGAGATTGAGCAGTACTCCAAAACATGCAATTCCTGCTCCAATTGCGACAAGCCACGACACACCTGCAAGAGCGCTCGACTCGACTATGAAGCTCAGTGGAGCAACAAGCCCAGAAGTCACTGAAGGCGGCGCAGAGATCAGCACGACGAGGGCGATGGCGAGATAGAGCGCGAGCACGGCCCCAAGTGCTCTCGGGATCGCCCACGGGATTGTTCGTTCGGGCTCAATGACCTCTTCCCCAAATGTCGCAATTCGTGCGTACCCGGCAAATGCGAAGAACATCAGACCCGCAGCCTGCAGAATCCCATATGCATTGATGTCCAGTGACATGTTCGCCTGCTGAACCGAAGGTTCACGCACAGTTGAGCTTGCGATGACGACGATGAGGGTTACGGCCGTCATGGCAAGCACGATGCGTGTGACGAGCGCCGTTCTCGACAGTCCACCAAGATTGATGACTGCAATGAGCACGACGACGGCGGTGGCGATCGCATGTGAGCGTTGAGGCCAGAGGTAGTTTCCGGCGGTGAGAGCCATTGCCGCACAACTCGCAGTCTTTCCGACGATGAACCCCCATCCTGCGACATGGCCCCAGAACGGTGAAAGTCGTTCTCGTCCGTACACATAGGTGCCGCCACTTTCTGGGTGGTGGGCTGCAAGCTGCGCCGATGATGTCGCATTACAGAGTGCAATAACCCCCGCAATCAGCAGTCCGAGGATCATCCACGAGCCAGCTGCAGCGGCCGCAGGAGCCCAGACTGTAAACACTCCTGCGCCGACCATCGATCCGACGCCAACAACAACGGCGTCGGCGGGAGTCAACTGTCGACGTAAACCTGGTGTCGTCATCCAAACATGGTGCGGCAGTATTCGCCAATGTGGTGGTGGATGCTGACCGCCCGCGACATGGTGTGCCAGCGTCCGACGAAACCATGGACGACGCCTGGAACGGCGAGGTATTCGGCAGACGTTCCTGCATTAGCTAGCCGTGAGGCATAACGAGCGCCTTCGTCCCGAAGTGGGTCGAACTCGGCGGTGATGGTGAGACTTGGGGCAACGCCTTCGAGCGATTCGGCTCGAGCAGGCACCGCATATGGGTTTTCTTCGCCACCGCTAGCGAGGTAATGACCCCAGAACCATCGCATGTCGGCGGCAGTCAGGAAATAGCCGGTTGCGTTTTCGGACATTGAGGGGTAGCCCTCTTGCTCAGTGTCGACGCATGGGTAGCACAACACCTGTGCAACAAGTCGCAGACCCTCATCTCGAGCTCGCAATGCAACACCCGCTGCAAGATTGGCGCCAGCCGAGTCGCCAAGCACGATGATTCGCTCTGCGTCGCCTCCGATTGACGATGCATTGTGGCTGAGCCATTCGGTGACCGCCCAACAGTCATCGTGAGGTACAGGGAAGGGGTGTTCGGGGGCGAGCCGGTAATCGACTGAGACCACTAGTGCATCTGTCACTGTTGCAAATCGTCGTGCGACGTGATCGTGCCCCTCAACACTCGACAACACCCATCCACCACCGTGGAACATCACGATGACGGGAAGACCTGAGGGGTCGGGTGTAGCGGAGTAGACCCGTATTGGAATTGGTCCATGCGGACCCTCTACTACCGAGTCCTCGATGTGGGCCACATCATCAAGAGGTGGCTTTGGAGCGCTGAAGTAGTTCGATCGAGCGACCTCGACGGTTCCGTCAGATAGCGCTGGTGCTTGAGAATCCGCCAGAGCCTGAACAAGTTCCGCAACGTCAGCGTCAAGTGGCATTTCAGCCGACCTGCGACCCGTCAAGCACTTGCTGCACCTCTTTGATGATGTCTTCGGCAGTCGTTCCTGGGGTGAGAACTGCAGCGACACCTTTCTCGCGAAGTTCCTCGAGATCGTGATCAGGAACCGTTCCGCCGAGGATGACCGGAATATCCGCACCACGAGCCCGTACCGCCTCGACAACGAGCGGAGCAAGGGTCATGTGGGCTCCTGACAACATCGACAGACCGATCGCATCGGCATCCTCATCGACTGCTGCAGCAGCGACAGTTTCTGGCGTTTGGAAGAGGCCGGTGTAGATCACCTCGTACCCGGCATCACGAAGAATTCGGGCAACAACCTTCACGCCACGATCGTGGCCGTCGAGCCCAACCTTGGCAACAAGAATTCGTTCTCCTGACATATGTCTTCCTCTCAGATGCTCGGAACTTCGACGTGGCGTCCGAAAACGCCTGCCATGGTGCTCATCATTTCGCCGACCGTTGCGTATGCCTGTGAGGCTTCGATCAGGGTCGGCATGAGGTTGACCTCTGGGTCTTCGGCCTCGGTGCGCAACTTGTTGAGGGCTGCGGTTACAGCATCCTGGTTGCGGTCTGAACGCACGGTGTCAAGCCGCTTGCGCTGGCGTTGTTCGTCCTCATTTGTGATTCGGAGAAGCTGCATCTGATCCTCTTCGTTTCCATCTTGGAAGCCGTTGACTCCGACGGTGATGCGCTGGCCAGCGTTGAGACGGCGCTCAAGGTCATATGCAGAATCAGAAATACGACCCTGGAACCAGTTCTCCTCGATGCCGGTAATGACACCTTCGAGCAACGATCCATTGCCGAGTGACTCGAGGTGAGCGAAGATTTCTTCAGCTTGACGCTCAACTTCATCGGTCAGTGATTCAACGTAATACGAGCCACCGAGTGGGTCGGCGACATGGGCAACGTTGGTTTCATGGGCGATCACTTGCTGTGTACGCAACGCAATGCGAGCAGCTTTCTCGGTCGGCAATGCGAGGGCTTCATCCATCGAGTTGGTGTGGAGGCTCTGGGTTCCGCCGAGTACTCCAGCGAGGGCTTCAATTGCAGTTCTCGCGATGTTCACCTCAGGTTGCTGGGCTGTGAGAGACACGCCTGCGGTCTGGGTATGGAAGCGACACTGCATAGACCGTGGATCAGTTGCGCCATAGCGCTCTTTCATCCAACGGGCCCAAATGCGGCGGGCGGCGCGGTATTTTGCGATTTCTTCGAAGAAGTCGATATGGGCGTTGAAGAAGAAACTCAATCGTGGCGCAAACGCGTCAACATCAAGGCCAGCGGCAAGAGCAAGTTCGACGTATGCGAAGCCGTTTGCAAGCGTGAATGCGAGTTCTTCAACCGCAGTCGAACCGGCCTCGCGGATGTGGTAACCCGAGATAGAGACCGAGTGCCAGCGTGGCATTTCAGCTGCGGTGAAATCGATGGTGTCACGAACGAGACGCATTGACTGACGCGGAGGGAAGACGAATTCTTTCTGAGCCTGGTATTCCTTCAAGATGTCGTTCTGCAGGGTTCCACCGAGTTGGGCACGTGGCACTCCAGCTTTTTCGGCTTGGGCAATAAACATCGAGAAGATGACCGCAGCAGGGGAGTTGATCGTCATCGATGTCGTGACTTCTCCGAGGTCAATGCCTGAGTAGAGATCCTCCATGTCGGAAAGGCTGTCGACTGCGACACCGCAACGGCCGACCTCGCCAAGCGACATCGGGTCGTCTGAGTCGAGGCCGAGAAGGGTTGGCATGTCGAATGCCGTTGAAAGGCCGGTACCGCCGGCCTTGATGATTTCTTTGAATCGCCAGTTGGTGTCTTCAGCAGTGCCGAAGCCGGCGAACATTCGCATGGTCCAAAGTCGTGATCGGTACATCGAAGCGTATGGTCCCCGGGTGTACGGGTACTGGCCTGGGAAATCGCCATCTTCTGGTCCGTATACCGGATCGATCGGGATCCCTGAGAGGGTCGTGAATTCGGCGTCTCGGGTGGGGGAGGCGTTAAACGCGGCTTCCCACTGCGAGCGAGGTGAATTGGTGTCGCCTGACATCTTCGAAAGGATACTTTGACGTCCAAATAATCGTCTAGCCCGAGTTACCCTGCTGGACATGAATAACCAGCCCGCCGGCAGTGATCCGATTGAGGTCGCCGTCGAAAACTGGATAAAACAGGGCTGGTGTGACGCTGCTACTCCGATGGGTGTGGTCACGTCAATCATGCGGGTTCAGCAAATTCTCTCCGCTGATATCGATCGAGTCTTGAAGCCGTTCGGGTTGAGTTTTGCTCGGTTTGAGTTTCTACGCCTACTTGCCTTCAGCCGCCGTGGAACGCTTCCGATGGGAGTAGTCGGAGAACGATTGCAGGTGCATCCGGCAAGTGTTACGAATGCCGCTGATCGTTTAGAGCGAGATGGGTTGGTGAGTCGTTCACGAGATGACGCGGATCGTAGAAAAGTGATTGTCGAAATTACGAATATCGGCCGTGAGCGGGTTGAAACGGCGACCGCTGGGCTCAATGACTACTTCGTGTCGATTCCGCTTTCGAGTGAACAGCACCGAAACCTGTTTGATGAATTGCGACTGTTGCGGTCAGCGAACGGTGATTTCGGTTCATCGGGTGGCAACGGTGATGTCGATGGGTGACCTTCGGGCTCACGCTGACGGCCTTGATCGCTGCGGTTGGTGCGGCGATGACCCTCTGTATGTCAGCTACCACGACACCGAGTGGGGTGTCGGAGCGTCAGCTGATAACGAATGGTTTGAAAAGGTCTGTCTTGAAGGATTCCAATCAGGTCTGAGTTGGATCACGATCTTGAAACGTCGTGAGGCGTTTCGTGAGGTGTTCAACGGTTTCGATCCTGAGGTTGTCGCAACATTTGGCGATGCTGATGTCGAACGACTGGTGACTGATGAGCGAATCATTCGCCATCGGGGCAAGATCACATCAACGATCAATAATGCGGCAAGAGCCCTCGAGCTGCGTGAAGAGTTTGGCACCCTTGAAGCATTCTTTTCTCAATATGCCGAGCCCGAGGCGCACCAACCGGTAGCGCTTGCGGATGTGCCGGCTCAGACCGAAACCTCAAGAGCGCTTGCGAAAGAGCTCCGTCGTCGAGGTTGGACGTTCGTCGGCCCGACAACGATGTATGCGATGGCTCAGTCGATGGGGCTTGTCAACGATCACCTCGTTGGGTGTTGGCGCCGCGACAGTTGCTAGCGCACAGTGGTTTTATCGTTATGACAGTGCTTCGCGGATAAATGAATGCACCTCAGGCCACAGCCGGTCGGCGAGTTCATTGTCCTGAGTGCCAAGTGCATTGTGAGATGCCATGAAGGCGTGGCCGGTGCCGGGGTGAACCGTGAGCGTTGCGTCGACGCCTGCCGCCCGGAGGCGCTGCTCAAGGTCGGCTGCTCCTTCTGGAGGAAAGAAGCCATCTTGCTCTGCCATGTGGCCCCGAATTTTGGCAGTAATTGCTGCGTAATCAGGTTGATCATCCCCCGAGGGGAAGCCATAGAACGGAACCGCAGCAGCGATGACGTCCGGGCGATGGGCGGCGAGAACAAATGTGAGCATGCCTCCCATGCAGAATCCCATGACCGCGAGTGATGAGCCGGAGGTTGCGGCATGGTCCGAGAGATAGTCGACCGCTCCGCTCATGTCGCGCGCTGCGCGGTCCATCGGCAGAGATGACATGAGCTCGCCGGCCTTATCCATCTCGGTATGGCCCGCAAGTTCGCCGTGGTAGAGGTCGGGGGCGAGAGCAACGAAGCCGTTTCGAGCGAGATCGTCACAGACGTCGATAATCCCTGAGTCAAGCCCCCACCATTCCTGTACGACAATGACACCCGGGCCTGAGCCGCTCTCAGGCGTTGCGAGGTATCCGGAGGCGTCTCCGCTTGGAGTTGAGAAAGTGACGTTTGTGCCCATGTCGAAACAGTAGCGAAGTGGGCTTGTTGTGAGAGACGGGGCGCGATGCCGGCCGTTGCTGTCATTTCAGAAAGAATGTGGGCGTGACTTCAACACGTCCACCAGTTCTGTGGGAACCCGATCCGCAAGCGACATCGCAGTTGTCGACGTTTATTGACTATTGCAGCGCTGAAACCGGTCGAACATTTGAGAATTACGACGGTTTCTGGAGTTGGTCGGTCGGTGAGGGACTGGAGCGATTCTGGGAGTTGTTGTGGTCTTGGGCTGAGATTGACTCCTCCTCTGAGTACTCACAGGTGCTGACCACGCGCTCAATGCCTGGGGCGAAATGGTTCGTTGGGGCAAAATTGAATTACACCCACCATGCAGTGCGGCGTCTTGACGACGACACTGAGGTTCTTGTAGGAATTTCTCAGAGCCGCAGTCGCCAATCACTGACAGGTGCCGAACTTCGTGCCGAGATTCAGCGAGTTCGAAATGGTTTGGTGTCGCTTGGGGTGGGCCACGGCGATCGAGTTGCCGGATACCTGCCGAATATCTGCGAAGCGATCGTTGCGTTTCTTGCCTGCGCGAGTCTTGGGGCGATTTGGACCTCATGTGCACCTGAATTCGGTGTTGGGGCGGTACTCGATCGATTTGGTCAGGTTGAACCCAAGGTGTTGTTCGTGGTCGATGGTTATCGGTACGGGCGCCATGATGTTGATCGATCTGACGAGATTTCTCGGCTTCGGGCGGGCTTGCCAACCGTTCAATCAACGATCGTGGTGCGGCATCTTGGGGCTACCAACTTGCTGCCGGCAGATGTCATCGAGTGGGACACGCTTGGAGCGGGTGTCAATGACGAGCTTGTGTTCGACGACGTCGAGTTTGATCACCCGCTGTACATCTTGTACTCATCTGGAACGACCGGTCTTCCAAAGCCGATCGTTCACGGTCATGGCAACATCACACTTGAGCATCTCAAGGTGCTCACCCTTCATGCCGATATGGGTGAACGAGACCGTTTCATGTGGTTCACGACGACCGGTTGGATGATGTGGAATTACCTCGTGTCGGGTCTGCTCACCGGGGCAGCACTCGTCTTGTTTGATGGTGATCCGGCGAGCGATGGTGCGGACACCCTTTGGCGAATCGTCGCAGACGAAGGTGTGACATGGTTTGGAAGTGGGGCGCCATGGTTTTCTGCCTGTCGCCGGGCTGGTCTCACCCCAGCGAAGGACTTTGACCTCAGTCATGTGCGTGCAATCGGCTCAACGGGAGCGCCGCTTCCACCAGATGCATTTCGGTGGATTTATGAAGAGGTCTCGTCGACGGCAATCCTCTCACCAATCAGCGGTGGAACTGATATTTGCTCAGCATTCGTTGGTGGCAGCCCACTGTCGCCGGTGCGAGAGGGGGAAATCCCCGCTCGCTACCTTGGCTGCGCGGTTACCGCATGGGATGAAGACGGCGAAGAAGTTGTCGGTGGTCAAGGTGAACTTGTTGTCACTCAACCGATGCCATCGATGCCAGTCGGCTTTTGGGGAGATAGCGATGGTTCTCGCTATCGGTCGAGTTACTTCGAGTTCTTCCCTGGAATTTGGCGGCACGGCGACTGGGTTACGTTCAGTGACGACGGTTCGTGTGTGATCTCAGGACGAAGCGATGCAACGCTGAATCGCGGCGGTGTCCGTGTCGGAACCGCAGAGATTTATCGAGTTGTTGAATCAGTCGAGGGTGTTGCCGACTCGTTGGTCGTGCACTTGGAGGCGCCAGGTGCTGATGATCCGGGTGTGCTCGTGTTGTTTGTCGCTGCGGGCGATCTTTCGAGTGGGCACAGTGACCTCGTCAATGCCATTCGGGTGACCGTCCGGCAAGAGTTGTCGCCGAGGCACGTTCCGGATGAGGTTCATTTTGTCAATGTCATCCCAACCACGTTGAGCGGCAAGAAATTAGAGCTCCCGGTGAAGAAGATATTGCGAGGTGCTCTCGCCGATGATGTGGCGAGCCGTGACTCGTTGAAAGACCCAACAGCATTGGACGCGATTGCACGCATTGCAACAGATCGTTGACCCTGCAGATTTAGCGAGGTTCGACGAGCAGGCTTTGCGCTGAAATCCCGACGGGACCGCGCTCGTCGTGCACGATGGATGCGGCGAGTCCGCCACCGAGGTTTCCGTACTCGCTTCGGGCATCGAGGCAGATCCACTCGCCCTCGGGAGGTCGAACAAAGTGGATCGTGAGGTCAGGATTGATGTACAGCCAGGTCAGATGCTCAACCCGCGCTGAGACACCATTTCCGAAGTCGACCGCTGCTGCGACTCGCTGTGCCCCAGACGGTTCTTCTCCAGCAACAACCGGCAGGCGGAGCCTGATCCACACCACCGATCTGCCCCGTTCGTCCCATCCGCCGGTGACGAAGCGGTGTTCGCAGGCATCAGATGCAAATGCATGGTCTTCGTTCATCGAGAGCGGTACCGATTGCGTGGCGTCGCCTTCATCTGGCCGTGGGAAGCCTTCGCCCTCTGCTTGAGCCTCGGTGTGTTGTGTGCGAATACGCAGAGCTCGGGCCTTGGCGACTTCAACATCGCCATCGCGCATCGAAACTCCAATAACTGAAATCTTCTTTCCTGGCCGTTCAATTTCGGTGACCAGCGTGAGCGGACGGCCCACCGGAACTGGACGCTGAAGTTCGATGGTGATGCGGCTGAGTTGCCACTCGTCTCCGCTGTGTTGTTCGACTTCTCGTACGAGAAGCGCGGCTGGGGGTGCGCCGTGGCAATGTTCAGGATTCCATGGCCCCTGTGCCCACTTTGTGGCGAGCCATGTCCCATCCGCGCCCGGCTCGAAGAGAGCGTCGGTCGGTGTCACCTCGTGCTGCGGTCGACGGAATCCATCACCCATCAGAGTTCTCTTTCGAGGGGAAGTACGACAGATGCGAGTTCTTGAAGGTGGTCAACCCAGCCTTCGACCGATCTCGGTTCGGTCATTGGGAGAACAACAAATTTCGTTGTTCCAACCGAAATGAACTGCTCGATGAGCGCGCACAACGCCTCCCATGATGACGGTACGAGCTGAGACGGATCGTCAAGATTCGGTCGGCGTTTTGCAAGATTCGCCAGGAGTGCTTCTGGCACTGGTCCTGTTGAGTAGGGAATGAGAACTCCGTAATGATCGTCCTCAATTTCACGGTCGTTCTCGCGCAACACCTGCTCGATCGTTGTTCGGCCGTCCTCGGCATCTTGTGGGGTGACGAACGATGGAAGCCAGCCGTCGCCAAAGCGTCCGACCCGCTTCAATTCACTTTCAGCAATTCCGCCGAGCCACACATCGAGCCGATTCGGGACAGGCCCAACCCGAATGTTGTCAACGTGATAATGGTCGCCATCGAAACTGAAAGGCTCACCCGTCCAGCAGCCGCGCATGATGTGCAGCATTTCATTGAACATCTTTGCTCGTTCGCCTCGTTGGACACCAAAGGCGCGCTGTTCGACGGGGTCAACCGCCCCCAATCCGAAGGCAGGGAGAAATCGGCCGTTGGACATTGCCGCCAGTGAGGCGATTTCTTTTGCGGCGATCACTGGGTTGCGACCCGGGAGAACGAGAACGCTGGTTCCAAGTTTGAGATTCGTTGTTCGGCCGATTGCTGCAGCAGATGCGATGAGTGGGTCTGGCGCCGGCCCGTTGATTCGTTCTGAAAGCCACAACGAGTCGTAGTTGAGACGTTCAAGTTCGTCGACGATGGTCAGGAATTCTGGGCCATTGAGCTCGGTTCGAACACCGAGACCGACTCCGATACGAACTTTCATGCGTTCACGATCCCACTGATGATCTCGGCGATGTTTGCTGGGTCGTCAACAAATGGTGAATGGTCGCTGTCGAGTTCGATGATCGTTGAGCAACGATTTGCCATGATGCGCTGATGCTCGGGGTGGACCGCACGGTCGTTATTGCAGAGGACATACGTTGAATCAACATGTAAATCTGAAGGCCCCTCGACCTCTTGAGTCATCGTGGCGATTGGTTGGGGGCTGAGGCGGCGAACATTCGCAGACCGAACTGCGTCGCTACTTCCCGGGTAGAGCAGCGCTCCAGCACGTTCGAGGTCAAGGGTGGTGGAGCCTTCCTGGGAGGGAACAATGATCTCGCTGAGTTCAACCTTGTGACGGGGAGCACCTCGCAAGAATCCGTTCACACTTTCGCCTCGCTGTAATGCAAAAGCAGCGATGTACATGAGGTGAGCAATGCGGTCGGTATGCAACGCGGCGTGTGAGATGACCGCTCCGCCGTATGAGTGGCCGACGAGCAATGTGTCGGGAGGTAGTGACTCGAGTGTGGCGACGACAGCAGCCGCGTCACCATGAAGGTCTCCGAGCGGAAGGGGAGAAATTCCATGACCGGGTAGATCGATCGCGTGAGATGAGATTCCACGTTCATCGAGTGCCTGTTGGAGTGGAGCCCAGCACCATGCGCCGTGCCAGGCGCCATGGACAAGGAGAACGTTGCTGATCGTCATGTAGCGATCGTCGCAGGTTCACCTGTCGTAACGAGAACTCAGCCCTGTTGGTCAGCCTCGCATTGTGCGGATCCATGAGGAAAAGAATCCAACGGTGAAGACCATGATGAACAACGTCGTTTGACCGTTGTGGTCGAGTCGCTGATTAAGGGCGTAGGCGACGCCACCTGCCAGTGATGAATAGAGGATTCCGAATCTGGCGGTTCCGGCCCAGTCGGACGAAGTTGATGTGGCTGTTGTCGTTGCGTTCATGCCATCCAGAGCACGAAGTTGGTGAATTCTCGCAATTTTTCGAGAAGTTTTGGTTGTCGCTGTCAGTTGTTTCATTTGTTCACTGCTGTAACGTCCGCCCGGTGGCAACGGCGTTAGCGGTACTTCAACAGCAAGCAATACGCCGTTATCTGGGTTCAACGGCCTTTGCTGCGGTCGGTATCAACATCTGTATTACGGCCCTGTTCAAGCAGGTGTACGACATCACTGGCGATCCCTTCTCAATCGGTCTCCTTGGGTTGGCGCAGTTTGTGCCCGGATTAGTTCTCGCGTTGCCAAGTGGGTACATCGCCGATCGCTTCGATCGCCGGCGTGTGACAAGCGGATTTCTCTTGCTTCGTTTGATCTCTGTCGCCGTGTTGGTGTGGTTCACCCGGTCGGGATCAACGTCGGTGTCGATCCTCGTATTTGTGGCAATCGGAATCGGAATCGCTGATGCCCTGATAAATCCAAGTCGGCGTGCGATATTGCCGCTCATTGCGACAGCTGAGGATCTTCCTCGGGTCATTGCATTGTGGACGGCGACATTTACGTCAAGCGCCATCGTGGGCCCGGCCCTTGCCGGTTTTTTGTACAGCATTGACCCGTCGATCGCGTATCTCGCTGCGGGTGGGTCAGCGATGCTTGCGATCCCTCTCACGCAGGGAATCAGCTACCGGTCTGGGGTTGCTCCTGTCGCAGATGAACAGCGACCCAGCCTTCGACTTGCGCTACAGGGCCTCTCGTTTATTCGGCGCTCACCAATCGTGCTCGCGGCGATCAGTCTCGATTTGTTTGCTGTTCTATTTGGCGGTGCCGTTGCACTCATCCCGGTGGTAGCGAGTGACCGCCTCGGTGTAGGCGATGTTGCGTATGGATGGCTTCGTGCTGCTCCCGGAGTTGGTGCGGCTGCGATGGCGATCGTGCTTGCTCTTCGCCCGGTTACTCGTCGGGTCGGCCCGATGTTGCTGGTTGTCGTTGCTGTATTCGGCGCAGGAACAGTCGTCTTCGGTCTCACTCGGTCGTACCTCGTCGCCTTTCTTGCACTCGTCGTGCTGTCAGCTGCCGACATGGTGTCGATGTTTATTCGAGGAGCAATCGTTCCGCTCGCGACACCGCCCGATCAACTTGGTCGTGTGAGTGCAGTCGAGGGGGTGTTCATCGGGGCGTCAAACGAGCTCGGTGCGTTTGAGAGTGGTCTTGCCGCTCGATGGCTGGGCGTTCCGTGGGCCATTGCTGGCGGTGGTATCGCAACCATCGTGATTGCTGCAGCGTTCGCGGTTGGATTCCCTTCGTTGAGGAGGATCGATCGCTTTGACGACGTCACCAACGTCACCTATGACTAGCCGGTCAGTCGGCCGAGCTTGGCAAATCCTTTGAGGCGTCGTAAACGCAGCACCGCTTGGTCTGACGCGAGACGACCGATGCCACTCGCAATCGTCGGGTACACATGAGGTACTCGGGCGAGTTCTTCAATTGAGACAGAGAATCTGACCGCGAGCGCAATTTCGTTAATGACTTCGGATGCACGCGACGCGATGACGTGACCGCCGACGATACGCCCGTGCACCGTGACGATCTCGATCAAGCCTTCAGATGAGCCCTCGAACAATGCCCGATGAACTTCAGAGAGTTCAAGTTGATGAACCTTGACTGCTCGACTTCGGAAACGTTCTTTCGCCTGCGCTGCAGTAAAGCCGACTCGAGCGAGTTCGGGCTCGGTGAAGATGCACCATGGCGACATCGTGCTGGCCTGGGCGCGACCGGGGAGAAACATGTCGCGAATCGCTAGGGAGGCGTCGGCGACTGCTGTGCTGGTAAGGCGAGGACGGCCCGCTGCAGCATCTCCAACGGCATAGATGCTCGTAATAACCGTTCGGCTGCGAGCGTCAACGTTGATGCCTGCAGGTGTTGCAACTATGCCGAGGCGTTCGAGGCCAAGTGTTGTTACAGAGGCCGAACGTCCGGCCGCAACGAGTAGTTGTTCAGCGTGAAGTTCACCGCGAACGGTTTCGACGAAGACGCGTCCGTCTTCGAAGCGAGCAGCAAGAATTGGTTCGCCAACGTGTACATCGACACCGTCATTTCGAAGCACTTCAGTAAGACGTTCGCTGAGTTGTGGCTCTTCGCGGGGAAGGATTCGCGGCCCTGTCTCGTAGAGCTGCACCTTTGCACCAATTCGGGCGAGCGCCTGTGCTGACTCAACTCCAACGGGGCCAGCTCCAATGATGATGATGTCACTCGGCGGCGATGGAAGGTCGTACAGGGTTTCATTCGTGAGAACCGGTACCTCAGAAATACCTGGAATTGCAGGGATTGAAGGAGTGCTTCCTGTTGCGATGAGAAGAAAGCGGCCTTCAAGTATTTCGGTTCCTTCTTTTGATGTGACCTCAACCGTTCTCTGCCCGGTGACGACTGCGTGACCGATGTGGAGTGAAACACCCCAGTCGACAACAGATGCAGCGTCAGAGACATGTGAATGCACCGCTTCTCGGGCTGCAAGCATTGCTTCCCACGCAGCCGTTGGGTCTGGTGCAGCTAGTTGTCGATGGCGGACGGTCGCTTCGAGAAGGGCCTTCGACGGAATTGAGCCACTCCACACATTGGTGCCTCCGATGCGCCCGCCGTCAACAGCGGCAACTCGGAGACCTAGCTCCTGGGAGGCCAAGCGCGCTGCAGTGAGCCCAGCTGGACCAAGTCCAACAATCACCAAGTCGTACGCACGTGCCACACCATGAACGGTACAGCGATGGTGCCGGTCACGACGAGTGACACGAATCCGCTGTCGATGTGTGCTGTCATATTGGCGTGCTCACAAAGCGTCGTTTCACTGTTCTGCTGCTGGCGGCCACCTGCATTGGAATGACGGCTTGTGGTAGCGACGACTCAATTTCTGAACCCGCTGTAGTGACAATCGCTGGGGTAGGCGAACTTCCTGGGTCGGTTCAGCGAGTTGATGTAGTTACTCGATCTGAGAGCGTTGCAAACTCCGATGAGCCGCCTGCGGTGCGGCCGTCAGATCTTGGTCTGCCGACCCTTGGCGAGTTAGTTGCTGGCAACCGAGCCATCATCATCGGTGACTCGATCTTTGCCTCGACCGCACCGCGATTTAGCGGCTCGATGTGCGAACGGCTGAATGAGGCCGGATGGGACGTCGAGATCGACGCGGAACCAGGGCGTTTTATCGCATTTGCGTTCGACGTGCTCGATGCGAGGTTCGCTCCTCATAACGGTCTCGACTGGGACCTTGCCGTGATGTTTTTTGGGAGTAATTTCAATGGAAGTCCAACGAATTTCAGGTCGTCGCTGGAGTCGTTACTCGATCGTCTTTCACCGCGACCGGTTCTGCTGCTCACGGTGACCGAGTTCCAGCAAAGCCGGATCGAGGTCAACGAGATCATTCGCGAGGTCGCTGCCGAAGCCCAGAATGTTCAGATACTTGATTGGGCACGAATCACTGCCGCCGAGCCTGGCCTGCTGAATTCCGATGGGCTCCATCTTTCGGCTGCGGGCAAGAACCGGATCACGACTGAGATGGCGCTCGCGCTTGGAACCGCTCCAACGTTGGCAACCAACGGTGAGGGGGAGTGTTTACCCACGCTGTTCACTGAGGACGAAACCCGTGCGGCTCAGTTAGCGGAAGAGCAATCAGGGGGCTGACTGCTCGTAGCCTGTGGGGGTGCTGCAGGCCCGAACCCTTTCCGTCGAAGTTGGCGGAAAACATGTCGTCGAAGATGCGACCTTCACGGTGTCGCCTCGTGACAAAGTCGGCATTGTCGGTCGAAACGGTGCAGGCAAGACCTCGCTGTTTAAAGTTCTCGGTGGCGAAGCCGAACCATCAGCCGGCGCTGTCGTTCGAAAAGGCGGGTTTGGTTATCTTCCGCAAGATCCACGCATTGGTGGCGTGCACGACTCTCGTCGAGCGATCACCCATGTTCTGTCTGGACGAGAGATTGATGAGCAGATAACGAGGATCGAGAAACTTCGGATCGCAATGGAGGAATCTCCGTCGGACGAGGCTGTG
Organism: Ilumatobacteraceae bacterium; assembly: GCA_038100275.1. Taxonomy (GTDB): domain Bacteria; phylum Actinomycetota; class Acidimicrobiia; order Acidimicrobiales; family Ilumatobacteraceae; genus Casp-actino5. The sequence goes on from JAYNVD010000001.1 coordinate 104,810, forward strand.
GCGAAGTACTCGCGCGCAGAAGAAACCTTCCGAGTGAATGGTGGCTACGCTGCCGAAAGTGAGGCCCGCGCAATCGCTGCCGGTCTTGGGCTCGGTCAAGACCGTATGGAGCTCGAATTAGGAGTTCTGTCCGGTGGAGAACGCAGGCGGGTTGAGCTCGCCCGTATTCTGTTCGCCGGCTCTGATGTGCTCTGCCTTGACGAACCGACGAACCACCTCGATATCGATGCCAAGCAATGGCTCCTCGGCTTCCTCCGCCAGTATCGAGGCGCATTGCTCGTGATTAGCCACGACCTTGAGTTGCTTGATGAGGCGATTACTCGCGTGCTGCATCTCGATCGGCCAAACGAGGGAGATATAGGGCAACTCATCGAGTATCGGGGCACATACAGCCAATATGTTGCTGCCCGCGCTGAAGATGAGCGGCGGTTGGCGAAGATGGCGGCTCAGCAAGAACGAGAAATAGCTCGAATGCAGAAAGTCGTCGATCGCTTCGGCGCCAAGGCAACGAAAGCGGCCATGGCACACAACATGGAAAAGCGAATTGCGCGCCTCGAATCTGACCGGGTTCATGCCCCTGACAAGGGTCGACGAATTGAAGTCAGATTCCCTGACCCACCTCCTTGTGGAGTCACGATCGTGACGGTTGAGCAGTTGTGTAAAGGGTATGGAGGGCCTTCGGTTTTCGAAGATGTGGGTTTCGATCTTGGGCGAGGCGAACGACTGCTTGTGCTCGGGCTCAATGGCGCAGGTAAAACCACGATGCTGCGAATTCTCGCCGGTGAGATCGCAGCAGATCTTGGAAACGTTGACTTTGGCTATCAAGTTGAGGTTGGGTATTACGCGCAGGAGCACGACAACCTCGACCCTGATCGCAGCCTCCTCGACAACCTCCGGCGATCGGTTCCCTCAGGTGTTGGCCTCACCGAAACGCAGTTACGGGGCCTGCTTGGAATGTTCGGCCTCAGCGGTGACAAAGTCATGCAGACCTCGGGGACCTTGTCTGGGGGAGAGAAGACCAAACTTGCTCTCGCCATGTTGATGACAGGCCGGAACAATCTGCTGTTGCTTGATGAGCCGACGAACAACCTTGACCCGGCCTCGCGTGAAGCGGTTGGGGATGCTCTGTCAGAGTGGCCTGGAGCAATGATTCTCGTCAGCCATGACACCGAGTTTGTCGAACGTCTCTCTCCGACAAAGGTGCTCTTGCTACCAGATGCCGACGTTGACTACTTCAACGATGAGTGGCTCGAACTTGTCGAGTTGTCATAACTGACGCCGTTGGAGCGGTTGGTGCCTGAAGTGCTCTCTTCAGGCCGTGCGACCCTCGGCTACTTGACGTTGACCCCAACGGGGCGGGTTGCTGCTTCTGCTTTGACTTGTTCGAAGAAGTCGTTTCCTTTGTCATCGACGACGATGAACGCTGGGAAGTCTTGAACCTCAATCTTCCAGACCGCTTCCATCCCCAGCTCTGGGTATTCCAATACCTCGACTGAGGTGATGTTGTCTTGGGCGAGGCGGGCTGCTGGTCCACCGATTGAGCCGAGGTAGAAGCCGCCATAGCTACTGCACGCATCGGTGACCTGCCGAGAGCGGTTGCCCTTCGCGAGCATGATGAGTGAGCCACCCGCTGCCTGGAACTGTTCGACATATGAGTCCATTCGGCCTGCTGTGGTTGGGCCGAATGATCCTGACGGCATTCCTTCGGGAGTCTTCGCGGGGCCGGCGTAGTAGACGCAGTGATCTTGCAGATATTGCGGCATCTCCTCGCCGGCATCGAGACGCTCTTTGATTTTTGCGTGAGCGATGTCGCGGGCGACGACCATTGGCCCTGAAAGCATGACCCGAGTCTTCACTGGATAATTCGACAGCTCGGCGCGAATGTCGGCCATCGGTCGGTTGAGATCGATGCGAACGACCTCGCTGCCATCGAGGTCACTCTCGGTGGTGTCGGGCAAGAAGCGTGCCGGATCGTGCTCGAGTTGCTCGAGGAACACGCCCTCGGCGGTGATCTTGCCGACCATCTGTCGATCGGCCGAGCATGAAACTGCAATCGCGACTGGGCACGAGGCACCATGGCGAGGCAGTCTTACAATTCGCACATCGTGGCAGAAATACTTGCCGCCAAACTGAGCACCGATACCGGTATTTCGGCTGAGTTCGAGCACCTTGGCTTCAAGTTCGACATCCCTGAATCCGTGTCCGAGGGCTGAGCCTTCGGTGGGAAGGCCATCGAGGTAGCGCGCCGAGGCGAGCTTTGCTGTTTCGACTGCGAATTCAGCGGACGTGCCGCCGATTGCGATCGCAAGGTGATACGGAGGGCAGGCTGCGGTGCCAAGTGACTGCATCTTTTCGTAGATCCATGGCAGCAACGTGTTCTCGTTGAGCAGTGCTTTGGTCTCTTGGTAGAGGTAGCTCTTGTTTGCGCTTCCACCACCTTTGGCCATGAACAAAAACTTGTACTCGTCGCCCTCTGTGGCACTGATCTTGATCTCAGCAGGCAGATTGGTGCCCGTGTTCTTCTCTTCGTACATGTCGAGCGGAGCCATCTGGCTGTACCGAAGGTTGGAGGTTAGGTAGGTGTCCTGCACGCCTTGGGCAATGGCAACTTCGTCGCCGCCTCCGGTGAACACCATCTGGCCTTTCTTGCCTTTGACAATTGCGGTGCCTGTGTCTTGGCACATTGGGAGCACGCCCCCTGCAGCGACCGCTGCGTTCTTCAACAGGTCGAGGGCGACGAAGCGATCGTTCTCGCTTGCTTCAGGATCGTCGAGAATCGAACTGAGTTGTGCAAGGTGGGATGGGCGCAAGAAGTGTGCAATCTCACGCATCGCCTCTGCCGTAAGCGCCCGAATGGCGTCGTTACTGACCTTCAACATCGTGCCAAGCGGGGTCTCCACAGTTTCAACGCCTTCGGTGGTGACGAGACGATATTGGGTGGTGTCCTCACCGAGAGGAAGAAGCTCGGTAAACCAATCGGGGGAGTTCGAGATTGCCATGCCCATACCTTACGGGGGCAATGGTCACCTGAGCATTTCGACGGCGGTCTCAATCAGCAGGAGCACGGCCGAGAACGAGCAGGTTGCGAGAAGGGCAACGCGCACTCGGTGTTCTGGGAACCGAGAAATCACTGGTCGCGAGAGCGCAAGGCCGATGAGCACCCCCGGAAGTAGCAGTGCGCAGAGCGCAAGGTGGCGTTGATGAACCTCGCCGACTGCGGCGAGTCCAGCGAACGAAATGATCGATCCGAGGCCGAAGAACGCAGCAAGGGTCGCCCGTGTGGTTGAGGGCTTTTCGTGTTGGTACGCAATGGCAATCGGGGGCCCGCCGATGCCAGCCGTTGTCCCAGAAAACCCGGATGCGAGTCCGGCGACCAAGAGGTTTCGTGTGCTTGTCGTTACCCGAAAGCTCGTGACTGAGGTGATAACTGCAAGCAGAACTGAGATGCCGACGAGGAGACGCACGACCCCTGATCCTGTAGATGCGAGCAGTAGTGAACCCAGCACTACACCGGGTAGTCGTCCACATAGCGCGATGCCAGCGTCGTTCCAGGCGATGTGTTGCCGTTCGCGCCGGGCAACACCGATGCTGAGCGGGAGCACCATGACGATGGTGGTGACCGGCAAGAATTCGGGGTCGATGAGGGCAAGAATTGGGGCTGCGAGGACGGCCATTCCCAATCCAATTGTCGCCTGAATAGCGGCGCCTAGGCCGATGGTGATGACGGCGATGAGTGCCAGAGGCCAGGCGATGCCGGCGATTTCTGCTGCGATCATGTTGTTCAGTCTTCGTTCTTGCCGAGGCGTCCAGGTTTTGCTTCGTGAGGTCGCTCAGGCCAGCGGTGTTTTGGATATCTGCCTGCAAGGTCTTTACGTACGTCGATCCACGATCCTCGCCAAAATCCAGGAAGGTCAGACGTGATTTGAATAGGTCGATCGGCTGGTGAGAGTAACTCAAACACGATCGGAATGTGGGCAATCGTTGGGTGGTCATCGAGCCCGAAGATGTCCTGAACGCGAACACGTACCGTCGGTGAGGGCTCGCCCTCTTCGTTGAGGTAGGCAATATCTGTTTGTCGTCCGGTTGGAAGTTCAAGTGATGGCGGGGCGATTGCATCGAGTTCGGCACCCTCAGGCCAAGGAAGGCTTGCCCGTAGCAGCATGAGAAGATTGAGCTGGTCGAAGTCGGCCTGTCCGATGGCGTCACCGAGGTAGGCCGAGAGCCATGTATCAATCGTCGAGATTAGGCCTTCGATGCTCCAGTCTGGCCAGGGCGCGCCGAGCACCCGATTGCAGAACGTGACGCGTTCTCTGAGCCGTAATGACTCGCCTGTCCACGGCAGGGCGGCGAGCTTCGTTGAACGAAGTCGTGAAATGAGTGCAGCAACGGTGTCAGGGCCTGGTTGAGGTCGTTGAATTTGCTCGTCGAGGTGAAGGGCTCCGAGCCGCCGTTGGACGCGCACCACAAGATCATTTCGTTCGCTATCCCACTCAAGCGTTGAGCGACGTGAAACTCCTTGCCCTAACTGTTCGAGGGTGGCAATCACGGCTTCTTCGGTGATTGGTGCGGCGAGTCTGATGCGGGCACGGTCTCGGCGGCCATCAAGATCTGGTGCGATCACGAACTCGCTATGTGAGAGTGGATCGGTGTCAGGAATCCACGCACCAGATCCTGTAGTGAGTTGGAATTGGCCCGGGCGCCGCAATCGGGCAATTCGATCGGGATACGCGTGGGCGAGTAGTTCGCCAACTGTGGCAGGTCGGAGCGCCCCGAGTGAGAAGTTGATTCCTGCTCGTCGGGCGAGGTCTTCGCAGCGTTGATGGACTCGTCGCAAGCGGTTGCGATCGACCTGAAGACTGGTTCGTGAGTGATCGAGTAGCGCCTCGACGCGCTCAGTGAGATCGACTGGCCGTTCGTCTGGTCGACCGGTTGCAATGTCTCCTTCGTCTAAGAGGGCGGCGACCGCAACAGATGTGGCCGTCGGGTGTGCGATCACCATTCTCGAAAGGCGGGGGTGAAGGGGTAGACGGAGCATTTGTTCGCCAATTGCGGTCAAGCCGTCGTCATCGAGAGCGCCGAGAGTGCTGAGAAGTTCACGTGCTGTTCTGAGTGATGCTGCCGACGGCTGAGTCGGGAGGCGAAGTTGGGTGGGGTCTCCACCCCATTTGGCGATTTCGAGAGCGAAATCGCTGAGTTCGACCGAGTTAATTTCAGGTTCTGGAAACGCAAGCCGGCTGCCGTGTTCAACTTTGCTCCACAGCCGATAGGCAACTCCCGGGCCGGTACGACCAGCGCGCCCTGAACGTTGTTCTGCTGATGAGCGACTTGTTGCGATGGTAGTGAGCCGAGTCATACCGGTTCTGCTATCGAAGCGTGGTGTACGCACAAGCCCCGAGTCGATCACAACACCCACTCCATCGACCGTCAACGATGTTTCCGCAATGTCGGTAGCGAGGATGATGCTGCGGGCCTGATGGGCTCTGCGTAGTGCGCCATCTTGCTCATCTCGAGGAATCGACCCTGCGAGTCGGTGAATTGAGATGTTGCCCCCAACGACATTGCTCAGAGCGTCGCGCATTCGGTTGATCTCGCCGATTCCCGGCAGGAAGACCAACACATCGCCTTGATCGGTTGCGAGAGCCTCGACGACAACAGATACAAGTGCGCTGATGAGTTCATTCGAACTTGGCGGGCGAGAGTTGCGGCGATTGTTGGTGATGGGCCGCCAGCGAACGTCGATGTCGTATTGGCGTCCCTCGCACGACAGCACGGGCGCGCCGTCAAGCAGTCGACTCATTCGGTCGGTGTCAGCGGTTGCTGACATCGCGCAGATCGCAAGATCGGGCCGAAGGGTCGAACCAACTTCAAGGCTGAACGCAAGTCCGAGATCTGTAGTGAGGTTTCGTTCGTGAACTTCGTCAAAAATAAGTGCGCCTACGCCAGGCAATTCGGGGTCGTGCTGTAACCGGCGAGTAAGGATTCCCTCTGTCACAACCTCGATCTGCGCAGTATCGCTGATGATGGCGTCATCTCTGGTTCGATAGCCAACGAGTTCTCCGAGCGCTGTGCCCGTGAGGTCTGCCATGCGTTGGGCGACTGCCCGAGCAGCAACACGTCTCGGCTCGAGGACAACGATTCGTCCGTTGATTCGCTCGTCACCGAGGAGATGTAGCGGGACAAGCGTTGACTTACCTGCTCCCGGTGGAGCCGATACAACGCATCGACGCGTCACTCCAACGGTGTCTCGAATCTCGTCGAGAATCGTTTGGATCGGGAGATCAGGCAGCGCAAAGTCGCGTGACGATGTGCCGCTCACGGGAGGTTCAGCCGAGAGCCGGGGAACCCGCGAATGCGACGGGGTCGCCTGGCAGCGGAATGGTTGGTGTCCGCCAAGCCGTTGCGGCGGTGATGGCTTCTGCCACCTGTCGCCATTCAGCAGGGTTCCATCCTTCTGCGAGTGCGTCAACTGATCCGTCTACTCGGATGAATGCGAACGCCGGAATGGCTGAGATGCCGAGTGCTTTCACTACTGAGCGGTCCGGGTCGGTGAAGGTGAGGAATTGATCTGCGATTGGTCCGAGGAACCGTCGAGTGTCGTCTTCGTCTGAGGTGAGCAACAAATTGACTCGAGCGTGGCAACCACGAAGTTCATCGAGCAACCGAACCGCCGACTTCAGGATCCATGAGCTCTCATTGGTGTAAGGGTCAAGTACGACCGTCGCCATATGGAATGTCGTTAGCCACTCTGAGAGCGCACGACCTTCGCCGCCAACTGGTTGCAAGGTGAGATCATCAGCAAGTTTCACTGCCACAAGATGCGATCGTAGCGACTTAGGGGTAGAGGCGACCAACACCATCTGTAAGACAGGTGAATGAACCTTCAGCTCGCTCTGACGGTTTGATGCCGTGCTCTGTACTGTGACGGTGTGCATCCGTTAGAATATCTGCGTTCTGTCGCCCGACATCAACGGGCTGACGCATGGTCGGTTGCGATCGAGTTTGTTGACCTCGTCGGTGGCTGGGGTCTTGAAGGTGCTGAACTTTCGGTTGCTGCCCGGCGGTTGCTTGATCGCCGGCCAGATGCTGCTCCATTGTGGTGGTCTGCCGCTCAACTTGTGCTGTCGCCGCAACCGATCGATCTCGCTCGTGATTTGCGCAACGAGTTAGTTGAGCCGACGCCGTTTGTCGAACACGAGGGGTGGCAAGTGGAAGCCACCGCGGCGTCCGGAGGAGAAGCGGTGTTTGTTGGCAACGAACACCATCGCTTTCTGGAGGCTCAGGCTCTTGAGATCCCTGTTGTTGTGGTTGTCCCAACAGGAACGCGGATCGCACCGCAATACATCGAGCGAGTTGTCGATGGCCTGACGAAACGTGGTGATGATGCCGGGGTGTGCGCCATTAATGAGGTCACGGTTGTAGAAGGTGGGCGCAGCGCTCCATTTGCTGCCGAACTCCTGCGTCGGTCAGCAATTTAAGGGCGTGTCTGACCCGAGTCGGGTTGACAACTACCATCAGAACGTGGCTCGAACACTTATACGAAATGGCACTGTGGTGTCTCCCAGCGGTTCTTGGTTAGCAGATGTCCTCATCGATGGGGAGCGAATCGCAGGCCTCTTCGAGCCGTCTTCAGTGGAGGCTCTCGGTGTCGAGGCTGAACGCACGATTGATGCGGCCGGAAAATATGTGATCCCTGGTGGGGTAGACGTGCATACCCACATGCAATTGCCGATGGGGCCGACGTTTTCTTCTGACACGT
>JAYNVD010000018.1:0-38514 GCA_038100275.1 Ilumatobacteraceae bacterium
GGCGCAATTGAGCGGTAATCAGCAACGTCGTAGCCGCCGTCGAGTAGCGGTGATGGATACCACGGGTTCATCCAGATGGCGTCGACTCCGAGTTGAGCCAAATACGGAATTTTTGAGCGGATTCCTTCGACGTCACCCGTTCCATCGCCGTTTGCATCAGCAAACGATCGTGGGTACACCTGATAGACGACGGCGTTACGCCACCATTCATTTCCCGCTGCAACGTGGATTGTTTCGCTCATTGCCCGTCAGGATACGGGCGGGTCCGGTGATGAACCCAAACGGTGGAAGGTTTGTTGAGCACAACCGGTCGCTACCGTGTGGCGAGTGACCGAAATTGTCCGCATTCTTCTCGACATTCTCGGTCCTGTCTTCGTTCTGGTGATCGCAGGTGTTGCAGCCGGTAAGTGGCTATTGCTTCCAGCGCAGCCTCTTGCGAAGTTGGCATATTGGCTTATTGGCCCGGCATTTGTGTTCGAGGCTCTCAGCCATGCTGAGCTCGCGCCCCAGATGCTTGGACGATTAACGCTTGCAGCGGCAGGGGCATTCACGGCGTCAGCTGTCATTGCGTACGTGATGGCTTGGAGGCTTCCGAAAGATCGCCGAGCGGCAGTCGTGACGACTGGGGCGTACGGAAACGTTGGAAATTTTGGCTTGGCAATCGTCCTGTTCAGTTTTGATGACTCGGTTCGCCCATATGCCGCTGTCGCAATGGTGGTCGTCAATGGCCTAGGTCTGATCCTCGCAGTGACGTTGGCCGATGGCGGGCTCGCTGGTTTTAGCCGGGCCCTTCGTTCGCCGATGACCCTGATGATTCCCCCGGCTCTGTTGGTGAATTCAATCGATTTCGACATGCCGTTGATCATCGACCGACCTGTTGGTCTGCTTGCTGGAGCAATCATCCCGGTGATGTTGGTAACCCTCGGAATTCAGCTTCACAGCATTGGCCGACCTCGACTTGACCTGGATGTGATTTGCTCCCTTGCAGCGAAACTGTTGGTGCAACCACTGTTTGCTATTCCAATCGCAGCTGCGCTGGGGCTTACTAGTGAAGCTGCTGGCGCAATCGTGCTTCAGGCGGCGATGCCCGCTGCGGTATTTGCGGCGGTGATTGCGATTGAGCTTGATGCTCGACCAGACGAGACCGCAACGATCGTGATGGCGGGAACACTTGTCTCAATGCTCACGCTGCCGTGGTTCATTCTGTACGTGACGTGACTGAGCTGTTTATGCAGGTTGGGCGGGATAGTCAGCGTAAGAGGCCTTAAACACCCCTTGATGGAGCAGCACATCGGCGACGGCGGCCCCCGAACTATCGATCACTGAAGAGCGGGTCCAATATGACTCGACTCGCCTGCTCTGTCCCACTGCGACGACCTCGTGTGTCACTGAGTACTTCACATCTACGAGCACGGGCCGGCAGCGACACACCTCGAGATCGATGAACAGTCCGACGGAAGGTCCGCGAACCGGCAGGTGAGAGCCACCCCGGTGGCCCATCACGCTCAACATCTCAGATGGAACGACTGGGTGACCCCATGGGTTTGATGCACCGTCGGAATACCACCGGCACGGTTCGGTGATCGAGTCAAGTTTCTCGGCAAGAGAGAACGGGTACAGGTCGCCGTTGCGCTCATTCATGGTGAGAGTTGCGTCGTCTGGCCCGGTCGTCATTCCAAGTTCAAGGCGGTCGATGATGTGCAACTCGCCAGGGTCTTTTGATTGAGCGGCGGCGAGTCGCTCTGAGAGCAATGTGTTGGCGCCACCAACCGTGAGTGTCGCAGTGAGCACCTTGTCGCCATTTTGTTTCTCGGCCCATGTCTCGGCGGTGCGGTCGTCTGTTTGTTGAGCGAACGCCTTGACCTGTTCGCCTTCGATCACCATGTTTTCAAAGTGTGAGCTCACACAACCGGTGACGAACCACTCATCACCGAAAATCTCGTAGGCCAGAAGATCGAGTTGGCTGAAGTGCGTCGGCCCTTCGATTGGAGCGCCGGGAAGGCCAAGACCCTCCGCCATTGAGTCGTCATGGACACTTGCATGGCCGTCATAGGTTTGGTCGTGAAGCATCTGTCGAGGAGATCTCCACTCGCCTTGGATAACGGTGCCATCACGGTGAGTGGATCCAGAGAACGGGTTGGCCATACAGCAAGTGTCGCAGAAGTGGTCCCGTCGTTCTGATTCCGAGCGCGTCGCCGTCGCGTTCTACGCTTCGGGTGTCAGAGTTCACGGCGTTCGTATTCAAGTGGGGGAAACATTGACATGAGCGATCTTCAAGATCGAATTGATGCCGGAAAGTGGGCGATGGTTGAAGGCCGCGACGTCCCGTCGGTCCTGGCATCTCGGGTGGAAACCTACGGCTCGAAGCCATTTATGGTCTGGGAGCCTTTCGAGGGGGCGCCAACGACGTACACATACGGTGAGTTTGGGGCAGCAGTTGAATCACTTGCCGGGGCACTGCACGCTCGCGGCGTTCAACTTGGCGATCGAGTGCTCGTTCATCTCGATAACTCGCCAGAGTTCGTCATCTCATGGTTTGCATGCGCCCGTATCGGTGCGGTCGCTGTGTCAACGAATACTCGATCTGTAGCGAGAGATATGGAGTATTTTGCAGAACATGCCGGTGTGGTGGGGGCCATCACATCGCCAGGGTTCGCCCAACTTGTCGCTGATGCTGCTCCGAAGATTCGGTTCATGATGTTGTCATCGACCGATGCGGGGACACCGAACGATGTTCCTGCAGGTATCGAACATGAGAAGTTCGACGACGTCGTATCAGAGGGAGCGGTCGCACCCGAGCGCGCCATCGATCCGCTGGCAGATCTTGGCATCCAGTTCACCTCGGGCACGACATCTCGTCCGAAGGCGGTGCTATGGACGCACGCAAATGTCATCTGGGGAATGCAGATGAACTGTGCTCACATGCGACTTACTTCGGCTGATGTCACTCAAATTTTCTTGCCTCTGTTCCATACGAATGCTCAGTCGTATTCGATGTTGTCAACCTTGTGGTCTGGTGGAACCATGGTGATCCAACCACGGTTCTCCGCATCGCGATTCTGGGATGTGGCGCTGCGAAATAAGTCGACGTGGGCCTCAACGATTCCATTTTGTGTGAAAGCGCTCCTCGGCGGTGACATTCCTGACGACCATCACTTCAGATTCTGGGGTTGCGCCGTGCGTATGCCTGAGGTCGAGCAGCGGATTGGTGTGACGACATTTGGCTGGTGGGGAATGACGGAAACCATCACCCAGGGCATTGTTGGTGACCCTGATGAACCGTGCGCGCCATACACGATTGGTCGCGCATCACCTGCCTATGAAATCAATGTGCGACGTCCTGATGGTTCTCATATCGGTCCCGGCGAAAGCGGCGAGTTGTTTATTCGGGGCATCAGGGGGGTGTCGTTGTTCAAGGAGTACGCCGGTAATCCCGAGGCGACCCGTGATTCGTTTGATGATGATGGCTGGTTCGCAACAGGCGACTCGATCATCATGAATGAGGCTGGAGATCTCATTTTTGGTGACCGTCTCAAAGACATGCTGAAAGTCGGAGCAGAAAATGTGGCTGCATCAGAAATCGAGTCGGTCATCATGGCGACCGGGCTGGTCAGTGAATGTGCAGTGGTTGCTCAACCGCATTACATGCTCGACGAAGTGCCTGCGGTGTTCCTCATCGCATCGAGTTCAGCAGGAAGCGATGTTGCTGAACAGATAATTGCCGCGTGCCAACGTGATCTTGCTGACTTCAAGGTGCCCCGCACTGTCCGCGTGGTTGATGAATTGCCTCGTTCAACGCTTGAAAAGATTGCAAAAGCAGAACTCCGGAAGTTGCTCGACCCGATTACTGAATAGAGGCTGAAGGACTTTTTCGTTCCTTTACCTGAGTTGCAACCTCGTTGATGATGTTGTCGATCTCGTGAGTGAGGTCAGGCCCGACACCGGAGCGGATGTCGAATTCCTCGATATGAATCGTTGAAGCCCCACAACCTCGAGCCGCCCGAGACATTGCGCGAAGTAAACCGCTCGGTCCGCACATGACGACGTGGGCTCCCGAGAGTCCACCGTGTCCAAACTCTGAGGTGATGTCTTCCGCGTGGAGACGAGAACCGTCTTGAGAAACGTGAAGGTGCAGTTGAATGATGCCAGTCGAATTCGCTGACTCAAGCTCGGGTAGCGCGATGGCTTCATCAATGCTTGGCACTGCGTAGAACAGATGTGGGGCAGGGGTTCGTGGCTGCGCGTTCAACTCATCAAGGGCGGAGAGAAATGGTGTGATCCCAACCCCGCCAGCGACCCACAACACCTGTCGACCGGCCTGGCGGGGCAGTGGGTGGGAGCGCCCGAACCCACCCTCAACGGTGACGATGTCACCGATGGCAATCTGCTGATTGAGTCGGCTGGTCCAGTCGCCGTCGGTTCTTATTGCAAAGCGAAGGTCTGATGTTGTCGGTCCTGAAGCAATAGTGAATGGATGCGGCTCAGTCAGGCCCTTGTCTGAAAACTTCAAGAACGCGAACTGTCCGACGGTGTGGCGTATCGGTGTTCCCGACGGGGTGAGCAAAATGTCGAGATATCGCGAGCCTCGGGTAACGGATGACACCCGGTAGGAGCGACCGCGTTTGATCATGTCTCTCCAGATCAAGCGATGTGCTCCAGCGAGTATCCCGATGATCATGGCGGTTGAGTAATAACGGCCCCAGATGTCACCGTTCCCAAACGGTTTTGATGCGGTGTAAAAGTGAGCACAAGAGACGACGTACACAGGGAACATCAACTTGTGAGTGTGGCGCCACCATCGGTATGGGACCCACCTGATAACACTTGCGATGACGAGGATGTAGAGCAACGTTTCAGCGGTTCCCGCAAGCTCTTCAGCCGCTTTTGCGATTGATCGTGACGCCCCTGGTATTCCCTTGACGTCATCGACGATTTGGGTGTGAAGGAATACCGATGCGACAGCGAGAGCTCCGCTCCAGCGATGCCAACGGTACATGCGATCAAGCCCACCGAAGAGGTATTCGAGTGGCCGAAGTCGGGTCGACAATATGTGAGACCACATCATCGCCATGATTGAGACCGTTCCAGCAAAGAGTGCGGGGCGAGCATCGAAGGTCTGGCGCGAGTGATGATCAGAACCGATTGCGCCCTCAAATGCCCACCAGCCGGCCACGATCGAACCAATAGCGATAACGAATCCGGCGCTCGGGATGCGAAGGCGTGGACGTCCAGTGATCGCGAGCCCGTGAGGAACCCAATCTGTGCGAGTGCCAAAGAGCGTCTTCAGAACGCGTTGAGTGACGGAGAGAATCTGTTGGGCAGGTGACTGGTCAGCCATCGTTTACCTCAATTTCTGCGGTGCCGGTCACGCATCCCCAGCTCGCAAAGCGTTGACGTCTTTCATGCATCCGCGATCACGCTAGTTGTGGCAGCAGATGAGACTCCGGATCACTGATCGGCGAGTATCAGAATGCCCCGTGGCGTCCTTCACCTTTGGCGAATCGGGTGGCGCCATCGCGAGTTTCACCTGAGCGAATGACCTGCAGGCCAAGCCGGGTCTCGTTTTCAAGTGCCGCATCGAGGTCAAGATCCCATTGCTCATATGCCGATTCGCGATCAGATCGCAAGCATCCCTGAGGAAATCCAGCGAGCTGAAGGGCGAGATTCCGGGCCGCGGCGAGAGCTTGACCTGGTTCACAGAGCCGATTTGCGAGACCCATCATTTTTGCCTCGTCGCCAGACACACCCCGACCAGTGAGAATCATGTCCATTGCATGTGAGTGCCCAATCAGCCGGGGAAGACGAATTGTTCCGCCATCGACAAGCGGAACTCCCCATCTGCGGCAAAACACGCCGAACACGGCGTCAGATGCGGCAACGCGGAGGTCGCACATCAATGCCAACTCGAGCCCGCCAGCGACGGCAAAGCCCTCAACAGCTGCGATGAGTGGCTTCGAAGTCATCATTCGGGTCGGCCCTAGAGGGCCTGGCAGCGACATGTCGTCGTGCACCCGTGGCCCCGCGCCCCCAGCCACCGACTTGAGGTCGGCACCTGCACAAAACGTCCCGCTGGCACCAGTCAAGATTCCGACGTCAACAGCGTCTGAATCATCAAGTTCCTGAAACGCTGCGTGGAGCGCTTCGGCTGTTGGTCCATCGACTGCATTGCGAACCTCGGGCCGATCGATAGTGATCGTGAGAACTCGGTCCTCAATCTCGGTGCGAACTAGGCCGGTACTCATGATGTGCCGCTAGCCCTGATCGCGAAGCAGGCGGCGGAGGATCTTGCCAGATGCGGACTTTGGAATTTCTTCAACGAACTCGACAAGGCGAATCTGCTTGTATGAGGCAACGTGCCCGGCGACAAATGCCTGAAGGTCCTCCGTCGAAACCTCGGATCCCGGTGCGCGAACGATGAATGCCTTCGGTAGTTCACCTGCAGACTCGTCAGGGATACCGATGACTGCGACATCGTTTACCCCCGGGTGAGTGACGAGAAGTGCTTCAAGTTCGGCTGGGGGAACCTGGAAGCCGTTGTATTTGATGAGTTCTTTCACTCGGTCGACGATCGTCATGTGGTGGTCCTCGTCGATGATCGCAACGTCTCCAGTGTGGAGCCAACCGTCCGCATCAAGGGTTGCTTCTGTGGCCTCAGGATTGTTGAGGTAACCCTTCATCACCTGCGGGCCGCGGACCCACAGTTCGCCACGCTCACCGTAGGGCTGGTCTTCGCCGGTGTCAGGGTCAACGATGCGGCTCTCTGTGTTCGACACTGTGACACCGGATGATCCGGCTTTGAACATTCCTGGTGGGGTCGTGTGGCTGACTGGCGACAATTCGGTCATGCCGTAGCCCTGAACAACTTCGCAGCCGATGCGCTTCTGGGCTTCCATTGCGATCTCTGCGCCGAGAGGAGCGGCACCAGAGAACACCTGCACGAGCGACGAGAGGTCGTATGAGTCGACTGCCGGGTGCTTAGCAAGCGCCAACACGACCGGGGGAACTGCGAAGAAACGGGTGATGCGATGCTCCTGGACAAGCGACAACGCCTGATCGAGGTCGAACCTCGGCAGTGTGATCACTGTGACGCCGTTCGCAAGAAGCCCGTTCATCAATACCTGCATGCCGTAAATATGGAAGAACGGCAGGAAGGCCAATGCCACCTCGCCGTCTGGCTGATACACGATTGCGTGATCGCATTGGCAGATGTTCGCAACAAGGTTGTGGTGGGTGAGCATCACGCCCTTGGGAAGACCCGTTGTTCCTGAGGAGTAGGGCAGAACGACGACATCATCAATCGGGTTGACTGGAGATTGTTCAATTGGGTCTCCAAAGATGTCTTGAAGAGCGACCGTCCCTTCGGTCCCGTCAATGGTGATGACCTCAGAAATACTGGTGCCTTCGATCGCAGCCTGAGCAACGTCGGCAAACATTCCGATCGTGACGAGTTCGGTGGCGCCGGCGTCGCGCAATTGGAACGCAATTTCTTCCGCCCCATAGGTTGGGTTCACGGTGGTGACAACACCACCAGTAACGGCAACAGCGTGGAAGATGATGGCGTATTCCGGAAGGTTGGGCGCCATCAGTGCCAACGTGCTTCCGGGCCCGAAACCACGTGCTGACAGGCCACCTGCGAGTCGGTAGATGACATCACGTAGCTCAGCAAATGTGTACGTACGCCCGGTAGCGCCATCAATGATTGCTGGCTTGTCTGGGTGATCATCAACTCTGCGAAGCACAAATTCAGTAATCGGAACGTTTGGAATCTCGACTGACGGAAGTGGGCTCGTATACAACATGTTCTCTCCAGTGACGCGGGAACCCCCGAGTCATCCGGGGGAGTCCCCGCATTCTACGCTGGGGCTTCGAGCCACGCTCGGTGGCGTTACGTAAAAGGGGAGTTCGCGATGATTCGTCACACCGTGATGTTTAGGTTTAAAGAGTCGGCATCGCCCGAGGAGATCAGCGCATTTTCGAATGGCCTCTCGGAGATGGCGCCGAAGATTGATGTGATCGTGAACTACGAGCACGGTTCTGACCTCGGAGTGAACGAGGGGAACTTCGACTACGTCGTCACTGCAGACTTTGCCGACATTGACGGTTACACGGCCTACCGAGATCACCCCGAACATAAAGATGTCATCGCTCGAACCTCACATGTCATCGCTGACCGTGCAGCAGTCCAGTTTGAGTGGCAGGCCTGATGGACCTCAACCTCGCCGGCCGAAGAGCGCTCGTCACCGGTGCATCGACTGGGCTTGGTAAGAGCACTGCGCTCGCCCTGGCCCAAGAAGGTGTCGAGGTCGCGATCGCTTCACGATCAGAGGAAAAACTGGCGGCTGCACAACGCGAAATCAACTCGGTTGTTCCGTCAGCTGTTGTTCACGTGATCCCAGCTGACGTTACGAGTAACGAAGCTGTTGCCTCGATGGCAGCCACCGCTGAAGAGATGATGGGTGGGGTTGACATTCTCATCGCAAATGCTGGAGGCCCACCACCAGGAGATTTTGCATCGACGAGCCTTGACGCATACGCCGAGGCGCTGCAGTTGAACCTCGTGTCGACGGTTGCAATGTGCACGGCATTGGTCCCGGCCATGCAGCAGCGGAAGTGGGGACGTGTCGTCGCGATCACGTCGCTTTCGGTGCGAGAACCAATTGGAACTCTCATTCTCTCCAACACTGCCCGAGCTGGGGTGACAGGATTCTTGAAGACGCTCTCGCGTGAAGTCGCTCCCGATGGTGTGACAGTGAATTCATTGCAGCCGGGCTTGCATCGCACCCCGCGGTTGGAGGCCTTGCATGCCAACCTCGCAGAGTCTGCTGCTGCAATTCCAGCAGGAATCATCGGCGACCCTGACGACTTCGGTCGGGTGGCTACCTTCCTCTGTTCAGATTTCGCCAAATTCATTACCGGAGCCGCAATTCCTCTCGATGGCGGGGCGGCGCACGGTCTGCAATAAGGAGTAATCGCCATGTCCTCATATGCGCACCCCGAATATCTCATGTCGGTTGACGAACTTGCCGAACTTCTCGCAAGCGGCAACATTCGAGTGCTCGATGTCACGGCCCGTCTGACTGGCTCGCTTGACAATGCAGCCGAGGAGCGCTGCTTTAACGAGGGTCACATTCCGGGTTCAGTGTTTTTTGATGTGCCTTCAGCGAAGGGCGTGCTGTCTGACCAAGATGCAGATCTTCCGTGGATGTGGCCGTCTCCAGAGTTTGTTACTGAGCAACTTCGTGCCGCCGGTGTGAACGATGGCGACAAGGTGGTGATTGTTGCATCAACCCCACGACCCGGAATTGATTCAGGAACGATGTGGTGCACCCGAGCGTGGTGGACCTTGCATCACATGGGTGTCGATGTCGCAATCTTGCATGGCGGAGTCGAAGCATGGTCAGCATCGGGCCGCGAACTTGCAACCGGTTCGTCAACACCTGAGCGTGGTGACATCTCGGTGTCGGTGAAAGGGTTAGAGGCGAGGGCGACGAAAGAAGATGTGCTTGCTGCAATCAACGGTGGAAACGCGTGTGTCATCGACGCGCTGTCTGCTGACAACTTCAATGGCATCGATCCGGGTTATGGGCCACGCCGCGGACACATCACCGGCGCAACGAATATTCCCTATCTTTCGCTTGTCGACGGTGAAACCGCAGCGTTCTGGCCGGCTGAGATTCTCGAGCAGCGCTTAGAGGCCATCGACCGCAATCGACCGATCATCTCGTATTGCGGTGGAGCGATCGCGGCGACCGTGGTTGCGTTTGCTCTTGCGCTGACCGGGCAAACCGGCGTTCGGGTATACGACGGGAGTCTGATGGAGTGGAGTCGGGACGATTCGCTACCGATGACGGATCCGTCATCGAGTGACTGACATCTCACTGTCCGCTCGCTGCGCGGCAACACGCTTCTTCGAGTTTCGATGCAATACGAGCATGATGAGAATTGTTCCAACAAACAACACGGTGAGACCTGCGATTGGGCGATAGACGCCGACGATGATCGCAGTTGAAATCACAGCAGCGAACGCAACGGCAATTGCGACTAATCGGAAGAACCAGCGAATGAGGCGTTGTGTTCCACGGACAGCGGAGGTCGCAGTCGCGGTAGCAGCACTTTTGAGATCGTCGCCGACCCGTTGGGCATCTCGACGCAATCCCCGCCAAATGATTCCGGCATCAGATCCACTCACTGCAACATCCACGACCGCTCCGACCGAATGCTGTTCACCAGGCGAAGGCTGCTGACCGATAACGACATCAGCTAAATCTTCGTGCTGGCCAGGGATCAGTATGAGTCTCGGAGCGAACCCTGCTGAGACGAGTCGCCGAACTGCAACGATGACAGAGACTCCGAGGATGTCAGGAACGGCTCTCGACACACCCGTCCCGGTAGATGAGTTCCCTGACCTGTCGTAGCGTCGACGCTGCTCAGGGTCCCCAAGAACTTCCCATGCAGCTTGAACGGCTTGAAACTCGCCCGGCTGGCCACCGGCATCAGGATGGGTCTCTCTCGCTCGCTGCCGATATGCGGCTCGAATTTCATCGGCAGACGCTGAGCGTTCGATGCCAAGAACCTCGTAGAGATCAGCATGTTGCTGCGGCTGAGAAGCGGGTCCCTTATGGCCAGGGTGACGAAGTTGTTCCCCGCACGAACAGATCGTCAGCAAAAGTGGAGATGCTAGGTGATGAATGGTGCCGCAGGTGGGGCAGCGGATGCCTGAAGCCACAAATTAGATCGTACTGGTGGGCTACTGGGAGTGTCTGACAGAGATTCGAGAAGTCATTGATGCGTCAGCTAGTTACTCGCGAGCTAGCCGAGAGTCCATGATCGTTGGCCCTCGCCGGTGAGCAGTCGACCAAACTGCAGACCCGGAAAGTGCGCCGCTCCCACCAGCGTCGTTGAACCCTCAAGTTCGGCCGCAAGAGCTTCACGAGTACGACGAGCGAGATCTCGATCAACATCGAATATCGCCTCCCAGTCGTTCTCGGTCAGTTCTGCTGGGCAGTGGGCGATGTCGCCGATGAGCATGGCACGGTCGGTTCCGCTAGAGACGATGACGATGACTGACCCCGGCGTGTGACCTGGGGCATGGCGCACATCGACACCCGGAGCGACGGTGTGGTCAGTGTCGAATAACTCAAGATGTGGGGCAATTGGGGACAATTTCTTGATTGCCCCTTGGTCGGCAGTATCGCTCTCGATGAAGTGCTGCCAGTCTGCAGAGTGGCAACGGTAGGTGGCATTTGGGAAAACGATTTCACCTTTTCTCGTTGTCCATCCAACGTGATCAAAGTGGAGGTGCGTGAGGACAACATCGGTGATATCGGATGGCTCGACCCCGAGTTCAAGCAGGCTGTTGAGCAGTCCACCGCCCTGGTATTGGCCGTTATCGATCATTCCAACACCTGCGTCAACGAGTACGAGACGATCTCCGGTCCTAACAAGGTAGGCGCCCATCGTGAATTCGAGTTGGCCATTTGCGTTGAGGAGGTCGCCGTGGTGAGCCCATGGGTCGCCATCGAATGAGGGTCGCAGCAGGATTTCGCGCGGGTTCTCGAAGGCCTGTCCGTCAACGACTGACGCGATAGCTATGTTGCCGATGAATTGTGCTGAACCCCAGTCAGACATTGCATTCACCCCGTGCGAGTACGTGCATGAAGCCAGTTTGGACTATCCAAAACCATCGCAACGATGCGGAGGGGACGAGTCGGCACTCGTGGGTGAGATGCCCGCTGGCCTATGCAGTCGTGCCGTACCCTCTCAGGCCAAGTTGTTCCACGGCGGCGTCGCGCAATAAGTACTTCTGTATCTTGCCAGTCACCGTCATTGGGAAGTCGTTGATACTGAGCACGTACCGTGGAACCTTGTAGTGAGCGATTTTGCCCTGACAAAACTCACGAACTGCCTCAGTGTCGACGGTGGCGCCTTCACGAGCCTGCACAAAGGCGCACACTTCTTCACCGAATTTCTCGTCAGGCACTCCGACTACCTGGACGTCGATGATGTCAGGGTGGCTGTACAAGAATTCCTCGATCTCACGAGGCGAGATGTTCTCTCCACCTCGAATAATGAGGTCCTTAATACGCCCTGTGATGTTGACGTATCCATCGATATCCATCACCGCAAGGTCGCCAGTGTGCATCCAGCCGTCTGAGTCGATTGCTTGGGAGGTTTTCTCTTCTTCGTTCCAGTAGCCCTTCATCACCGAATATCCGCGGGTTTGGAATTCTCCAGATTCGCCACGGGGGACTGTTTCACCGGTTTCTGGGTCGGCGACTCTGATCTCAACGTGAGGGTGAACGCGACCTACCGAACCAACACGCTGATCGATGGTGTCGTCGGCTCCGGTTTGCGTCGAAACGGGCGACGTCTCGGTCATTCCGTAGGCGATCGTGACGTCATCCATATTCATGCGCTCGATGACCTGCTTCATCACTTCAACCGGGCACGGCGACCCCGCCATGATCCCAGTGCGAAGGCTTGACAGGTCGTACGACTCGAACTCGGGAACGCCAAGTTCGGCGATGAACATTGTCGGTACTCCGTAGAGAGAAGTGCACTTCTCTTCCTGTACTGCTTCGAGAACCGAAACTGGTTCGAAT
The DNA here is from genome assembly GCA_038100275.1 of Ilumatobacteraceae bacterium. GTDB lineage: Bacteria > Actinomycetota > Acidimicrobiia > Acidimicrobiales > Ilumatobacteraceae > Casp-actino5. Next base: position 12,603 of record JAYNVD010000018.1, read on the forward strand.
GCGTCGTTAGGAATGATCATCGTCGAGCCGTGGCTGGTGCAGCCAAGATTGCCCATCACCATTCCGAAGCAGTGGTAAAACGGCACAGGAATGCACACACGGTCCTGTTCGGTGTATCCACAGGCTTCGCCGACGAAATATCCGTTATTGAGAATGTTGCGATGGGTGAGTGTTGCACCCTTCGGCAAACCCGTCGTTCCTGATGTGTACTGAATGTTGATTGGATCAGTGTTCGTGAGAGATGAAGAACGCTCAGCGACCTGTTCGCTCGTCGCTTCTTCAGCACGATTTAGCAGGGTGTCCCACGTCGGGTCATCAAAGAAGATGGCTTCGCGAATCTCGGGGCACTGTTCAGCGACATCAGCCCACATCTGTTTGTAGTTACTTGTTTTGAAGTCGGGTGCAGCGAGCAACATCACAGAGCCCGATTGATTTAGTGCAAATTCGAGTTCGTGCGTGCGGTACGCAGGATTGATGCACACCATGATCGCCCCGATGCGAGCAGTTGCGTACTGCGCAAGAACCCATTCGTAGCGGTTCGGTGACCACAGAGCGACGCGATCGCCAGCGTCCAGCCCGCTCGCAAACAGTGCTCGGGCGAGGCGGTCGATGTGGGCATCAAGCTCTCGATACGTCCAACGGATTCCCTGATGGCGAACGACGAGCGCCTCGCGGTCACCGTGAGCCGCGACGGTTGCCCGAAGGTTGGTGTCAATCGTTTCCTCGATGAGCGCAACATCTGTTGCGCCTGCGGTATACGAATCTGCACTCATGAGTTCCCCCTCCATGTTGCTGAAATTTCCACCTTCATCGTAGCGGTGACACACAATGTCGACCGATGGGTAACGAGGTAGGTTTCAGGCGTGCGTCTCATTGCTCGATTGGTGCTTGCAGTCTCTCTGCTCGCTGCCTGCGGGTCAGGTGACAGCAGCGACGATGGTGTCGTCGTGTTCGCGGCCTCTTCACTTGTTGATGTGTTGACCGATTTGTCTGCTGACGACGAGTCAGCTTTCTCTGGTGCGGTGCTGTCGTTTGCGAGTTCGGCAAGCCTCGCGGCGCAAGTCATTGACGGCGCGCCGGTTGATCTCATTATTTCGGCTGACCGTAAGCAGATCGACGAGTTAGTTGCTGCGGGATTTGGAACCTCAGAACCACAGGTCATCGCACAAAATTCTGTGGTGATCGCAGTGGAGGTGGGAAATCCCTTGGGAATCTCATCGCTCGATGACCTTTCCCGTTCAGATGTGTTGCTCGCAGTTGCAGCACCGGGAGTTCCACTTGGCGAATATTCTGAAGCGATGCTCGCCGCAGCCAATGTTGATGTCTCGCCGGTGACCTTCGAAGCAGATGCGCGTGCGGTTCTCGCGAAGGTGATCCTCGGGGAGGTTGACGCTGGCGTTGTGTATGCCACCGATGCGGAGAGTTCTGATGATGTCGAGTTAATCAGAATCACTGAAGGCGATGAAGTGTCAGTTGAATACATGGCGCTGCAATTGTCGGATGGGTCAGATCGTGCAGTTGAATTGCTTCAGGAATTATTGGGAGACCGAGGCCAGCAGGCGTTAGCCCGAAGGGGTTTTGGTCTTCCATGAGTCGCCGACATCGCCATGATGCGCGAACTCCGATCGTGATCTTGTCACTCGGCATTGTTGCAGTTGCGTTCTTTGTTCTTCCGTTGGTGGCGTTGGCGATCAGGGTTCCGTGGTCGTCGTCATTTGACGCATTAGGGAACGATGCCACGATTGAGGCACTCGGATTATCCGTTGCGACAAGTCTGATCACGACGGTGCTTGCTGTCATTTTCGGGGTGCCGCTCGCATGGCTCCTTGCTCGATCGAATATGCCGGGGCGTCAGACCATCAGAGGGTTATGCACGCTGTCGATGGTGCTTCCCCCGGTCGTCGCTGGTGTTGCCCTGCTCGCATCGCTCGGGCGGCGGGGGGTTGTCGGTCAGATTCTCGACGACTGGTTCGGTGTTCGGCTCCCGTTTACGATGCCAGCGGTGGTCATTGCTCAACTGTTTGTGGCGATGCCATTTCTTGTCCTCACCGTTGAATCAGGTTTCGCTCGCAGTTCAACCACTGTCGAAGAAGCAGCTCGCACCCTTGGTGCATCGCCGTGGTACGTCTTTTCACGGGTGACGATTCCTGCAACGCGTCCGGCGATCATTGCCGGGGCGGTCCTCACCTGGGCCCGTGCCCTCGGAGAGTTTGGGGCGACGATCACGTTTGCTGGAAATTTCCCAGGCGCAACGAGGACGCTGCCGATTGCGACGTATCTCGCGCTTGAGACAAATGTTGATGATGCCCTTCTCATCAGCATGTTGATGGTCGTTCTTTCCCTCGTCATCCTTGTTGCGTTACGCGGCCGCTGGGTCGGCGCTATCGGAGGGGCGCGATGACGCTGTCTGTTGATGTCAAGCGGCTCATTGGCTCGATGCACCTTGATGTCTCGTTCACGGTGGAAGCCGGCGAAACAATCGCAATTGTCGGGCCTAACGGTGCGGGAAAATCCTCGTTGTTGAGAATGATCGCTGGCTTGTCGGCGGCCGATGAAGGCCGGATTACCTGGAATGGAGCCGACTGGGACGATGCATCTTCTGGCGAATTCGTTCCGACTGAGAAACGACCCGTTTCATATGTGTTCCAAGATCATGCGCTCATTCCTCACCTGAATGTGCTTGACAACGTCGCATTTGGTGTTAGGGCCAGCGGTGGGCGTCGAAGGGTCGCGCGTGAGCGAGCAACGCATGCGTTGAGCGATGTCGGAAGTCTCGAACTGGCCGATCGAATGCCGTCTGAACTGTCCGGCGGAGAGTCACAGACGGTGGCAATTGCCCGCGCACTCGCAACAAATCCGGAACTCATGCTGTTTGATGAACCCTTCGCAGCCCTTGACGCCGGTGCTCGAGCCCAAGCACGCCGACTCTTTGCCTCGATGAGTAACGAATCGCTCGCGCGAATTCTCGTGACACATGATGCGGTTGACGCATTGACGTTGGCTGACCGCATCGTTGCTCTCGAATCAGGGTCAATTGTTCAGGTCGGAACTCCATCCGACGTGCTTGCGACGCCTCGGTCACACTTTGTTGCGGAAATTCTTGGTTTCAACCCGCTGTCAGGAGAGTTGCACGGTGATCAATTATCGATTGGCGCAATGAACCTCACCGTGGGGGCTCACGAGGTTTCAGATGGACCCGTCATTGCGATTATTCGCCCTCGGTCGGTGTCGCTACATAGAACTCGTCCCGAGGGAAGTCCTCGAAATGTGTGGAACACCGCAATTGCAGCAGTCGATCGCACGTCTGACCGAGTTCGAGTGCAACTTGGGGCACCGCTTCACATCGCAGTTGAAGTCACTCCAGCAGGCTTCGAGGCTCTGGCTACCGGCGTTGGTGAGGAATTGTGGGCCTCGGTGAAAGCGAGCGAAATCGCTGTTCACCCTGCCTGAATCGATGTTGGCAAACCTTCAGCGTTAGCTACATCAGGCTCGCCGGCCCGATTGATGAGCCGCCGTCAACGCGAAGTGTTTGGCCAGTGATCCAGCCTGCGGAGTCTGACATCAAGAAACAGACCGCTGACGAAATGTCTTCAACTGTTCCGAGCTTTCCAAGAGGAACCATTGAGAGATATTTCGCTTCACCTGGTGACCCGGGTGGGTTGTTTTCACGGAACAGTTCCGTGCTCACCGGGCCGGGGGCAACGTCATTCACGGTGATGCCATGCTGTGCAAGTTCGAGTGCCCACATTCGGGTGAGGTGCTCAAGCGATGCTTTTGCTGAGCCGTACGACGAACGGCCTTGCACGCCACCGAGAGCAACAACGCTTGAGATGTTGACGATTCGTCCCCATTTGCGTTCCACCATTCCTGGCATTGCAGCCTGCACGGTTTGGATAGCGGAACGAACAGTGATGTCTTGCACATCCGCCCAATCGTCGAGGTCGATTTCGCCGACGTGGCCGGGGCGGACGATGCCAACGTTGTTGAGGATTCCGTCAATTGCTCCTGCGCCGAGCACTTCATCAAGCGCCGCCTGCGTTGACGACCGATCAGAGAGGTCAACCGGGAAGAATTCACCCGGGAAGTCGTCAGGCTGTGTACGCGCAAGCCCAATCGGTGTGTCGCCATTTGCCGCCATCTGTTGTGCGGTTGCGAAGCCGATGCCGCGTGAAGCACCGGTAATGAGAAAACGTCGTCCTGCCATGACCAGAACCTAGTCAGACTCGCCCAGATGGTGCTCGTCGGAACGATCGTGCACCCCGACGATGGTTATGGAACGAGATTGACCATTCGTCCAGGCACGACAATGACTTTCTTCAATGTCAATGGATCTGCACCATCGAGAGCCGCAAGGACACGCTCGTCGCTGAGCACGATGTCGGTGATGGTCTTCTCGTCAGCATCGGCGGGAACCATGACACGAGCACGAACTTTGCCCTTCACCTGAACGGGCATCTCGACCTCGTCGTCAACGAGCAGTGCCGCATCGGCGGTTGGGAAGTCGACGTAGGTCACGGTCCCGGTGTTGCCAAGTTTGCTCCACAGTTCTTCAGCAACATGAGGAACGAGCGGGGCCACCATGAGCGTCATCGCTTCGGCGACCTCGCGAGGGATCTCATCGGTTGCGTTCACCACCTTGGTGACGTGGTTGTTGAGCTCAATGAGTTTCGCGATCGCAGTGTTGAAGCGCAGGGCTTCCATCTCGGTTCGAACGATGTCAATCGTCCGATGAAGCAGGCGGCGAGTTTCATCGTCGGTGGTGTCGCTAAGGGCTCGAAGTCCACCTGTTTCTTCGACGACCATCGTGCGCCAGAGACGCTGGAGGAAGCGGAACATGCCAACGACATCGCGTGTCTCCCATGGACGGCTTGCGTCGAGTGGGCCCATCGCCATCTCGTACAGGCGAAGCGTGTCCGCGCCGTAGGCCTCATACATCTCGTCAGGGGAAACTGCGTTTTTGAGGCTCTTGCCCATCTTGCCCCACTCGCGGGTGACTTCATTTCCTTCGAAGAAGTACTCCCCATCACGTTCTTCGACCGAGAACGCGTCAACGTAAATGCCGCGTTCGTCCTTAAAGGCATTCGCGAGGATGTAGCCCTGGTTGAAGAGTCGCGCATAGGGCTCTTTTGAACTCACGTGACCGAGGTCGTAGAGCACCTTGTGCCAAAAACGCGCATAGAGCAAGTGCAGCACTGCATGCTCCACCCCACCGACATAGAGATCCACGCCACCGGGATGATCTGGCCGGATGTCAGTCCGAGGGCCCATCCAGTAACTCTCGACTTCTGGGTCAACAAAGTGATCGTCGTTAGTCGGATCGAGATACCTCAACTCGTACCAGCAAGAGCCAGCCCACTGAGGCATCACGTTGGTGTCGCGTCGATATGTCTTGAGCCCATCGCCAAGATCGAGTTCGACTTCCACCCAATCAGAAAGCCTGTCGAGAGGGCTTTCCGGGTCGCTGTATTCGTCGTCAGCGTCAAAGGTCCGTGGGCTAAACGAATCGGTTTCTGGAAGAACGACTGGCAACAGATCTTCAGGAAGTGTGTGAGGATGGCCATGTTCGTCGTAAACAACCGGGAATGGCTCTCCCCAATAACGCTGGCGACTGAAGAGCCAGTCTCGGAGTTTGTAGTTGATTGTTGCTTGCCCGAGCCCGTGTACTTCTAGCCAGTGGTTTGTCGTGGTGACCGCTTCGCTCACTGACGCCAGGCCGTTGAGATTGAGCGAGTCATTGGCTGAATTGACGTACGAAGCATTTCCAACAAAGGCTTCCGGCCATGTGGAGGTGTCGAGCGAAGGTTCGATGTCGCGTTCTGCGAACCATTCGGATGGTGGTTGCTGAATAGCAGGAATCTCAAGACCAAATGTGCGAGCGAATTCGAAGTCACGTTGGTCACCGCATGGCACCGCCATGATGGCACCAGTGCCGTAGCCCATGAGGACGTAATCAGCAATCCAGATAGGGATCTCTTCGCCAGTGAGAGGGTTCGTTGCAGTTGAACCGGTGAACACTCCGGTTTTCTCTTTCGAGTCATCTTGGCGGTCGATGTCGTTCTTCGCCGCAGCTGCTGCTCGGTAGTCGGCTACCGAATCAGCGTGGTCGGCCGTGGTGAGTTCGTCGACCAGTGGGTGTTCTGGCGCGAGCACCATGAACGTCGCCCCAAACAATGTGTCTGGTCGGGTGGTGAACACGGTGATCGTGCCGGCCGGCGATGAAAAGTTCACATGTGCCCCGTGGCTTCGACCGATCCAGTTGCGTTGCATGGTCTTGATTGCGTCAGACCAATCGAGAAGCTCAAGATCGTCGATGAGTCGGTCGGCATAGGTGGTGATCCGCATCATCCACTGGCGCATATTGCGTTTGAAGACCGGGAAGTTTCCGCGATCGCTGCGGCCGTCGGCGGTGACCTCTTCGTTCGCAACGACGGTACCGAGGCCAGGACACCAGTTGACTGGGGCTTCGCTCACATATGCGAGTCGGTATTCGTCAAGACAGGCGCGGCGCTCGGATTCGGTCATTGTTGACCAGTGACGACCGTTCGACGGCGTCTGCTTGCCGGACTCAAATTCGGCGATGAGTTCACTGATTGGCCTTGCGCGCTGCGCCTCGGTGTCGTACCACGAGTTAAAGATCTGGGTGAAGATCCACTGTGTCCATCGGTAGTACTCAGGGTCTGTCGTTGAAATTGAGCGGCGGCGATCGTGGCTCAACCCGAGGCGGCGGAGCTGTCGGCGCATGTTTGCGACGTTGTCGTCGGTGGTAATTGCCGGGTGTTGCCCGGTTTGAACCGCATACTGCTCGGCCGGAAGCCCGAAGGCATCGAACCCCATTGTGTAGAGCACGTTGTGGTTTGTCATCCTCTTGAAACGCGAGTACACGTCAGTGCCGATGTATCCAAGCGGGTGGCCCACATGAAGGCCTGCGCCAGATGGATACGGGAACATGTCAAGGACGAACAATTTTTCGCCGCGGTGCTCGAGTGCACTCGCGTCGGCGAGCGGGCCTGCGGGGTTAGGTGAATTAAAGGTGCCTTGTTCATCCCAGGTGTCTTGCCATCGGGTTTCAATTTCGGTGGCAAGTTCTGCGGTGTAGCGGAACGGGGTGAGCCGCTCGCCTTGTTGGTCGTTGCTGTCCTCCATACCGAGGTCACAGCCTACGGGGGTGATCTGCTCACCAGGGGGAAGCGTTGGCGCAATCTCGCAAGTAATGTCTAGGTCGTGATTTCCCCTTCGTCCAATATGTCAATTCGCGCGCGCCTTGAGGTGGCCGCTCAGGGTGACGGTGGAGTGCGTTTTGTTGGAAAGTCGGTCGCACCTGATGGCCCGACGTTCGTTTCTTGGGCACAAATTCACGACGAGGCACGAGCCATCGGTGCAGCCCTTCAGGCCCGCGGGTTGCGGGCAGGCGATCACGTTGCGGTGTTAGGCCCAACAAGTCGTGAACTGATGACCATTGTGCGTGGGTGCTGGCTCGCCGGCATTGCATCAATGGTGCTGCCATTGCCAATGCGGATGGGTTCGCTTGACGAGTTCGTGTCATCGACACGACTCCGCATTCGTCACGGTGATGCAAAGTTGGTCCTCATCGACGATCAACTCGCCCCGGTCTACGAAGCGATCGAGGGCGACCCCCCGATTGCTCCGATGGGATCTGTGTTACCCGGAGCGCCGGGCGTGCCATCTGGCGATGCGCTGATCGACCCAGAAGATGATCCTGATCGATTGGTCATCTTGCAGTACACGAGTGGTTCGACGAGTGAGCCGAAGGGAGTCATGATTCCGGATCGTGTGCTCGCAGCAAATATTGATGCTGCGTGTGAGGCAGCGTCGCTGCGCGAAGACGAAGTGATGGTGTCGTGGCTTCCGCTCTATCACGACATGGGGTTGGTTGGGTTCTTGGCGATTCCAATGACGACTGGCGCTCAACTTGTGCAAGCAGCACCACAAGACTTCATGGCGCATCCAGCGAGCTGGATGGAGTGGGTGTCAGAGTGGGGCGGCACTGCAACAGCTGGTCCAAACTTTGCGTGGGTTCTCGCCACCAGGGGTTTACGGCGGTCATCAACACTTGATCTCTCTTCGTTGACGCTGGCGTTAAGTGGGGCTGAGCCGGTTGACCCGAAAGCGATGGACGCGTTCTGTGCAGCAGCCGCACCGCATGGTTTTGATCCAGGCGCGGTTTTCCCGGCCTTTGGCATGGCGGAAGTGGCAATTGCTGGAACATTCCCTAAGCGCGGACAGGGTCTTGTCTGGGACTCGATCGACCGCGAGGTTCTTGAGCGTGACCGCGTTGCTGTTCCGCTCGACACCGCGGATGAGGACGAGTTCACCCGACGTGGTCGTCGTTTGCCCCTTCTCGGTACAGCGGTTCCTGGCCTTGAAATGAAAGTTGTCGACCCAGAAACTCGCGAGGAACTCCCTGAGCGTTCGGTTGGGGAGTTGTTGCTGCGGGGCACTTCAGTCACCCCCGGCTACTACAAGCGTGACGATGCGACCGCTGAACTGTTTCATGAAGGCTGGCTGTGCACCGGCGACCTTGCGTACGTGCTCGATGGTCAGTTGGTGTTGTGTGGGCGAATTAAAGACGTCATCATCGTCGGCGGTCGAAATGTGTTCCCGGAGGACATCGAACGAGCTGTAGGAACCATCGATGGTGTTCGCGCCGGCAACGTGATCGCGTTTGGCGTCGAGGGTTACAAGGGCAAGGAGTCTGTCGTTGTTGTCGCTGAATCTCGTGCCGACAATCTCGACGACGTTCGATCGGAAATTCACCATCGAACACTTGAGGTTTGCGGGCTGCCGCCACGCGATGTCATACTCGTCGAGCCGAGCACGTTGCCGAAGACGTCGTCTGGGAAGTTGCAACGAGCGAAGTGCCGCGAGATGTATCTCGCGGAGACGTTGTCGATTCGCTAGACCCCGACTCGTTAGCGCGTTGCAAGAATGAACATGCGGGTGAATGGAAGCACAGTTGATCCGTCAGCACGCCGGGGATATGCCCGTTCAAGCCGTGTTTGGTAGTCAGCAATGAACTCGTCGGCGTCACCTTCAAGCGCGGCGATGACGGGTCGAAGTGTTGCGCCGCCAGTCCACCTTGCAACCGGATGTTCCCCGTGCAAGACGTGCAGATAGGTCGTTGTCCAGACTCGTACAGCAGAGATCAACGGTTCAAGCATTTGCAGGTAGGTCTCGGGTGTAGATACCGGAGAAGGCCGGATGACATTGCTGAGTCGCCCGGCCCACCTCGGTTCCGTGGCTATTTCGCTGATCATTGTGTGGCTTGGCTGCGAAAAGTTGTACGGCATCTGCACTGCGAGCGTGCCGTTCTTTGAGAGTCCGGCAACAAGTTGCGGAAAGAGCAAATCGTGATCATCAAGCCAATGCAGAGCCGCATTCGAAAAGATCAGGTCGGCTGGTCTCGAGGGTTCCCACGTCGCAATATCTGCTTCCTGCCAAATCGCCCGAAGGCCTGACTGACCTGCTTGGGCAAGCATTTCTGGTGATCCGTCAATTCCGGTGAGAGACGCATCGGGCCAACGTTGCGCGAGTAGTGCAGTCGAGTTTCCAGTTCCGCAACCCAGATCAACGATCTCCGCTGGGTTGAAGTGGCCAAGCGCAGCAATGAGGTCGCGCGTCGGCTGACTTCGCTCGTTGTCGTAGCGAAGGTACTGGGCAGGGTTCCAGCTCATTGCCCAGCCGACGTCAGGAGATGATGGCGCTTAGCGTGTTTCCGAGCAGTTCGACACGGCCAGGAATGTGGCAGTTTGCGATCGCGTTCACGGTGAATCCATCGAGACCAAGTTCGAGTTGGGCAGCCATTTGCTCGCCGACAGTGTCCGGGTCGCCGTGTACAACAAGTGAACGAGCGAGCTCAAGTTGCTCACCGGTCAGTCCACGTGCGGCGAGTGCCGTGTCGAGTTCTGAACGGGCTTCTTCGAATGTTGGAGCGATACATGTCGCTTGCTGTCGAGTGACAGTGATGGTCGACCGGTCGCGGTGCTCGGCACCGCAGTGTTCATCAAGTGCCGCGAGTTTCCGAGGAACCTCTTCGACCGGACAGATGAGGTTGGAATCGTCTGCGTAGCGGGCGACGAACTTCAGTGTCTTCTTTTCACCACCGCCGCCGATCATCACCGGGATTTTCCGAACGGGCGGCGGTTCATTCATCGCATCGACAACTTGATACCACTTGCCATCAAGAGTAGGACGCTCGCCATTCAGCATCGGAAGGATGATCTGCAGAGCTTCATCTAGCTTCTCAAACCGGTCGGTGAATGTGCCGAACTCGATACCGAATGAAGAGTGTTCGAGCTCAAACCATCCTGCTCCGATACCGAGTTGAGCGCGACCTTCAGAGACGATGTCGAGCGTTGTGACTGTCTTCGCAAGAATCGCTGGGTTGCGGTAGGTATTGCCAGTGACCAACGATGACAGACGAATTGTTGACGTTTCTCGGGCGAGAGCAGACAGGAGTGCATAACACTCGAGCATGTAGGCATCTGGGGAACCAATCATTGGCAGCTGATAGAAGTGGTCCATCACCATCAAGGTGTCGAAGCCTGCGGCCTCTGCCTCTTTTGCTTGGCGTGCAATGTTGCTGAAGAGTTGGTCGGGGCCAACGCCGGGGTAGGTGAAGGAAGGAATTTGGTATCCGAGGGTCGTCATCGCAGCTCCAATTCGTGTGAGAGGTTTCTCCGTTCTACCTCATGACAGCGCATGCGAGCACCACTGAACTGACAGTTGATGGTGGCCTACGCGGATTGGCGTTTTGCTCTTGCTGGCGTGATAACTCGGATGACACTCGCCGCAGCGACCGTCATCGCCATCATGATCGCCCCAGCTTGATAGGCCCGGTTCGCGGTATCGGTGCCCGCCCACCCCGCGTGGAGAAGTAGCCCGAATACAAGCGGGAAGCTCACCCGATGGATCCCCAGCCAGACAGCGCGCGGAATCTGTTTCCTGAATAGCGAGGTCAACTGCACGAGAAGAAACACGTAGAACCCAACAACGCCCACCGCAGTGCCAATTTCTGCTGTGCGAGTCGCACCCTGCCAAGTCGCTGCACCTGGGACAAGCACATCCCTCAATGAGAATTTCACCCAACTGTCGAGCATCAGGCTGACGATGTGGACGACCACCATCGCTAGAGCTACCCCTGAGAGCCAGGAGTGTGTAGCAAGAAGCCATGCCGGGCGATCGACTCCCCGCAGTGCTCTAGTCGACAGCAGAATCCCCCACGTAAACGACAGAACGAGCAATACGAGAGCGACGATGCCAGTTGACCGAGAGAGGTACCACCAGAAATGGTCGTTCATATTTCAAATTCCTTCCAGTTTCCGACGATGTGTTCCGAACCATCTTCGTCGGTGAGCAGGGCCGCAAGGTGGAACGCGTTGAGTTCTGCCACAGCCATTTCGATGTCATGTGCTGCGAAGGCAACTTTTGTGAATACTTCAGCCCACGCCGCGGTGCCTGCGATGACGGTGCACGCAATGACGCCATTGCGCGTCGGGGTGTGCGTAACAGGATCAATGAGGTGGTGAAATTTCGGTCCGCTGTCGCTTGGCCAGGTCCGTAGGCAAATCGAAGATGTTGCGACGCCGCCAGCTTGCAGCGCGATTTGGTGAACGGGCTCGGTTCTGTAGGGATCCCAAATGTTCACAACCCATCTGCCGTATGGCGAATGTCCTGAGACGCTGACATCGCCGCCAATCTCAACAAGCGCGCTCTCGCCGCCCTGCGAATGGAGTTCTCTCGCAACGATGTCGACGGCGAGTCCCTTTCCAACGCCACCAGGATCGATGGTGAGGTGCGGGGGGAATTGCACTCTGCAACCATCGACCCTGATGAGCGACGGGTCACCACCAGATGTGACGTGGTCGGGTAGATGAGTTTCGTGAGTTGAATTCGTTCGGCTTTTTGCGTACCCGAGAGCGGTGAGGGCTGGCAGGAGGGTTGGATCGAACGCTCCGTTCGTCGTTTTCCACGCGGTTGCAGAGGCCCGCAAGAGTTCAACGGTGTCAGCACTTACTTCAACGGGAATTCCGCCAGCGCCGTTCAGTCTGCTGATATCGCTATGCGGAAGGAATCTGCTCCAGAGCGATTCGAGTTGCTGCACTCGCTCACCCGCAACTTCTAGCAAGTGCGGGTCGGCACCAGAAATAATTCGACACGTAGAACCCATCGCCTCGAACTCGAGTGTTGAGGGCGGCTCAACTTCCACCCGAATTTCCTTGCGTCGGCGCTGGTGTTGGCAGCTTCAGTTCGATTGGGGCTGGCTGGGCGACCGGAACGGTGGTTTCTGGTGCAGGTGCTGGTGCGGGGCTGGTTTCTGGTGCTGGTGCGGGGGTGGTTTCTGGTGATGGTTGTGGTGCTGCTGTGGTTTGCGGTGCAGTAGATGCTGATGGTGTGGGCGTTTGTTGCACCGTCTGGCCGGTGGCCTGCTGGGGGACTTGGGTCGCATCGGTCACAGCGGATTGCGCCGTTTGGGGCGTTGTTGCAGGAAGTGTTGGATTTGCAGCAGTTTCGAACGACTGGGTAGCGGAACCGACAACTGGGTCAATGATTGGCTGGCCCGATCCGAGAAGGACTGCGAGATGTTGCGCTGACTCAATTGATCGGAGTTCGACGGGGCGCCCACCGCTGTCGACCACGACCATGACAACAGCGGCATCTGCCTCTACTGCAATCGATTGAGATCCGTCTGCGGCCGCTGTCCACCCAACTGATGGGTCAATGGCTTCACCTTGGTCGGTGCCGCTCTCCGTGTTCGCCGCGAGACCGGTGAAGGCTCCCATGAGTCCTATGACGGCACTCGTTGATGCACCAACGGTGACGTAACGAGCGGTAGCGGCTGGTGATCGCCGCTGTTGGGCCTGGCGTGCTTGTGGCCCGGGCGTTGGCGGATCAAGCGGCGAGTCTGCCTGAGGTCGAGCCTGTTGTCGTTGCCGCAGCGCCGCGAGTCGTTCTTCCGTCGTGGGTTCGTTTGACATTGCGGTTCTCAGTCGTCGTCGTGTTCGTCATCGTCGTCGTGTTCGTCATCGTCGTCGTGTTCGTCATCGTCGTCGTAGTAGCCACCGCCACTCGTGGGGACTTCTTCGGACCGAATCGATGGGGTGATCGTTCCATTAGCGAACGTAGCAGTGAAGTACACATTCACTTGGTTGTTGGTGAATTGAGCATTCACTGTGTTTGTTCCGCTGCTCACGGCAGACGACACGAGGGTCCAACCCGCACCGACGGTGGTGTCGATGAGGGCAATCTTGTCGTTCACGACGTCAACTGTCACCGACCCGGCCTCACCGATGTCATATCGGGTGAGGAACGACGGCTGTTCGGGGGTTGGTGCGACGGTGGTTGGGGTTGGTGCGACGGTGGTTGGGGTTGGTGCGACGGTGGTGGTCACGGCCTCCTTCACTGACAGGGTGCCGGATGATGACGCCGCTGATGTTGACCCCGTTGATTCCGATTGTGATGACTCGGCCGCCTGGCTGGAGGCGGCCTGATCGACCGATGCATTGCTATTCGTAGCGAGAGATTGCTCCTGGACTCCACCGGTGAGCTGTTCGAGCGACCTCCCTCCGGAATTTGCTGATCCCGGCGCTGGGCCGGCGACTGCAGGCAGCGTCAGTTCGACAACTGCTGCACCCGGCACGAATGCAGCTTGTTCGGCTTCGGGGGTTGAGTCAAAGATCGAGGTGTTGACGAGTGCAGCGGCGCTGCCAGCTCCAATCACTCCGACGAGCGAAAGTGCGGTGACGAGAGAACTCTTCATGTTGACTCCTTGCGGGACAGTGTCGGTGGCGGTTGCCAAGTTGTGCTTTCACCGTACGGGTCAGACTCCAGCAGGGGTATGAGGAATATCCAAGAAACGTCCAAGATCGGGTTCAGGGTCGCCAGATTGCCGTATGTGCAACGCGATAACGGCAAGAATGGGCGCCGTGAGAGTCTTGCTCGTAGAAGATGATGACGCTGTCGCGGCATCCCTTGATGCCCCACTTGCGGCCGCGGGCTTCACAATCGACCGAGCTGAGAACGGTGAAATCGCGCTCCAGCGCGTCAAGGGCGGCAGTTACGACATCATTTTGCTCGATCTTGGGTTGCCCGACATGGACGGCTATGACGTGTGCCGCGTGATTCGCTCTGAGTCAACGACACCCATCATCGTGGTCACCGCTCGGAGCGATGAATTTGATCGTGTGCTCGGGCTCGAACTAGGTGCAGACGATTACATGGTCAAGCCACTCGGCTCTCGAGAATTGATTGCGCGAATCCGGGCAGTGTTGCGTAGGTCTGCCGGAACGTTGGCAGAAAGCGGGAGTTCCGATCACCTCATCATCGGGCCGCTCAATATCGACCTCAGGACATATCGCGTGCAGCTCAACGATGAACCGCTAGCACTCACGCCAAAAGAGTTTGAGTTGCTTGCTTACCTCGCTGCCGATGCCGGCGCGGTTCGGACACGGACCGACATCATCGAGCATGTCTGGGATGCAAACTGGTTTGGTCCGACGAAAACCGTTGATGCCCATGTGGCGGGATTACGAAAGAAGCTGGGTGACCATGGCTGGATCGAATCGGTTCGTGGCGTCGGATTCCGCCTTGCTGCGCCCGGTGATCGAACACCATGAAATTTCGCCTCATTGCGGTACTCGTTGGCGTAGTAGTCCTCGTGCTCGCCGTGCAGGACATTCCACTTGCATTCCACCTTCGATCAGTTGAGCGGGATCGGCTCGTCACCCAGTTAGAACGAGATGCCTTCGTGCTCGCTGGACGAGTTGAGGAAGTACTCGAAGAAGGGTTATCAACAGAAGCCGACTCGCTGACCTCGCTCATCGAGGCATATGAATCTTCCAGCGAAGTGCGGGTGGTTGTTGTTGACAGTTCGGGTGAATCTGTTGTGGGGCCTACATTCCAAATTGGTGCAGACTTCACCAATCGGCCTGAGATTACTGATGCACTATCGGGCAATCCAGTTACTGGACAGCGCGGGTCAACGACGCTTGGGTCTGACCTGTTCTATGTTGCGGTTCCAGTCATATCTGGCGACGTCACCGTTGGAGCGGTGCGAATTACGGCTCCAGCAACGCTGATATCCGGGTCAGTCAACGCCAGGCTCGTAGGCCTACTCGCAGTTGCAGTGATTTCGATTTTGATCGCGGTGATTGCCGCTTTTGCGCTCGCTGGGGCGTTTACTCGACCAATTAAGCGATTGACCGAAACTTCAGAACGCCTCGCCGGAGGTGACCTTGGCGACCGAGCAGACGAACGGCATGGATCACGCGAGGTTCGCGTCCTTGCAAGATCGTTCAATGCGATGGTGGAGCGGCTCGACGGCATGCTTGAACGTCAGCGAGGTTTCGCAGGGGCTGCATCTCACCAGTTGCGAACACCACTCACAGCACTGCGGCTTCGTATCGAGTCTGCAGCGATCGCTGACGGGGAGGACCAAGCCGAGCACATCGAGGCTGCGTTGCGCGAGATCGACCGCCTCAGTCGAATCATTGAAGGCTTACTCGTGTTATCCCGCACTGAAGGGCAGCATGTGACTCGGGAGCTCGTCGAGTTGTGTTCGGTTGCGCGACACCGATGCGAATACTGGGAGCCTCTTCTCGCTGAACGTGAGGTCAGCTTGATGTTTGTGAGTGATGCAGACACGGTCGATGTGCTGGCGGTTCCGACTGCCGTCGAACAATGCATCGATAATTTCATAGACAACGCGATCGATGTTGTCAGTCAAGGGTCGACGATTGTGGTGAAGGTCAGCCAAACGCCAGGAGTTGGCGAGGTGCACGTGATCGACAGCGGTCCGGGCATGTCTGATGCTGATCGCGAAGACGCGTTTGGTCGATTTTGGCGTGCAAAAGGCGCTAACCCGGGTGGTACCGGACTCGGGCTGGCGATTGTTCGCCAATTCGCGGAGAGTTCTGGAGGGTCTGCTGAACTGCACGCAGCAGCGACCGGCGGAATTGATGCCGTCGCACGTTTTCCTCGCGTCTAGTCCTTCTTACGTTCTCAGCTCTTCGAGCACGGGCTTCCAGCGGTCAGGGTCAGATCGGTATGGAGCATAGAAACCGAGTCGGTCAACAATGTCGCCATATCGACGCTTGAGTTCTGGAGCGATTTGCTCCGGTTCTCCGACCACCGCAAAGGTGTTGAGGATCTCGTCGTCAATGACCTCACCCATCTTCACCCAGTCACCAGCCTTCGAGAGACGGTTGAGTTCCTCTTGCATTTCGCCCCAGCCGTGCAGTTCGAGCACCGGCCGATACGCCGGGGTTGAACCGTAGAACGCAATCTGTTGCTTTGTGGCTTGGGCCGCCTGCTGTATCTCTTCTTCATTATTGCCAGTCACCACGAAGAGTGGACCGGAAATCTGGAAGCCGTCCATCGTCTTGCCGGCTTTTTCGCGGCCCTTTGCTAACGCTGGGATGGTGACTTCGCGGATGTAACGCTCTGTCGTGAACCCATGGACGATGACACCGTCACAGGTTTCCCCTGCAACCTCGGTCATGAGATTGCCAACAGCCGCAATGAAGATTTTCGGCACGCCAAAACCAGCGAGATCTGAAGCATCAGGTGTGAAGAACGGCGTCATCAATGTGTGCTGATAGAAATCGCCGCGGAAATCGAGTTTGGTGCCGTTCTCCCATGTGTCCCAAATGGCGCGAATTGCGTTGATCATTTCTCGCATTCGCGGTGCTGGGTGGCTCCATTCCATCGAGAAGCGCTTCGTGATATGCGGTTTGATCTGAGAGCCGAGGCCGAGAATGAAACGACCTTTTGAGAATGCCTGAAGATCCCATCCGAGGTTTGCGAGGAGCATCGGATTGCGGGCAAAAGCCACGGCGATTGACGTACCGAGTTCAATCGTGCTCGTATCGCCTGCGGCTTGAACGAGAGGGAGGAATGGATCGTGTGCGGTTTCTGCAGTCCACGCGCCGTCATAACCGGCGGCCTCAAGATCTTTTGCGGAAGCGGCGGCTTCGGCGAGTCCACCTATCAAGGTTGCATCAATTCTCATGTGCAGACCCTAATTCGGATCAATCTCGAAGTTCGACTCAGTCTTGTCCGCGAAGAAAACGCTCGACCTGTTCGCTGAGTTCATCAGCTGTGATATTGCCGATTGTTGGCGGCGTCACATCGATCTGGGGTTCGTCTAACAGTTGGGCGTCATGCGCGCTCTCTAACTCTCGCAACATCAACGCGTGTTCGGAGTTGTCGTGAACCAACTGATCTAGCCGTCTTCGATGATCAACCATCGACGAGCGGAGATCGGTGCCGTCGATCACAAGATCGAGAGATTGTTTCAGGCCATCGAGCAGTGCAACCCCTGCTGCTGGGTAGGGCATGGTCGCTGCGTAGTGCGGAACCTGTGCCCAGATTCCAAGTGTTGGAATCCCGGCAGCATGGAGCGAATGCTCAAGTGCTGATCCGATACCGCCCGGCACGTCGAGCGTGCTGCGTAGGAACGGAAGTGTTGCGAGCAAATCTTCAGAGGCAGTGGTCATCGACAGGCGTGATGGCCGGGTGTGCGGGCATGAGAAGGGGTAGGCGCCGAGGTGTGCGCACGCGCCGACCTTGAGATCTTTGGCTGCTGTTGTCAACTCATCAACAAAACGATGCCAGGCAAGATCTGGCTCAGGGCCGTGAGCGATGATCACGTCTCGCCCAATGCGGTCACGCCCATGCGAGAGGGTGATGTGCTGCCAATCGAGCACGGTGTTGAGCCCGTCGACGAGTTTCATTGTTGGCCGGCGCGCCCGAAAGTCGATATAGGTGTCGTCATCAAAGACCGCGATTGGTTCAGCTTCACATTCTTCGAGAAGAGCGTCGGTGGCGAGTTGGGCGGCGCCACCTGAGTCGATCCAGCCGCCCAGATACACGATGAGGACCGGATCATCGAGGCCATGTGGTCGGGTGTTCCAAGTGATCGACATGGGTTATACGAGGTTGAGCAGAGCGGCAGCGGCGTGTGCGGCAGAGTCGACCTGACGCTTGAATGGCTCGAGTTCTGCGGCGTCACGTTGACCGAGTGCCCCTCCGAGATACCTCGCGTAGACCCCTTCGAGAATGCACGCGAGTTTCCAGTTTGCGAATGCGAGATACATGTTGAAATCGCCGAGGTCTCGGCCAGACGCAGAGGCATATCGCTCAATGAGTTGGTCTCGGTTCCAGAACCCTGGGGCAGTGGTGGCGCCAGATTCCCACGCGCTTTGCTCGTCGGTGGGGCCAGTCCAGTAGACGGCGAGCATTGCGATATCAGCGAGCGGGTCGCCAAGGGTGCAGATCTCCCAGTCGAGAACTGCACACACGTTTCCTTCATTGTCAACCATGGTGTTGTCGAGGCGATAGTCCCCGTGCACGATTGTTGCCGGTCCTTGGTCCGGAAGGTTTGCGACGAGTGTGGCATGCACGACGTCGATGAGGTCAAGGTCCCGGGTGCGTTGCTGTTCCCACTGACCATGCCAACGTTTGAGTTGCCGTGCAAGATAGTCCTCGTGGCGTCCAAGGTTGCTCAGTCCGACGCCCTCAAGATCGACATCGTGTATTGCGGCGAGCGTGTCGGCGAGTGATTCGCTGGCGCGGCCTAGTGCTCCTTGGCTCAACAACTTCTCTGCATCAGCAACCTCGCGAACCACATGGCCTTCGACATAGTCCATGACATAGAAAGGGGCACCGTTTACCGCATCGTTTTCGCACAGACCGAGTGTTTTCGGTACCGGAACAGACGAGTCGTGAAGAGCAGAGATGATGCGGTGTTCACGAGCCATGTCATGTGCACTTGCGAGGCCGTGGGCGAGTGGGGGTCGCCGTAAGACGAGACGACGGCCATTTGCATCTGTGACGAGAAAGGTGAGGTTCGAATGCCCTCCAGCGATGAGGTCCCACTGAAAGGGACTGGATACTCCGTTGATCGATCTGCTCAGCCACTCGGTGACTGACGACTCCAAGATTCCCTCGGGTGCGCTCATCTGCACGATGGTAGTGACGCTGAGGTTCAGCCATGCTCTCGGTGCGTCGGTAGGGTGATTGGCGTGAGTGAATTATCAGGTTTCCAAGGGCCAGTGTTTGATGTCGGTGACGCTGATTTTGAGGTCCAAGTTCTTGAACGCTCGCGGCGTCAGGCCGTGGTTGTCGACCTGTGGGCGCCCTGGTGCGGGCCATGCAAGACGCTCGGCCCAATGCTTGAGGAAGCGGTGGCAGCGACCGGGGGCGAGGTTGTGCTTGCCAAAGTCAACGTTGACGAGAACCCCGCGGTCTCGCAGATGTTCCAAGTTCAGTCGATCCCGGCCGTATACGCAGTTCGTGATGGGCAGGTTGTCGATGGTTTCGTCGGGGCTCAAGGTCGAGCAGAAATCGATGCATTCATCGGGCGGCTCGGAACTGACCCTGTTGCCGAAATGGTGAATGGTTTAGTTGAGCGGCGTGATGAACTAGGGCTCAGGGCGGTGCTTGAGACCGATCCAGCGAACGAGAAAGTGATTGTTGCGCTGGCTGAAATCTTGGTTGGACGTGGTGCAACTGAGGAAGCGCTTGCGCTTTTGGAGCGAATTCCTGAAAGTGATGATGTACGCCGGATCATAGCGGCTGCGCGAATTGGAACCGTTGCCCCCGATGATGATTTTGATGACGAACTCCAATCACTTCTCGACCAGGTGAAGGCTGACGATGATGCGCGTCAACGTTTTGTCGACATTCTCGAATTGATGGGTCCAAACGATCCACGTACCGCGGCGTATCGCAAACAGTTGACGGCTCGCCTCTTCTAAACGATATTTCGAGGGCTAGCGCTAGCGCGCTGCGGTACATTCATCACTCCGACCTTCCCGGTGAGTCGTTTTGAAAGGCTGACCGATGGACCGTTCGTTGTGGCAAACGTTTCTCGATGAAGAGTTGCGGCCCCGAATACTTACCCGGCGCACGGCACAGCTCACTCTCACCGCTGGAGTTGCAGTCGCTGCGATTCTCATCGGTGTTTGGCTGTTTGCGCCGCCCCCAAATCGTGTTGAGGAAGGGTTGGATTATGCGGCATCTGCAGAAGCAGCCGCCCCGGTGCGTAGTCCCGAGATGGAATTTGGTGAAAGTGCGGTGCTTGCAATTCATGTTGCGGGCGAGGTCATTTCTTCAGGTGTGCATGAACTGCCAGTCGGTAGCAGAGTTATTGATGCGATCACGGCTGCCAAGGGGCCAACAAGAAATGCAGAACTTGATGCACTGAATCTGGCGGAATTTCTCGCTGACGGTGACCGGATATATGTGCCATCCGCGCAGGAGGTTGAAGGAGACTCGTTACTGGTGTTGGGGTCGGCTAGTGGAACTTCAATCAATATCAACAGAGCTTCTGCGAGCGAACTTGAAGCACTACCAGGGGTAGGTCCAGCTACTGCTGATCAGATCGTTCGTGATCGTGAGACAAATGGGCCATTCGCTTCGGTCGACGAACTCACTCGTGTGTCAGGTATCGGTCCAGCAACAGTTGAGAAGTTGCGAGATTTGGCATCCGTGTAAGTCGGTGTCGGTGATGATTCGCTCTTCAGAGCAATGTTCCGCCAATTCGGGCGGCAGCGATACCAATACCGATTCCAACCCCGACTGCAGTTGCGACCCACAACAGCAGATACTCACGCCAGAAGTCTGGCCAACCGGCAATCGGGCGGCGAGTTGCCCGCCATGCAGCGACCACTCCGATGGCTGCCCAAAAGATTGCGCTGATCAACAGCGCCATTGGGTAGGTGCTCGAGTCTGCGATCGGAGCGCCAAGAAGCAGAAGTCCCGGGGCAGAGATGACAATTCCAATCAAACCTGCGACGGCGCTCTGTCGACCTCCGCCCAACAGCATGATGATCAACGACACCAGGCCGATTGTTGCTGGTGGAACGATCGCAGCAAATGGCCCTGCGAGGAGGATTCGTGCCCGGTACCAGCGCGGCCCACCAGCAACCGGTGCTGAAAGCGTTCGTAATTCGTCGTCGGGCTTCCGAGCCATGAACGCATCCTACGGTTGCCGAAAGACACAGAATGTGCACCTCGACGTCGTTAGCAGAGAAGATGATCGCACGTTCGTTACGACCAAATGGTTGGCTCTGACGGCGGCCGGGGTGTGGTGGTGTGCTCTGCACCCCGATGGTGTCGATCTAGCCATCGTCGCGGTGTTGTTGTGGCTTGCTCGGCCATTTGGCCGCCGACTAGGAGGCTCCGATATTACGGTTCTTGCCCTGCTCGGAATTCTGCTGGTTACCGTTGCGGCTCGAGCTCAATCATCCGACGATGCCGTCGCAAGTATTGAGCAAAGGGTGTACACCGGCGCAGTACGGGTGGTGGATGATCCGCAACCGTTGAGCAACTCGACACGGCTCATCATTGAGGTTGACGGCACGCGATGCGAGTTATGGGCGCGTCGATATTCGATTCGTGCCCGACTTGCACCAATCAGCGCAGGCGAATATGTCGTCGTCAGCGGACAGATTGAACAACTCGACCGAGACCGTTACGAGCGGGTGCGTTGGCAACACATTCTCTGTCAGTTTCAGGTCGACTGGGTAGGAGATGTCATGGAGGGCTCGTTGGCCTCGCGTGCATCGAATCGTGTACGTAGTCTTGTGACCGACGTCGGAAACAACATTTCAGGCGAACGCGGCGCGCTATTTCGCGGTCTGGTAATCGGCGATGATCGTGATCAGCCAATCGAGATGTTGCAGAGGTTTCGATCTGGCGGGTTGAGCCATCTCACTGCCGTCTCAGGTCAAAACGTGGCGCTCATTCTTGCCGCAGCGACACCGCTGATTCGCAAGCTGAGACCGAGGATGCAGGTGGTGATGAGCTTGCTTGTCATCGGTTGGTTCGTGCTGATTACTCGATCTGAGCCATCAATTCTTAGGGCCGGAGTGATGGCAGCGATCGCAGTCATGACAACGTCAATGGGCCGGAAGATTGATGCGGTTCGTGCGTTGTCGATTGCAGTAATCAGTCTTCTCGTCATCGACCCATTACTCGCCACATCGGTGGGGTTCCACCTTTCGGTTGGAGCAACATTTGGTGTCATTGCGATCGGACCTGTGATCACGGCATGTCTTCCCCTCTCCGCGAAGATTTCAGTTCCCGTTGGAGTCACACTGGGGGCGCAAACAGGCGTACTGCTACCGGCATTACTCGTCTTCCAGCGAGCGCCTCTTGTTGCACTTCCAGCGAATCTCCTAGCGGTGCCAGTGGCCGGTCTTGTGATGATGGTTGGCATGCCGGTCGCGATTGTGCTGGCAGTCGTTCCCTTTGCTGCTCGGGTGATGGTGCCCCCGCTCGAGCTTGGCGTGTGGTGGGTCGACGCTGTCGCTCGTGTCGCCAACTGGTGCGAACCCGAATCTCCGTGGCCGGGGATTCTGGTTTCGCTTCTCCTCACCTGCTGGGTTGTTGTGGTTGCGGCCTCTCGGAAGGTGAGCCATCTTCGTGCTAGACACAATGACTGAGATGACGACCTTTTTGTTGAACGGTGATGATGAGTCGGTGTTGCGTACGGCGGTTCGCGAACTTCTCCATCAACTTGTTGGAGACAATGACGTGTCGATGATGGTCGATGAATTTGATGACGCTGAGTTCACAATGCAGGCGGTAGCTGATTCAGCGCACACGCCTCCGTTTCTCACCGAACGAAGGGTTGTCGTTGCTCGGAATGTCGGCAGGTTTAACACCGCCGACATTGAGCCGATTCTGGCTTTTCTTGAGAACCCTCTCGACTCGACCGACCTTGTGCTCGTCGGTGGAGGAGGAGCAATTCCCAAGAAACTCACCGACGCAGTGAAGGCAGGTGGGGGAGAGGTTCGAAGCACCTCGGTCGCTCCGAGAGGAAAGGACAGAGCGTTGTGGGTTCGGTCTCGAGCCGCAGCGAAAGGTATCGACCTCGATGATCGCGTGGTGGCTCGACTTGTTGATTGGCTTGGCGAGAGCAGCGGTGCCCTCGACGGCGTTCTTGAGACCATCGCAAGTTCCCACACGGGCAAGGCCCGCGTTCGACTTGAAGAAGTTGAGCCTTTGCTCGGAGAAGCCGGTGGAGTACCGCCCTGGGACCTCACCGATGCGATTGATCGTGGCGATGTCGGCAAAGCGCTTGAGCTATTGCATCGGATGGTGCAGGGCGGGAGCCGGCATCCATTGCAGGTGATGGCGATCTTGCATGGCCATTACAGCAAGATGGCGAAACTTGATGGAAGTGGGGCAAATAGTCAAGATGCGGCCGCCGAGGTGCTTGGCATCAAGAGCGGCTTTCCAGCAAAGAAAGCCTTGGAGGGCTCACAGCGGCTTGGAACAGACGGTCTGCGCCGAGCGATCGGTCTGCTCGCTGACGCTGATCTTGACGTCAGAGGCCGTACTGGGCTTGATGAGGTTGTCGTGACAGAGGTACTCGTTGCGCGCCTTGCCCGTCTCGCACCTACTCGCCGCCGCTAGATAGATCGTCCATCTGGGTTGACCAGCAACTTGTGGGTTGACCAGCAACTTGCGTCCAGACGCGAAACAGCCCGAGCACAAAAGCTCGGGCTGAACGACTAGACAGGGTTAGATCAAGAACCGGCGTTGATTTTTTGCATTAAGCGGCTCTTCTTGCGAGCTGCGGTGTTCTTGTGCAACACGCCCTTAGCAACGGCCCGATCAATCTTGCTCATTGCAATGCGAACGGCTGAGTCATCGTCTGAGCCAATGCTGGCTGTTGCTGATTTCACGCGGGTCTTCAACTCGCTGCGGACAGCGCGGTTGCGGTCCGCTGCCTTAGCGTTGGTAAGAATTCGCTTTTTCTGGCTCTTAATATTCGCCACTGTTACCTCAAGTGTTGTGTTGGTGCAGGCACCATTCGTACAAGTTTGATGTCAAAGATCGGTACTCACCGAGGCTTTTACATCAGCGCATTGAGACTATCGGCGGAAGCGGAACACTCCCAACGCCGGGCGATAGCGTAAGGGATAGCCATGGACGCCTCATCGGGACTCTCCCGCATCCGCAATTTCTCGATTATCGCCCACATTGATCACGGCAAGTCAACGCTGTCCGACCGGATTCTCGAAATAACGGGTGCGGTTCAGACGCGAGACATGAAGGCCCAGTACCTCGATTCAATGGATCTAGAGCGAGAACGTGGCATCACGATTAAGGCCCAGAATGTGCGCGTCGACTGGAACGGCCATGTGTTCCACCTCATTGACACCCCAGGTCACGTCGACTTTGGATACGAGGTTTCTCGTTCACTCGCAGCATGTGAAGGCGTTGTTCTCGTCGTCGACGCAGCGCAAGGCATTGAGGCGCAAACCTTGGCCAACTGCTACCTCGCTCTTGAGAACGATCTCGAGATCGTTGCCTGTCTCAACAAGATCGACTTGCCGGCGGCAGACCCAGATCGATATGCCATGGAGATCGAGACAGTTCTTGGAATCCCCGCAGAGGAGATTCTTCGCATTTCAGCGAAGTCGGGTGAAGGTGTTCCTGAGCTTCTCGATGCGATCGCTGAAAGAATTCCTGCACCCTCAGGCAACGTTGACGAACCGTTGCAGGCACTGATCTTCGATTCGCAGTTCGATCAATATCGCGGGGTCGTCTCGTCGGTTCGTATCATGAATGGCCGTTTGCAGAACGGTGCCAAATTGACATTTATGCAGGCGGGCGCCCAGCATGAGGCGCTTGAAATTGGTGTCAGACGCCCTGCGACTGTTCCGGTCTCAGAGCTCGGGCCAGGAGAAGTTGGTTACCTCATCGCCGGTATTAAAGATGTTGGCGATGCTCGCTCAGGCGAGACGGTAACGACCTCGTCGAAGGGGGCAACCACTCCGCTTGCGGGATATCGCGATCCGAAGCCGATGGTCTTTTCTGGCCTCTTCCCGATCGATGGCGACGACTTCGAGGATTTGCGCGACGCTCTTGCGAAACTCAAGTTGAACGATGCCTCAATTACGTACACGCCAGAGTCGTCGGGTGCGCTCGGGTTCGGATTTAGGTGCGGATTCCTTGGCTTGTTGCACATGGAGATCGTGAAGGAACGCCTCGAACGTGAATTTGGACTTGCGCTTATCGCAACTGCTCCCTCGGTTGAGTACAGAGTGACACGAACCGATGGTGAGGTGGCGATTGTCGATAACCCCGCCGAACTTCCACCACCGCAGCAGGTCGACTTCATCGAAGAACCCGTGTTCAAGGTGTCGATTATCACTCCAACCGAATACACCGGGGCGCTCATGGAACTTTGCCAGGCACGCCGTGGAGAGATGAAGCGCATGGAGTACCTCTCACCTGAGCGTGTTGAATTGGTCTACGAAATTCCACTCGCTGAAGTCGTTGTCGACTTCTTCGATCAGTTGAAGAGCCGTAGCCAGGGCTATGCGAGTCTTGACTACGAACTTGTTGGATACCACCCTTCGAACCTCGTTCGGGTCGACTTGCTGCTCAACGGCATTCCTGCAGATGCGTTCTCGACCATTGTTCATCGTGATAACGCGGAGCATTACGGCCGCCGGATGTGCGAAAAACTCAAAGAGTTGATTCCGCGGCAAATGTTCGATGTCCCAATCCAGGCCGCAATCGGCGGAAAAGTCATTTCCCGAGAGACGGTGAAGGCAAAGCGTAAAGACGTCCTCGCAAAGTGTTACGGCGGTGACATCACCCGAAAGCGCAAGCTTCTTGAAAAGCAAAAAGAAGGCAAGAAGAAGATGAAAGCAATCGGCCGTGTTGAGGTGCCGGGCGATGTCTTTATCTCTGCCTTGAAGCTGGACGACTAAGTCGTGTCCCCCGCTGAGTCAACGACATTCCGGTCGTTACGACATCACAACGTGCGCCGGTACCTCGGTGGATTAGCGGTTTCTCAGGTTGGTGCGTGGGTCCAGTTCACAACGGTTGCGGTCGTTGTTGACCGGCTCACCGAATCGACCACAGCGAT
>JAYNVD010000055.1:0-7319 GCA_038100275.1 Ilumatobacteraceae bacterium
ACACTGACCAGCCCGACTCGTCTCCTTGGGCCTCACCATTAATGTCCGAACCAAGTTGCAGCCAAGTGGATGATGGGGCGTCGTATCTGTAAATCCTGACCTGGCCAGAGTTTCCACCATTTCCGTCGTTTCCGATGGCACCGATTGCAACAGTGGCGCCGTCTGCAGATAGTGACACCGACCATCCATTGGAATCGTTGGAAGATCCACCCGGTATGTAGTTACCTACCTGGGACCAAGAGCCACCTGAATGCTCATAGATCCGAACGCGTCCTCTGAATGAACCGAAGCCGTTCTCGCCGATTGCGATGATCTGGCCGTCGGCAGATAACGACACCGCCCCTCCTGACAGGTGGTTACTGGCTTCACCGTCGATGTCTGTTCCCAACTGGCTAACCGACGTTGTGGTTTCGGAGACGTCGAAGGCGCGAATTGGACGCACATAGTGGCGATCGGACTTGAAGCGAGACGAGTCAGAAATGCCAGTTCCGAAGTTGATTCCGTCGAGGCGTCTTGAGCAACATCCCGATGAAGATTTGTACCAATCCTGCTGAAACCCGCCCACGAGAGCGCTCTGGTTTTGGAGATATTGAAGTTCTGTTGTGGATGGGAGAAACCAGTCGCTGAGGTTATTGGGGCCTCGATAGGCGGTAGCGGACGTAATTGCCGTATTTTCCGTTGCATTCTGTGCAATAAAGCCGATCGTGTTTTTGTAGCCGTAGCCGAGCGCGGAGTCGGACAGAAGCCAGTCAGTGGTGTTGCCTGAGAATGCGAGAGCGACGTCGGTCCACGCGCTCGTTCCCGAGGTTGGAGCAGCTTCGAGATATGCGCACGTGAGTTCCAAAGCCGCTCCGCAAGCGAACGTACCTGCGTCATGTACGTAGAACACGATCCCTCCGCCTGGCCCGATATCCCCAACTTGGCAAGGACCTCCGTCGGCGCAGGGATACGAACTTGCCGCTGTCGGAGCTGCTGGAGCCGCCGGAGTAACGAACGAGCCGATACAGAGGATGGCGATGGTGACGGCGAGTCGATGCGCGGAAAACACCGTTCCAAGAAACCGGCGAATCACCAACATGGCGCAATTATACCAATGGTTAAATCTTGCATCTCTAAGCGGGTACAACAGGCCTTTCTACAATTGGGATGTGCGAGCAGCAGACACCGAAAAGTCAAGGCGCCGGTACCAGTCGCGGTCGCAGTCAATGGAGGCTCTTCGTCGAGCCGCACTTGATGTTCTACTTACGGAACATCCTGACGATGTGACGATCCGTCAAATAGGTGATCTGGCAGACGTCGCTCACACCTACATACCGCAGTATTTCGGAGGAAAGTCGGGTCTCTTCGCAGACATTTACCCGATGGCGGCAGAGGCGGCGGCCGCGGTCGTGGTCATGCCGGTGGTGCCGTTGGACGCCATTAAGCCGGAACTTACTCGTTTGGCACGTTTGGCGCTCTGGCTCTCATCTCATCACCCGCTTGGGATCCCTTCAACAGAACGTCTGCTCGCCGCTGCGCTGTCCGAGCGAGTGAAGAGCACCTTTGAACTTGATGAACGCACGTGTGAATTGGTCGTTGAACGACTTATCGCAATGGTTGTTGTCTTCGCTGGAGCTCCGACGGCAGTGAGCCCAAAACCCATCGATCTTGCAGCGCACATAGAACTCGAACTTCGGTTGCTGAGCACCCTCCAACGCTCGTCGTAAACCCACTCGCTGATCGACTGTGCTTGAAAGCGCGGTGACGTCGGTCACTTGCCGCATTGGTACGGGGCAACCTTGTTACGGTGCGGGTGCTGGTGTGCGGCAGGCGCACGACCGCAGTAAGTGGTGTTTCGCTGATCGAACGGCGTCACAGAATCCCTGACGACCGAGGAGTTAGCCAGAGCCATGCCCACAGTTCCTAATAGTGATGCTCGCCTTGACGACGCCTCTGTGTTGTCGACCTTGCGGTCACCTGCTCGCTTGCGGGTGGAACTTTTTGCCGGCCTTGCGGTGGCGTTGGCACTGATTCCCGAAGCTATTTCGTTCTCAATTC
The DNA here is from genome assembly GCA_038100275.1 of Ilumatobacteraceae bacterium. GTDB lineage: Bacteria > Actinomycetota > Acidimicrobiia > Acidimicrobiales > Ilumatobacteraceae > Casp-actino5. The sequence goes on from JAYNVD010000055.1 coordinate 2,038, forward strand.
TTGCCGGCGTTGACCCGCGTGTCGGTCTTTATGCCTCGTTCACGATGGCCGTGACCATTGCCGTCGTTGGTGGTCGACGGGCGATGATCTCGGCTGCGACTGGTGCTGTGGCGCTTGTCGTCTACCCGGTGGTGGCTGAGCACGGCGTCAGCTATTTACTCGCGACAGTGATCTTTGCCGGCGTGCTGCAGATCGCTTTGAGCCTGGTCGGGGTGGCACGACTCATGCGGTTCATCCCGCGCAGCGTCATGGTCGGGTTCGTAAATGCTCTTGCAATACTGATTTTTTGGGCGCAGGTTCCTGAGCTGATTGGGGTTCCGTGGCAGGTGTATCCATTGGTTGCTGTCGGCCTTTCGGTGCTCGTGATGTTGCCTCGTTTCACAACGTCGGTCCCCGCCCCGCTGGTGGTCGTGGTCGGTCTTGCGGTTGTAACTGTCATGGCGGGCGTTGATGTGCCAACGGTTGGTGACAAGGGGGAGTTGCCGAGCAGCCTTCCCCGGTGGGTCGTTCCCGATGTGCCGTTCAGTCTTGAGACGCTGAGGATCATTACTCCCTATGCCGTTGCGATGGCGGTGGTTGGCCTGCTCGAGTCGTTGATGACGGCAAAACTCGTTGACGACATCACCGACACTCATTCGGACAAGACACGTGAAGGGTGGGGTCAAGGCGTGGCGAACGTAGTCACTGGCTTCTTTGGCGGCATGGGCGGTTGCGCAATGATTGGCCAGACAATGATCAACGTGAAGTCGTCCCGGGCACGTACTCGTATTTCGACCCTTGCAGCGGGTGTATTTCTGCTCGTGCTCGTGGTGTTGCTCGGCGGTGCTGTTGCGCGAATTCCGATGGCCGCCTTGGTGGCGGTGATGATCATGGTGTCGGTGGGCACAATGGATTGGCACAGCGTGAACCCCGCAACATTGCGCACCATGCCGAGGAGTGCGACAGCGATCATGGTGGTAACCGTTGTTGCCACCATCGGTACACACAATCTCGCGATTGGGGTGGGTGCTGGCGTCGTCACATCAATGGTGTTCTTCGCCCGTCGTGTTGCTCACTTCACCGAGGTCATCGCAGTCGATTGGCCAGATGACGACACCCGGGTCTATTCGGTGCGAGGCGTACTGTTTTTCGCGTCAAGCAACGACTTGGTGTACCAGTTCGACTATTCCGGTGAGACGAAGCGGGTGGTCATCGATTTGTCAGATGCTCAGATTTACGATTCATCGACGGTGGCAGCGTTGGATGCGGTGGTCAAGAAATATGAAGACCATGGCGTTCTGGTTGAGATCATCGGAATGAACGAACCAAGCCAGCGGTGGCACGAGTTGAGTGGAAGCCTCAACAGCCACTGACCGCAGAGAGTGCCCTCGGCAGGATTCGAACCTGCGCACACGGCTCCGGAGGCCGATGCTCTATCCCCTGAGCTACGAGGGCGGGATGACCTGCAAAGGTTACCGCCGGCTGGTGGCGACGGTTGCAGTGCGAATGATCAGCCAACTCTTACCCGGGTGTCACACCCACCGCGTACGATCAGGTAAATGGGAATGCAACTCGTCGTCGACAATGACCTCGAGACCCTTGCCGACCGCCTTGTTGATCATCTGAGTGATTCGCCACGAGATCCATTCACTCCAGAGTCCATCGTCATTCCCGGAGATGGCGTGCGTTCATGGTTGACCCATGCGATTGCAACTCGCATGGGCATCTGTTCGAATATCAACTTTTCGTACCCTGCGAAATTTCTCAAAACCACATTCGATCTCGAGTCGAAACTCGGGCTCTGGGAGACAGGGCCGTTGACATGGGCGATTCATGCCATCCAAAAAGAAGACGGTGTCGACGACCTGCTGCGAGCTCGCGCAATAGCCGACGTGTTCGACCGCTACATCTTGTATCGGCCACACATGGTGAGGCGGTGGTCCGATGGCGAAAACGTTGACGGATCTCTGCAGGCACTGGCCGACCATCACCGCTGGCAACCTGAGATGTGGCGAAAGCTCGAAGCCCGTATCGGGCGATCAGATGCTCGAACCTTCGAAGAACTGACGCAACACCTTTCAGTTGATCTTGCCTCGATTGTGACCTCACCTGAGCGAGTTTTCGTATTTGGTCTGACGACGTTGCCTCAACCTCAACTCGATCTCTTTCGAGTGCTGTCCTCGAAGACTGAGGTCATCCTTTTTGCCCCAGCCTCGTCATCGGCTCGCTGGGAGTCTGTGCGCGCTGGTTTGTGCGAAGAGTTGCGATTTCCAGTGTTGCGTGACGGCCATCCTCGCTCTGCTGCTGGCTTTCGTTTAAACGAAGTCTGGGGTCGCACAAACGAAGAGGGCCACACCCTCTTGCTCGACACAGTGAATGTGGCGCATGGTGAGATTGTGGGCCCCTCGCTTGGTGGAAAAGTCACCACTGATACCGAGAGAAGCAGCCTGCTGTCATCTCTGCAGAATGCAATTTCGCAAGATGCCTTGCTTGATCACGAGGTCGCTCCCGATCGCAGTGTTGTCATTCATCGAACCTTTGGAGCAACTCGCCAGGTGGAGGTATTGCGAGATCACCTCCTTCATCTCTTCAACGAGCGGCGAAGCGACGGTTCGGTGGTGTTTGAGCCCAGAGATGTCGTGGTGCTCACACACGATGTTGAGCGTTTTGCTCCGCTCGTGCAGGCGGTTTTTGCAGGAAGCCCCGAGGCTGGCCTCCCTGAGATTCCTGTGCAGATTGCCGACCGTTCTCTTGGGGTCACCAATCCGATCGCTTCAGTCGGGCAACAACTCCTTCGGTTACTCGATCGGCGCTTTCGCACGACTGATGTCGTTGAACTCTTGGCTGAACCGATCGTTCGACAGCGTTTCGATCTCGAATCTTCTGAAGTTGAACGGGTAAGCGAACTCCTCATCGCAGCGAATGCTCGCTGGGGCCTTGACGAAGATGATCAACGAATTGTCGGAATCGATCCCCTCGGCTCGTTCACACTGTTAGACGCGCTGCATCGACTCATCGCCGCTGCCGCAACCTCAGCAATCGGTCCCGACCTGGTTGGTGGTCGAACAGCGGCCCTGCCTGGAGTGACCTTCGATGATGTTGGGCTCTTGGGAAAGACCGTGTTGTTCGTGCAACAGCTGCATGACAGTTGTGAGCAACTTGGCCACCCGGCAGCGCCCCAAGACTGGTTTGTGATCTTTCGCAAGGCGTTGCGGAATCTCGTCGCTGTACATGACGATGAAGTCTTCTGGTGGCGGGCAATCGATCGCCTGTTTGACGAAATACATGGCGAACTCCGACGTGTTGGAGAGCCATCGGCATCAGAGGTGTCCCAGCCCGCTGATCTCTCTGTTCTCATTTCGTCACGGCTGTTGACAACAAAGGGACTGCCTCGTTTTCATACAGGGCGCGTAACGGTGTCATCGTTCACGGCTCTGCGCGGTGTTCCGCACCGGGTTGTGTGCCTTCTCGGTATCGACCGAGAAGGTGAACCGAGCGCTCTTGGTAACCCCGACGACCTCACGCAATCTCCACAATGCATTGGTGATCGTGATGCGCGTAGTGAGTACCAGGCACAATTACTTGATGCAGTGGTGTCTGCCCAGGAGCGACTCATTGTCTGTTCAACAGGTTTCGACGTTCGCACAGGAGCCGAGGTCTCGCCACCGGCGGCGCTGAGCGAACTTGTCGATGCGCTCGGCGGGCTCACTGGTCAATCATTCTCGATGGTCAGTCACCCGCGACAGAACTGGTCCGAAACGAATTTCGTGGTCCACCCTGAGGTGAGTGACCGTCCCTGGAGCCATGATCGAAGCGCAGTCGACGCAGCGATGGCCCGGCGGTATCAACGCGATGGGCAACCAGAATTACCGGTACTACCCGAACGTCAAGCGGGCACGACAACCGTGGCCAACCTACGCGATGCACTCAGCCGGCCGGTGCGAACGTTCTGTGACGAACGGCTACACCTCGCAACATTCCGAGAGTCTGATCGGGAAATCAGTTCAAACATTCCACTTTCGCTCGACGGCCTTGATCGTTATGGCCTGCGAAACGGCATGATGTCGGCTGCCTTACAGGGTGGTCGACCCGAAGATTGGGCTGCATATCTTGTTGCTTCAGGTGACGTGCCTCCCGGTGCCTACGGAGAGGCATCGCTACAACAAGCCCAAGATGAGTCGGGTGCGATCGTTGAGGCTCTCTTATCTGATGGCGTTGAGTTGCCACTCGTCACTACATCGCTTGATGTCCGCCTCGGCGAAACAGACGTAACTCCAGGCATGAGTGGTGTAGTTGATTCGCTGTACGGCGAAGTCCTCCTCGACATCGCTGCATCATCATCGTTCGCTGACCGCTTTTGTGACCGTTTGGTCGATCTCATCGTGCTGTCAGTTGCCGAGCCCAAGACGCAGTGGCGGCTCTCGATGTACCGCGCGGGCACCGCTACGTCGCCGGTTCGTCATATAACGGCGGCGTTGCGCAGCGATGCCAATCCGAATGAACTTGTTGATCTGTTACTTCGCTTTCGAGCAGAGGTTCTCACTCGACCGGTACCGATCTTCCCGCGGGTGGCGCTTGCGCACTGTTGCGGTGGGACACCAAGAAGTGAATGGGAAGGCGAGCGACATCGACCTGGTGAGCGCGAACTGCCTGCACACCAGTTGTTCTTTGATATCGGCTACGAGGACCTGGTTAGCAAGACCTCGTTCTTGAGTGAGATCGATAATTGGTTTGCCCCGGTAGTTCGCTCGTTTGACATCACCGACAGTTCAGGCGTGCTGCACTCGATGGATGAGGTCTCATCATGACGTCGAGTTCGCCATTTGATATCTCGAAGGCACCAACGCCAGGCCTCACCGTCCTCGAAGCATCGGCTGGTACCGGCAAGACCTACTCGATCACTGGTCTTGCTGTACTCGGTTTTGCACGGGGCGACTTCAGTCCCCGAGAAGTTTGCGTGGTGACCTTCACTGAGGCAGCAACTGCCGAGCTTGCGGGACGCCTTCGCTCGCGCATCGTGCAAGGCATCGAGGCGCTCCAAGCACCGCAGGAGAAATGGAACGACATCGACGACACGGTCGACAAACTGCTGATCGATCAAGAACATGGCGATGATGGGGAACGCCAATCCCGACTCGAACGCCTACAGCAGGCCCTTTCTGAATTTGACGCGATGGCGGTGTCGACAATTCATGGCTTTTGTCAGCGATTGCTCACGTCAGTTGGTGCTGGAACTAGTGACATCTCTTCCGATAATGACGAGGTCAGTGAGGTCGTGCACGATGTCATCCTTGCTGGCAAGC
>JAYNVD010000056.1:0-7044 GCA_038100275.1 Ilumatobacteraceae bacterium
CCGCAAGGTTCGGGTGGTAATCGGTGAACCAATTCAGCCAAATGTGCCGGCAGGAGAAAGCAACCGTGTTCCGAGAAGTGCGATTGCTGAGCAAAGCGCCACATTGCATGCTGAACTGCAGCGGCTCTTCGACATGTCGATGGTTGGGGTTGGTTGGTCGTATCCGCCTGCGGAGGCTCAGGACCAGAATGCAACGAACGACTGAGCAAGCGTCACTGGGTCTTCAACTCCACAGAGTTCCCGCGCTGAGTGCATAGAGAGTTGTGGCACTCCGACGTCGATCGTGTCGATGCCGAGTCGTGTGGCGGTGATTGGACCGATTGTTGAGCCACACGGCATGTTGTTTCGCGAGGAGAAGACCTGTGTTGGGAGTCCTGCTGATTCGCAGATCGATGCGTATCGCTGCGCACATGTTGATGAGGTCGCGTAGCGCTGATTGACGTTCAGTTTGATGGCGGGCCCATTGTTCACAATTGGGGCGTGCCCATGATCGTGACGTTCGGGGTAGTTGGGGTGCAGAGCGTGGGCGTTGTCAGCCGAGATACACATTGAGCGGCTGAGCGCCCTAGCGAGATCTGCAGTTGTCCCTCCTCGCGCGGCGACGATTCGTGTGAGCACTTGCTCAAGGGTTGGGCCGGCGGCCCCGGTGGTGCTTGCTGACCCAACTTCTTCATGGTCGTTCAAGACGACGATCTGCAGGTGTTCAGTTGGCGAGGTCTCGCACAGTGCGGTGACGGCGGCCCAGCACGAGAGAAGATTATCGAGGCGACCGGAAGCCAAGAGTTCTCGGTCGGCTCCGAGACGAGCCGCGGGTTGAGTGTCGAATAGAGAGATGTCCCACCACGCCACTGAGTCGAGGCCCGAGAGTTCCCGCAGGTGAGTAACTACTGAGGCGGTTGCTTCACCAATTGACCAGATCGGCATTAGATGTGTCTGTGGGTCGAGTCGAAGTCCATCGTTTACCCCTCGGTCAAGATGGATCGCCAACTGTGGAATGCGGGCGATCGCATCAGAGCGGACGAGCGCCGTTTCACCGGAACTGCTCACGACTCTGCCCGCCAAACCCAAATCGCGATCGAGCCAAGAATTGTTGAGAATTCCGCCGTACACCTCGACTGCGAGTTGGTGCCAGCCATGTTGGCGAGTATCAGGATTGGGTTTCAGTTTGAAGCAAGGCGAATCGGTGTGCGCCCCAACGAGAAGCATTGGTGGAGCCACTTCTGACGTGGAAGGGGATTTCCACGCGATGAGAGCGCCATCTCTTCGCACGTATCGAAAGCCGTCAAGGTCAGCGGAGTTCCACTCATCGGCGAGCAGTACCTCGGTTGCACCTGCTGAACGCAGCCGTTGCGCGCATTCTTCGACCGCATGAAATGGCGACGGTGATGCATCGAGTAACCGCATGCAATCGTCGATGGTGATTTTGCCCGAAGGTGTTGTCATTGGTTCAGCGCGTCCTCAGCAAAAGTGAGCGAGAACACCTTGGTGTGCCCCTCACGGAAATACGTGACCGAAGTCTAGGTCGGGCGCACTTTGGAGGGTCAGTCCACGCCTGTTGCTTGCGGCGAGATCCGTGAACGGGCGGCTCGTATGGCGATGTCTCGCAGTCGTAGGGTGAGATGGATGGAGGGAAATCGTCACCTTGAATGGCAGGTGGGTGATGTCACCATTCGGCGTGTTGAGGCGCGTGTAACCGCTGTTCCGCATGGTTCGATTTGCAGCGGGGTGACCCCTGAAGTTGTTGATCAGCATCGTCCGTGGATTGATCCTTTTGTGACCAGCGATGGTCGAATGTTGCTGTCGATTCATTCGTTCGTGGTAACTGACGGGCCAACGACTCTTGTGATCGATACATGTGTCGGTGCGCATGGTGATCGACCGTTGCCGCAAGATCCGCACTTCCCAGAACTCCTCGCTGGGGCAATTGATGGAGGTCTTTCAGCAGTCGATGTTGTGGTGTGCACACATCTTCATTTTGATCATGTCGGATGGAACACGACCCGAGACCTTGAGACCGGTGAACTGTTGCCAACCTTTCCCAATGCCGAGTACCTCGTCAGTCGGGAGGAGCTAGCGACATTTTCTGCACATGACCACTCGGGAATCGCAGATGTCTCGGTTGACCCGCTAGTTGCAGCAGGCTGCCTTCGTTCGGTTGAGTCAGACCACCAGATAACTGAAAGTGTTTCTCTAGTGTCATCCAAGGGTCACTCTCCGGGCCACGTTTCGGTGCTCATCTCTTCTTGCGGTGAACGAGCGCTAATTACGGGCGACTTCGTTCACACGCCGCTTCAATTTCTGCTGCCTGAGATCACCGCAGATCGGTTCGATGCAGATAGTGATCAGGCAATCTCGACCCGACGTCGACTGATTGACTCCATTTCAGACGGCAACACGTTGATTCTTGGCACTCACTTTCCACCGCCGACTGCAGGTCGGATCGATCGAACCATCGATGGCGGAATCGCCTTCACACCACAAAAAGGAAGTTTCACATGAGTTCACCACTTGTCGTTCGAAATGATGTCGATGGCGTTGCAACGCTGACACTGAATCGTCCTGACAAACTGAATGCACTGAACCCGGCCGTGTTCATTGAGTTGCGGCAACATCTCGGGGATATTGCCCAAGATGAAGCGGTGAAATGTGTGGTTCTCACTGGTGCGGGGCGGGCATTTTGCGCTGGCCACGATCTTGAAGCCATTGCGAGCCACGAGAAGGCACCGAGTAAGCACTTTGAACCAGAAACGGTTGATGCGCTTGAGCACTTACCGCAGCCGACGATTGCGCGCTTGCACGGACATTGCTATACGGGCGGGCTTGAGCTTGCGCTTGCATGCGACCTTCTCATCGCTGATGAGACCGCTCGCCTTGGTGACACTCATGGCCAGTGGGGTCTTGTCCCGATCTGGGGGATGTCAGTTCGTTTGCCAGAGCGGGTTGGGGTGTCGACGGCGAAAGAGTTGATGTTCACAAGTCGACGAATTAGCGGCCGTGAAGCCGCAGAAATTGGTCTTGTCGATCGTTGTGTTCCTGAAGGTGAACTTGATACAACGGTCACGGCGTTAGCCGCTGAGATCGCGGCGAACTCCGCAGGCACGAACCGCATCGTGAAACGACTCATTGCTGACCGCTCGGAACGGACGCGTGTAGCGGCGTTGCTGAACGAACGTGAGATGCCGCACGGGCGGCCCGACGACATGGCAGAACGTATGAGAAGTGGCGGTCGATGAGCGCGGTTGTTGACCCTACGGAGGCGCTCAATGGCTTTCCGGGTCGTGATGACCTTGAAGCATTACTGCAAATACTTCTTCCATCAGGATGGCTTGAAGCCGTCCGCTCATCAGACGATGATGCCCTGCATCAACTGAAAACCGAGATCCATAATCCGACGGTTGTTGCTCAACTCGGCGTTGCGGGTTGGGTCGCCCCGCATTTTGATATCGAGCATGGTGGCCGTGGGCTTTCCCGCGTTGAGGCCCGTGATGCTCTGACGTTGCTCTCCGTTTGGGAAGTACCTCACGTACCTCGAGGGTCGGGCTTACCGCTTGCGGCGCCAACAATTCAGCAATGGTCATCCGATGAAACGAAGCGACGTTTATTGCCGCCGCTTCTCTCTGGCGAGGAACGTTGGTGCCAGTTGTTCTCTGAACCCGGCGCTGGTTCAGACATGGCCTCACTCGCGACAACAGCTATTCGTGATGGCGATGAGTGGGTCGTGAACGGCCAGAAGGTGTGGACCACCTTTGGTCATGAGGCAGAACGAGCAATGTTGATTGCGCGGACAGACCCAGCGGCACCAAAGCATTTGGGGATCACCTACTTCGGTCTCGATATGCGCTCACCAGGTGTAGAGGTGCGGCAACTCGTCAATATCGCTGGGCAAGTTGAGTTCAACGAGGTGTTCCTCACTGACGTACGAGTGGCTGATATTGACCGCATCTCACCGATTGGAGACGGTTGGAAGGCGGCGATGACGACGCTTGGTGCTGAACGGCATGCGTTATCGGGCGTGCGCAAAAAGCGTAAGTCGAGCGACGAGATTCTGGGCGGAAAACCATTTGCTGAGGTGCTCTCGATGGCTCAGGAACGTGGACTCACGAACGATGCGCAAGTCCGTCAAGCGTTGATGGCTGCTTATACATCTGATCGGTTGCTTACCTGGACCGCGCAACGAGCACGAGATCGAGCCAGTGCTGGTCAGCAGGTGGGGCCAGAGGGCTCCATCAGCAAAATTGCGAAGGCGGTAGCGAATCAGCGTTTGCAGGAACTAGCAATCGGATTGTTAGGCGCTGATGCACTTGCGTGGCCAGCAGTTGATGCCGAGGCAGGGGAGTGGATCGTGCAGTTCCTTCGAACGAGGGCAAACTCGATTGAAGGCGGAACGAGTGAGATCCAACGAAATATCGTTGGAGAGCGAGTCCTCGGGTTGCCGAGAGAACCAGACCCATTTAAGGGTGCCGCCTGGCGTGAAATCCCACGAAGTTGATGAGGCGGTATTGACCTTGGGTGGTCGAAACCGGTCGCAGATCTACCCGTCATGAGCGGGCTAAAGTGAACTCTCAATCAGAAACAGGTTTGCTTTTGAGCGTTCTGCCACTAGATAACTGATGGTGAGTCGTCGAACAAAAATTGTCGCCACGATCGGCCCTGCATGTGAGTCTGTGTCGGCTATATCTGAACTCCTCTGCGCCGGCGTCGACGTATTCCGTCTCAACCTTTCGCATGGAGATATTGACGGTCACCTTGAACGTCTCGAAAGAGTTCGATCAGCATCCGCGTTGACCGGCTGTGAGGTCGCAGTGCTTGCTGACCTGCCGGGCCCAAAAATTCGCGTTGGAACTTTCCCTGACGGTGGTGTCGAGATGGTGCCAGGCGAGTCAATTGCGCTTGTTGAGTCCAATCGCGGCAGTAGCGAGACCGAGATCTGCGTAGATGTCGATGGCCTCTTCTCGGGCCTCAGCGAGGGTGACCAGGTGGTGCTGGGCGACGGCAACATCATGTTGGAGGTCGACAGCGTTGCCAGTGGACCTGTCTCTGCAACGATCATCAACGGGGGACGTATCCAGGGTTCGCCGGGTGTTCACGTCCCCTCTGAGCGGTTGTCGGCGTCTACACCAACAGCCGAAGATCTTGTGTTCGCGGAGAAGATGGCAACGGCCGGTGTCGAGTTCATTGCAGTGTCGTTTGTTCGCAGGGCTGATGACGTCGAACAAGTTCGTCGAGTGGTTGGAAACAGGGCGCAACTCATTGCAAAAATTGAGACGAATTCTGCGCTTGCTGACCTTGTTCACATCATTGACGCATCTGATGGGGTGATGGTTGCACGCGGTGATCTCGGCATTGACTGCCCGCTTGAGGAGGTGCCGCACCTTCAGAAGATGATTATTCGAGAGTGCGTAGAGCGCGGTGTGCCAGTCATTACCGCTACTCAGATGCTCGAATCCATGATCTCGGCTGCTGTGCCGACGCGCGCTGAGGCAAGTGACGTCGCAAACGCAGTGTTTGACGGCACCGATGCAGTGATGCTTTCAGGAGAGACTGCGGTTGGTAAGCATCCGGTGGTCGTTGTTGAAACAATGTCACGTATCGCAGAGCGAGCGGAACGCCAGGCGAGCTATCGGGGTTGGGCAGACCGGCTAGGGCGACACCAACGTGGTGATTGGACGTCGGTTGAAGATCGAATCACTGCTGCTCTTGGACATGCGGCAAGTCAAGCGGCGAGAGATATTGGTGCAACAGCGATACTTTGCTGTACACAGTCAGGTCGAACCGCTCGGGCTATGGCTCGTTTTCGGCCGGAGGCGACCCTGATTGGGCTCTCTCCTGATGAGCAGGTGGTTCGGTCGTTGCGGCTGTCATGGGGGGTTGATCCACTGACGGTTGATCTCTACGACTCAACCGATGAGATGGTGTGGTATGCCGTGGAAAAAGCGGTGGATGCAGGCCGTGTTCAGCACGGCGACACTGTTCTGGTTCTTGCAGGCTCGCCGGGAGGAACTTCAGGGGCTGCTGCTGACGTACTGAGGGTGGTGCAGGTCGCATGATGAGTTCGCGCGGCGTCTGGTTCACCCGTTCAGGGCCGGCAGGCGCACCGCAGATGGTGATGGTGCACGGGTCTCTCGATCGTTCGACGGGGCTCAGCCGTCTGGCTCGACGTTTCGACGACCGGTTTGATGTGCTTCGTCTTGATCGTCGCGGCTATGGCAAATCAGGCGACCACGCCGGGCCATTCACTGTCAAAGAAAACGTTGAAGACCTCCTCGATCTCGTTGAGGAGCAATTTCCGACAGGTCCGCTGGTGTTGATAGGTCACAGCTTCGGCGGAAACGTTGTCCTTGCGGCTTCGAGTCGACTTGGAGACCGCGTATCAAGAATCGCGACCTACGAAATGCCAATGTCGTGGCAGCCATGGTGGGGAGGAAACTCGTCAAAGGGGTTTCCTGAGCACGACCCAGAAGATTCAGCCGAAGCCTTTATGCGGAGACTCGTTGGTAACAAGGTCTGGGAACGGCTGCCTGAGCGCACCAGGCTTGCCCGGAGGGCAGAAGGACGTGTGCTAGTCGGTGAATTAAGTGATTTGCGGAGCGGAGCTCCCTGGCAGGCGGCCGACGTGCTGGCTCCGGTGTTGGCAATGTCAGGTTCGCGTGCTGCTGACCACCATCGGCGTGCGGTTCAGTTTCTCGAAGAGACATTGCCCGATTGTCGCTCGATTGAAATCGAGGGTGCCGGCCATGGTGGGCCAAATTCGCATCCTGAGCAGGTCGCTGAAGCTATTCAGGCGTTTATCGACCAACCGGCCGCCGTCGGTCAATCGTAAGAGCGATTCCTGCCACAGTCAGCGCCAAAGCGCTGACCACAGCTGTTCCGAGAATTCCAAAGCGCTCATAGCACTGACCTGAAAGAACGATGAGGCTCGCTCGGGTGATCGTTCCAAGTGCATTTCCAACTGCGAGTGCAGTGCCTCTCGCGTCGGGTGCTGCTTCGCTCATGAGTGACAGCGATGAGACGAACCCGTATTCGAAGCCGATGACGAGTATGAGG
>JAYNVD010000057.1:0-6889 GCA_038100275.1 Ilumatobacteraceae bacterium
TCTAGTGGCCTAGGACACCACCCTCTCAAGGTGGCGGCACGGGTTCGAATCCCGTACGGGCTGCCAAGTCGGCATTTGCCGATCGTTCTGCTGGGTCACCACTTCAGGTGGCCCAGTGGCATTTTTCGCCGGAGTTACCGCCACTGAGGGTTCGGTGGTCGCTCATGTGATAGTTAATCCTCATGGGAGACCTCGCAAAACAAACCCGTTGGATGGACGCAACCGCTCAGGCAGAACTAGTAGCCAGTCGTGAAGTGACCCCGGTCGAACTCGTTGATGCAGCAATTGAGCGCATGGAGTCGCTTGATGGCGCGCTGAATGCCCTTACCTACCGCTGGTTCGATACTGCCCGTGACATTGCGCGGTCACCGGATCTTCCTGATGGCCCATTTCGTGGGGTTCCATTCCTGTTGAAAGACCTTCACGCCCACATGGAAGGCATGCCAATGTCGAATGGGTCGGCGGCGTTGAAGGATGCGAATTATCACTCAACCTCGGACACGACAATTGTCAGCCGATTCAAAGCGGCTGGCCTCGTTATTTGCGGCCGCACGAACAGCCCCGAGATGGGCACCGTTCCCGTCACCGAACCGGTTGCGTGGGGGCCGACACGGAACCCATGGAACACAGACCACACGCCTGGCGGATCGTCGGGTGGCGCAGCCGCCGCAGTTGCGTCCGGAATGGTTCCGATGGCTCACGCATCAGATGGCGGTGGATCGATCAGAATTCCTGCAGCCTGTGCAGGATTGGTCGGGTTAAAAACCTCGCAGGGTCGAATCACGACCGGCCCACACCGCGCGGAAACCGGTCTCGGCGTCGAACTAGCTGTTTCGCACACCGTTCGCGATACCGCGAGGCTGCTTGATGCCGTCGCCGGGCCGGGCATCGGTGACTCGGTGATCGCTCCGAGTCCGACGATGGCGTACGAGGAAGCGTTAACTCGAGATCCCGGAACGCTTCGGGTCGGAATTCTCGCTCACCATCCTCGAGGTGGATCGATTAGTGATGACTGCGTAGCTGCTGTCGAGTCAGCTGGTCGCATGCTTGAGAGTCTTGGGCATTCTGTCGAGTATTCATTTCCTCAGATCCTCACCGATCCAGACACCGTGTCGCGATTCATGGCGTTGTGGGCGGTCGGCGCCGCAATGAACGTGAAAAGTTTCTCTGAGATGCTTGGCCGGGAGATCACGGCCGACGACATTGAGCCCATGAACTGGGTGCAAGCAGAGTTCGCACAGAACATGTCAGGAGTTGATTACGCAACCGCGCTTGCCGGAGTTGCGACATATCGACGCGAGTGTCTGCAGTGGTGGGCAGATGGTTTTGACATTCTCGTGACACCAACGTTGGGAGAGACGCCACCAAAGATTGGTGAGCACGACAACAACCCTGAACGGCCGATGGATCCGATGCGGCGTGCGGCTGAGTGGGTGCCATTTACACCACCGTTCAACACCACTGGTCAACCCGCAATCAGCCTGCCATTACACATGGCGGGCAATGGGCTTCCAGTTGGCGTGCAGTTTGTTGCTGACTACGGCCGTGATGACCTGCTCATCAGTCTCGCGGCGCAACTTGAGCGAGCATTTCCGTGGGGTCACATCGAGGGGTGACCCGTTGGTACGTCTGATGATGCAACTTGCCGTGTGTAACTAGCTGCGCTGTTGGATTCGCGCCCACTCATCTCGCAGGCCGACCGTGCGATGGAAGAGCAGCGGGGTGCGAGGGTCATGGGCAAAGTAACCAAGACGCTCAAATTGGACGACCTCACCCGGGGCAAGTTCGGCCATCGACGGCTCGAACATGCAGCCATCCAGAACACTGATCGAATTCGGATCGAGATCGTCCATCGGGTCGCCGGTCTCGTTTCCTGGGACTTCCGCTGTGAAGAGTCGTTCATACAGCGCAGCAGATCCAGATCTTGCATGTTGAGCTGACACCCAATGCATGGTCGACTTCACTTTGCGGCCGTCAGGAGCGTTGCCCCCTCGAGTTTCCGGGTCGTAGGTGGCGTAGACCGTCGTTGGGTTGCCATCTTCGTCAGTATCGAATCCGGTGCAGGTGACGAAGTATGCGCCGCGTAACCGAACCTCGCGCCCAGGTGTCAGCCGGAAGTACTTTGGCGGGGGGTCAGCTCTGAAGTCGTCCTGTTCGATGAACAGTTCACCCGAGAAGGGAACAAGACGGGTTCCGTCATCGGCATTTTCTGGATTGTTGACAACCTCGACTTCGTCAACCTTGCCTTCAGGCCAGTTCGTAATCACTAGACGCAGCGGGCTGAGCACCGCCATCTTGCGCTGAGCGGTCGCGTTGAGGTGTTGGCGAACGAATGACTCAAGTAACTCGATCTGATGGCGACTATTTGCCCGTGACACCCCAATGAATGAGCAGAACTCCCTGATCGCAGCGGCCGGGTAACCACGACGCCGAAGACCGCGCAGGGTCGGCATCCGGGGGTCGTCCCAGCCGTCGACGATGCCATCTTGAACGAGCGTTGCGAGACGGCGCTTCGAGGTGACGGTATGGGTGAGCTCGAGGCGAGCGAATTCGGTCTGCTCTGGCTTATCGCTAGGTAACGGGAGCTGTGAGAGATACCAGTCGTAGAGCGGGCGATGGCTGTCGAACTCGAGTGTGCAGAGCGAGTGGGTCACACCTTCAATCGCATCGCTTTGACCATGTGCCCAGTCGTAGGTCGGATAGATATGCCACCGGTCGCCGGTGCGGTGATGCGGTTCGTGTCGGATGCGATACATGACCGGGTCACGAAGCTGCATGTTCTCGTGTTGCATGTCGATCTTCGCCCGAAGGACGCGAGAACCTTCATCGAACTCGCCGTCCCGCATTTTCCGAAACAGGTCGAGGTTCTCCTCAACGGGTCGTGATCGAAACGGGCTTTCGATTCCGGGCTGTCCGAAGCCACCGCGTTGCTGAGAGATGGTTTCCGCATCCTGATCATCGACGTAGGCAAGGCCCTCGGAGATCAGGAGTTCTGCCCAGGTGTACAACTGCTCGAAATAGTCGCTCGCGTAGAGAGGAGCCCCGTTGGGTTGATAGCCGAGCCAATCAAGATCTTCAAGAATGCCGTCGACAAACGCAGTGTCCTCGGTGTCAGGGTTTGTGTCGTCGAAACGAAGATTGCAGACGCCTCCAAATTCCTTGGCGAGTTCAAAGTCGAGGGTGATCGCTTTCGCGTGACCGATATGGAGGTATCCATTTGGCTCAGGCGGAAACCGTGTTTGTACCCGCCCGCCGAATCGTCCGGTGACAGCATCAGCTCGAACGAGTTCTCGAACGAAATCGTCTAGAGGTCCGTCTGCGCCGTTGCTCACCTCTCCAGTATGCGTGAAGAACTGGCCGTTGAGGACGACTTTCCGCGAGTAAGCACGAGTTCGTAGGCTGGGGGCATGCGTTCAATCTTCGATGATGTTCATGACGAGTTCAGGCGTTCGTTTGCTTCGTGGGTGGCCAAGGAGATCACTCCTGACTACATGCTGTGGGAAGAGGCTGGCATCGCTCCCCGTGCGATCTTTACGTCGGCGGGTTCAAACGGCTTTCTCGGAATGCAGATTCCTGAAGAATTTGGCGGCGGGGGTTCAGACGACTTCCGGTTTAACCAGATCGTTGCCGAGGAGTTTGCCTACGCCGGAATCGGCGGCGCCGGGCTCGGCATCACGCTGCATAACGACATCACCATCCCGTATTACATCGAGCTTGCAAATGACGAGCAGCGCCAACGCTGGCTTCCCGGAATTGCCTCGGGAGATCTGATTACCGCCATCGCGATGACTGAACCGGGCACCGGGTCCGACCTCGCGAGCGTGGGAACAACAGCGGTTCGAGATGGCGATGTCTACATCGTGAACGGGTCAAAGACGTTTATCACCAACGGCATTAACTCTGACCTTGTCATCGTTGTCGCTAAGACTGATCCGACTGCGCGTCATTCAGGCATGACCCTGCTCGTGGCGGAGCGAGGCATGGAAGGATTCGACCGCGGACGAAACCTCGAGAAAATTGGAAATCACTCACAGGACACTGCGGAGTTGTTCTTTGATGATGTGCGCATCCCCGTGGCAAACCGGCTGGGAGAAGAGGGTGAGGCCTTTCGATACCTATCGTCGAACCTCGCGCAGGAGCGACTCTCGATCGCCATCACCGGTGTTGCATCAGCCCGTGCTGCTCTGAACTCAACGGTCGAGTATGTGAAAGAGCGCACAGCATTCGGCAAGTCACTCGGTGAATTCCAGAACACCAAATTTGTGCTCGCCGAGGTGAAGACAGCGATTGAAGTCGCCCAGGCGTACGTTGATCAATCAGTGATGAAGCTCATCGCTGGTCAATTGACGCCGACCGAGGCAGCCCAAGCGAAATACTGGTGCACTGATTTGCAGCAAGAGGCGGCCCATCGTTGTCTGCAGCTCTTCGGCGGCTACGGATACACCATTGAGTATCCAATTGCCCGGAACTATGCCGATGCTCGAGTGACCTCGATTTACGGTGGTACCAACGAGATCATGAAGACCATCATCTCAAAGTCTCTCGGATTGTGATCAGCGGTCGTTGAACCCATCAGGGTCCAACGAGATGTCTGTTCAGCGATCAGATTCGAAGGGTGGTGCCGCCGTCAACGACGAGGACAGCTCCGGTCACATACTTTGATCGAAGTAGGCCGAGCATTGATTCTGCGCAATCATCAGGTGTTGCGGACCGTCCGAGCGGAGCAGTCTTTGAAATCATTGCGTGCTGATCATCCCAGTCATCTGTCCATGGTGTCGCAACAAGCCCGGGAGCGATTGCGTTGACGCGAACTGGCCCGGACACCTTGGCCAGCAACTGTGTCATGTGGTTGAGTGCGATCTTCGTCATCGCATATGCCACCGATGATCCCACCTGGCGGACGCCGGCGATCGACGTGACGTTGATGACGTTGCCATCCTCTGACTTCTTCAAATGCGGCATTGCGTACTTCGTGAGCCACCAGGTACCAAACACGTTGACGTCAAAGGTCTTTTTGAAGATCTCGTCGGTGAGTGCCTCGAGGTCGTCGTGTGGGACGAGCGTCGTCCATCCTGCGTTGTTGATGAGGAAGTCGAGCTGCCCGTAGCGCTCGATTGTCGAGTCGATGAGTGCATGGCCCTGTGCCTGATCGGCAATGTCAGCCTGGATGTAGCACGATTCACCCGGAAGGGCTTCGGAAACGCGTTGGCCGGCTTCGACTGAGTTGGCCGAGTTGACGACAACTGTTGCGCCAAGTTCTGAGAGTCGATGGGCAGTCGCCTCCCCGATACCTGATGATGATCCTGTGACGATGGCGACGCGGCCTGCAAATTCGTTGTTGCTCATAGTGGGAGTGTGGCAGATGTGATCGTGTCGGCGTGAGCCGGAAGATGGTGCGCGAGGCGAGGCTCGACGAGTTGTTTGATGCGTATGCGCGGGGCTCGTGTCGTTATGAAAGAATGACGTCCATGTCGCAGACACTTCCGGAAGCCTCGGTTGACCGTTATCCCTTTACGCGCCCAGCAAGTCGGCCACCAGTTGTCGTTCAGACCGACGGCGTCGAACTCATCTTGGAGGATGGAAGTCGTGTGATCGACGCTGCGGGTGGGGCAGTGGTCACCAACATTGGTCACGGACGGGCAGAAATCGCAGACGCAGTCGCTGACGCGATGCGGTCGATCGATTACGTCGTTCCTACCTGGGCGACTCCAAACCGTGTTGCTCTCGTTGACCGGTTGGTGAATAACTGGCTTCCAGAGGGTTTTGGACACGTGTACTTCGCTGGCGGTGGTTCAGAGGCGACCGATACTGCTGTTCGAGTGGCACGGCAATATCACCTCAGTCGAGGTGACGATCAGCGTTACAAAGTGATCGCACGTCTCCCGAGTTACCACGGCGCAACGATTGCAACACTCGGCATCGGTGGCCACATGGCACGTCGCTCGGGCCTTGACCCTTTGCTCGCAGAATGGCCAAAAGTCCCGTGGAACGACGCTTCGGCGTTGGCTGCTGCAATCGAAGCCGCTGGGCCTGAGACGGTTTCTGCCTTCATGGCCGAACCGATCATCGGCGCCTCTGCAGGAGCGCTCGTCGCCGATGAGGACTACTGGCAGCAGGCGATGGAGGTTTGCCGTCACTACGGCGTGCTGTTTATCGCTGATGAGGTGATGACAGGGTTTGGTAGGACTGGCCTGACATGGGGTCATCAACACGACCCGGTTCAGCCCGACATCCTTGTGTCAGCGAAAGGTCTCGGCGGGGGCTATGTCCCCATGTCGATGGTTACCGCCTCCGATGCGGTCACAGGGTCGATTTCTGATGCAGGTGGAAACGTGATGTTCTTCACGTACTCGGGGCCAGACGCCATGTGCGCCGGTGCTCTCGCAGTTCTCGACATCATGGAGCGTGAACATCTTGTTGATCAGGCAAAGGTAATGGGCGACAAGATGCAAACAGCATTGTCAGATGCGTTGTCTGGACACTCTCGAGTGACTGAAATCCGCGGTCGCGGTCTGATGATTGGGGTTGAGTTGGCTGGTCTTACCGCGGTCGAAGCGGTCGAGGCCTGTGTGCAGCGAGGAATGTGGGTCTACCCGGCTGGGTCAGGGCCTGCAGTTGCTGACGCACTGCTCTTCGCTCCGCCGATGGTGGTGACCGAGGATCACATTGACCGCATCGTTGAGATTACGGTCGACGCGCTCAATTCATTTGGCTGAGCGTTGGTGCTCGACTACGACCAACTTTTCTACTGCTCCACACAGAGTTAGCTGAGGTTGATCCAGGTCGTTGTGTTGGGGCTGATCATCCCATCGCTGCTCAAGTGACTCGATGAGAGCAGAACGTCACCAGCGGGAAGGTTGATATTGCTGCTGCCAAAGTTGGTGATACA
>JAYNVD010000058.1:0-6390 GCA_038100275.1 Ilumatobacteraceae bacterium
CTGATCAGAAAAGGCGTGACACCAACGATCAACGCAGTATCAGTCATCATGCTGGTAGCGTCGCTCATTCTCGTGGCAGGATCGGTAGGCCTGCAGCGAGCCAACGCCTCTCGTGGGCGCCAACAACTCCGAACACCAGGGGGAACATCATGAAATCAATGAAATTTCGATTGGCGGGTGTAGCCGTCACGGGAGCGATATTGCTCGCTTCCTGTGGTGGAGACGCATCGTCAGATGATGCTGCAGCAGATGAGCCTGCAGCCGAGGAGTCAACGTCGGAAGCGACTGGCGCAGACTGCGCTGTCGACCAAGTAGATGGCGACCTCTATTTGTATAACTGGTCTGAGTACATCGATCCTGATCTGAAGACTGCCTTCGAAGAGCAGTATGGGGTAGCGGTAATCGAGGATAACTATGACTCGAATGAAGCAATGCAGCCGATTGTCGCAGCAGGTAACTCTGGTTACGACGTCATCGTTCCTTCTGACTACATGGTTTCGATCATGATCGAAGAGGGTTCCTTGCAGGCTCTCCAACTCGATGCAATTCCAAACATGGCAAACCTCGATCCGGTGTTCTACCCGGCACCGTATGACCCGACGGGTGCCTACACAGCGGCATACCAGTGGGGAACGACAGGCCTTGGTGTTGACTTGACCGTGCTTGGAGCGGACACTCCTCGCACTTGGGGACTCGTGTTTGACCCAGAGCTCTCCGCAAACTTTGGAGGCAACATCACACTGCTCAATGATCCACGTGAGACGATCGGTGCGGCGTTGAAGTATCTCGGATACTCACTGAACACCACGAGCATCGAAGAACTCGACGAAGCAAAGGCACTCGTCGCTGATGCTGTTGCTCGAATTGCTGCCTTCGATTCCGACCAGTACGACGAACTACTCGTCTCTGGCCAGACACAGATCGCTCATGGGTACTCAGGCAACATGCTGTATGGCATCGACGAGGCCGAGAATCCAGATGACTACACCTATTTCGTCCCAGACGAAGGTGGCACCATCTGGACCGACAACATGGCGCTTCCATTTGACGCACCGCACCCGTGCACGGCGCACACCTTCATCAACTTCATTCTTGATGCTGAGAACGGCGCAGCGTTGACGAACTGGAACCTGTACGGCAGCCCCAATGCTGCTTCGGAGCCATTCATCGATGCCGAAGTGCTCGAAAACGAAATCGTGTACCCGTCTGATCGTTCGAAGCTCGAATTCATTACGAATACCGGTGACTTTGAGACCAACTTCTCAGACGCATTCAGCGAGGCCAAGGGCTGATTCAGTCTTGGTGAGAACTAAGTGAGAATGGCCCGCTGCGACTAGCAGCGGGCCATTTTGCTTGCTAGACCAGAGTTCATGGCAGAGTTACCTCCCCCAATGGCACCGTCTCACGACGACGAACCGGTTGTCGAAGACGCGGTTCGTCGGCGCCGTCGACCGTCCGTTGCCGTGGTGATTTTGTTGCTCATCGCATTGACATTTGCCGGGGGAGCGGTCATCGATCGATCAATCGGCGGGAGCACAGACACGGCGTCTGAGGCCGAGTCGACAGAGTCACCCGAAACCTCGCAAGAAGAATCGGTGGGCTCAGCATCTGATGCGACAGTGCCAGCGGCTGCATCGACGAAACCATCCGACTCTGAATTTGCATTCAACATTGGGCCTGAACGCACAGGACCATTTGATCGAATTGATGTTGCTGCTGTCGCTGCACAAGTTGGTCCGAGCACCGTCACCGTGATGGCTGAACTTCAGACAGGTTTCGGTCAGAGCGGATCAGTTGGCACCGGCATTATTGCGACCTCTGACGGCGAGATCGTGACGAATGCTCATGTTGTTGAAGGCGCATCTGCGCTACGAGTGAGGCTTGCAGGTGAAACCGAGCCGCGCGAAGCAACTCTTCTCGCAATCGATGTCGGAAATGACCTTGCGCTTCTCGACATTCAGGGAGACGGCTTCCCGGCCGCAACGTTTGCCCGCCCAGGCTCAGTGCGGCTCGGTGACGAGGTCGTTGCAATTGGTTTCGCTCTTGATCTTGACGGTGCACCGACCGTCACCCTTGGCATCGTGTCAGCTCTCAACAGAACATTGGTGACCGATATGGGAGCGCTCGACGGGTTGTTGCAGACCGATGCTGCGATTTCATCGGGAAATTCTGGTGGTCCGCTGGTTAACGCAGCGGGAGAAGTGGTTGGTATCAACACGGCAGTCGCCAGAGGGTCAACCACGATGGCGGCTTCGAATATCGGCTTCTCCATCTCGGTTGACGAGGCCTTGCCAATATTTGAACAGCTGCGCAAACAATCCCGCGGAGAGCAACGAGAAGAGGGATTTCTCGGTGTAGCCCTCGATGAACGTATCGATGGTGGCGTTGGGGCGGTTATTCGAGATGTGAATGTTGGCACACCAGCAGAGGCTGCGGGCCTCAAAGCTGGTGACGTGGTGGTCGCCGTAGATGGGGCGACCGTTGAGGGTGCAGCTGGCCTGATTGCAGCGATTCGTGATCTTGAACCGGGCGATTCAACCACAATCACGGTGCAAAGAGGCGACGAGCGTCTCGACTTCGTCGCAGAACTCGGATCTCGGCCCGTCTCGTAACGGTTCAAGCCAACACGCAAAGGTTGGAACCTGCTCGATAGCCGATAGCGTTTTGAACTTGTGCCTGACAAAAGTCGGGTGCAAACGACAAATGATGTCCGTGTGAGCCCGGCAACGGGGACCTCACGGCGACCTCTAAACCTGTGCTCCGCAACTTCGGTTAGCGGAGCACTTGCGTGAAGCCACTCCGGGAGGCCCACGTGAACTCAACCGGAACGTAAACGAGTGGATAGCCCGTAAGGGCTCGATCAACCAAAGGAAGCCGTTATGGCACAAACAGCGATCGTCGGCGAGAAAGTCGGCATGACCCAGAAATGGGTTGATGACCGAATGCTCGCCGTGACCGTGCTCCGTGTGGAGCCAATGCGCGTGGTGCAAATCAAGACCACAGAGCGCGATGGCTACACGGCATTGCAGGTCACCTATGGGCACCGTGATGCCCGCAAACTCAACCAACCAGATGCCGGTCACTATGCGAAGGCTGGAGTTCAGCCCGGTCGTCGTCTCGTCGAAATCCGTCTCGACTCAGTGGACGGATTCGAAGTTGGACAAGAAATCACTGTCGATCAGTTCGCCGTTGGCGACCGTATTGACGTCACAGGTATTAGCCGAGGAAAGGGCTTTGCCGGAACCATGAAGCGTCACAACTTCAAGGGTCAGCAAGCCAGCCACGGTAACCACAAGAAGCACCGTGCACCTGGTTCTGTAGGCGCAGGTTCGTTCCCGGGACGAGTCATCAAGGGAATCAAGATGGCTGGCCACATGGGTCACGAGCAGGTCACCACGCAGAACCTTGAAGTTGTTGAAGCCGATGCCGAGCGTCAAGTCATGCTCGTAAAGGGATCAGTTCCCGGCCCAAATGGTGGGCTCATCGAGGTTCGCAATGCCGTCAAGTCCGCAGTGAAGGGATCGTGAGATGGCAACCCTGAAAATGAAGAACGCTGCAGGAAAAGAAGCCGGTTCAGTCGAACTCGACGATGCCGTCTTCGGTGTGCAGCCAAACGTTCCTGTCATGCACCAAGTCGTGACCGCTCAACTTGCAGCTCGACGCTCAGGCACCCAGAGCACCAAGACTCGTAGCGAAGTCCGTGGTGGTGGAGCCAAGCCGTATCGCCAGAAGGGCACCGGTAATGCCCGCCAGGGTTCGATTCGTGCTCCACACTTCAGTGGTGGTGGCATCGCTCTCGGCCCTAAGCCACGCAAGTACAACCAGCGCACGCCAAAGAAGATGGTTCGTCTCGCACTTCGCTCAGCCTTGTCAGACCGGGCGAATGAGGGTCGCGTCACAGTGGTTGACTCATGGTCGTTCGCTCAGCCGAGCACTAAAGAAGGCGTGAAAGCACTCGCTGCCCTTGGAATCGAAGGCCGTGTGTTGATCGTTCTCGGCTCCGGTGATGAGAATGCCGCAATGAGCTTCCGGAATATCCCAGAGGTCCAGCTCATCGCAGTTCCAGAACTCAACGCCTACGACGTGCTTTGCAATGACTACATCGTGTTCACGTCAGACACGCTGCCATCAGCCGCAGCTTCAAGCGAAAGTGTTGGTGAGTGATGAAAGATCCACGCGACATCATCATCGCCCCGGTTGTCTCTGAAAAGAGCTACGCCGCAATGGAATCCGGTGTGTATACGTTCAAGGTGGCCAGCAGCGCCAGCAAGCCAGAGATTCGCGATGCCGTTGAATCAATCTGGGGTGTTGAGGTGCTGAAGGTCAACACAATCAACCGGAAGGGCAAGTCCACCCGAGTGCGCAATTCGAACCGTCGAGGCTCCAAGCCCGACAGCAAGCGTGCCATCGTCACCCTGGCAGCGGGCGAAATCCCGTTGTTCGAGAACTGAGGACATCATGGCTATTCGTTCACGCCGCCCAACTAGCCCAGGACGTCGTTTCCAGACATCCTCGGACTTCTCTGAGATCACCAAGAGCTCGCCAGAGCGAACCTTGCTCGCCCCGTCGAGCAAGACCGGTGGTCGCAACAACTACGGTCGCAAGACCTCACGCCATCGTGGTGGTGGTCACAAGCGTCGTTATCGCGTGGTTGACTTCCGCCGCATCAAAGACGGCGTAGCAGGTCGCGTCGCAGCGATTGAATACGATCCAAATCGCACATGCCGTATTGCCCTCATCCATTACACCGATGGTGAGAAGGCATACATCTTGGCACCGAAGGGGCTCACCGTTGGTGACACCGTGATGAGCGGCCAAGGGGCCGACATCCGTCCTGGCAACGCCATGCCGCTGCGTTACATCCCGGTCGGTACCGTCGTTCACAACGTTGAACTTCGTCCCGGACAGGGTGGCAAGATCGGTCGCTCGGCCGGTATCGCCGTTCAGCTCGTGGCGAAAGATGGCGACTTCGCCACACTCCGTATGCCGTCAACTGAGATGCGCCGTGTGCTCATCGACTGCCGTGCAACGGTCGGTGAAGTTGGTAACTCAGAACACGAACTGGTGAAGATCGGTAAGGCCGGTCGAAACCGCTGGAAGGGCGTTCGCCCCCAGACCCGTGGTGTTGCAATGAACCCGGTCGACCACCCACTCGGTGGTGGTGAGGGTCGCACATCTGGTGGTCGTCCCGCCGTTTCACCATGGGGTAAGCCAGAGCGCCGTACCCGCAACAAGAACAAGTCGAGTCAGCAACTCATCGTCCGTCGCCGTCGTACCGGCAAGGGCCGTCGGTGAGTCGGGGAGAGGTAGAAACACATGTCTCGTAGTCTTAAGAAGGGAGCGTTCGTCGACGGTCACTTGTTGGCAAAGGTCGACGCACAGAACGCTGCAGGAGAGCGCAAGGTCATCAAGACCTGGTCACGTCGCTCCACCATCATTCCTGACATGGTCGGGCACACGATCGCCGTTCACGACGGTCGCAAGCACGTCCCGGTGTACATCACCGAATCAATGGTTGGCCACAAACTCGGTGAGTTCAGCCCAACCCGTACGTTCAAGTTCCATGCTGGACAGGAGAAGGGGGCACGCCGCTAATGACTGGTCCCAAGCTCAATGAGAAGGCGACGGTTGCCGGCGAGCGTTCCGGTACCCGTGCAGTCGCCCGTCACGTCCGTTCGTCGGCATCCAAGGCTCGGGTTGTGCTCAACCTCATCCGCGGTCTCGACGTTCGTTCAGCTGACGAAGTGCTCATGCTCACCGAGCGTGGTATCGCTCGTGACATCCGCAAGGTTCTTCGCTCAGCGGTTGCAAACGCCGTCAACAACGATGAACAAGATGCTTCAGAGTTGTACGTCATCGCGTGCTTTGCTGACGAGGGAGCAACCCTTCGCCGGTTCCGCCCACGTGCTCGTGGTCGTGCAACCCGTATCCGCAAGCGCACATGTCACATCACGGTGATCGTTGCTCGCATGAGCGACGAGCGTATCGCCGTCATTCAGGCTCGCGCCGAAGGTGCCTCGGCATCAGCTCAAGCGAGCCGTCGTGCCCGCGTTGAGCGGAGCCGCCAGCGTGCCGAAGAGGCAAAGGGTGCAATCGACGCAGTCGATGAAGTCGAAGATGAAATCATCGACGACGCTTCAGATGTTGAGGCAAGCGAAGACGCAGACGTCACTGAAGACGCAGACGTCACTGAGGTTGCCGAAGAAGCAGTCGAAGAGGCTGATGACGCAGCCGATGCCGAAGTTGCCGAAGAGGCAGCAGCAGAATCCGAATCCGACGATGACGCCAGCGCCGAAGAGGAGCAGAACTAATGGGTCAGAAGATCAACCCGTATGGCTTCCGCCTTGGCGTAAGCACCGACTGGAAGAGCCGCTGGTTCAGCGATCGCGA
>JAYNVD010000059.1:0-6215 GCA_038100275.1 Ilumatobacteraceae bacterium
CCAACGTGTTCCTCGAAGAAGAGGACGCGCTTGAGGCCGGAGCGTTCAAGGTGACCAACGTGTTCGAAATTGGCGGTGAGGCGTATCCGAAGATCTTCGGACAGGATGCGCTTGACCAGATTGCGTTCTTCCACAAGCCGTATTACACGGTAGTGGAAGTGTCGCCGTATATTCCGCTTCGAACCGAACCAGGACGTGCTCCGTCTGCTCCAGAGGTTGATCCAACCCAGGAAGCTCAGTACGTGTACATGATTCGCGATCTCGGTTCACGTCGAGAGCCAGCAGCCCTCATCACGATTGGTTCAACGATCGTGTTCCTCGCCCTTGCGTGGATGCTTCACCGTCGTGATCGTTATGTCGCTGAAAACCTCGCCCGAAAAGCTGAACTTCCAGTCGGATAGTCGGTAGAGCGAACCACCACACACTCACATGGCTCAGTATCTTCCAATCGTCATTCTCATGGTGTTAGCCCTCCTCTTCGGAGTGCTCAGCCTTGTTGCATCACGTTTGCTCGCCCCGAATCGTCCTTCGGTCGCGAAAGAGGCGCCCTATGAGTGCGGCATCATCCCAAGTCGGGAACCTCCAGAGCGTTTCCCGGTTTCCTTCTTTGTGGTTGCGATGTTGTTCATCATGTTCGATATTGAGATCATCTTCTTGTATCCGTATGCAGTAGAGCGTTCGACGCTTGGCATGTACGGGTTGTGGGCAATCATCGGCTTTTCGCTGGTGTTCTTCTTGACGTTCGTGTATGAAGTTGCTCGAGGCGGGCTCGATTGGGGGCCACTCCAGCGGTACCGCGACCTTTCATTTGATGCATCAATGGTGTCGCCTGACCGTTCGACGACGACAACTGTTCGTCGCGTTGGTCTTGAGGCACGAGAGTCTGCACAAGACTCCACCGAAGCAGCGTAAAGCGGGTTGTCAATGTCTCTTGGTGATGTAGTTAACGACGGACTAGGTGGTCTTAGCCACAACGTCATCACGGGTCGACTTGAAGACCTTGTCAATTGGTCTCGCTCGCGGTCTTCATGGCCGGCCACATTTGGGCTTGCCTGTTGTGCAATCGAAATGATGGCGTCTGGTGCGGCGCACTACGACATCGCACGGTTTGGCATGGAAGTGTTCCGAGCTTCACCTCGTCAGGCCGACATCATGATTGTTGCCGGACGTGTCAGTCAAAAGATGGCGCCAGTCCTTCGCCAGGTGTACGACCAGATGATGGAACCCAAGTGGGTCATCTCGATGGGCGTTTGCGCGTCGAGCGGCGGCATGTTCAATAACTACGCGATCGTCCAGGGCGTTGATCAGATCGTCCCCGTTGATGTGTACGCCCCTGGGTGTCCTCCAACCCCAGAGACGTTGATCCACGCAATCGAAACCTTGCACACCAAGATTGAGCAGGGTGAGATCATGCGTCGCCGTGAAAAGACTGGGGCCGGAGCAAACATTCACGTGGAAGAAATTCCTGCGGGATCAGTTCCGGTGTTGCTCGGGAGGCAGTCACATGACTGATACCCCAGAAGAGCAGACTGAGGAAGTTGTTGAGGAAGTAGCGCCACCCGAACCTGAAATGTTTGGCTGCCCAATGACGGAGAGCCGGGGCCAACTCGTCCTTCACGTAGCTCGCGATCGATACGTCGATGTTGCGAAGCAACTTGCCGATGAGGGCTACGCAATGTGCGTTGATCTCACCGCAGTCGACTACTCGAAATACATGGATCGTCCGTTGCCAGCCAGTGTGAGCCCAGAGCGCTTCGAGGTTGTGGTGAACCTTCTCGACATCACCCACAGCCGTCGAATTCGTTTGCGCACACAAGTTCCCGAGTCTGACGCCACTATTCCCACGTTGTTCGACCTCCATCCGGGGACAGAAGCAATGGAACGGGAAGTATTCGACATGTTTGGTATCGCCTTTGACGGCCATCCAGACCCCTCGAGGATCCTGATGCCGGAAGACTGGAATGGGTACCCGCTCCGCAAAGACTTCCAAGTGGGCACGATCCCTGTTCAGTTCAAAGGTGCCGCATCATGACGATGATTGCCGACGAAGGCGCTCAGGAACTACGCCCACGCTCTGAACTGACTGCCCGCGAACTTCTTCGCGAGGTTGGCTCAGTATTGAGACTGTCAGAAGCCGAGGCTGCGAAGCTTGGTGATCTTCCAGAAGATCCAGACGAAGACCAGACGATGGTCATCAATATGGGTCCTTCACACCCATCGACCCACGGAGTGCTTCGACTCATGCTCGAACTTCAGGGTGAAACGGTGCTTCGGTGCAAGCCGATCATCGGGTACCTGCACACCGGCATGGAAAAAACGGGTGAACAACTGACCTTCATGCAAGGTGGCACCAACGTCACTCGAATGGACTACGCGAGTCCTCTTAACAATGAGCTTGTGTTCTCGATGGCGACTGAGAAGTTGCTCGGCATTGATGGCGATATTCCTGAGCGTGCCCAGTGGATGCGCATGCTGCTGTCAGAACTCAACCGCATGAGCAGCCACCTTCTGTTCATGGCAACCAACGGTATGGACCTCGGCGCTGTATCGATGATGATCTACGGCTGGCGTGAACGCGAAGAGGTACTTCGCTTCTTCCAGAAGGTCACGGGTCTGCGCATGAACCACAACTTCGTGCGACCCGGTGGACTCGCAGCTGACCTGCCGCCGGGTTGGCGTGACGATGTATTGCGCATTCTCGACCTGCTGCCAGAGCGTCTCGAGGAATACGACATCTTGATGACCGGCCAGCCCATCTGGCGCGAACGTCTTCAGGGAGTTGGGGTGATCACCCCAAGCGAGGCGTTGGCACTTGGGGCGACCGGGCCGATTCTGCGTTCAACCGGTGTCGAGTGGGACTTGCGTCGCCACGACCCGTATCTGCGCTACGACGAAGTCGAATTTGACATCATCGTCGGAAGTTACGGAGACGCGTTCGACCGCTACGCGATTCGCCTGAACGAAATTCGCGAGTCGATGCGAATCGTCCGCCAGATTCTCGACAAGATGCCAGAAGGCGATTACCGCATTCAGGACAAGAAAGTCACGCCTCCGCCACGGGCGCGTATCGACGAGTCAATGGAAGCGCTCATTCACCACTTCAAGATCTTCACCGAGGGATTCAAAGTTCCCGAGGGTGAGGTGTATGTGGCGATTGAAAGCCCACGTGGCGAGATCGGTTGCTATATCGCAAGCGATGGTTCCCCTACCCCGTACCGCATGCATGTTCGGGCGCCATCATTTGTCAACATTCAATGTCTCCCGCACATGATGCGCGGCGGCCTCGTCGCAGATGCGGTTGCCGTCATTTCATCGGTTGATCCGGTGCTCGGAGAAGTGGATCGCTAGAGGACAAGACGATGGCTCGATTAACTGACGCGAACGTAACTATTGCCAAAGAAATTATTGATCGTTACCCACGGTCAAAATCTGCGCTGATCCCTCTCTTGCATTTGGCTCAAGAACAAGACGGATGGGTAACCGATGAGGCGATGCGCCACATTGCAGAACTCATTGGCGTCACACCAGCTGAAGTACTTGGAACTGGAACGTTCTACGAAATGTTCAAGTTCGAACCCGTTGGCAAGTACCTCATCAACGTGTGCGGAACGATGTCGTGCGCGTTGCTTGGTGCCGACGACCTCATGCATGCGGCGGAGGAAGAACTTGGAATCCACGAAGGTGGAACCACCGATGATGGAATGTTCACCCTTCACCGTGCCGAATGCCAGGCTGCCTGCACAGAAGCGCCATGTCTTCAGGTGAACTATCGATTCAAGTTCCGGGCGACTCCAGTTGAAGTTCGCCAATTGATTTCTGACCTTCGAAGCGGACGTCTTGACGACGAGATTCCACCTCACGGAACACTTGCTCGGGTTCGTCAACACATCCCCGCTGATCGTGGTGTTGGTGCGGTCGATCCTTCTGAGGTCACTGAGCCTCCAGCATGGATCACTGCTGGAGCGGAAGGTGGTGCGTCATGACGTCGTTCCCTTGGGCCCCAGGATTTATTGATGGTGATCGGCCACAGATCGTTACGTCGCGGTTCCAATATGAAGACTCGTACACCCTTGAGCGTTACCTAGCGACCGGCGGGTATGAAGGTCTGCGTGCGGCATTGGCTCGCAGCCCGCAGGACATGCACGAAGAAGTTCGTTCATCAACGCTTCTCGGTCGTGGCGGTGCAGGGTTCCCGGCCGGAGTCAAGTGGGGGCTCACCCCAGAGGGTGTGTACCCGCGCTACCTCGTCGTCAATGGTGATGAGTCCGAGCCGGGCACCTATAAAGACCGCCTATTGATGGAGCGTGACCCGCATCAGCTCATCGAGGGCTGCCTCATCGCGTGCTATGCGGCTGGTCTCTCTCGTTGTTTCTTGTACATCAGAGGTGAGATGGCTCTTGCTCAGGAGCGTGTTGCTGAAGCGTTGAATGACGCGTATGCGGCCGGTTATATCGGCAAGAACATTCTTGGGTCATCGTTCAGTATCGACATCGTGTTGCACTGGGGCGCCGGTGCGTATGTCGTGGGCGAAGAAACAGCCCTCATCGAATCTCTTGAAGGAAACCGTGGATTGCCGCGACTGAAGCCGCCGTACTTCCCGGCAGCGATTGGCCTTTATGGTCAACCGACCATTGTGAACAATGTCGAAACCTTGTCGAACTTGCCGTTTATTGCGACAAAGGGTGCTGCCGAGTACACCGCAATCGGTACAGAGTCGTCACCTGGCACGCGCATGGTTGCGGTGTCTGGTCATGTTCGTCGGCCAGGTGTCTACGAGATCATTAACGGCACGACAACATTCCGAGATCTGCTCTATGGCGAAGAGTTCTGCCAAGGAATTCGTGACGGAAACGAACTGAAAGCATTCGTTCCCGGTGGTGGATCTGCTCCTTGGTTCCTTCCTGACCAACTCGACCTGCCGTTTGAAGGCCGACTGGTTGGTGCAGCAGGTTCGATGCTTGGATCTGGTGCGATCATGGTGATGGACTCAACCACCGATATTCCGGCAGCTGCGCTCACGCTGACGAAGTTCTATGCCCACGAATCATGTGGCAAATGTGTTCCCTGCCGAGAGGGTGGTACCTGGCTGATGCGCATCCTTGAGCGTGTTGTTGAGGGCCATGGCACCACCGACGACCTCGAGCTTCTTCTTGAGGTCGGCGGGTCGATTTGTCCCGGTGACATGCCGCACGCAGCAAGTGCTGACCTCCAACTTGAAGCGACGCCATTCCCGTACAAGATGACAACGATTTGTTTTGTTGGGCCATCGGCATATGTGCCGGTGCACTCTGCGCTGACGCTGTTCCGCTCAGAGTTCGAATCACGTGTCGCCCCGTCGCGGTCGCGGACCCGAATTCCGGTGACTGCGGTTGGAGGGGGCTCATGAGCGAGCAGTCTGTTGAGATCACCGTAAACGGGAAGACCGTCTCTGCGAAGCCCGGTGAAATGGTGATTGCCGCTGCGGAACGTGCTGGAGAGTTCATCCCAAGGTTCTGCTACCACCCACGAATGTCATCTGTCGGAATGTGTCGCCAATGCCTCGTTGAGATCGACACGGGGCGTGGCCCGATGTTGCAACCATCGTGCATGGTTCCTGTCGCACCCGGGATGACGGTCGACACGGAATCAGATACGACGAAGCGTGCCCAAGAAGGAATTCTTGAACTGCTTCTCGCAAACCATCCGCTCGACTGCCCGGTATGTGACAAGGGTGGCGAATGTCCGCTACAAGATCAGGCATTCAGCCATGGTCCGGGTGAGAGCCGATACGTAGAGGAAAAGCGTCACTACGAAAAGCCGATCGATATTTCGTCGCTCATCATGCTTGACCGTGAGCGTTGTGTGCTGTGTGACCGGTGTACTCGCTTCGCTGACGAAGTTGCTGGAGACCCGCTCATTCACTTTGTCGAGCGCGGTAACGCCACCCAGGTGATGACCTACCCGGACGAGCCGTTCTCATCGCATTTCTCGGGTAACACCGCACAGATTTGTCCGGTTGGTGCACTGACCGCAAAGCCCTATCGCTTCAAGGCGCGACCATGGGACCTCGAGCAGGTCAATAGCACATGCACATCGTGCTCAGTTGGTTGCGAGATTTCTGTTCACTCGAGTCGTGATCGTGTGCTTCGTTATCAAGGAATCGATAACGATGACGTCAACTGGGGCTGGCTCTGTGACCGAGGACGATTCAACTTCGAATCAATTCACGCCGAAGG
>JAYNVD010000019.1:0-33508 GCA_038100275.1 Ilumatobacteraceae bacterium
CGTTGGCCGATGCGGCTGCCTGACCAAAAGCTGGCTCTGATTCGCCAAGAACCCGCCACCCTTCAGTGATGAATCCCTCGTACACCACATCGTTGGTTTCAGCAACAACATCGACAGCTTCACCATCTTCATCAGGTAGCTGAAGTTTGTTTTCAAGAACGCCCGCTTGGTACAGATCACCAGCATCTTGGATAACGGTTCGCCCAGGCACCTGCACCCATGATGGGTCGGCTCCCTTCAATCCGATGCCGTAAATCCACCAAATGCAACCAATAAGTGCCATCCAGCCATCAAGTCCACACAGCGCCACAAGGAAACCGAGTCGGGCCCCGATGTTGGTGCCAAGAATCATGTACACGGAGCCCATAAAGGCGACGACGCCAAGGATGACAGTGAGAACACCTCGGAGTTCCGGCTCCCAGTTGATCGCGAGCAATGCTGCGGACATCACAATCCCCTCACGTAATCGACGACGGCTGCGATCTGATCATCAGTGAGTAGCGAGCCGAAGCCCGGCATACGTCCACTTCCCTGACCTTGGATGCCGTACTTCGCCCCATAGTTTGAGCCGTTCTTAATGAACGAGATCATGTCGGCCTCATCAGGGAATGCAGACGCAGCTTTGCCGCCGGTCAGGTTCCATCCGAATGCACCTTGGCCTGTCACGCCGGGGTCGCCCCAGCTCCAACCTGGCGTGTGACAACGAGCGCAACTAAATGCACCGCTCGCGAGATCAAGATTGAAGAGGGCTTCCCCGTAAGAGCCATACGTTCCGTCATTGACCAGCTGCCATGCGCGTGTCTCGATATCAGACTGGATATCGCTCGGCAGGTTTCCTGAAGGACAGCTCAGTGGGTCGTCCTCGCCGACTCCACAATTCTCCCTCGGGATCTGAATCGAATGGAGATACGCGATCAGAGTGTCGATCTGCTGATCGTTCATCGGGCCGCCACCTGCGACACCCCATGGGCTCATTGGTGAGAATGGTCGACCGTAGACGAGGATGAAACGAACCTCGTCCTCATCAAATCGGTAGAAGATCGTGTTCAGCGCTGGAGCCTTCCAGTTCACTGCTTCAACTTCACCTGTCACCGCATCGGTGACGTTCCATGCGGCTTCACCACCGGCGCCGGCGTATCCACCGTGACAACCTGCGCAGTTGAACCCGCCTTCGGCGGTCGGGGCGAACAAACGCTGACCCCAGTCAACGAAAATCTCTTCTTGTGCTTCAATGGCTCCAGCCTGACGTGCTGGTTCGAACACCCAGTACAGCGGAAGGGCAATCACGGTAATTGCAAGAAGGATTACTCCAGTGAACTGAACCATTTCGAGACGGCGGCCTTCGAGGACTTCGTCGTCGAGATACTGCTTGCGGTTCGGGGCGAGCTCAATTTCCGATCCGAGCTCTTCACGAGCTGAACGGCCGTTGAGCACTGCGTACACAATGAAGCCGACCGTCACAAGGACGAGCAGAACCCAGGCAATAGAAGTAGTAGTCAATGCAATCATTAGTGCTCGCTCGCTCCTACGCAGTGAGGACCTTCTGCTTCCTGACCGGTCGTGTTGGTTCCAATCGGAACACCCTGGACGATCGTTCCGGTGTCGACGATGACATCACCCGCAGCGGAGAATTCCAGTGGGAAATGGTCCATGCCTCGAGGTGCTGGTCCACCCTTCTTTTCTCCAACACGGTTGTACTGAGAACCATGGCAACCACATTCAAACCACTGGCTTGAGGTGCACTGCGGAACGCGGCAACCGAGATGCGGACACTTTTGGTACGAGGCGATCAGACCGCGCCGCATACCAGCCAAGACTGACTCCTTATAGAGCCCTTCGGCCTTCGCAACGGCGTCGACTGGGTACTCGGTGATCCAGGCACGAGCCTCGGGCGCATAGAAGAACCCTTGCCCTTGGCGAATACCCGACACTATGTCGTCGTAGCGGCCGATCGGTACTTTGCCACCGAATCCGCCGGTCTTGGTCGGCCAGAGGAAGCCAACAAATGACGCAGCAGCGAATGCGCCGAGACCCGCACTCATCAACGAGATGGTCGCACGGTTAAAGAACTGGCGACGGCTGACGCCGATGGCATCAGGGTCAGCAGGCACGAACGGCTCTGGGGCAAGGTCCTTCGCCGGCATAAGATCCGTGCCGGCGCGAACGGCTGCCGCTTCGGCCTCAACAGCTGCGCCAGAGGCGGCAGATGATTCGGTGCCAGCTGCCTTACGGGCTGCTCGGTCACGGGACACCGTTTCATCGCTAAGGGCTCCAGCACCGCGAACATCGCTACGGCGAGCAAGCGTTGCGAACGATGCGCCGGCGAGAACTACCAGTGCGATGACTGCAATCAGAATGATGGAAGTTGCGCTCATTTCGACCTCACAACTCGAAGAAGAGTCCGTCACGCCATGGAAGCGTGAAGTTGAAGCCCGGGCCACGGAAGAACGAACCGATCATGACGAGCACTGCCCAGAACATGAGGTGCACGGTCATCAATGAGGTCGCAAACTTGCGGTCCTCTGGTTTGTTCGATGGGTTCCGGTCGATGTACGGAGCAAAGATCATCACGATGATGCCCACACCAGGGATGGTCACACCCGCAACCATTGGGTGGAACATGGTGAGCAATTCCTGCAGGCCGAGGAAGTACCAGGGGGCCTTTGACGGGTTCGGCGTCTGGTTCGGGTTCGAGTGCTGCAGCAATGGGGCGTTCACCCAGACTGAGAACAAGAACGTAAACGTGAGACAGGCAAGTGCCGCAACGAACTCGGCTGCGAGCAGGTGAGGCCAGGTATGAACTTTGTCAACGGGAGTCGCCTTGACCTCCTGAATGGAGCCCGATTTGACGACGGTCAGGAGGCGCTGCGTATGTCCACCGGGACCAGCGCCGACTGGAACGCCACCGCCAGCTGGGGCGGCAGCAACCGCGGCGGCTGCGCGATCGGCAACGGCCACGCCGCCACCTGACGCTTCGGCGCCACCCTCGGAACGGGACTTGGCTGATTTCGAACGCTCCAACAGGTGCGCAGGAATCCGCGAGTCACCAGCTGCTTCCTCTGCAGATGCAGCAGCTTCAGCGGCGGGCTCTGCCGCCTTTTCACGAGCGGCTTGCGCCCGCTTGAGTAGGTGTTCTGGAATCTCAGTCATGAGTCAGCCTCCGATCAGAGCGGTCCACTGATGCCGCCGTCCTTACGGACACGCCAGAAGTGAATCGCCATGAAGATGACGATGATGAACGGGAAGAACAGCACGTGCAGCACGTACCATCGGAGCAGGGTTTCTGATCCGATTTCGGCACCACCGAGCAACACGAATCTGACTTCCTGACCAAAGACCGGTGTGTACCCCATCATGTTGGTACCCACCGCAACAGCCCACATGGCTAACTGGTCCCATGGCAGCAAGTAGCCGGTGAACGACAGCAACAAGGTGAGGGTCAACAAGATGACGCCAATCACCCAGTTGAACTCACGTGGTGGCTTGTACGCACCGTGGTAGAACACGCGAGCCATATGCAAGAAAACGGAGAGCACCATCAGGTGCGCACCCCATCTATGCATATTTCTCACCAACAGACCAAAAGTGACGGAGGTCTGAAGGTTGGAGATGTCATCCCACGCTGCTGTTGCTTCAGGGCGGTAGAAGAACATCAAGAAGATGCCGGTCACAGTGAGCAAAATAAAGAGGAAGAAGCTCAATCCGCCGAGGCACAACGTGTAGCTGACCTTCACTGCGTGACGCTTCACCTTCACCGGGTGCAAGTGGTACAGCACCGAGTTCATGATCACGTATGAACGGTTTCGAGGGCTATCGGTGTAGCCCTTTCTGAAGATTGAGCCTGGCCGAAAAATACTGCTCCAGACCTGTGATCCCTGAACAGAATCAACCGTCTGTTGTACACGCTCTTTCGCGGTTGGGCGGGGGGTTTCGTCGATGATCTTTGCCATGTCGTAATCAGAACCTCATGCCGTAGGCGTAGCCATGGTTGTTAGTACGGGTATGACTTTCACCAGCTGATGTTGCTGGACCTGCCTTTCCGAGGATGATGACCCCGGTCGGGCAGCGGTCGACGCAGAGCGCACAACGAGTGCAAATGTCGTCATCAATAATGAAAACAACATTGTCTGAGGGGTCGTCACCGGGGCGCTCAGTTCCTTCGGCCTCGGTGATTGACTCCGGTTGCACCATGTGGATGCACTTCCACGGACAAATATCAACGCAGCCTTCGCACATGATGCATTCGGACTGGTCAATATGAATGAATTGCTTCGGCTTGACCGCGCGCGTCAGATAATCGGCATCCACCTCGACGAGCGTGTACTCGTCGGTGAACGGCATCATCGGCGGATTCGCGTCAGTACGAGCCATTAGCTAAACCTCAGGCTTTCCTCACGAGAGGACGGCCATACGAACTTGTTGGGAGTTCCTTCGCAACGGATTCTCCTCGCTTCTGCCACCAAATCCAGATGAAGATCAGGAGACCGAAGTAATAGGCATGGAGCACGACAACGATCACGTCTCTAATCGCTTCGTATTGCATGGTGAACGGGAACCAACCGTCGAATGCCTTCGGCTTGAGGATGCCACCAGGTCCGAAGATGATCTTGCTGCGATCCCATCCGAGATCTTTGTCGGCATGGTCAATCCATTGGTGCGGAACGATGCCGAATGCGAGGAACATGACACCAAATGCATAGGTCGAACCGATCATTGCTTCGCCCCAAGAGGTTGGCTTGCCAACTGGGCGGCGGCGACCGTAGGCCATAACTGCAAACGTCAAGATGTTGGACGCGATGAATGACGACAGGAACGCCGTGTTCATTCCCGGCCACTCAAGCACATTCCAGTTAAAGGCGATCATCTCGCTCCTCATTGCTTTCCGTTGATCGTGCTCTGTTGAAGCACTACCCGCAGAGACTGTAGTCGCGCTGGCAGCCAAATCTCCTATTTCCAGAGAACAGCCGACAGCGACTTTCTTCCATTCTGGCATCTCGCACCCTGACTCACGTCAGGTTGTGCATAAGTTCATTGCCAAGATCTTCATCTTCGTAACCCGAAGATTCACGCGTTCGAGCATTCGCCGTCTATCGTGGGGGAGTGACTGAGATTCCAGAGCATCTCCTTCAGCGCAGCCGCGAGCGTCGCGCCGCGCTAGGTGGAGGCGACGCATCCACCTCCGCTCCTGCGGAGACCACCGCTTCCGCAGCTGCTCCGGCAGTTCCCGCAGCAGCTGCTCCATCTGGTCCCGCCCCTCGAGCGGCAGCACCTGAAGCAGCGTCCCCTCCTCCTCCAAAGCCTGACTCATTCGTCGTATCGAAGTATCGCTCACGCAAGAAGATCCCAGGCTGGGCGATGGCCGGTCTCGCACTTCTTCCGATCTGGATGTTTATGTACGTCCGATCAGTAACGGCTCAGGCTGAGGAAGCTTCGGGCCCACTCGCCATTGGGGCCGAGCAGTACTCAACTTGCGCAGGTTGTCATGGTGGCAACGGTCAAGGTGGCGTCGGGTATCAATTCTCAGAAGGTGAAGTTCTTAAGACCTTCCCGAATATTGAAGACCAACTCCGCTACGTGATGTACGGAACAGGCGCCTACAACATCGCTGGCGTCTCAAATTACGGAAACCCTGACCGAGAGGGTGGCCCACACCTTGCAGGCGAACGTGGTGTAATGCCGGGATTTAGCGGTGCAATCACCGACTACGAACTCCTCGGAGCCGTTTGCTACGAGCGCTATACCCTTGGTGGTGCCGACTCCGAAGGCGACTACGCCGAAGAATTCGAAAAGTGGTGCTCAGAAGAATCTGAAATCTTCCTCGAACTTGAAGGAGGAGCCGCTCTTGCGTCGATTCATGAGTCGCATGAAGGCATCATCGAAATCGGTGATGGTCCTGCAGATGGATCGCCCGCAATGATGGAGGGCTAAGACGGCAACGTCAACTACACCCCGCCATGATGCTCTCGTCATCGGTGGCGGACCCGCCGGCGCTTGCGCTGCAATCAGGATTGCGTCGAAAGGTCATTCGGTTGTTCTCGTCGAGCAGCGACCGACAAGTCGCGCCGCCTCCCATCGTTCGTGGCTCATCAACCATGAGGCGATCGACGATCTACGCGAGCTAGGTGTCGAACACGACGGCCACAAGATCAGCAACGTGCGGTTTTCTCATCACCAAGATGGCATCGAACGCGCGTTGCGCGCAGGTTTCGCATACTCGGTACGCCAAGACGACCTATTTGCGGCACTTCGACAACGGAGCCGTGAACTCGGGGTAGAACTTCTTGAGGACACTCGAGCATCCACCCCCATCATCGAGCGAGGATTTCTTCGCGGAGCGATCAGCGACCGCGGCCTCGATATTCGAACCGAGTACACCGTGATTGCTGACGGAGCGAACAGCACATTCGGTCGCAACCTTGGCACATATCGGCGTCTGGACCTCCCCTACCTCATTGCCATCAATGGCACTTGGGCCTCCCACCTCGCAGTGTCGTCCACCGTCAATATCACCCTCGATCTCGCCCGAGCAGGTGGAAGTCCACTTGCAGGATTCGGATGGTTACTTCCAGATGGAAACACGTCAGTCACTGCAGGGGTTGTTGTTCCATCGACCGTTCGAGACGTTGAATCGATCAATCTTCGACAGGTCTTGCTCAACATGGTCAGCACCCATGCAGAAATGTGGGGCATCGATCCTGACTCACCACTCGAACTCGGCAGAGAGCGCCGACTACCTGTAGGTGGGTCGGTTGGACCGGTTCTTGGTCCCACATTCGTTGTCGCCGGGGATGCCGCGTCAACGGCCGACCCGTTAACCGGCATAGGGGTTTCGGGTGCTATCCGATCAGGGCAACTTGCTGGAGATGTTGTCGCTGACGCAATTCGCGAAGGTGCCTCTGCGCCTCTGCAGCGTTACTCATCTGATCTCACAACGGCACTCAAGACACGCAGGCGTCTCGGCCGAGTGCTGCTCCCCGTCTTGGGTCACAAGCTCGGTAGGTTTGCGTTACCGCTTGCTGCGCATTCTCGGGTCGCCGCCGATGCATTATTGCGATCAACATTTGATACGGCCCTGACCGAGAGATGATCAGCAATACCGACAATCACCCCAGCAGAGAAGTTCAGGCAGTTGGTGACAGCACTGTGTCAAGCAGAGCAGCAGGCGCTGCTCGCATCGCCTCGGTCGCCTGACCATCGGGGAACCCTTCGGTTGAGGCGACGGCCGAGGCAACAAATGTTTTGGCGATCTCACACGCGTCGTCAACACCACCCGAGCGTCGAACGATAGAGAGAGCTTCAACTCGCTGAGCCTCGTCAAGCGTCTCGCCGAACAGTTCCTGCAAGCGGTCAGCATCAGCGCCACCATTTGCCAGCGTGCACAACACCGGAAGCGTGTAGACGCCCACCTGCATGTCATGGCCGGCCCGCTTACCCAGTTCTTCATCCGTCGACACGATGTCGAGTACATCATCGATGATCTGAAAGAGCATTCCAAACGAATCGCCATACTCGGTAAGGGCATCAATGACCGGCCGGTCAAGACCAGCAACGATTCCCCCGACGCGTGCTGAAGTTCCGTACAGCGACGCTGTCTTACCTCGAATCGATGCAAAGTAACTGTCGTTCGTGCGGGATGCGTCGTATGTAGTGCGAAGTTCTTCGATCTGACCTTCACACAACCATGCGATTGTCTTCGCCAACAGTCCGGCGACTTCAGTTCCTAGGGATGCAGCGATCTCAGATGCGCGTGCAAGAAGAAAATCGCCAGCGAGGATCGCTTGAAGATTGCCCCACTTTGCATTGACCGTTTCCACACCACGTCGGGTGGGAGATTCGTCCATCACGTCGTCGTGGTACAGCGAACCGAGGTGGACGAGTTCACATGACACCCCTCCACGAACGACGTCTCGCGAAATCGTTGGGTCGCCAAGGGCACCAGCCACCATTGTCAACACCGGTCGCAAGCGCTTACCGCCCGCAATGATGAGATGTTGCGCCAATTCGGTGAGATGCTCATCCGATGTTGTTACGGACGCGAGAAGTTCGCCTTCGATTCGCTGACGCTCGGCACCAAGCATCTCGATGAGTGGGAAGACGGACTCGGCCACATAGGCAGGCTACGCCCTGAAATTTGTCTTCGATAACACCTGCGCAATCATCGTCGCTTCGTTCGGCTTGACGCCCCTAGCCACCGGTAGGCTGGAGAAAAGAAAGACGACCTGAAAGGCGGATCATGTTCGAACGCTTCACTGACCGAGCCAGGCGGGTAGTCGTCCTCGCACAAGAGGAGGCCCGCCTTCTCAACCATGCCTACATCGGTACCGAGCACATTCTGCTCGGGCTCATTCACGAGGGCGAAGGTGTTGCCGCGAAGGCACTCGAGAGCATGTCAATTTCTCTCGAAGCTGTTCGCAACCAGGTTGAGGAGATCATCGGCCAAGGTGGGTCATCTCCATCAGGCCATATTCCCTTTACCCCAAGAGCGAAGAAGGTTCTCGAACTCTCCCTGCGTGAAGCACTTCAACTCGGCCATAACTACATCGGTACCGAGCACATCCTGCTCGGCCTCATCCGCGAGGGCGAGGGTGTTGCCGCACAGGTGCTCGTGAAGTTGGGTGCCGACCTGTCACGAGTTCGTCAGCAGGTCATCCAATTGCTGAGCGGTTATCAAGGCTCTGGTGGTAGCGGGCAGTCAAGCCGACCCGAGTCAGGCGGACAGTCGGCAGGTGTTGGTGGCTCGTCAAAGTCAGACGGTGACGACAAGAACAGCCAGATCCTCGATCAATTCGGCCGCAACCTCACTCAGATGGCGCGTGAAAATGCACTCGACCCGATGATTGGTCGTGCGACCGAACTTGAGCGCGTGATGCAGATTCTTTCTCGCCGCACGAAGAACAACCCCGTCCTTGTCGGTGAGCCTGGCGTTGGTAAGACCGCGATCGTTGAAGGGCTTGCACAGCGCATCGTCAACGACGAGGTTCCGGACACCCTCCGAAACAAGCAGCTCTACACCCTCGACCTTGGGTCGCTCGTTGCTGGTTCCCGCTACCGCGGTGACTTCGAAGAGCGCCTAAAGAAGGTGCTCAAAGAGATCAACACCCGTGGCGACATCATCTTGTTCATCGACGAAATTCATACGCTCGTCGGTGCAGGTGCAGCCGAAGGCGCAATTGATGCAGCGTCGATCTTGAAGCCAATGCTTGCCCGTGGCGAACTTCAAACCGTTGGTGCAACAACTCTCGACGAGTACCGCAAGCACATCGAAAAAGATGCGGCACTCGAGCGTCGTTTCCAGCCTGTGAAGGTTGAAGAGCCGACTCTCTCGCACACGATCGAGATTCTTAAAGGTGTTCGCGATCAGTACGAAACGCATCACCGCGTCACGATTACTGATCAGGCGATCGTCGCTGCGGCGAACCTCGCCGATCGCTACATCTCTGACCGACATCTTCCTGATAAGGCGATCGACCTCATCGACGAAGCCGGGTCACGCCTTCGTATTAAGCGCATGCAGACCCCTCCAGATCTTCGCGATATCGAACGCCGACTTGAAGATGTGCTTCGTGAGAAGCGAACCGCCGTCGAGGAACAGCGTTTCGAAGATGCCGGTGCGCTGAGAGATCAAGAAAAGGCACTGCTCGAAGAGAAGGCAGCAAAAGAGTCTGAGGTCAAAGCTTCGGGTGTCGACCTCTTCGACGAAGTCGATGAAGAAGCAATCGCCGACGTGCTCTCAATGTGGACCGGAATTCCGGTGTACAAACTGACCGAGGAAGAAACCGCGAAGTTGCTCCGCATGGAGGACGAACTTCACAAGCGCATCATCGGCCAACACAACGCAGTCTCCGCTGTCAGCCAGTCGATTCGCAGGACACGCGCCGGCCTGAAAGATCCGAAGCGTCCAAGCGGTTCATTTATCTTCCTTGGACCGACAGGTGTCGGTAAGACCGAACTCGCGAAGACCCTTGCTGAGTTCCTCTTCGGTGACGATTCGTCACTCATCACCCTCGACATGTCGGAGTACATGGAGAAGCACACGGTAAGCCGCCTCGTCGGTTCGCCTCCTGGATACGTCGGATATGAAGAAGGTGGTCAGCTCACCGAAGCAGTTCGCCGTAAGCCATTCTCTGTGGTGCTGTTCGACGAGATTGAAAAAGCTCACCCGGACGTGTTCAACACGCTGCTGCAAATCCTTGAAGAGGGTCGCCTCACCGACTCTCAGGGTCGCTCAGTTGACTTCCGAAACACGGTGCTCATCATGACGTCAAACCTCGGAACCCAAGATTTGCGCAAGGCAAATGTTGGATTCACCCTCGACGATTCAGCAATGTCATACGAGCGCATGAAAGAAAAGGTCAACGATGCGCTGAAGCAGCATTTCCGGCCAGAGTTCCTCAACCGCATTGACGAAGTGATCGTGTTCCACGAACTCGCGAAGAGCGAAGTCGTGCAGATGGTCGACCTGATGCTCGCCCGCCTCGCCGGACAGCTCGAGGACCAAGGCATTGGTATCGAACTCACACAGTCTGCGAAAGAGTTGCTCGCCGAAGTTGGCTACGACCCGCAGCTTGGCGCACGTCCTCTTCGTAGGGCAATCCAGCGACAGATCGAAGATGTGCTCTCTGAGAAGATTCTCTACAAAGAGTTCAACGCTGGTCAGATCGTCGTCATCGACACGGTTGAAGATCCAGAGCGCGAGGGTTCGTTGACGTTCACGTTTAACGCAGTTGAAGGCTTCGTTCCACCGTCATCGGTTGAACTCGCAGCAACTGCACCAAACGACGAACCGCCATCTGAAACACCTGCTGCCGAGTAATCATCGCTGAGTTACACGTTCAACCAGGCTGAACAACCCGGCGGTCAGCATCACGAGCACCGTTGCAGGTGCGAGCAGAACACCGATCGACGCTGTTTGTATCAGCACGTTGATCGTTCGACTCAACGTTGATTTTCGCCGATACACGGTTTGGAAACGAACCGCGAGGTAGATGAGATATCGGCGAACCGGTGTCACACCGTCAGCGCGAAGCAGATCTCTGAAGACGTCATCTGCAGCCATCCGGTTTGGCACAGGTGGATCATTCGAATTGAGAGCGTGAATCAGCCAGTCATGCGCGATCGCTGCTCGCAAGTGTTGCCCGGTTCGCCCGATCAGCCAGACAAATGGCCACGGAACCGATGCAAGGTCAGATGCAAAGCGGTGTTCCCCTGTAGGTAGCGAGCGCTTCCCAAACATCGGGTGCTGCACGATCAGCGGCTCGAGAGGGATAAAGACCTCTCGACCCCCCCTAATGTGGTGTTCCAGCACAAGTCGGCCGTCGATCGAACAGTTCATCTCTCTCATGTTGTCAGAGTCGACCAACGTGGGACATGTGAATTCTGCCTGCCATGATGGGAGCAGTGCACCTTCTGAAATCGGCCCGTTTGTTACTGCTCGCACCATTGGTGCTCGTGCTTGTTGCCTGTCAACTCGACGTCGATATCGCGGTTTCTATGGCGGCCAACGGTTCAGGTTCAGTGAGCGTTCGAGTCGTTGCTGACGAAGAACTTGTTGAAGCGGCACCATCAATTGCGTCACGAGTCCTCGTCGATGATCTGCTTGAAGCCGGATGGCTTGCAGATGGACCTTCACCGCTTGACGATGGCGGAGTGGTGATGACGCTGACACACAACTTTGCGAACGCCGACGAGCTGGCCGACATTCTCAACTCAATCGGCTCGCCCATTCGTGATGTCTCGGTTCAGAGAGACCTCACTCGCGATGCTGCTGATCGGGTGCTTGCAGCCGACAACTCTGTCACGGCAACTCTCGGCCTTACCGATGGGTTCAACGACTTCTCAGATAGTGAACTCAATGCTCTACTCGGCGGCATGCCGTTTGAAGACCTTCTTCAAGGACGCTCCCCGGCCGATGTCATGACCGTCGACATTTCGATTGCAATGCCCGAAAGCAGCATCGAAGGAGACGAGCGCATTGAAACCTGGAGCGCTCCGCTCGATGGCACATCATTCTCGCTTGAGATGACGACGTCTCAGACGACTGACAATCCAACAACATTGACGAGTCGCATTTCGACTGCACTCGGGTTTCTTCTCATTGCGTGGATCGCTGCATCAGGCATCTTCATCACCTGGGTCGTCATTGCGCGTCGCCGCCGCGCCCTGAGTCACCGTGATGGCTAACCTCATAGATCGTGAGTGACGAAGCTGTGACACCACCGAACGATCTCGATGTTGATCGAATTGCCGCCGATCTCGACAATGTTGCTTCGGCACTCAGCCGGCTGAGTGACGGCACCTATTGGACAGATGAAGTCTCGGGCGAAGAGTTGCCTGCCGAGGTTCTCGCAGCTGACCCAACTGCTCGTCGACAGTCGTGACCGACATCGCCAAACTTCATCTGCAGTGCGAAGTTGGCATTGCCCAAGCGCAGCACTGGTCAGATCGGCTCGCCACCGATGCCCTCGCCATTGAGCCCGGCCCCGCCCAACGATTCGCTGTGCTCGGAACCCACGCTCTCGACGCCATTGCCACACTTTGGGAATCTCGACTTCCATCAATTCCGACGGACCACAACACCAAGCCGTCAATTGAGCACGCCAGAGTTGGTGAATATCTCCAACATCTACGCAACGAGGTTCAGGCGCTCGCCGCAGCGACAGACCCTGACGTTGACCCATCTACACAGCGCATGTGCAAGCGAATCATCTTCGAAATTGATCTCCTGTTTGAAGAGGCCAACCGTATTGGAGTTGAACTTTGACGCTTCGACGAGTTGAGGTCGCGAGTGGCATCGAACTTGATGTCATTGATGAGGGATCAGGCGCACGTGGTGTTGTCGTCTTGCTCCATGGGTTCCCAGAATCGTCACATTCATGGCGTCACCAGGTTGCTCCGCTCGTCAACGCAGGTTGGCGCGTCCTCGTACCCGATCAGCGCGGCTATGCACATTCGAGTGCCCCGAACGAGATCTCTGCCTACCGGGGCGACATCC
Source organism: Ilumatobacteraceae bacterium (assembly GCA_038100275.1). Lineage (GTDB taxonomy): Bacteria > Actinomycetota > Acidimicrobiia > Acidimicrobiales > Ilumatobacteraceae > Casp-actino5. Next base: position 12,992 of record JAYNVD010000019.1, read on the forward strand.
TCGCTGACGATGTCATCGCCCTACTTGATGACATCAACGCAGATGATGCTGTCATCATCGGTCACGACTGGGGAGCGATTGTTACCTGGCATGTCGGGCAACGTCATCCCTCGCGTTGCCGTGCGCTCATTGCTGCAAGCGTGCCGTACACACCGTGGCCGATTCACCCAACGGCAAGTTTGAAGGCAGCACATGGTGACAACTTTTTCTACATCCTCTATTTCCAAACGCCTGGAATTGCTGACGCAGAACTGAACGCCGATCCAGAGCGCTTCTTGTTGTCAATCGCACACATGGCCTCAGGTGACGGAATGCGTTCACTGGTTGGCGGGCCGCTTCCAGCCGAGGGCACTCGTCTCACCGACTATTTCGAGCACATGATCGGCGGACGAATTGAGGGTTGTCCGCCCTGGATGACTCCCGCCGATCTTTCCATCTACACAGAACAGTTCACGGCTAGCGGATTCACTGGTCCGATCAACTGGTACCGCAACCTTGATGCGAATTTCGACCTGTTTGATCCGATTGGCGCAGCACCCCTCACCATGCCCACGTTCTTCATCGCTGGTGATCTCGATCCGGTCATTCTCGGCCGACCTGAGTATCTCGCCCGTATGGATTCAGACCTTCCGAATCATCAAGCAACTGAACTCATCGGCGGAATCGGGCATTGGGTACAGCAAGAAGCCCCGGACGAGTTCAACCGGATCGTGCTTCGCTGGCTCGACTCGCTCTGAGGTACGCCTGCCGTTCAAGCGGGTGCTGCCAATACGCACATTTGTCAATTGCGGCCCACAGCGAAGTTGAACGATCACCGGATAGACGCCCACGCGCCCAACCGACAGCTGCAAATGGCGCCATGACGGCCATCCATCCGAGATACATCACAGGAAAGAGTGGCCCCAAGATTCTCGATTGCCAGATGTGAACGTCCTCATGGTCGATGACGAGGCTTCTGCGTTGCTCGTCTGTGGTGTCGCCTGCGCCTGAGACGACATTGCCGACGGTCACCGCAAAATTTCGCCGCACCACAAACCCGCGCTCGTATACGTGGCGATTCGATCGACGGCTCAATGATTCGTCGTACCGGCTTTTCGTCACACGACCAATTAACTGCGAGACAAGACCGGCACTCGTTGTCGCCAGCGCCCAGGTCGAGTCGAGTACAAACGCAAGGCGACCCTTCTGCGTCTGCCAGTCGTATATCTGTCGATAGCCAGCGACCACGCCATTCGTTGCAGCAACGACGGCGGCAGGTGCGGCGAGACCAACAAGAGCTCCTGCACCCGCACCTAGGGCAGCACCAGCTGCTCCAACGGCGGCAGCTTCAGTGACTCGTTCGTTCACCGCTCACGCATTTTGGCAAGCAACCTCAGAAGTTCGAGGTAGAGCCACACGAGAGTAACGAGCAGTCCAAACGCAGCGAACCATTCGAAGTGCTTTGGCAACCCTGATTGTGAACCGCGTTCAATGAAGTCGAAGTCGAGTGCGAGATTCATTGCGGCAAGACCTGCAACGATCACGCTGAAGCCGATCGACATCAAACTTGAACTCGCGAGGAAAGAAACGTTTCCACCAAAGAGCGAGACGACCCACGAAATCATGTAGAAGACCATGACCCCGAGGGTGGCCGAGATCACGATCTTGCGGAAGCGATCAGTGACACGAACAATGCCTGTGAGGTACAAGCCCAACATCACTGCAGTGACCGCCAACGTTGCTCCTGCGGCTTGGATGACGATGCCGTCGTAAAACTCTTCGAACGCTCGCGAAACCGAACCAACAAATACACCCTGAGCAAGTGCATAGATAGGTGCGACGAATCGCGCAAGATGCGGCTTGAACGACATGAGAAGCGCAAGGCCGAGACCAACAAATACACCGACCATTGCAAGCGATGGAATGCCGTACTGAACAGCACCCTGGCCATTCACAACCGGGGAGCCAGTTTTGTACCAGCCATACGTAGCTGAGATAAGGAGCAGAACGAGAAGCACCGCGGTTGCGCTGACGCTGCCTCGAACGGTCATTGTCTCGCCAGGAGCAGGCGGTGGTGCCCAATCTGAAATCGGGCCGTCGTTAATGCCCGCTCGCTGAGAGGCTTCGGGAGCGGCCCACTTAGCGAGGGTGCGCTCGTTGAGGACTGGGTTCGACATCATCTACCTCCAGAAGGATTGCGAATCGAATTACAGTCATGTTACCTCGTGTTTTTCGGTGGGTGTCGGCCTCTGCGTCGGTATCGTGACCTTTGTCTCATCCACCGAATTTCCACCGAAAAGGGAGCCGTAATGGCGAAGGAACGAGTTGACAGAGACGACGAGGATCTCGTCCGTCTATATCTCACCGACATCGGTCAATATGTCCTGCTTACGAAGGACGACGAAGTACGCCTCGCGAAAGAAATTGAGGCTGGCAAGGAAGCGCTCGAGGCGCTCGAAGCCGGTGGAAAAGATCTCACCACACACAAAAAGCGTGAGTTGCGTCGCACCGCACGCCGCGGTGAAGAAGCCGAGCGTCAATTCGTCCAATCAAACCTTCGTCTCGTGGTCTCGATCGCGAAGAAATACCAGGCATCTGGTTTGCCGCTGCTCGACCTCATTCAGGAGGGCAACCTCGGCCTCATGCACGCTGTCGAAAAGTTCGACTGGCGTAAGGGCTTCAAGTTCTCCACCTACGCAACCTGGTGGATCCGTCAGGCAATCACCCGTGGTATTGCGAACACTGGTCGCACCATCCGTCTGCCGGTCCACGCCGGTGACACCCTCGCTCGTTTGCAGAAGGCTCGCACACGTCTCGAGTTGAAGTACGGACGTCCAGCAACGTTGGCAGAACTCGCACAAGAAGTTGAGATGCCAGAGGACAAGGTCACTGAGGCGCTTCGCTTCGCCGCTGAACCACTGTCATTGTCGGAACCACTTCGTGAAGACGGTGATGCCGAACTTGGTGATGTCGTCGAAGACCGTGCAGCAGAGTCTCCATTTGAGGTTGCTGCTACCGCACTTCTTCCTGAGGAGATTTCTCGCCTACTCGCTCCGCTCGATGAGCGCGAGAGCGAGATCTTGAAACTCCGTTTTGGTCTTGATCGTGGCGAGCCTCGTACCCTCGAAGAGGTTGGAGAGCATTTCAATCTGACACGTGAGCGGATTCGCCAAATCGAAGCGCGAGCGATGTCGAAGCTCCGTCACCCTTCGAGCGACACCGGCGCACGCGACCTTCTCGCTGTATAACTCAGCCGTTCGGCTCACTCTCTCGACACAATTACGTCAAGGGTGTGTGGTGTCACCCGACAGTGGGCGACACCACTTGATGCTCAGCCCATCTGAAGGAATTCGACGAGGTTCCCATCGGGGTCTCGCACGATGGCAATGGTGACTCCCGGGCGTAGTTCGACCACTGGTGTCACCACTTTGACGTCAGCAGCCTCACATGCTGCGACGACGTCGTGAATGTTCTCCATGTGAATCGTGAAATAGCGGTAGCCCGTTCCGCCCTCGATGCCGCCACTACCTGGACGGGCTTCGGGTGTTGCATCAAAGCACACCAGTTTGATGAGCGAATCTCCACAACGGAGTCGGTGCATCGTTCCGCCACCACCGATTGGCATCGGCATATCACCTTCGTGGTTCATCCCCAATAGATCTCGGTAGAACGCAAGTGAACGTTCTGAGTCTTGGATCACAATGCCGAGGTCGATTGCTCGTTGCTGATGTTGAATAGTCATGTCTGCAAACTACGCGACTCGATATCAATCTGAGCGAGCCGGGCGCGTAGCGTTAGCGGAATGAACTTCACTCCCGAACATGAAGAGTTCCGCGCCGTTGTTCGCTCGTTCGTCGAGCAGGAGGTCAATCCTCGAGTTCCTGAATGGGAAGAAGCCGAGATGATGCCGCTGCGCGACATCTTCTCAAAGATGGGATCACTCGGATTCCTTGGCCTCGAGTATGAAGAGGAGTTCGGGGGCCAGGGAGCAGACCATTTATTCACTGTGATTTTGGCTGAGGAGTTTGGTCGTTGTGACCACGGTTCATTACCGATGGCGCTTGGTGTTCAGGTCGATATGGCGACGCCTTCGCTGGCCAAGTTCGGTACCGCAGAGCAGAAAGAGAAGTACCTGAAGCCTGCGCTGCAAGGAACGAACGTCTGCTCGATTGCGGTGAGTGAACCTGACGCGGGTTCTGACGTGGCCGGGCTGAGAACCCGCGCCGTGCGCGATGGCGACCAATGGGTCATCAATGGGTCGAAGATGTGGATCACCAACTCACTGCAGGCCGACTGGCTATGCCTGCTCGCACGCACCTCTGACGACGGTGGCTACAGCGGAATGAGTCAGATCATTGTGCCGACCGATGCCGAAGGTTTCTCAGTGTCGAAGAAGCTCGACAAGCTCGGAATGCGGGCGTCTGACACCGGTTTGTTGTCGTTTGATGATTGTCGGGTGCCGGTCAGCAACACGATTGGAGAAATTGGCCGGGGATTCCAGCAGCAGATGGCACAGTTCGTTGTCGAACGAATGTGGGCCGCCTATTCGACGGTTGGTGCCTGCGAGTTGGCGTTGCAGCGCACAGCCGAGTATCTCCGTGAACGTCACGCGTTCGGAAAGCCGTTGCTTGCGAACCAGCACCTGCAGTACACCCTCGCAGAGCTGTCGGCCGAGGTCGACTTGTTGCGCAGTTACAACTACTCAATCGCTGCGAAGTATCAGCAGGGCATCGACACCACACGTGAGGCGACCATCGCAAAGCTCACCGCTGGTCGCCTTATCCGAAAGGTTGCCGACATTTGCTTGCAGTATCACGGTGGCATGGGTTACGTCGAAGAAACATGGACCGCTCGATTCTTCCGAGATAACCGTTTGTCTTCAATTGGTGGCGGTGCTGACGAAGTCATGTTGCAGGTTCTGGCTCGCCTCGACGGATTTACGGCCTAAATCGCAATCCCCAATCGGGCCCGGTGGGAGACCGCCGATACTCGACACCTAAATTCGAGGGATGGACGTACGGAGCTTGATGCGTCAAGCGGCGCATCTCAACTCAAATCGAACCGCCATCATCTATACCGACGGCACGAGTTCAGAAGAGCTCACATTCGCTGAGGCATGGTCGCGTGGTGTGCGCATGGCAAATGCACTACTCGAACTTGGCCTCAACCCCGGTGACCGTATTGGTGTGCTTGAAGATAACTCGATCGGCGCTCAGGACTTCTTCGCCGGAGCAGCCGCTGGGGGATTCGTGCGAGTGCCGTTGTACGCAAGAAATAGCGTCGACAGCCATCACCACATGCTTGACCACACCGGCTGTCGTGCCGTCGTGGTTGCCGGGCACTACCTCGATGAGATTGACGCAGTTCGTGATCAATTACCGAACCTTGAACATGTGATTGTCCGGGGCGATGATTATGAATCTTGGCTGGCGGGTTTTTCTGACGCCGATCCGAATGTCGATATCGATCCCGACGACTGGTACATCATTCGCCACACGGGTGGCACGACAGGTAAGTCAAAAGGTGTTGCATATAGCCATCGTTCATGGCTCGCTGCAGGACGCGACTGGTTCTACAACTTCCCGCCGATGGAGGCCGGAGATCGCTGCCTCCATGTCGGGCCGATCTCGCATGGTTCTGGCTATCTCTACACGCCAACGTGGCTAAGTGGAGGGACAAATGTGATGCTTGATCACTTTGATCCCGCAGAGACGATCGAGGTAATGGAGCGAGAGAAAATCTCGTACATGTTCGCGGTGCCAGCCATGTTGAACGCCTTGGCTCGTGAACCGAGTGCTCGTTCTCGAGACTGGTCATCACTTCGAGTTCTTCAGATCGGTGGTTCACCGATCGCTGATGAAACTGCACTCTTGGGTCGTGAGGTGTTTGGCCCAGTGCTCTTCCAGGGCTATGGCCAAACCGAGGCTGTGCCGGTCTGCATGATGGGTCCAGACGAGTGGTTTTCAGAGGTACCGGGATCGAACCCGTTGCGTTCTACTGGTCGCGCTCTGCCTTTCGCTCTGCTCGAAATTCGTGACCCTGAAGATTCGGCAACGAGTTTGCCGATTGGTGAAGAAGGAGAAATCGCCATTCGCTGCGATGGGCAGATGACCGGGTTCTGGGAAAACCCCGAAGCGACTGCAGAGCGAATCACTGCCGACGGTTTCGTACTCACGGGTGACATCGGGCGGCTCGACGAGAATGGATATCTCTACGTGCTTGACCGCAAGGACGACATGATCATCTCGGGCGGGTACAACATCTGGCCAGCCGAACTCGAGAACACAATCGCCGAGCATCCTGCGGTAGTCGAGGTCGCTGTGTTCGCAGTGCCAGATGATCGCTGGGGCGAGACGCCCGCCGCAGTGTGCGTCATCTCAGCCGACGACAACGGCGATCATGACATCTATAGGGATGAGATCGTGAAGTTGTGTGTCGACCAGTTGGGCTCATACAAGAAGCCTGGTGTCGTCGAGTTACAGACTGAACCACTTCCAAAGAGCCCAGTGGGTAAGGTCCAGCGTCGAACCCTGCGCGAACCGTATTGGCAGGGGGTAGATCGACGTGTTGGAGGTGTGTGATGGGTGATGTGTTGTTGATGACTGATACAGCGGCGGAGAGTCTTCGCGACGAGGTTGCATCGTTTGCACCAGACGTTCACATCCTCGAGCTCGTTGATGGAATTGAGCTTTCTGAGGATGACCTCGCAAGTATCACCCACGCCTTCTTTTCTGCCGACTGTTGGCCTGACCGCAGCACACCGTTTCTAAAAGCATGTCTCGCTGCCCCAAACTTGCGTTGGCTTCAGAGCGCATCAGCCGGCGGCGACCATCCGGTCTTCGCAAAGTTTCAAGATCGCGGCGTAGAGGTGTTGTTCACACCAGGGGGTTCTGCTCCATCTATTGCCCAGACGGTCATGATGATGTTGCTTGCGCTCGTTCGAGGCCTTCCCGAGTTACTAGATGCTCAGCGCCGCCGCGCCTGGGAGGTGCGTTCAACCGTCGATGTTGGCGACCTGCGTGTCGGCATTATCGGCATGGGTTCGATCGGCGCGGAGGTTGCGAAGCTCGTGGCAGTTACTGGTGCCGATGTCATCGGAGTTCGCCGGACCCCACGGGGTGATGAGCCGTGCGAAACGTGGCCTGATGCTCGCCGCGATGAGGTGTTGGCTTCTGCCGATGTCATCGTGCTGTGCATGCCCCTCACCGATGAGACGCACCATTCAATTGGCGATCGAGAATTCTCGATGATGAAACCAGGAGCCATCATCATCAATGTTGGTCGAGGCAACTGCGTCGATGAAGAAGCGATGATCTCGCATCTTGAGTCGGGGCATCTCGGTGGTGCTGGTCTTGATGTCTTCGCGGTGGAACCACTTCCTGAGGAAAGTCCCTTGTGGTCGATGCCGCGGGTACTCGTCTCGCCGCACTCGTCAGGAACTACTGACCGTTCAATCCGTCGGACTGAAGACGCGTTTATCGACAACCTTCGCAAGACACGACAGGTCTGAGCAGCCGAGCAGGATCCTTCACCGTACGATCCGTTCTCCGACCTCTCCTCCACCTCACCGATGTGGAGGAATATGTACACCATCTGTTGGTCACCGAAAGGTGGCAGTGGAACCACGGTTGTTGCGTCAACAATTGCACTTTCGCACGAAGGACCGCACACCCTCATTGATCTCGCCGGCGACCTCCCCGCGGTTCTCGGGCTTAACGACAGTGGTCGAGGGCTTTTCGACGCTCTCAGCGATCCCGTTGCTATTACCAATCTAGACGACGTCGCAATTGCTATCGATGAGCATCATTCATTGATCCGCCGAGGGAGCGACCATATCGTTCCGCCTCAACGATGGCATGAACTTGCACTGCACCTCGCGCGCACCGGCTCGTACACGATCGACGCGGGGACCGTCACATCTCCGGACGATCTCCCAATGCCCCTTCTTCAACATGCAGATCAGCGTCTCATGGTGTTGCGACCGTGCTACCTCGCTCTGCGTCGTGCCCGCCTCACATCACATCTCAATCCAGACGGGATCATCTTGATCGATGAACCTGGTCGATCCCTGTCTGCGCATGACGTTTCGAACTGTCTCGACACACCAGTCATCGCCCAAATTCCCTGTGATCCGCGAGTGGCCCGCGCTGTCGACGCAGGACTGCTTGCGGTTCGTCCGCCGAGATCGCTTGACCCTCTCTCTCGGTTATGAGCATCGAACATTTGCGGCTTCAGCATGTTGATTCAGCATTCGCAAGGTCGCTTCACGATCCCAACATTGATGAGGTCATCGTTCATAAAGGTGAAGAGCTCTGGATCGATCAAGATGGACAACTCGCTCGATTTGGAACTATCGAACCCACAGAATTGCAACTCTTTCTTGAGGAGGCACTCGCAGGCGCTGGCCGCCACCTCGATCGTCTCACACCAATGGTTGACGCTCGACTTCTCAATGGTTCACGACTTTGCGCAGTCATCCCACCAATCGCCGTCGATGGACTCGAACTCTCCATTCGTCGGCATCAGCAACAGCATCGAGCGCTTAACGCATTTGCGCCGCCAACTGTCGTACCCATCATTCACCAACTACTTGATGAACGGCACAACGTCATTGTGAGTGGTCCAACAAGCTCTGGCAAAACAACACTTCTCTCATCTCTTCTCGCTCGCAGTTTGCGAAACGGAGATCGCATCATCACCATCGAAGACACCTGCGAATTACGACCTGCCGACGACGACAGTCCAGGTCATCTCGTTCATCTCGAGGCTCGTCAACGCTCCTCAGATGGTTCAGCCGAGGTAACTCTTCACGAACTCCTCGTTACTGCACTTCGGCTTCGCCCCGATCGAATTGTGGTTGGTGAAGTTCGAGGTTCTGAGGTCGTTGCTCTGGTGCACGCGATGAACACCGGCCACAACGGTTCGATGTCGACATGCCATGCGAATAGCCCCGCAGATGCAATTCACCGGTTAAGTCAACTCATCGTGCAGCACTCGCCCAATTGGCCAGTGCATTCGATTCTCGACCACCTGCACCGATCAGTCGACGCGATTGTTCAGATCGAGAAACGGCCCGATGGACAACGCATGGTTGCCGACATCGCTCAACCAACCTCCGAGGGACTCATCGATGTGGTTTCTTCTGGAATTGTGAACAGCCGGCTCAGGTCCCGGAAGGAGCGTTTTGGCTAACCCAGTTCTCGATATAGCGGCTTCATTCGCAGGGGCGCTTGGGTTGAGATCAATGTTCGACCCGAAGCCACCTTCACGAGTGCTGCCACCACTCAACACTGGTGCTGTGAGCAACCGGTCTGGGTTTTTACTTTCAGAATGGTGCACACAGGCTGCGAGACATCTTCGATCAGGGTCATCTATTCATGACATCATCAACAACCAATTTCCGATACGCCTACACCCTCGAGGCACATTGGCTGATCGACTTCAGCAAACTCTCGCATCCACCCAGGACCCAGATGAACGTCTCGTCCTCTGGGTGACCTATTCAGCTCTCGTCTTCGGAATTCCAGCCGGTGCTGCATTTGAGCGGACCTCTAATCGCCTCCAAGTGCGAGAACAACTGCGACATGACAGAGAGCTTCATACCGCACCGGCACGCCTCTCTGCCCGGTCGTTAACGGTGCTTCCGATTGCGATTCTGCTATTACTCATTGTCACATCACTCGACGTTCGTTCATTCATTCAGACACCAACCGGCATCGTGATCGTTCTCGTTGGATGCGTACTCAATGAATTCGGCCGTCGGACAATGCGCGCAGTCATCGAACCGTCAACTCGACGGCGACACAGTTCTCTCTCACGAGAACTCACTGACACACTTGAGGGAATCGCGTTGGTTGTCATGGCCGGCGTGCCACTGCGAACCGCATTCATCAGTAGCGCCCCTGCAGTCTCACGTTCTCTTCGCCCGCTGTTCGAGCAAGTGGTTTGGGATCTAGGTAACGGTGCGTTGCTCGCCGACGCCCTAGAAGCGTTCGGTCATAATTTCGAGGAACGCGACCGTCATGCCGTTCATACGATTATTGAAGGTCAACGCAACGGAAGCCCAATGTCTCAGGTCTTGAGTGATGTGGTTACTCACATCGACAGCGTTCGGGAGCGCGAGGAGGAACGTTACGTTCGAACTCTCCCAGTCCGCCTTGCCGGACCGCTCGTTGGATTCACACTGCCAGCATTCGTCTGCCTTGCAATTCTTCCGCCGTTAGCAAGTTCACTCGCAGGTCTTTCGACTAGCCATCTTTCCTCAATCTGAGTCGGAGAAATTATGAGCAATCAACGTGATGGTGGCCAGGCCACCACTGAGTACGCACTTGTTCTACTCGCCGCTGCATTCATCGGTCTACTTGTCATCGGGTGGGCGACGAGCGGTTCTGGCGAAGAACTCATCAGTCGCCTATTTAGTCGTGTCATCAGGGCGGCCGTTGAACAGGCCTGATGACGGTCAATCGACTATCGAGTTCGCGTTCGCCCTTCTACTCCTTGCGGCAATCGGGGTTGTTGGCATCAATTCGATTGTTGTTGTTCAGCACCAAATTGATGTGACTGCTATTGCTCGAGAAGCCGCTCTCGCCGCAGCGCGTGCGGCCGATCCTTACTCCGAGGCATATCGAGTGGCGACGTCTCATCAGTCTCAAGTCGCCGATGTTGTGCTCGGTACACGCCAAGTAACGGTCCGCATCCGCCGACCCATTTCAAGTGTTCTTAGTGTCATTGGTTTGAGCGATGTGGCGGCGAGTGTCACCATGCCGCTTGAACCACCGTGAGTAATCTGACGTCGGCAAAGGCCAGAAGGGATACTCACCGAACATGATTTGGCACATTGCACTTCCCGCCGATTGGCTACATGCCCACAGCACGGGTGAGTACCGCATGAGCACCCGAGGGATGACACTCAAAGAGGTGGGATACATCCATTGCTCAACACCAGAGCAGATCGAAGGTGTCGCAGGCCGTTTCTATGATGACCTCAACAAACTGCTGCTGCTCGAAATTGATCCTGAGCGAGTCGAATCAGAGATCATCGAGGAACCTCCAGCACCTGGTATCGATGAACTGTTCCCACATATATACGGTCCACTGCCAACCGCCGCGGTGCGCAGCGTTCGACAGTGGACCAGAGGAGAAACCGGTTGGTTACTTCCGGATCAGGGTCCGGAGAACACGCCCGAGTTGTCAGAACCCTTCTCGGAGTAGAAGGTTTCCTTCGGGTTGTAGTCGCGAGCTGCTTCTTCCATCGAGGCAATCTCTGAGCGACCGACAACGAACCAATGCACTTCGTCCGGGCCGTCAGCAAGACGCAGCGTGCGCTGGCTTGCGTACATGCGGGCAAGTGGGGTCCACTGCGACACACCTGTACCGCCGTGAATCTGGATGGCTTCGTCGACAATCTGGCAGGTGCGGATCGGCACCATTGCCTTGACGGCGCTCACCCAGACGCGGGCTTCAGCGTTACCAAGTTCGTCCATCGCCTTCGCTGCGGTAAGCACCATGCGACGCATTGACTCAATTTCGATACGAGCCTTTGCAATGACCTCAGGGTTCTTGCCGAGATTCGCAATGCGCTTGCCAAATGCTTCACGGGTGATGCCACGCTTGACCATCAACTCGAGGGCCTTTTCTGCTGCACCGACTGAACGCATGCAGTGGTGAATACGGCCAGGTCCGAGACGGAGCTGCGAAATTTCGAAGCCCTTGCCTTCGCCCCACAGCATGTTTGATGCAGGAACGCGAACGTTGTTAAAACGGATGTGCATGTGACCGTGCGGAGCATCGTCCTCACCGAATACGTGCATCGATCCACGAATTTCAACACCCGGGGTGTCACGAGGAACGAGAATCTGCGACTGACGCCGGTGCACCGGACCATCTGGGTCGGTTTGCACCATCACGATCATGATCTTGCACCGTGGATCGCCGGCCCCTGATGACCAGTACTTCTCTCCGGTGATCACATACTCGTCACCATCACGAATCGCACGACAGGCGAGCTGCTTGGCGTCTGATGAGGGCATGTCTGGCTCGGTCATGATGTAGGCCGAACGAATTTCACCGTTGAGAAGTGGCTTCAACCACTGCTCTTTCTGCTCTGGGGTGCCAACACGCTCGAGCACCTCCATGTTGCCGGTGTCAGGTGCTGCACAGTTCAAGCACTCTGAAGCGATCGGGTTCTTGCCCAATTCAACTGCGATGTAGGCATAGTCGAGGTTGGAGAGACCTTCGCCGGTCTCAGCGTCTGGAAGAAAGAAGTTCCAAAGGCCATTTTCCTTCGCCTTGGCCTTGATCGAGTCGAGGAGTTCAAGCTGGCCTTCGCCGTAGCCCCAATGGTCCTCGCGACCCTCGCCTAGGCGGAAGAACTCGGCCGTCTTTGGCTCAATTTCTTCCTCGATGAACTTCTTAACTTTTTCGTAGAGCGGACGTGCGCCTTCGGACATCCGCAGGTCATACATGTCTACTGTTGATGGCAAAGCTGTCATAGAGATGACAGTAGCCATCGCGCCTCAATTACTCCCCATCGGGATCATCGAGTGGCTCGCGACCACCTTTTCGGCGGTCAGCAATTCGCTCCCGGCGTGCCTGCTCTTCTTCGAGCGCTGCTTCTTCTGCAACCAGTCGGCGGAGGCTTGCAAACCGAAGAGGGTCGAGTTCGCCAGCGGTGATCGCTGCCTGCACCGCACACCCGGGTTCTTGATCGTGTTTGCAATCGCGGAATCGACAGTCGTCCATCAGTTCAAAGACGTCAACGAATGCTCGCTCGATTCCACGACCAGACAACCACAAACTCACTGCCCGAAAGCCAGGTGTATCGATGAGCCAACCGCCATCTGGCAAAGGAAGTAGTTGTGTCGCAACTGTGGTGTGGCGACCTCGTTGGTCATGCTCACGTACTTCTGATGTCGCCATTTCTTGGCGCCCAATAAGAGCGTTGACCAATGTCGACTTTCCAACACCAGATGCGCCGAAGAACGCTAGGGTGCGGCCACCTTCGGCAGCGGATCGAATGGGTTCAAGGCCCACACCCGTGATGCCACTCGCAATGTGAACCGGCACCCCGGCAGCAACAGCACGAAGTTCGTCAACTGTCGCTTCGATGTTGTCGGCGACATCTGACTTTGTCAGGACGATGTGAGGCTGTGCACCCGAGTCGAATGCAAGCACGAGTTCTCGTTCGAGGCGCCGTTGATTTGGTGGCGCGGTCAGCGCGTGAATGAGAAAGACGACGTCGATGTTTGCCGCAAGAACATCGGCCTCAGCTCGATCACCCTCATGTGAGGCGCGGCGAACAAATGCCGACCTGCGCGCAACGACATGAGCAACACGTTCGATGTCATCGTCAACAACGACCCAATCGCCGACGGCAACATCTGCACCGATATTTCTCACCCGTAATGGCTCGGTATCGGTTGCATTTCGAAGAATGGTGCTCCAGCCCCGGTCGATGCGGCTCACTCTTCCCGGAGTGCCGTGCGCGCCAGGTTGGCCCATCTCCTGCCAAGCGGCATCAAGGTGCTCGTCCCAGCCGAGCAACACATCAGGCATCACCGCGAACGGTATCGCTCTTAGATGGTTCCTGCGATCAAACGGGTGCGCACTTCGACAGCACGTTCCCGCACCTCATCAATGTCAGCGAGGCGATTGAGGTTTGCATAGACACGTGCCATGCGATGATTCGACTGGAGAGCATCACGATTTCGATCGAGAAAGTCCCAATACAAGGTGGTGAAGGGACATGCATGTTTGCCAGTGCGAGCTTTGCGATCAAACGAGCAACCACCGCAGAAATCGGTCATCTTTGAGATGTAATTTCCGCCAGAGACGTAGGGCCTCGTGCTCATCCGACCGCCATCGGCGTACATGCCCATTCCGATGACGTTGGGTGCCATCACCCATTCGGCACCATCGATAAAAGAGGCCCACATCCATCGCATCATCTTCGAAGGATCGATGCCGGCCAATGTCGCCAGATTTGCAAGCACCATGAGGCGAGGAATGTGGTGAGTCCATGCATCTTGCTCAACCCACTTAGCGACGTGCGCCACACAATTCATCTCAGTCGCACCACCGGTAAACGCCGGCGGCACCGGAGCGTCATCGCTGAAATAATTTTCGTTCACATAGTCGGGGCCAAACCACCAGTAGAGACCATGCACGTACTCGCGCCAGCCAATGACTTGACGTATGAACCCCTCTTTCGAATTCAATGGGACGTCGTCCTCAAGCGCCTGAACGGCTGAAATGACCTCTGAAGGATGCAACAGCCCATAGTTGAGGTATGGGCTGAGCAATGAGTGATTGAGATACGGCTCATCGCCGACGATGGCGTCTTCGTAGGGGCCAAAGTTTGTAATTGCCGATCGCAAGAAATGACCGAGTTGTTGTGATGCTTCATCATGACTGGTCGCCCACAGCCCGGTGGGTGGTTCGCCAGTCATCTGCATGCCGTCGACTGAGTGCAAGAAGTCGCTCACCCACGCATCGACATCATCAAGGTCACGGCGCAGGACCTCTGGCCACTCATGTGTGCCTTTTGGCGGAGGAAGCCGGTTTTCGTCGTCGTAATTCCACCGCCCGCCAACTGGTTCACCATCGGGATCGATGAGGATGTCAAGCCGTCGGCGCTGCCATCGGTAGAAGTCCTCCATCAGGAGCGAGCCATCTTTTCTCGTGTTCGCTGATGCCCACTCCGCAAATTGTTCCCGGGAACACAAAAACTGATCTGAGGCAATGAGCGTGAGAGGGAACGTGTTGGCAAGTGAATCGATGAGATCTTGACCAGACCGGTTCATCGGCTGCATGACCGAAATCTCGTCTGGTGAGAACTCATCAATATGAGCCCGAAGGCCGGCTGTCATCGTCTCAGCGACTCTCCAATCGACCAAAAACCCCTCTTCAGCGAGCTCAAGGGCAAATCGTCGCATCGCGGTGAGAATGAAATGCAGTCGCTGTTGATGCCATGGCGCGCTTCTCAATTTTGAGAGTGAAACTACGAATAACACCCGTATTTCGTCAGGTTGAGCAGTGCGAAGATGCGCCAAATTCCGGTTCAATTGGTCTCCAAGAACCCAGACAGTCTTCGAATGACGAGACGACATGGCCCCACACTAGGTACCGTTCCGGTTGCCTGCATCGCTGTGTTGAGGCACACTCACCGAACAAATGGCTACAAAACAAACCTCCTCTAGCGCCGGAAACGGTCGCCCGCTCGTCATCGTCGAGTCGCCCGCAAAGGCGAAGACGATCTCGAAGTTCTTGGGCTCCGAGTTCGACGTGCGCGCCTCTGTTGGCCATGTTGCTGATCTTCCTTCGAAGGGTCTCGCAGTAGATGTCGACAACGGTTTCAAACCGACCTACGAACTCACCGACCGTGGACGTCAGGTCGTTAAAGAGTTACGCGCTGCGTTGAAAGATGCTTCGGAGTTGTATCTCGCAACCGATGAAGACCGAGAGGGCGAAGCCATTTCGTGGCACCTCGTGCAGCATCTCAAGCCAAAAGTTCCCGTGAAGCGCATGGTGTTCCACGAGATCACCCGAAGCGCAATCGACCACGCCGTCGACAATCCCCGCGAGATCGATGGTGGACTCGTTGATGCCGCAGAGACTCGCCGCATTCTTGACCGTCTGTATGGCTATGAGGTGTCGCCAATTCTTTGGCGCAAGGTAAACCGTGGCCTTTCGGCGGGACGCGTCCAAAGCCCCTCGATCCGTCTCATCGTTGAACGTGAGCGTGAACGCATCGCGTTCATTTCCGCCGGCTACTGGTCGATCGACCTCGATGCCGCGACAACCCCAGAATTCACCGCTCGGCTCGTCGCAGTCGACAGCACGAAAGTTGCAACCGGAAAAGACTTCGGTGCTGACGGAAAACCAAGTGACAAGGTTGCGGCGCTCGACGAAGCTCGGGCGAATGCCTTGGCCGAAGGTCTGCGAGATGCAACGGTCACGGTTCGCAGTGTCGACACCAAGCCATATCGCTCATTGCCGAAGGCGCCATTTATGACCTCGACACTTCAACAAGAAGGTGGACGTCGTCTCCGCTTGTCGTCGTCTCAGGTGATGCGCATCGCACAGAGTTTGTATGAGCGAGGGTTCATCACCTATATGCGTACCGACAATGTGATCCTCTCTGATGAAGCGCTGTCTGAAACGCGTTCGATTATCGGGTCAACCTATGGCGATGCATTCCTCTCGGATCAGCCGCGTCGACACACATCGAAGTCGAAGAATGCTCAAGAGGCCCACGAGGCAATCCGACCAACGACCCCCATGCGGAGCCCGCGCGACGTTGCGAATGAACTTGATCGTCAGGAGCTCGCGCTCTACACCTTGATCTGGCAACGCACGTTGGCCTCTCAGATGGCCGATGCTCGAGGCACGACGTTGAGCCTCCGACTCGGCGCTGTTTCCGCGCACGAGAACACCGACTGCGAATTTACGGCAAGTGGTACGACCATTGAGTTCGAAGGCCACCGCGCCGTGCTGGCTGATCTCGACAGCGACGCAGAGAACGACAACGAAAAAGAAGAGCTACTACCAGCGCTCGCAGTCGGAGATGTTGTGCCGGTGCAGGCCTACACCCCTGAAGGCCATAACACCACTCCACCGGCCCGCTTCACCGAAGCAAGCCTTGTGAAGCGCCTGGAAGAACTTGGCATCGGCCGCCCATCGACCTGGGCGTCAATCATTCAGACGATCCAAGATCGTGGCTACGTCTGGAAGAAGGGTCAAGCGCTTGTTCCCACATGGACAGCCTTCGCCGTGGTCGGTCTTCTCGAAGATCACTTTGACGACCTTGTTGATTACGAACTCACTGCGAAGATTGAAGAAGACCTCGATGAGATCGCCGGTGGCCGACGCGAGAAATCAGATTGGCTCACGCGCTTTTATTTCGGTGGCGACTCCCTGCCTGGTTTGAAGCATCTCGTCGAAGAAAACCTCGACCAGATCGATGCTGCAAGCATCAACTCGTTCCCCATCGGCAACGACCCCGACGGAAACCAAATCGTCGCAAAGCCAGGCAAGTACGGTCCGTACATCAAACGTGGTGACGACACTGCGAGCATCCCCGATGACCTCGCGCCGGATGAATTGACGTTGGAAGAGGCACTGCGCCTGTTGTCACTTCCCAAGAGTGACGACCCAATCGGCACACTCGATGACCTGCCGGTGTACGCAAAAAATGGCCGCTACGGCCCGTATGTGCAGTGGGGTGACCCTGACAATCTGCCTCCTGGTCTTGCGAAACCGAAGATGTCGAGCCTGTTCTCAACAATGAGCCTCGAACACATCACGCTCGAAGACGCCAAGCAGTTATTGCAGTTGCCACGCGAACTCGGTGTTGACCCCGCCGATGGCGAGGTCATCTCGGCAGCAAATGGCCGTTACGGCCCGTACGTCGTGAAGGGCAAAGACTTCCGCTCAATCGACTCTGAAGAACAGTTGTTGACGATCACTCTCGAAGACGCGATCAGGATCTATGAACTTCCGAAAGTGTTCCGGCGCGGTGGTGCTCGAAATATGGCGGCAGCTGGCCCGCTACGTGAGTTCGGCGACGACCCAGTGTCTGGACGAAAAGTTCTTGCCAAAGATGGCCGATTCGGTGTGTATGTCACCGACGGCGAAACAAATGCGTCAATCGGTAAGGGTGACCGCATCGAGGAGATCTCACCTGAGCGAGCATTCGAGTTGCTTGCGATCCGACGCGAGCAAGGCCCGTCGAAGAAACGTCCTGCGAAGAAGTCTGCTGCGAAAAAGTCAACGGCCAAAAAAACAGCTGCGAAGAAAACCGCTGCGAAAAAGTCAACGGCCAAGAAAGCAGCACCAAAGTCGAAATGACCCAGCCGGTGTACATCGCATTTGAGGGGCCTGAGGCCTGCGGCAAAAGTACGCAGGCTCGCCGCCTTGCTGAGGAAATCGGTGCGGTGCTCAGCCGCGAAACCGGTGGCACCGCTATTGGCGAACAACTTCGGTCAATCCTTCACAATGTTGACACTGTTGGCCTCAATGATCACGCCGAGACCCTGATTGTCGCCGCCGATCGAGCGCAACATCTGGCTGAGGTTGTTCGGCCCGCGCTGCAACGTGGCGAACACGTTGTCAGTGACCGATCGGTGTATTCAACACTCGCCTATCAGGGTTACGGCCGTGGCCTGCCGGTCGATGAGGTTCGTCGTGTCAACGAATGGGCGATCGGCTCAACTTGGCCCGATCTTGTCATCCAGCTCGTTACCGATGACCCCACCCTTGAACGCCGAATGAACGCCCGTGAACTTGACCGCATCGAACAAGCTGGCGCAGATTTCCACCGCCGGGTTCGAGAGGGATTTGCTGAAATGGCAGCTGCAGACCCAACCCGTTGGTACGTGGTTGACGCATCAACGCCGGCTGATGAGACGGCAGCCACCATTCGTCGAGTTGTGAGCGAGCGACTGGGAATCTGATGTCGTCAGTGTGGGACGCCGTCATTGGGCAGGACTCCACCATTTCGCAACTGCGCACCTCACTTGAGAATCCGGTGCACGCATATCTCTTCGTCGGGCCGCATGGGTCAACAAAAGAGCAGGCAGCTCGAGCAGCAGCCGCAGTGATGATCTCTGGTGGAGACGATCCTGACGACCGAAATGCCCGCCTCGTAATGGCCGGCGAGCACCCTGACTGCCGCGAGGTCGAACGAGAAGGCGCCTCGATCAGTGTTGATCAGGCACAGTGGATCGTTGAACAGTCATGGTTGAGCCCAACCGAGGGCGACCTCACGGTGATGATCTTGCATGACTTTCATCTCGTTGCAGATGCAGCTGCCGCAAAATTGTTGAAGACGATTGAAGAGCCGCCAGCAAGCACTCGTTTCATCATCGTGGCCGAAAGCCTTCCCAACAATCTCATCACGATTGCGTCTCGCTGTGTTCGTCTCGATTTCCACGCAATTGCAGACGAAGTGATTGCCGAACGACTCATCGCAGAGGGCATTGACTCGGCTGCCGCTGAGCTCGCTTCAACCGGGGCGTTCGGTGATCTCGATCGAGCCCGGCTCATCGCGACCGATCCCGATCTTGCCGAACGACGAAACACGTTTGCTCATGCAATTGACGTGCTCGACGGTTCAGGTTCTGCTGCTCTGCAGCTTGTGCAACGCATCGAGTTACTCATCGATGAAGCAGCCGCTCCTCTTAAGGCTCGTCACGAGGACGAAGTCGCTGCTCTGCAAGAACGCATTGACACATACGGCAGCCGGGGCAGCGGCAAGAAGCAGCTTGAGGATCGCCACAAGCGTGAACACCGACGATTCGTCACCGACGAACTCCGTGCCGGGCTTGCCGTACTGAGCGCTTCTTACCGAGACGCAATGGTGGCTGGTCGCTTAAGCGCAGACGACACCGCCCAGGCGGTCACTGCGATCAACCAGACCGCGTCTGCCTTGGGTCGAAATGCGAACTCTTCGCTCGCTCTCGAGCGGCTGATGTGGTCACTACCGCTCCCCCGTTAGCCAACGCTGTTATTCAGTCGACTTTCGGCCAAGCCGTTTAAGTTTTGCTACCGCATTGCCAACCACACGGTCGTCAATTCCAAACTTGTCACGAATCCTTGAGTACCCACCAAGAACCGCTGAGTCCAATTTGACGAGCAATCGACTGCCTTTCTCATTTGGGCGAGCCTTGTACTTGGTTGCCTGTCGTGACACTTCATGTCCCTCATCTGTGAAGTAATACATTGCGACAGAACATCGATAACGATCATCCGGAGTTGCCAGTGGGTCTGGCACGCCATGTAATGAATTTCGATCGGTTACGAAAATGACGCAACGATTTAAAATCGGTGCCACTCGCTCAGCACACTGCTTGACCTCTGTGTCCCACAATTCAAGGTGTCCACCCCATGACTCATCCCAGTCATGATTCAGGTAGAGCAACAGGTTGAGACGACGACGCCAAGATCGCCGTGAAGGGTGAGCACTGAAGTCGGTATGGACGTTCAGATATCCACCGGCGCTCGACATATGAAGGCCGCCTCCAGACAATTCCTCGTCAGCGAGCAAATCTGGAATTCCAGTTGCCTCACTCAAAATCGAACGAAACCGATCACTGTTCAACAACTCGATCACACCATCAAGTGGCTGAGGAATTCGGTTGATATCAGTAAGACCCCACTTCGACGAATTGTAATGCGCGTAATGAATCCAAGAATCTGAGGTTGGAGTTGGAAAGGCAAGTGCACTTCGGGTGGCTAGGTCACTTGGCAGGAAGTCATCGAGCACAACGTACGGAAAGGGTGAGCGCGACCTGAGGTTGTTCGATTCAGTTTGAAGTCGTCGACGAATATTTTCAAACCATTCTTCAGAAATTGTGTGATCGATTACTGGATGTTCCACTTCTATGCCTGCACCTTTGTCTTGATTCGTTGACGTCATGCTAAAACCGTCACGCGTAATGAGCACGGATTGCCCAGCGGGGTGTGGCGAGTTCCTGTGGCGTACCCCACGATCAGTCGCTAGGCTCCCGCCCGTTGCCTGGGTAGCTCAGTCGGTAGAGC
>JAYNVD010000060.1:0-1438 GCA_038100275.1 Ilumatobacteraceae bacterium
ACCCACATTGAATATGAGCGACCAATATTGAACAGTTTTGTAAGTGGAGCCGGCAAACGGCCACGGTCGACTAGACCCATCGAAGAAGTCCTCGCTTCCAGGCATAGACAAGTCCGTCTAGCAACAACACGATGAATGCAAGCATCGTGACAAGTCCGAATGTGCCGTACCGCTCGATGGCGGCAGCCCATGGGAAAATGAACACGGCCTCAACGTCAAAAATGACGAAGAGCAATGCGAATACGTAATAGCGGACCTGGCTTTGAGACCATCCGAGTCCTACCGGATCAACACCAGACTCGTAGGCAAGGAGTTTCTCCGGAGAGGGTCGGGAGGGCCGGACAAGCGCCGCAATGCCAAGCAGAAGACCTGCCAACAGCATCGCCGCCAGTCCGAACCAGACAACGTTGAGGTAATCGCGCAGAAATAGCGACATCGTTTGACAACGTTATCAGTCGGGCAACGCCATATCCCAAACCCTATGGTGTGCACCTGTGCATCAATCTTCAGGTCAGCGGGTTCTCCCCCTCATTTTCGCAGTGACACTCACCGGCATCATGGGAAACAGTCTTGTTTCACCACTACTTCCAGACATTCTCGACACCTTTGACCAGTCGGCAGGATCGGCTGGACCACTCGTTGCCGCAGCATCAATGCCTGGAATTTTCCTAGCCCCAATCATCGGATTCGCGGCCGACCGGTGGGGTCGACGACCGATCCTCACGATGTGTCTCATCATTTTTGGAACGGGAGGACTTCTCACGGCAATCGCACCGAACTTCGCAGTGCTCGTTGCAACACGATTTCTTCTCGGAATCGGGTCAGCCGGCCTCATCAACCTTGGGGTCGTCCTCATCGGCGACCACTTTGACGGCGAAGAACGAACGAAATGGATCGGTCGAAACGCCGCAATGCTCACCGTTGGACTCGCGATTATCCCCCTCGTCTCGGGTGTGATCGGAGAATTCTTCAGTTGGCGTGTCGCCACGGTCGGGTACGGATTCGGCTTCGTCAGCGCCGCCTACGCATGGAACACCCTTCGCAATGAACCAACGAGATCACCACAACCACTGAAATCTCAACTCTCTGGAGTCGGCACGGCCATGAAGACTCCCGTCATCGCAACCACGATCCTCGTTGGAACCATCTCATTTGCAGTCGTCTTCGGAGTGTTTCTCACCGCGATGCCAAATCACCTCGAAACACGATTCTCAATGACGTCAGGTTGGCGTGGATTCATGATCAGCGTCCCAGCACTCTCATCAGCCCTCGTCGGTTTCAACCTTGGCCGTATCCGTAAAAAAGTCAATGTGAGATGGGCCCTCGCCGCAAGCTCGTTCGCATGGTCCATTGGCATGCTGTTCATCGGCTGGGCACAGGTAGTCCCGCTATTGCTACTCGGAACACTCTGTTACGGCCTCGGAGAGGGCGCTCTCAT
>JAYNVD010000060.1:1538-6117 GCA_038100275.1 Ilumatobacteraceae bacterium
TCACTAATCGTTCTACGCTTCCAAGATGGCATCGCTCGCAGCGCCCCCAGACTTCCAGCACACCTACGCGCGCTTGCTACCGACTCTTGCGGCGAGTTGGAAGGCCGACGAATCCTCTGACCCACGACTGATCATCTCCAACAATCCTCTTGCTGAACAGCTCGGCATCGACCCAGCGTGGCTTACCAGCGATGAAGCACTGAGCCTTTTTACAGGAAACGAAGCGACCGATAGTGCGGAGCGTTACGCCCTCGCCTATGCCGGTCACCAGTTCGGCTCATATTCTCCTCGGCTCGGCGACGGAAGGGCACTTCTCATCGGAGAGTTCACCGACCCAGCCGGTCAGCGGTGGGACCTCCACCTAAAAGGGTCAGGTAGAACGCCGTTTGCTCGCGGGGGCGACGGCAAAGCAACCCTTGGGCCAATGCTTCGCGAGTACCTCATGGGCGAGGCGATGGCTGCGCTTGGTATTCCGACGACACGCGCTCTTGCCGTCGTCACAACTGGTGATCTCGCAATGCGAGAACGTCCACTTCCTGGAGCGATTCTCGTGCGTGTGGCGGCCTCCCATCTTCGAGTTGGCACGTTTCAATATGCGGCAGCACTCGGGGAGATCGACGACCTGAGAACGCTTGCCGATTACGCGATTGATCGCCACTATCCCGAATTGGCCGAGGACAACGACCGCTATCTCAAACTTCTCAGCGCTGTCATCGAACGTCAAGCCAGCCTCATTGCAGAATGGATGCTCGTCGGCTTCATCCACGGAGTGATGAACACTGACAACGTCACCATCTCGGGTGAAACGATCGACTACGGGCCGTGCGCGTTCATGGACGATGTCGACCCTCTCACCGTGTTTTCAAGTATCGATGAGGGGGGAAGGTACGCGTATGGACGGCAGCCATCGATCGCTCAATGGAACCTCGCCCGATTTGCTGAAACACTGCTCCCGCTGATCGCGACCAACCCAGAAGATGCCATCGCACCAGCAACTCAGGCGCTAGAGGAATTCCCGAACATCTTTTCTCGCTACTGGCACGAAGGGATGAACCAACGTCTCGGGCTCTCAACGACTGTTGACGGTGATGATGACCTTGCGAACGACCTCATCGCGTTGTTGCAAGGCCAGCGACTCGATCTCATCTCATCGATGCGTTCACTGAGTGATCATCTGCGTGGCCAAGACATCGGGCTCGGGGAATGGACCACCCGCTGGGACACACGACTTCAACTCGAAGAGGCTTCTCGCGACGAACTGATTTCACGGCTCGAGGCCGCGAATCCGATCTACGTTCCGAGGAACCATCTTGTCGAAGAAGCCCTCTCCTCCGCGGTCGCAGGTGATCTCAGCAAATTTGACGCACTTCTTGAACGGGTGACAAACCCATACGAGCGCGTCAACGACGCCGAGCATTTCGCGCAACCCGGTGACCCAGGTCCTGGGTACCGCACGTACTGCGGTACCTGAAACGACCTAGACAGCGAAGCCGATCGATTTTGTCTCGAGGTACTCCTCGATGCCGTCGTGCGAACCCTCGCGGCCGAGTCCAGAATCTTTCATGCCACCGAAAGGCACCGATGCCGACGTTGGGTTGACATCGTTCACGCCAATAATGCCAAACCTTAAGCCCTCAGCGGTTCGAATTGCTGTCGAGATGTCGTTTGTGTAGACGTAGGCCGCAAGACCATATTCGGTGTCATTTGCAAGACTCACGACTTCCTCAACACTGCCGTAGGTGATGATCGGCGCAACCGGACCAAACGTCTCCTCCCGGTAGATCGTCATCGATTCTGTAACACCGCTCAGCAGCGTCGGAGCGAAGAAGTGGCCTGAGGCAAACTCGCCATCAGCGAGTCGATGGCCACCGACAAGAGCAGCAGCACCCTTACCAACCGCATCGTCGACCTGTGCCTCGACTTTTGCGACGGCCGCCTCGTTCACGAGCGGACCAACACCAACACCTTCAGTGAAGCCATTACCGGCCGTCACCTTCGCCACGCGCTCAACCATTGTCTCGGTAAATGCATCAGCATGTTGTTCTGAGACATACAGACGGTTTGGGCTGATGCAGGCTTGACCTGAATTCAAGAACTTCAACGCAGCGGCTCCCTTTGCTGCCCGAACCGGGTCGGCATCGGGGAACACGATGAATGGGGCATGACCGCCAAGCTCAACGGAGACGCGTTTGAGATTTGCCGCTGCCTTACCTGCAAGCATCCGCCCGACTGGCGTTGAGCCGGTGAAGGTGATCTTGCGAACACGTGGATCAGAAGTGAACACGTCACCAATCGGCTTCGGATCTTTGGCCGTCACCATATTGATCACCCCAGCAGGAACACCTGCCTCGACAAAGACATCAAACACAGCTTTAGCGCACAACGGCGTGTCCTCAGCTGGCTTCAGCACCAGCGTGCAACCAGCAGCAAGAGCCGGGCCCATCTTGCGGGTCAGCATCGAGATCGGATAGTTCCACGGTGTCACCATCGCTACAACCCCAACTGGCTGCCGCAGAATGAGGAAGCGCTGATCGGACCGTTGCGACGGCAACCACTCCCCTGCAACCCGTGTCGCTTCCTCGGAGTAATAGCGCAAGAAGTCGGCGGCGTAATTCACCTCGTTGCGGGCAGCCTTCAGCGGCTTGCCTTGCTCACGCGTCATCAACTCTGCAAGTTCGCCTGCTCGGGCGGTCATGATCTGCCACGCCTTCAACAAGATGTCAGATCGTTCACGAGCAGTTGTCGACGACCATTGCGCAAACGCTGCATCTGCGGCCCCAATTGCGCGCTCAGCATCGACCGTGCCGCCATCGGGCATTGAACCAATGACCGCACCCGTTGCAGGATCGGTTACATCGAATGAGGTACCGCTTGAAGATTCACACCACTCACCATTGATGAACATGAATGCGACCCTACCGAGCGAAGACAACGAGCGAGAACTTCGTACGTTATGGCATCGCCACGACAAGCCATGAACTTGCCGTTATCACCAGCATGAGAACTGCAAACTCAACCACAATCGTCTGACGAAAACTCACCTGCGAGTCATTCGACTCGATCCTCGGAACAACGCGCCAATGATGAACGGCACCGATCACTCCTGCCGTCGCCACTGCCAAGAGTTTCACGATCAGCAACCGGCCCCAGGTCGAATCGGTAAGCGATGACATGTCGTCGATGATCATCAGCGTCATCACGACTCCGCTCAGTGCAACCATGGCAACCGTGCCAACGAGAGCCTTGGCCGTTCTTCGGGCAACCGCCGCCAATCTCTGTCGGTCGACTCTGGCAACAAGAACAAGTCCAAAGACTGATCCAACCCAGACCGTTGCAAATGCCATATGAACGATGTCGCTTACGGCATGAACAAGTCGTGATCCTTTTGTGACCGCATGGCCATCAAAGGCTGGCGCACTGATCACGCCGAGCATTGGAACGAAGAGCACTAATCGGAACGCTGATCGAGAATTCACTTGGCCAGCGAGAACTGAAAGCGCCGCTATCACGAACAGAACCGATGCCACCAATGTGAACATCGGTGACTGAGAGAGACGGTGAGTCACCGCATCGGTTAGTGGGAGTTCTAACTGTTGAGCGATCGTTACGATCTCGACAATGCTTGCCACGCCGATCGCAATCGCTGTTGCGGCCACAACTCTCGGCGCAGGTAACACCTCGTTGCGCCCCCAGAGATAGATCGCGAAGAACAAACCTCCAACAAGTGCAAACCCCAATAGGTTTTGCGCGAGACGAGCAACGTGATTCGATGCATCATTCACTGCCGATGGCTGACTCGACGTCGATGATGTCTCCGCGGGACTGGCGCCGTCATCAGCCCCGGTAGCCGACACGACACCCAAGGTCGTGCTTGTCGTCGATGTGGAGATCGCCGAAGTACCCCCTTGCACATCATCAGGCTCGACTTCAATGGGGTTGGTTGTTGGCGGTGACACCGTCGTCGTCGTTACACCTGTCAAGTCAAACGACACTGCAGCCTCAACAAGATGGCCGTCTTCAGCGCGGAAACCGAATTCGACACGAACAACTTCGCCCTGCAGTGGCTCCGGAAACGTCGCCCGCCACGAGGTTTCCGACTCGCCGACGATGACACCTTGAGCCGTGGCTCCTGACAAGGCACCGATCGCCACCACTGTGGCGCCATCACCTAACACAGGCACAGCGAAGTTAAGCACCACCGATTGAAGGGGCTCGGTGAGCACCGAGCCATCAGCCGGCTCAGAACCCACGAAGTCTGAGTGTGCCGCGACACGATCACCTATTGAGATAAGCGAGATGGCAGCAACAACAGCCGCAATAAATGCCCGAACAACGTATTGCAACCAACGCGTCTGATGAGGATTCCTCGAACCGTTGTGAGGAACGACGGAATGAGACATAGCTATGGAAACGCGATGATTCCTTCTGCGAGCGACAACACCCACTGAGGGTAAATACCAATCGCCAACGTAAAGATCGCAGCAACACCAATTGCAAAACCACTCAGACCAGGTACCGCCACCGACTCTGACGAATCGTCAGCAGGTCGTAGCCACATACTCACCATGATGCGGAGATA
>JAYNVD010000061.1:0-2194 GCA_038100275.1 Ilumatobacteraceae bacterium
CGTGAAAGTTGCACCCCCAGAACGACAGCATCTCCTGTTCTCACCGCAGCCGTCGACACATCACCGATTCCATCAATGGCGTGCACCCTTGGGAGGTCAGCGACGGCCGGGTGATCTGATACGTCAATCACTACCGTGGGCAATGCCCCAGCATGGTCGCTAACGGTGTACCCGACCTCCAGCACGACAAACAGCAATGGCTCCGTTGGAGTGGTCACGACCTAGTTGTATCCGTAGACGTTCGCGCTCCGCCAACCTTGCGAAGGACAGCTAAGACGATTGGAGTCCGAAAGCAATTCGGCTTTCGAAGGCGAAGTTGTTTATTCGCCCATTAAGTCGGCGAGGTCCTCCTCAGACAGCGATTCCATGCAGCTCAGCATGATGGTCGTCGAATCCTCTTCGCTCATCGTCTCATTCAGAAGGCTGTCAACAACCTCTGACCATGAATCAGTGCCAAGCGCGTCGTACGTGCCGTCTGCGAGACAAGCGATAAACGCATCGTTCTCAAAACCATCTTCGGCTGCTGATGCTGTCAACTCTGCGATCGCGTCGTCACGAGACATTCCTGATGACCCTCCACATGCAGC
Organism: Ilumatobacteraceae bacterium; assembly: GCA_038100275.1. Lineage (GTDB taxonomy): Bacteria > Actinomycetota > Acidimicrobiia > Acidimicrobiales > Ilumatobacteraceae > Casp-actino5. The sequence goes on from JAYNVD010000061.1 coordinate 588, forward strand.
GAGAGAAGTAGCAAATACGGCAACTGCGGCAATTGATGAAAGTTTCATACCCATCTGCCTAGTTGATTTTCTGAGTGCTCGACGAGCCGAAGATGGAACCTCGTGCCTGCACAACTCGACTTCAAGGTCACTGTTTACGTGCAACCTTCGTCGATCCAGAATCCCGAGGCGTCAAGAACCGTGGCTCCTGTTTCATGTTGTACTTCAACGAACAGCGGCAACACCTTGTCGTACAACTCAGTCTCGCACTCAGCAGATGTCTCGAACGTCAAGGTCTGATATGAGCGAAGTCGCACCTCCTGCGGTAATCCTCCTGGCAGTTCACGCTCCTCGGACATCCAGCCATATTCGGAAAAATCGTGCTGCCATTTCACGGACAACGGCCTCGAGACGTTGTACGTGAGATCGAAGTCGAAAATGAGATAGATACATCCGTCACCGCAGTTTGACGCATCCGACTGGAAATCGAAAAGATCGATCAAGACCCCGTCTACCAAACGCCCACCGCAATCTTCGACAACAACTTCAAACTCAAGAATTTCGGTGTCGACTCCATCAAAGACTTCCGCTCGTGCCTGATACGTCCCCGGGTCCACAACTCTCACATCGGTCCCGATCGAAACCAAGAAATAACCAGCTTCAGTGAATACGTTCTCACCAACTTGAACTTCAATTCCCGTGAACGTGAAATCGACGTCGTCGTCAACGATGACGTCATCAAGACGGAGCGTCATCGTTGGCATTCGGCCGTCCTCAAGTTCGTACACAGCAACGCCCACGTCCGTCGGACATGCATTGTTGGGCCAGAACATGCCTTCGATAAACATTGAGCCTGAGGGCGCTGTCGAAGAATGTTCCTCGATGGCTGCTTCAACAAACCGGTTCGAGTACCCGCGACCTAGTCCTGCCCGAAGCCAGCCCCACCAATTGTTCTCACAGGTTTCGAGCATTTCGACCAGCGCGTCGTATTCGACCTGGTCCACCGTCAACTCATACCTAACTTTCACAACTACAACCGTTGCTGCCATAGAGCAATGGAGATGCGCTGCCGGCTTCCAATCAGCCACGTCCTTATCTCCCTTAGAAAGGGCTGAGGATGCGGACACAAGGATGAGGTTGGCGGAATCGTTTGCGAATGTTTCTCGACGCTCCCGAGACCAACTCCAACCGCCTGAATCCCACGCTTCAGCAAGTGAAACAACATGATCCAGATCAAATGATGAAGAGTCAGTCGTCCACGCGCCGTCGTAATCGGAGAACCATGCGCCACCCACAGGTGGGTCGCAATCAGTTCTGTCCTGAGGAACGTCGAGTACTTCTAAAAATTTAACGATGAATTCTCTGACGTCACAGTTCCCGTCATTTCGCGCCCATTGGCTGATGGGCGCTGTTGACCAATGCGGCCAATCATCCCGGTCGTATCCATCTCGAGCGACTTCATCTACAACTTCAAGTTTCGCAAGATCACTCCAATAGTCATATTCCTGATTTTCGGGATCAGGATCATCGCCCTCAGGTTGCTCATAGTTCTCCAGATCCTCTGCAGACTCACCCTCAGAGGCTGCAATCGTTGTTTGCGTAAGCGTTAACGAGCCATCGCCCTCTTC
>JAYNVD010000061.1:2294-5964 GCA_038100275.1 Ilumatobacteraceae bacterium
CCTCAGAGGCTGCAATCGTTGTTTGCGTAAGCGTTAACGAGCCATCGCCCTCTTCGTCAGACGACTCCTCTTCAGAGGGCGGCTCATATTCCGCATCATCATCATCGCTTGGTTGTATCGCTCCCTCAACCTCCTGCTCAGAAGAGGAATCCTCAACTGCATTTGTTTCAGAATTCTCGGCTGCGGAAGGAGAATCATCGACCTCGACGGCCGACCCACAGCCAGCAATCACCGCAACGAGGGCGGACGAAACAAACAATCTTCGTATACGACCCATGCGAACGAACGTAACCATCATCGAAGCTTCGCACGCACCCGGAAATCACAAAAGCCCCCGCATCAGCGAGGGCTTCGGAGTGGAGCTAAGGGGAATTGAACCCCTGACCTCTTCCATGCCATGGAAGCGCTCTACCAACTGAGCTATAGCCCCGAAGCATTGACACGCTAGCGATCCGTCATACCCGACGACAACCGCTATTCAGCATCATCGAACCCGGTCGGAACGACCGGAACATCCTTGTACAGACGCTCAATGTCATAAAACTCTCGGATCTCTTCTAAGAACACATGCACCACAACATCGCCATAGTCGAGCAACACCCACTGCTGCTCACGCACACCTTCGGTGCGAGTCGGGCTACGACCGATTGAGTCTTTGCACTGCGCCTCAATCTCATCGACCAGGGTGCGCACTAAACGACGGTTCGATGCACTCACGACAACGAAATACTCGGTGACCCCAAGCACCTCACCCACCTGCAGAATCTTGATGTTGCTACCCTTTAGCGCGTCAGCAATTCGAGCTGTCTCCAGCGCCAGCGCACGCGACTCATCAACTTCAGCGGACACTCGGCGCCCCAATTCTTTGCAGTTTGGTCATGAGCTCCACCGTATCGGCATCATCAACCAGCAGCGCTTGCTGCCCATGCGGTGAGATCAACGGAAATCTCACGATCTAGGTCGTCCAGGAACGACGCTCCGAGAGTGATGACAATGTCGATTCCGTCAACTGTGTAATCACCTTCTCGTGCGACCACTTCACCTAAGAGCTCACTGAATGCCTCAGCAGCATCGTTGACCGTATTCTCATCGCCTGTCCAGATCTGGGTAACAGCAGGTGCTTGTTCAGCATCAGCATTCGGTCCAGTTGACACAGAGACGACATTTAGATTGACATCTGCCAGACGACGAACAGCGGTAACCGCCACATCGCTCACCGCGTAGCCGGTGTCGACAAGATCGTCTTCGTCGAACGGCACGATGACGCGCACCACGGCAGACCCGTAAGGGGCAGCGACATGGCTCGGAGCGAGATGGCTTACTACGAGCAACGTCTCAGCCCAGTCGTAAAACACGAGAGCCCCATCAGTCCCATCGACTTCGTAGAGATTCAAAGCTCTCATCTCAACGTTGCCAGCGAACAAGGCGTCGAAGACATCATCAATCGCGGAAATGGCTCCCAACTCAGCCTCCGTCGAGACCGCCGGTGACCCATTGGCAAGTTCGATGAGACTTTCCCACACCAAAAGATGCAGATCGGCACCAACCTCATAGGGCAATTCCCCATCGCTCACAAGCAACTCTGTTGCCTCAGCAATACTTGCGCTCAGCCGCCCTTGCAACCAGGACGCCTCGCTCTTCAATACGACAGATTGGGGCAGATTGAGAGCGACGTCACCGTCGAGGCCCAGTACTGAAACCAGTTCATCCGCTGACAACACCTCGATGAAATCGAAGGTCAGGCCAGAAATTGATTCGACGTCGAGTTCAAACAACGTCGTGCCAGAGGTCTCCAGGGCGTCTCGAAGTGGAATAACTGAATCAGCGCGACCTGATGAGATATCGGCCGCTCCTTCGAACGGCACAATCACTCCCCCTGATCCAGACGGGTCAATCACGACGAGTACAGCAGATTGCAACACTCCGTTGTCATCGGTAATACCTACAAATGCGGTCGTCGTTTCTGGAAGAGTTATCGACGTATCAATATCTCCTCCGCCAGCTTCTGAGCCGATGGTTGACGAAGCAAGCGTGCGAGCGCCAACGACTGCGAGCACCACAGCGAGTACGAATGTCACACCAACCGCAACAGCCGCCCGCTGGGTATACCTTCGTCGAAGTTCCGCAGAAGCGGTCAACGTTCACCCTCTTCATACATCGAACGTTTCGCAATCTCAGTAAGCACGGGGCGAGTCACCAAGAAATCGAGTGGCCGACCGTCACGTACACGCTCGCGCAGGTCACTGCTCGACACCTCAAGGTGAGGAACCTCCACCCGCAACCACTGCCCAAACGCCGGGGTTGGCAATTCGGCCGCAACACCAGGCCGGTCGACCACCACCAACGTCGAGAGTTCTGACACCCGCTCATGACGCTCCCACGTCAACAAGCCGTTCGCTGCGTCAGCCCCCAAAATCGTGAACAACTCAACCTGATCATTGTCTTCAAGAAGTTTTTCGAGCGTGTCTGCCGTGTACGACGCCCCACCCAACTCCAATTCGATCGCACTTGCGGATAGCCCTGGAATGTCATCGACCGCAGCCTCAACAAGAGCGAACCGATCAGCAGCAGGAGAAATCTCACGTGTTCCACGCTTCTGCCACGGGTCGTTAGCCACCATCAGCAACACCTCATCGAGTTCGAGAGCATGCAACACATTGATCGCAACAACAAGATGACCGACATGAGGCGGGTCAAAGGTCCCTCCGAACACGCCAATCTTTCGTGGCTGGTTCGAATATTGAGACATCCCTGTGAGCCTAGGAGCCCACTACCGCCATTTCGCGTTCTTCGCTTCGTTGGGACTTGACAAGTGTGTTACAGTCGATCTTCGGCCAAATAGCGCATGTCGCTACCACAGCCCACGACATACCCCCTAAACCCATTTGCTCTCGACCCGAAGCGTCCCTTTGTGTGGCGGTGCACGGTCTCATGCAGGTGGATCCAGCCTGATTTCACGGATTTCCATGTCATTGGTCTGGGAATGTAAACGAAATATAGCGAGTTGGAAGTTACAAATGAATGATTCAATTGGTCTCTATCTGAATGACATCGGCAAGGTGCCGTTGCTTACCGCCGAAGATGAGCGCGAGCTTTCTCGCCTCATTGAAGAAGGCCGTGAGGCTCAGGAAAAACTGGATGCCGGCAAGCGGAGCGCCGACCTCAAAGCAAAAGTCGCGAAGGCTGCCCACGCGAAGGATCGCTTCATCCGTTCAAACCTTCGCCTTGTGGTGTCGATCGCACGTCGCTACCCACTGCCACAGGGCATGGACCTCCTCGACCTCATCCAGGAAGGCAACCTTGGCCTCGAACACGCAGTTGACAAGTTCGACTGGCGTCGTGGATTCAAGTTCTCGACCTACGCAACCTTCTGGATTCGTCAGGCCATCGGTCGTGCACTCGACCAGAAGGCAAGCCTCTTTCGTATTCCAGGTGATCGCTCAGCAAGTCTGCGTGCAGCGCTCCGCCAGGCATCTGGTGATGGCGAGACGCTCGATCAGGCCAATGCTGAACTCCACCGCCTCACCACCCCGGTCAGCCTCGACAAGACCGTTGGTGATGACGGCGACGCGACACTCGGCGACCTCATGGCCAACGGCGACCCCACTCCAGAAGATGCAGTGATGGTTGGCGTTGAAAGTGACCTGCTCGGAGATCTCCTCGGCACCCT
>JAYNVD010000062.1:0-5933 GCA_038100275.1 Ilumatobacteraceae bacterium
CGTGGCACGACGGCGGTCAACAACGTCTCGATCAATGTTCATGCAGGTGAAATCGTTGGCATCGCAGGGGTATCTGGAAACGGGCAGCGTGAACTTGCTGAAGCAATCTTTGGTCTACGGCCGATCGCTTCAGGCTCGATCACCCTGAATGGCACCACCATTACCTCGCCAACACCGCACCAGGTTCGCGAACTGGGACTCGCGTATGTTCCAGAGGAACGTATGCGTGACGGCGCCATCGGTGAGTTCACCGTGGCAGAAAATCTCATGCTCGTCGATTATGCAGAATCGCCCTTCACTCAACGAGGTCTGCTCAACACAACCGCCATCGAAGAGCGATGTGGCGATCTCATCGATGGTTACGGAGTGAAAACGCCCACCATGCACACTCCGACTCGGCACCTTTCTGGCGGCAACATCCAAAAAGTGGTGATCGCTCGAGAGTTCAGCTCGTCATCTGATGCGCTTGTCGTCGCACAGCCAACTCGTGGTGTTGACATCGGTGCTGCCGAATACATTCATGAGCGACTTCTTGAGCAGCGATCAAACGGAGCAGCGATTCTGCTCATCTCTGAAGACCTCGATGAGGTCATGCAACTCTCCGATCGGATCATCGTCGTGCTCGAAGGCGAGATCATGGGAGAAGTTGCTCGTGCCGACGCAACAGTGAACGGCATCGGCCTGCTGATGACCGGCGTCACCGAATAGTGGTTCCGCACGGTTGGTCGAGCGCGCAAAGCCAACACATCGGTGTTGAATTCACGTTCACAGCATGTTCTGCTGCAACCGCCTGAAGGTCCAATCGAAAATTGCTTCGCCCGCTCACAAGCGTTTTCCAGAACGGCTCCCATCCCTCCGGTCCGGACCTACTCAGTGTGAACACTTAATTGGAGAACTTCTGCAGTGCCCCGTTCTCATCTGCCAAGCGGGCCAACAGCGGCGACAGATCCCAGTGTGATCCACCAAGCGACGCAGAGTAATGACGGATGCGCTCAACAATCTCGACGAGACCGACCGAGTCAGCCCAGTGCATTGGGCCACCCCGGTATAGCGGCCATCCGTAACCATTCACCCAAACAACGTCGATATCGCTGCCGCGAATCGCAATCTTCTCTTCGAGAATCTTCGCTCCCTCATTCACCATCGGGTACACACAGCGTTCGAGCACCTCTTGGTCGGTCACCTCGCGCTGCTCGACGCCTTGTGCAATGGCAAAGTCTTTGATGAGTTGCTCAACTTCTGGGTCGGGCGTTGACGCCCGAGTATCAGGGTCGTAGGTGTAGTAGCCACGACCGTTCTTCTGCCCGCGACGGCCGTTCTCACACAGCACTTCTCGCACTGTTGAACTCGACGAAGTTGCCTCGTTCCAGCCAATGTCGAGACCGGCGAGATCCATCATGGCGAATGGACCCATTGGGAAACCAAAGTCGTACAACACTCGGTCAATTTGGGCCGGCGTTGCTCCCTCAAGAATCATCCGGTCAGCCTCGGCGCCACGCATGAAGAGCATCCGGTTGCCGACAAACCCGTGGCATACGCCGACGAGAACGGCGATCTTGTTCACCCGCTTTGAGATTGCCATTGCGGTTGCAACGGTCGTGTCGGAGGACTTTGCACCACGCACAACCTCGAGGAGTTTCATCACATTGGCCGGTGAGAAGAAGTGCATGCCGATCACACTCTCTGGGCGTGAAGTGACCGACGCGATCTCATTGACGTCAAGCGCAGAGGTATTGGACGCCATGATCGCCCCCGGCTTACAGATTTGATCAAGTTCAGCAAAGATCGTTTTCTTTAACGCCATGTCTTCGAAGACTGCTTCGATCACAAGATCGCAGTCTGCAAAATCTTGTTTATCGGTTGACCCCGTGATGAGTGCCATCCGCTCCTCAACGGCCGACGCTGGGATCGAACCATTTGATGCCGAACGCTCATAGTTCTTTCGCACCACCGCAAGACCGCGATCAAGGCTTTCTTGATCACGCTCAACGATGGTGACAGGAATCCCGACGTTGGCGAAGTTCATCGCAATGCCACCGCCCATCGTGCCGGCACCGAGCACTCCACAATGCTTGACGTCAACGATTGGGGTATCGGACGGAACGTCTGGAACCTTGTTCGCGGCGCGCTCAGCAAAGAATGCGTAACGCTGCGCTGCTGACTGTGGTCCAGTCATGAGTTCATTGAACAAACGACGCTCGACGGCGAGACCCTCGTCAAACGACAGATTGGCAGCGGCTTCAATGCACTGAATGTTGTATTCGGGTGCAAGGAAACCGCGAGTCTTGCGGGCAATTGACGCTCTGAAGTTCGCGAAGAGTTCGGTGTTACCGCGAGCCTCGAGCACCTTTTCATCACGGTCGCGCACTCGTGCGAGCGGCATATTTTCAGCAATTGCTCGACGCGCAAATGCAATCGCCGCTTCGCGTAGATCTCCTTCGGTGACCTCATCGACGAGCCCAGCCTCTCGAGCCTCAGCAGTGCCGATATGTCGACCTGACGTCATCATCTCAAGAGCCTTCGGAACTCCGGCCAGGCGAGGCAATCGCTGCGTGCCTCCTGCTCCAGGCAGCAGCCCAAGATTGACCTCTGGCAAACCGAACTTCGCTCCCGCGACGGCCACCCGGTAGTGCGCGCACAAGGCAACTTCGAGGCCTCCACCAAGGGCAGTGCCATGAATCGCTGCGATCACTGGGATTGGGGCGTTCTCCATCGCATCTTGGACCTCTTGGAGGCTGGGGCCCTGTGGAGCCCCACCGAATTCGCTGATGTCGGCACCAGCAATAAAGGTGCGCCCCTCGCAGACGAGAACGATGCCAGCTGCTCCATTACTCACTGCGGTGGTCATTCCATCGAGCAACCCTTGGCGGACATGCCAACTCAGTGCGTTTACTGGAGGATTGTCGACGATGACAAGAGCGATCTCGCCATCAGTTTCAAGACGGACAGTCTCAGTTAGTTGCGTCATGCCTTAAGTCAAACAGTTTGGGGCTGGTCTCACGGCATTGGGTTTCACAGACCACCGCTGGGAACAATGCACGTCGCCGACCCCATCAACCAACAACTGGTGGGCGAGGGGGGACTTGAACCCCCACGTCCTTACGGACACTGGCACCTGAAGCCAGCGCGTCTGCCATTCCGCCACTCGCCCGAGTGAGCACTGTGAATCTATCGTCGCAAGCACAGCCGACCCACCGAGCCCGTTGCGTCGATAACTTGGAGAGGGTGAGTGTGCTTCGAGTTCAACGGTGGTCAGAGATGGATGTCGCTGCGCGGCACCAGATCCTTCACCGTGGCCTCGACGACATTTTCGAACCGTCGTTACGAGCCTCGATCGGTGAACTCATCGACGATGTTCGCGAGCGCGGCGATGCTGCGGTGTGCGATGCCCTCGCTCGCTTCGATGGCATCGACGTTTCCCCCGATGGGCTCCGTCTCAGCGACGCTGAATACGAATCCGCCGCTGTGTCCGATGAGGTTGCTGCAGCAATCGATGATGCCATTGCGCACCTTCGCATCTTCAACGAGCGCCAGCTTGAGCATTCATCGTCGTGGTCGTTCGAGAGCGAGCCTGGCCTCACCATTGGTGAGAAGGTCACGCCAATTACGTCAGCGGGTCTGTTTACACCTTCGGGCAAGGCGTCATACCCGAGTGTCACCTATCAGCTCGCCGTTCCGGCGATTGTCGCTGGGGTGCCAGAAATCGCAGTTGTCGTGCCGCCGGTGCCACGTGGGCAAGGCGAGGTTGACCCGGCAGTTATTCACGTGTGCCGCGCACTTGGCATTCGCAACATTTTCCGAGTGAATGGCCCTGCAGGAATCGCCGCGCTCGGCTTTGGCACCGAATCGATACCTCGGGTCCGAAAGATCGTCGGGCCAGGGTCACCCGCCGTCACAATTGCGCAGGTCGAGATGCAGCGTCACGGTGTTGCAACGATGATGCTGCTAGGGCCAACGGAATCACTTGTCATCGCTGACGACTCGGCTGATGTCATGCGGCTTGCCGCCGACTTACTTATTGAGGCTGAACACGGAACCGACACGTCGGTGGTGCTCGTCACCACATCGCCAGAACTTGCTCAACGTGTAGATATTGAGCTCGAACAGCAACTTGGAGATCTTCCGGAGGTTCGAGCAACCGCAGCACGAGCAGCGCTCGGCCCGAACGGCGGATGCGTCATCGTCGACAACCTTGATGAAGCATGTGCAGTCGCAAATGCCTATGCCCCGGAGCATCTGCAGATCGCCGTGCGTGAAAGTGACGTCGAGTTCTGCGTCGACCAGATTGACCACGCCGGCGAAATGCTCATCGGTCAGCACACACCATTCTCCGCTGCGAACTTCGTCATCGGATGTCCGGCGTCGCTTCCAACGTCTGGCTTTGCTCACGTCTCATCGGGCATTACCGCACAAGCATTTCTCAAGCGAACGGCGATTGCCCGTGCCGACGAGCAGGCACTGAATCGAATGGCACCGTCGATCACGGCACTTGCTGACCACGAGGGCTTTCCGGCCCACGCCGCAGCGATTCGCCGCCGGCAGAGTTGACCATGGCACAGCGACCGCCGTACGAACCGTGGCGTGAGACCAACGGTGAGTTTCGGTGGCGTCTCGGTATCCGGCCACTTGATCTTGATCGATGGATTGAAATCGATGAGCACGTCGAAACTGAGCTCGCACAGAAGGCTGAGGTCATGGCGGCTCACCCAGCAACTGCATTCTGTGCACTTGACGGAACCGAAGATGCCGCTCAAGAAGTGTTGGACGAACTTGTTTCGCACCTACGTGAGGTCCATCCCGAACACGCTGAGAGGTTAAGCGTCGACGACAGCCTGCATCCCCTTGATGCAGCGGGTCGGCTTGTTCAAGAAGACCTGGTGCTGATGGTCGAACGCGACGACAAGTTGGTCTTTGGAGCCGGCAGTGTCTGTTTCCCGAACCGTTGGGACCTCAACTCAAAACTGGGTCTCACAATGTCGGAAGTTCACGAACCAGTGTCTCTGCTCAATGAACAACTTGCGCCCGTCATCGATGATGTCCTCAGACGACTCGCTCCAGATCGCCCGATGTGGCGCCTCGGATGGGGAGTCATCGACACCGATGACCTCTATCAAGCAGTCGATGGCACTGCTGCACCTCGACCGGTGAACGCTCCCCCAAGCGAACATCACCTGAGAATCGAAAGGGAGACACTCCGTCGATTCGCACGAACAAACGGCGTGCTCTTCACCATTCGAACGCACCAGTTACCGCTACGAGATCTTGTTGAGGTCGATCCGAGTTCTGCAAGTGCCCTCGCTGACGCAATCGAATCGATGCCGACCCCAATTGCTGAATACAAACAACTTGACCGGTCAGGCAACCTCATTGCCGACTGGCTCCGCGCAGCGGGCTAGCGCTGTCTAACCTTCGATCATGAGTGACCCGGAGGCCCTCGTTCGGCGACTGCTGAAATTTGACCGTGTGTTCAACATGTTCAACATGGAAATGGTTGAACTCAACCATGAGCGCTGTGTCATTGAGATGACGGTGACCGAAGACATGACAAACGGTGCCGGGGTGTGCCAGGGCGGAGTCATTTTCATCTTGGCCGACACAGCCATGGCGATGTCGGCGAGTAGTCACGATGAGATGGCGCTCGCTACCAACGGGTCGATCGAATGGGTGAAGTCCGCGTACCCGGGTGATCGCATTACTGCAATTGGCACAACTCGCTGGAAAGGCAAGCGACCAAGCCTTCATGATGCGGTTGTCATGAACCAAGACGGTGTGGAGATTGCCCATTTCTACGGGCGAATGCAACGCCTCGGTGGCACGATCAGCGAGTTCCTCGATGAACGCGAGCAACGGCCCTAATTACAGCGAGCTTTTGCGCTTGGAAAGCCTCATCCGCTGACAACTGGCAGAATATTGGGTATGGCTGACTATCGCGC
>JAYNVD010000020.1:0-31367 GCA_038100275.1 Ilumatobacteraceae bacterium
TCGTGCGCATATGTGCGTCAACTGACAGCGTCCCGTGGTTATGTGTATCTAAACCAACAACCTCGCAGTTCAACAGGTCGGAATTCGGCTCGCGCCCAGTCGCGAGCAGCAGTTCGTCGACCACAATGATCTCGTCGGCACAATGCACCTCGATTCCATCTGGTGTCCGTTCGACCCTTGAAGGAAGATGCCCGAGATGGAGCGCAACTCGTTTGCCGAACTCCTCGGTGAACGCTGTCGAAACGTCATAGTCATGTCGGGACAGCATCGTCGAAGAACGATTGAAGAGCGTGACCGCTGACCCGAGCCCAGAGAACACGTGGCCCATCTCCGCAGCGATGTAGCCGCCACCGATAATGCCGAGCCGTGGCGGAAGTGTGTCCAATCTCATGATCGAATCACTCGTGTGGAAGCCGCACTCGGAAAGCCCACTGATCGGAGGGATCGTTGGGCGTGAACCAACTGCAATCAACACCTGTGGTGCAGAAATCACTCGTCCATCGACATCGATTGAATGCATTCCGTCGACATCGGATCGAATGAACTGGCCGGTGCCCTCGATGAGGGTGACGTTTTCGCAGCGCTCTGCACGGTATTCGCGGCCACCCTCTGCAATCGGATCAATTCGCCCAAAGATGCGATCACGGATCGCCGCCCAGTCAGCGCTATTCACCGTAATGTCAACACCGATTGAGGCCGCTTCGCCAGCTTCAACCGCTCGATCAGCGGGCAAGACAAACATCTTCGACGGGATGCAGCCCTTGTTGAGGCAGGTACCGCCAAATACATCCCGTTCGACCATTGCGATGCGCCAGTCGTTGAGGAACTCGGGAATGTGGTTGCCGGAGCCTGACCCAATGATGATGAGGTCGAACTCGTTGCCGCTGTCTGACATGAGTCCAGTCAACCACTTGCCTCAAGACAAGTACTCATCGATCGCCTCTCGGTTCGGACTTCCTGCCGCCGCCACTAGCCTGAGTTCCATGTCTGGCCGCTATGTCGTTCGCACCTATGGGTGTCAAATGAATGAGCATGACTCTGAACGCATTGCGGGTCTTCTCGCTGCAGATGGCTACGAAGAGGCCGCCGATGAGAACGATGCTGATGTCGTCGTCCTGAATACGTGCTGTATTCGAGAGAATGCTGACAACAAGCTCTACGGCAACCTTGGCCATTTGAAGACCTGGAAAGACGAAAAAGAGGGTCGCCAGATCGTCGTGGCTGGCTGTCTTTCACAGAAAGATCGAGAGGGCGTTCGAGGTCGGGCTCCGTACGTTGATGTTGTTCTCGGCACCCACAATGTTCATCGCACCGCAGAACTCATCTCGCACGCCCGTGAGCACGGCCCGATCACTGAAATTCTCGAAGCGGCCGTCGTTGATGAGCATGTGCTCTTTCCGTCGGCGCTACCGGTGCGACGCGAAGTGTCATATGCGGCGTGGGTCACCATTCAGATCGGCTGCGATAACAACTGTGCGTTCTGCATCGTTCCGTCGGTTCGCGGTGAAGAAATCTCTCGGCCGTTCGATGATGTGGTCGCTGAGGTCGAACGTTTCGCAGCTGATGGTGTGAGTGAAATCACTCTGCTTGGGCAGAACGTGAACTCATATGGGAGAGACATCCAGCGAGCTGCACGACGTGAGGGTGACGACGAGGCTCGACTGCGCCCACTCTTTGCTGATCTGCTGACAGCGGTGGGGAACGTAGACGGGATTCGCCGGGTGCGCTTCACAAGCCCTCATCCAAAGGACATGCGGCCTGAGACGTTTGCGGCAATGGGTGCAAGCCCTGCCGTATGCGAGCACCTTCACTATCCACTTCAGTCAGGAAGCGATCGCGTGCTCGCATTGATGCACCGTGGTTACACCGCAGATCGCTACCTTGAGCGGCTTGCCGATGCCCGTCTTCACATTCCTGACCTTGCCGTGTCGACTGACATCATCGTTGGGTTCCCGGGCGAGACTGACGCTGATTTCGAACAGACCCTCGAGGTCACGGCTGCAGCTGGATACGACTTTGCGTACACCTTCATCTTCTCGCCTCGGCCAGGAACTGAAGCCGCCGAACTTGAAGGCGACTTCATTGACCCGGCGGTGGCAGGGGAGCGGTTCGAACGTCTTCGTGCAGTCGTAGAACGATCAGCGCTTCAGCGTCATGAGGCTCGCGTTGGGATGGTCGAAGAAGTGCTTGTCGAGGGTCCATCGAAGAAAGATCCAACGGTGCTCTCTGGCCGCACGCGCCAGAACAAACTGGTGCACTTCTCGCCGTCAGTTCCTCTTCGCACAGGGTCATATGCAACTGTCGAGATCACTCACGGTGCCCCGCATCACCTGCTGGGTGAATTTGTCGAACTCATTGCAGAACCGACTCATCGGCGTCGGATTCCGGTGGAGGCGCTCTGAGCGCTCGACCCCCTCGAGTTGCTGTTATTGGTTCGACAGCATCTGGAAAATCCTCGGTTGCGATGGCGGTAGCCAGCCAATGTGACGACGTCGACATCGTGTCGGTTGATTCGATGCAGGTGTATCGGCACATGAATATAGGTACGGCGAAGCCAACTCTCGACGAACAACAGAGTGTGAAGCATCACCTCATCGACATTGTTGATCCGACTGAAGAGTTCACGGTTGCGATGTTTCAGGAGCGACTTGATGATGCGCTCGCGGCTATTGCTGGCTCTCATCGCAGGGCGTTACTCGTTGGCGGAACAGGGCTGTATCACCGAGCAGTGGTTGATGGGCTCGACCTTGCGGGGTCGTGGCCCGGGGTCCGACAGCGCCTCGAAGATGAAGCCAGCGCTCATGGCTCACCGGTAATGCACACACGCCTCGCGCAACTCGATCCTGTAGCGGCTGAACGTATGGAGCCAACGAATACGCGACGGGTCATTCGAGCGCTCGAAGTCATTGAAGGCTCGGGCGAATTGTTTTCGTCATTTGGTAACGGACTGGAGGAGTACCCGCACAGCGAGGTCCACCAAGTCGGTTTGCGGTGGCCGCGAGAAGTGCTCGCGCAACGCATTGAGCAACGGGTTCACGACATGATGTCGAGCGGTTTTCTTCACGAGGTTGAACAGGTACTTGCTCTTCAGCCGTCGCGAACTGCTCGCCAGGCCCTTGGCTATAAAGAACTCATCGAGCACCTTGACGGCCAGTGCTCGCTTGACGAGGCAGTCGAGACGACGATTATTCGAACCCGACAGTTTGCGGTCAAACAGGAGCGGTGGTTCCGGCGAGATCCCCGCATCGAATGGGTGGATATTGAGAGCGATCCGGTTGCTGAGGCCGGACCAGTCATCACGAATCGACTGCCGTAGTGTTGGGGACGTAATGGATATTCGGCTCACACATCATCACGGTCTCGGAAACGAATTTCTCGTCGCCGATACCCGGCAACTTGTTGATGGTGTCGCGCTTGAACGTCAGCCGATCGATTGGGTGGCAGCAGCAATGACATGGTGCAACCCAGAGATCGGCGTCGGCGCAGATGGCCTGTTGCTCCTCGGTGGTGCGGGGTCTGACATGACGATGAGGCTCATCAATGCGGACGGGTCTCCCGCTGAGATGAGTGGTAACGGAATTCGTTGCCTTGTCCAAGCGGGATTTCTTGCCGAAGGGGAGGAGTTTTTTTCGGTCAACGTCGCTACTGATGCAGGACCTCGTGTGGTTGAGCTTGTCGATGTCATTGATGAGCGCTCAGTGATGCTGTCGGTATCGATGGGTCTGGTCTCTCCGCTTGATGAACCCCAATATTGGGAACGACTCGAATGTCACCCTGACCGCCCGGTGCGGCATCTTTCGCTTGGCAACCCGCACTCGGTCGTCGGTGTTGATGATGTCGATGCTGTTGATTTGCTCGACCTCGGCCAGCGTGTTCCTCATATCAACCTAGAAATCGTCGCTCCAGGGCCCGAGCCCGATGCCATCACCATGCGTGTGCATGAGCGCGGCGTAGGCCTGACCCAAGCCTGTGGAACCGGAGCATGCGCTGCAGCTGAAGCCGCATTGACGTGGGGTCTGGTGGCACAAAGCGCAGAATCGGTCACTGTGCACATGCCAGGTGGTGACGCAATGGTTGCCATCAACAGCGAAACCTCCGAAGCGATACTCACCGGCCCCGCCGTCTTCATTGGTGAAGTCGTGGTGACTCTGTGAGCAACCCGTATGGGGAGGCGCTCGGGTCGACCTTGATCGACCGCACATTTCGAGAGAAGATCGTGCTGGTTGGTGTCACATTGCCCGGGTCAACCGAAGATGACACCGAAGCTGGCCTAGACGAACTCGAATTGCTTGTCGACACCGCTGGCGCCGACGTTGTTGCACGTATGACTCAGCGGCGAACTGCGCCCGACCACACTTGGTTCATTGGACAGGGCAAAGCCCAGGAATTGAAGACTCTTTGTCTTGCCGTCGATGCCGACACGGTGGTGTTCGATAACGAACTGCATCCCGCCCAGCAATTTCAACTTGAGAAACTGCTCGGCCGAACCGCAATCGATCGCACCGCAGTAATTCTTGACATCTTCGGTCAGAACGCCCGCACCCCTGAGGGCAAGGCCCAAGTCGAACTCGCTCTGATGCGTTACCGGCTGCCGCGTCTTCGTCGAGGAAAAGGAGCAAAACTCTCTCAGCAGCGCGGTGGTGTTGGTGCGCGCTTTGGTGGTGGTGAAACGAAACTCGAGACCGATCGCCGTCAGATCAATCGACGCATTCGGGCGCTCGAAACCGAATTGCGTCAACTTGCCGAGACCCGATCGTTGCAGCGAAAGCGTCGGGATCGCAGCGGTCTCGCCGAGGTGACGATCGTCGGATATACGAATGCCGGAAAATCAACATTGTTGAACCGACTCACCGATGCGGGTGTGCTCGCTCAAGATCGGCTGTTCGCCACGCTCGACCCAACGACGCGCCGATTGTCGCTTCCGGGTGGTGAGCCGGTGTTGCTCACCGACACGGTTGGGTTTGTACGGCGGCTACCACATGGGCTGATTGAGGCCTTTAAGGGAACGCTTGAGACTGCGGTCACGGCAGACCTTCTGGTTCATGTTGTCGATTCATCAGCCCCTGATCCAGAGGGGCAGATCACAGCAGTGCGAGAGGTTCTTTCTGAGATTTCTGCTGACGATGTCCCAGAATTCATCGTCTTCAACAAGTCAGACCTCGCGGAGGACGTCGCTAACGATCTGCTTCGTGACTACCCGGGCTCAGTTGCAGTGAGCGCCGTGACCGGCGATGGAATCGACCACATGCTTGCAACGCTCGGAGATCGGCTTCGTTCGCTTGACACTGTGGTTGAGTTGATGGTTCCTTGGGAGCGCGGCGATGTGATTGCTTCTATCCACCGTGAGGGCCAGGTCGTATCAACTGCAGAGGGTGAGCACGGGATGACGATTCGAGCGCGTCTCTCAGAGGCCTCGACTGGTCGACTTGAAGAGTGGTTGGTGGAGTCAACTCGTTCGGATCCTTCGACTCGTCGCAACTCCGTCGATGACGGCTCGAACGGGCAAGATGGAGACGTGTCAAGTGCCTCTCAACGTGACGGGATCTCAAATGACGAGTGAACCATTTGTGCCGCCTCCGTATCCTTACGACCGGCTCGATCGTCTCGCGCCACTCGGGGCTCACCATGAAGGTGGGGTTGTTGACCTGTCGGTGGGAACGCCGTTTGATCCCCCTCCCGCATCGGTCATCGCTGCGTTTGGCTCATCAGGCGCAGAACGTGGCTACCCGGCGTCAATTGGATCTGCTGCTCTTCGGGAAGCGGTTGCATCGTGGATTGAGCGGCGGTTTGCACTCTCGGTTCCAACATCGGCGATTGCAGCCTGCATCGGGACGAAGGAGTTTGTCGGGACCCTTCCTCAATGGATGCGACTGAGACACCCAGACCGTGACACGGTTCTCTACCCAGCGATTTCGTATCCAACGTACGCGATGGGTGCGACGCTTGCTGGATGTCGCGCTGTCCCAATTCCAGTCGACTATTCAGGGAAACTGCAGTTGTCGTCGGTTGACCCGAGCGATATCGATCGGGCGTTGCTGTTGTGGGTGAACTCGCCATCGAATCCGAGTGGTCAACTTGACGATCTTGATGCTGCAGCTGAATGGGGGCGCAAGCACGGCATTCCCGTGTTCTCTGATGAGTGTTACGTCGAGTTCACATGGGATGGACCGCGGCGAACCATCCTTGAAAATGGCCTAGAAGGAGTTGTTGCCGTGCACTCACTCTCAAAGCGCTCGAATTTGGCGGGTGCGCGAGTTGGGTTCTATGCCGGCGATCCCGACCTTGTCGGGTACCTCAGCGAAGTTCGTAAGCATGTCGGAATGATGGTTCCGGGTCCGGCTCAGGTTGCAGGTATTGCGGCACTTGCTGACGACGATCATGTTGAGGTTCAGCGAGATCGCTATCTCGAGCGACTCGGCGTTATGGCTGAAGTGGTCTCGTCATGGGCGAACTGTGAAGTCCCCATGCCTCAAGGAGGGTTTTACCTCTGGGTTCCGGTCGGGGATGCCTGGTCCTTTGTGGAACGACTCATGACCGATGGAGGCGCTCTGGTTAGCCCGGGTGAGTTCTACGGGGAAGCCGGGGCAGAGTTTGTCAGGATTGCGGTAGTGCAGCCGATTGATCGCATTCAACTTGTTGCAGATCGGCTCACCAGGTCAGTTCGGTGAGTTCTCACAACACGCATCGGTCGACTCGCCGTGATGTGGTGCTGGTTTTCATCGCTGGCGTGATGCTGGCGTTTGGGGTGCTGTCAGTCGTGCTTGCGGGTCGGCGTGCCGATGCTGCGGACGAGGCGGCGGTACGAGTTGTGAGTGGTTGTGAATCGGTGGTCGAGTTGCCCGCTGCTGGCCGCTATCTCGTGAGTATTGAAGTGGCAGGGCCTTCGTTATCGACGACGCAGGCCTGTCGAGAAGTGCCGGCTGGTCAGAGAGCGGGAACGCTGAGCGAAATACGGGTCGTGGCGAAATCGGGTGCTGCGGCGACACTGCCGTTATCTGATGTCAATGCCAGCAGGCTCGTTGCTGGCGGTCAACGTGGGTCGCTCGGTGTTGTTGATGTAGATGTGGCAGGGGAGTACGTGCTTGAGGTCGATGCCACGGGGGATGTTGTTGCGACGATCGGGTCCGACCCGTCAGTAATTCGTTCGTCCGGGTGGTGGTGGGGAGTCGGTTGGCTCGTCGGAGCGTTCATCGCAGGACTTCTCGTGGTGCGTCCATCGTCTCGCCGTAGCGATCAAGCCGTTGGCATTACTGATTGGGCGGCACCACTGCCAGCCGATCGGATTGGCTGAGCTTGTGCTCAGAGGCGCCGCATGACGGTGACGACGCGTCCGAAAATTGACACCTCGTCGGCCGGGAACTGCATCTCGCTCATCGTGCTATTCGCTGGAATCAGCACAACGTTGGTACCGCGTTGTTGATATGTCTTCACGGTTGCCTCTTCACCGGGGATTCCAGCAACAACAACATCACCATTCTTGGCAGTGGTTTGCTGCACCGCAATGATGAAGTCGCCATCGAGAATTCCGAGTTCGATCATCGACTCACCACGGACACGCAGCATGAACAATTCGCCGTCTCCGGCAAAGTCGAGCGGAATTGGATGCACTTCCTCAACATTTTCTTGCGCAAGAACATCGGTGCCCGCTGCAACGTCACCAATGAGTGGGACATGCCGCATTGGGCGGCGTTCCATTGCAACTCCTGATGAAGGGTCCCACGTGACCTCAATTGCTCGTGGCTTGGTTGGGTCACGCCGTAGGTAACCCAACTTGGTAAGGGTGTTGAGATGCGTATGAACGGTTGAAGGAGAGGTCAACCCAATCGCTTCGCCGATCTCACGGACCGAAGGCGGGTAGCCGTGGTCTTGGATCTGAGCTTCGATGAACTCGAGGATTTGCCGCTGGCGGGCTGTCATGCCTTTTCCGGTCATGTGAGCATCGTACAGGCGTTCGATGCTCGAGTCAAACACTTGTTCGTCGAACAAATGTTTGGTTTCGGGGTTGACACGAACAAACGTTCGTATACAATATTCATCGAACAGACGTTCGGTACATATTTTTGCAACAGCGTGAAGTACACCGAATCTCCAGTGTTACACCCCTTATTTACGGTGTGACCTATCGGTAGTTCAAGGTTTCGAGGAGTTACGACATGAGCACATTTGCAATCCCCACAACTGATCTCAACATCCGGCGCCACACAGCTCAGATGGCGCTTCCCGTTCGTCGCCCGACTGCAGCGACCTACCGTCGCCGCCGCTTGGTCGTGGGCGGCATCATGGCGTTCCTTGCGGTTTCCGGAGGGCTCGCAGTGAACGAGGTGCTGGCTGGTGCGAGCGGTGTGACCGCCTCCGCCGCCCCCGCTGGCTCAGCACCCGTTCGCGCAACTGTCACTGCGCAACCAGGTGACACCTTGTGGTCGATTGCTCGCACCCATCACGGCGAGATTGATGTTGATCGTTATCTCGATCGTCTCATCACGTTGAATGGTGGAACGTCGATTCAGGTTGGCCAAGCAGTCGTCCTTCCCTGAGTGACCCAGCTGGGCGAGTCGCTCCGCGGTGGTGAGGTGTTCGAGTTTCAGTTGGTTCTTGGTGCTCGGTCGAATGGTCGCACCACTGTGATGGCATGAATCTCCGTCATTGAGGGCAAGGCGTAGTTACCTGAATCATCCACTCTGCTGTGACTACTGTTGGGGCGTGCGTTGCCCGACCTGCCAGACCGATGAAACTCGAGTGGCCGATTCGCGCATGGCTGAAAACGGTTCCTCCATTCGCCGCCGCCGCCACTGCAGTGGCTGCGGGTACAGATTCACCACGTTTGAACGAGTAGAGGAAGTGCCACTTACCGTCGTGAAGTCATGCGGCAAACAAGAGCCGTTCGATCGAACCAAAGTTGAAAACGGAATTTCCGCAGCTGCGAAAGGTCGTGGCATCAATGAAGATGTGATCGCGGTAATGGCGAGTGATGTTGAGGATGCTGTTCGCGTTTCTGGCTCGGTAATTCCAGCCACTCAAATTGGTGTAGCGGTTCTCGAGCGACTTCGGGTGGTTGACGAGGTCGCGTACCTTCGCTTTGCATCGGTGTACAAAGAATTCGACGGCGCAGCAGATTTTCACCGCGAGATTGAATTGCTGACGAAGCAACCTAAGAACGTCGATTCCATCTCGTAAACAAACACTCGCCGTCGCTCACGGCGTGCTGTAAGCGGAACTGCCGACCGAGCTCGATTGAGGATTCGATCATTCGTTGGCCGGGGCCCCCAACGAGCTGTGGCGACAATGTGAGATTCACAACATCAATGAGGTTGTGCTCATGGAGCGATGCGTTAAGAGTTGGGCCGCCCTCAAGCTGAATGAAACCCTGCGGTGGAACGAACTCCTGCAACTGACGAACAGCTGCGCCGATGTCGACCGAGGTATCGCCCGCACGTATCGACCGGATGTGGCTTGGGACGACACCTGCCGAGTGAGTGATGACAACTGCCTGCCCTGAGGCGAACAAGGGTCCTTCCCAATCAAGGTCACACGAGTTCGTAACAACAGCGACCGTGAGGTTGGGCCGCGCAGGCGTTCCGTACCCCTCGCTGCGAACCGTGCCTGCGGCGACGAGAACACATCCAGATGCGGAGCGAAGAGTGGAGAGCACCTTGCGATCAGCGCTATTTGAGAGCCCTCCGGAGAGCCCGTCGAGAGCGATCGAGCCGTCAAGAGATGCGACCATGCACAGTTCTATAGGGGCGCGTCCGTTGGACATTGGTTGTCGAGGCTCGGCATAGAGCGCTGCAACTTCTGCGTCGTCGAGATGAGCGAACTTCGCGTTCACGCGTCCAGCATGGCATCGGCTGTGATGATTTGATGGTCATCCCCACAATGTCCCCAACATTTTCTGAGTCATCCACAACTTTTATGAGTTGTCCACTTTCGATCCACAGGGAGTCGTATTTAAGGTAGACCACGTTCGCAGCACCGGTGCGCGGAGGACTGTGTTGGGGGGTCAAATGGTTCTCCAATGTGGGGAGAGAGTCCCTGAACCTGCGCACCGGTGCTGAGTTCGATTAAGGCATTTGGCCAAATATTTCGACTTTCTTCGAGCGGTCGTTGACACAGGCCTAACTACAATGGTGTAATTGCAGACCACCCCAAACACAACCTGTTGTGTCGGTGGTGAATTGAAAAGAGAGTGTTACCCAAGATCTTGTGTCGGGAAGCGAAAGCGGTTTTCGGCAAGTGGGGGGAGAGTACAGATCCACAAACGGTGTGGGTGATCTATCTCCAAGGTCAGCGGGTAGGCGGCAGATGGTTTAGGAAAAGCGAGGAGTACAACAATGTCATTGGCTTCAGAGAACACAACAGAACTAGCGGCACCAGATGGCACCATTGGTATTTCACGTTTGTTTACCTCTCCTGGAGTGAATCCGTATGACGAGGTGGTGTGGGAGCGTCGCGACGCACGCATCACCAACTGGAAAGACGGCAGCGTCGCATTCGAGCAACTTGACGTTGAGTTCCCAGAGACGTGGTCGGTCAACGCAACAAACATCGTTGCCCAGAAGTACTTCCGAGGAACCCTCGGCACCGCCGAGCGTGAATCATCGCTTCGTCAAGTCATTGAGCGTGTTGTGCGCACCATCACGACATGGGGTCGTGAAGGCGGCTACTTCGCAGACGATGCTGAAGAAGAAGCATTTGCCGACGAACTTCGCTACATCCTCGTCACACAGCGAGCGGCGTTTAACAGTCCGGTGTGGTTCAACATCGGTGTCCCTGGAGTCCGCCAGCAAGCGAGCGCATGTTTCATCCTCTCGGTCGATGACACGATGAACTCAATCCTTAACTGGTACCGCGAAGAAGGAGTGATCTTCAAGGGTGGCTCAGGCTCGGGAGTGAACCTCTCAAAGATCCGCTCGAGCGCAGAGCTTCTCGAAGGTGGCGGTACTGCATCTGGCCCAGTGAGTTTCATGCGAGGTGCGGATGCATCAGCAGGAACCATCAAGTCGGGTGGTAAGACCCGTCGTGCTGCAAAGATGGCAATCCTCAATGTCGAGCACCCAGATGTCGAAGAATTCATCTGGTGCAAGGTGAAGGAAGAGCGCAAAGCCCGAGTTCTCCGCGACGCAGGGTTCGATATGGATCTCGACGGTGCTGACTCATTCTCGATTCAGTACCAAAACGCAAACAACTCGGTGCGTGTATCCGACGAGTTCATGCAAGCAGTTGTCGACGACGCAGATTGGAGCCTCGTCGGTGTTGTCACCGGAAAGGTCATCAAGACGATGAAGGCCCGCGATATGTGGCGCCAAATCGCTGAAGCCGCATGGGAATGCGCTGACCCAGGCCTGCAGTTCGACACAACCATCAACCGTTGGCACACCGCAGCAACAACCGACCGCATCAATGGCTCGAACCCGTGCTCTGAATACATGCACATCGACAACTCGGCATGCAACCTCGCGTCGATCAACCTGCTGAAGTACCTCGATGCAGATGGCACCTTTGATGTCGATGCATATCGCCACACCGTCGAGGTGATCTTCACCGCTCAGGAAATTCTCGTGGGTCGTGCCGACTACCCAACTGAGCCCATTGCTGAGAACAGCCGCCGTTTCCGTCAGCTCGGAATTGGCTACGCCAACCTTGGTGCATTGTTGATGGCGCTTGGCTATGCCTACGACTCACCAGAAGGTCGTGCGTGGGCAGCCGCCCTCACCTCACTCATGACCGGCCATGCGTATGCAACGAGCGCACGCACTGCGGCCCGTCTTGGCGCATTCGAGGGATATTCGGAGAATGCAGAGCACATGAACCGGGTGCTCGGCATGCATCGCGATGCCAGCTATGAGATCGAGATGGAAGACGTTGTTCCTCGTGAGCTCGTCGCTGCTGGCCAGGCCTCATGGGAAGCCGCTGTGCGAGATGGAGCACTGAATGGTGTCCGCAACTCGCAGGCATCTGTGCTCGCTCCGACCGGAACAATCGGCCTCATGATGGACTGTGACACCACAGGTATCGAGCCAGACCTCGGTCTCGTCAAAATGAAGAAGCTCGTTGGTGGCGGAACGATGCAGATTGTCAACCAGACGATCCCTCGAGCACTTTCCCGTCTCGGATACACGGCTCAGCAGGTCGATGACATCATTGCCTACATCGACGAAAACAAGTCGATTCTTGGCGCACCGCACCTCACCGCTGATCATGTCTCAGTGTTTGCATGCTCAATGGGTGACAACACCATCCACTACGAGGGCCATGTCCGCATGATGGGAGCGGTACAGCCGTTCCTTTCAGGAGCGATCTCGAAGACCGTGAACATGCCTGAAGAGGCAACGGTCGAAGACATCGAGGCATTGCACCTTCTCTCATGGGAACTCGGTCTTAAGGCCGTTGCGATTTACCGTGACAACTGCAAAGTTGCTCAGCCACTTTCAACTGCAAAGAAAGACGACGACAAGGCAGACGACGCAGTTGCTGAAGCAGCAACAATCGCCGACAACATTGTCGAAAAGGTTGTGCACCGTCCCGTACGGCAGAAGTTGCCACGCACACGCACCTCGAAGACCTTCGAATTCCGGGTGGCTGATTGCAAGGGCTTCGCGACGGTCGGCGAATACGAGCACGGCCAGCCTGGCGAGATCTTCCTGACGGTGTCAAAGCAAGGGTCCACCCTTGCCGGCATCATGGATGCGTTCGCCAAGTCAGTGAGTTACGGCCTGCAGTACGGCGTGCCATTGCGGGCCTATGTCGAGGCATTCACGAATATGAAGTTCGAGCCAGCAGGCATGACCGACGACCCAGATGTTCGCTTCGCCGGTTCAATCATGGACTACCTCTTCCGTCGCATGGCACTCGAGTACATGACCTACGACGAGCGCGCAGAACTTGGCATCTTTACTGTGGCCGAGCGCACCCAGCCGACACTTCCTGGTGTTGAAGAGATGGCAGTCGAGTCATCAACTGGTTCCGAGATCGTTGCGGATCCTAAGTCGGTTCCATCGGTTGATGAATTGGTAGCAGGTCTCGAATCGGGAGCGATCGAGCCAACAGTTGAAGACAACACGCCAGCTCGTGGTGTTGTCAACACGCCGATCGATGCGCCGATGTGCATGCAGTGTGGTGTCCATATGGTCCGTGCTGGCTCATGTCACGCTTGCCCGTCATGTGGTAGCACCTCCGGCTGCAGCTGACCTAGCAACAACATCTTTACGGTTTGAGGGGCGTGCATGCACGCCCCTCAGTCGTTTTTCAGGGACAAGATGTGCGGTCTCGGATGGGGCCCCGATTTGAGTAATCACGTAATTTAGGAACATGACTGCAACCGATGAACTCACTCGCATTGACGCCCTCATCGATGACCTTCTCGCCGAATGCCCGCTTCCTGCGACACCGATGCCAGAGTTCCTTGGAGCGCAGTTCGACAAAGGGCTCGCGTGGGTGCACTTTCCTGCTGGTCACGGTGGCCTCGGTCTTTCACCAAAGCACCAGACACATATCAATAGCCGACTGTTTGCGGCGGGGGCAGCGAATCCGTTCTATTTGAACCCGATGGGCTACGGCATGTGTGGCCCGACCGTCGTCGAATGGGGGAGTGACGAGCAGCGCTCTCGCTACCTTCGGCCGCTGTTCACCGCCAACGAAATGTGGTGTCAGCTGTTCTCAGAACCTGGTGCAGGATCTGACGTTGCCGGCCTCTCTATGACCGCAGTCCAAGATGGCGAAGAGTGGATTTTGAATGGTCAGAAGGTGTGGACCTCGCTCGCTCATATCGCGAAATGGGGTTTGGTGATCGTGCGCACAGACCCCACTGCGGTCAAGCACAGCGGTATCACGGCATTTGTTGTCGATATGGAGGCACCTGGGGTTGAGGTTCGGCCGTTGCGGCAGATGACCGGCGGAGCAGAATTTAATGAGGTCTACTTCACCGATGTTCGTGTTCCGGCTGCAGAGATGCTGGGAAGCCCCGGTGAGGGATGGCGAGTGAGCCTCACCACATTGATGAATGAGCGAACTGCGATTGGTGGATCGACCCCTCCACGTGGGGCCGGCCCGATCGCTCATGCTGTTGAACTTTTCAACGAACTCGATGCCGATCAGAAGCCGTTCTACAAAGATCAACTCATGCATCTGTGGTGTGAGGCGGAAGCGATCCGCTTGAACAACCTTCGCGCATCAGCCAACCGCCGCATGGGAAGCCCCGGGCCTGAAGGTTCCATTGGAAAGATGGCCGGAGCAGAGCACAACAAGCGGGTGTACGAGTTCTGCATGGGTCTGTTAGGCCCAAGCGCATTGCTCTACGACGATTACGCGAATGGTGGCGAAGGAGATGGACTTGATTCGATCTCGAGGGTTGCCTTTTTGCGAAGCAGAGCAAACACGATCGAGGGTGGCACTGCTGAGATCATGAGGAACATTCTCGGCGAGCGTGTGCTTGGGCTCCCAGGTGATGTTCGAGTCGATCGAGACCGTCCTTGGAAGGATGTTCCTCGCAGCTAATCGCTGGCTGACAAAGTGCCGTTGCAAATAAACGGCGTGGCGAATTACTCAAATTGTTAGGGTTCTCTCATGAGTCCTCAACTTTTACTGTTGCTGTTTGCCGTCCTCCTTGGTGTGATTGCCGCCCTCTTGTGGTGGAGGAGAGGGAAGCTGCAGGAGTTGCCTGTTCTCTCGCCTGAGGCCGCTGGAGCGGCTCCAGACGGCAATGAGGTGGTGATTACCGGCCTCGCTGGAGGAGAGACGGGAACGAGTCCGTATACAGGGGTTTCAGGCCTGCTGTTTGAGGCTGAAGAGGTGACCGAGTGGACTGAGCCCCGTAATGATGACAAGGGTGGTGACCGTCAAGAGCGACGCTCCCGCAACCTTGGAACTGCAGGCGCATTGCTCTTCATTGAGGATTCTGGCTCGAAAATCGAAGTTCGATCAGGCAGCAACTTTGACATCACTGGCTTTCCAGAAACCCGAACTGCCAGTGAACGCGGAATGCAGATGTCATTTGGTGGCGACTCTTCGTTCAGTTTGTCGTCAGGCAATCGACGCACATGGATTGAAGAACGAGTCGTTCGTGAGAACGACCGTGTGTGGGTGCGCGGCATGCTCCGAAGCGGGGCTCTTGACGGATCAGAGAAGAAACTTCATGTGTCAGGCAAGTCGGTTGATGCGCAACTGCGTCAGCAATTCATTGCGGTGGCTGTGATATCCGTGCTCGCCGTTGCTTCACTGGTTGGTTCGTTCTTCGTCTGAGCAAACCGAAACCCTATGCAGGGCCGAATCGACTATTCAGCACAGCGGTTCCCGGCGGGTCTGCGGCCCACGGAGCTGCCTCTCCCCAGGTGTCGGCAAATACGAGGTTGGAGATCGGTCGTCGCCGAACAGGACCATGAGAACCCTCGGGAACTCCGAGGGTGATTGTCGCTGCAAGCGCAACCTCGTCAGGAATCTCAAGAAATGAGCGAAGTTCATTTTCAACAAATCCCTGAAAACCGGTGAGCACACCTCCGTAGCCAAGCGCCCGGGCAGCGAGCAACAAGTTCTGACAGGCGGGGTACACCGACGCCCCTTCGGAAGGGGATGGGTCTCGATATCGGATGAGACACGCAAGAACGAGCACCGGGACCTCGGCGAAGTGGTCAACATAGTGCTGCATGGTTCGTGCCATGCGTGCTTTCGGTGAGTCATCTTGAGTTCCCGAGCCACTGTCGTATCCATCATCCGAACGTTTTGAATTCCACATGGTTTGGGCGCCCTCGGCGATGATCTGCTTTACGTGTATGGAGCGTTCTGAATCTTTGAAGACCATGAACCTGAATGGTTGACGGTTCGAACCAGACGGAGCTCGTGTCGCTGCAAACAACATTTTGTTGAGATCTGCGTCAGGAATCGGTTCGTCTGTGTATCGGCGAATCGCTCGAGTCGTAGCGAGTCCTTCGAGGAGGGAGAGATCTGTCACGTCCTTATCGATACTTCGCCGGACAACTCGGTGTCGAATCGAGTGGGCTCGGTGTTGGCTTCATGCAAATTGCGTGGAACGCTATAGGTGTGGCGCAGCGCTCCGAAAACCTTCGACGCCTTGATGGCGGTCATTTCGACGTCCTGGTCGTTGGCGGTGGAATTAATGGTGCTGTCTCTGCGGCTGCTCTCGCTGGTCGGGGGGCTTCTGTTGCGCTTGTTGATCGAGGAGATTTCGGCGCGTTCACTTCCCAGGAGTCATCGAACTTGGTTTGGGGTGGTTTCAAATACTTAGAGAACTACGAACTCGGCCTTGTGTACGGACTGTGCCGGTCTCGAAATGCGTTGATGAAGGCATACCCGGACAACGTGAGAGAGATCGGGTTCCTTGCGACGCTTGATCGAAGCGCTCCATATCGGCCATGGTTTGCAGGGCTCGGTGCAACTGCGTATTGGGCGATCGGGCGTTTTGGAACCAAACCCCCAAAGGTTTTTTCGCGTCAGCGTCTAGAAAACGCAGAACCAGCAATTTCGACAGAAACTGCCCGAGGTGCAATTCAGTATCAAGATGCGTACCTCATTGACAACGATTCACGCTTTGTCTTTTCGTTTATTCGCTCGGCATTTGAAGCGGGAGCAATTACAACAAATTACGTCGAGCTTGTTTCAGCTGAGCGCCGTGATGGGCGATGGCACGTACATCTCCGCGATGTTGATTCGGGTCGAGAAATGTCTGCAACTGCAACAACGTTGGTGAATGCTGCAGGACCATTTGTTGATGGGCTCAATGAGTCGTGGGGAACATCAACCAAGCACCGAATCGTGTATTCGAAGGGTATTCACCTTGTCGTGCCCCGTTTAACGACAACCGATCACGATCGTGTTCTCGCGTTCTTTGATGACAGCCAACGTCTCTTCTATGTGATCCCGATGGGAAGGCGTTCAGTGATTGGCACGACCGACACCCGCGTTGATGAACCGTTCACGGCGGTGAATGATGACGATCGCTCATTCCTGCTCGAGCAAATCAATGCCCGAATGAACCTGTCAAAGCCCTTGGAAACGAGTGACATCATCGCCGAACGCAGTGGTGTGCGTCCTCTTGTGGTGAAAGTCGAAGGTGAAGGTTCAGACGACTGGCGATCGAAAGAATGGACATCGCTGAGCCGCCGGCATGAGGTCGAAAGTGACAAGGAGCAGGGTGTGGTCACCGTGTTCGGGGGCAAGCTCACCGACTGCCTCAACGTGGGAAGTGAAGTCGCAGCAGAAATTGAGTCGTTAGGGGTTGCACTTGAGGACGACCACCGCAATTGGTTTGGTGAACCCGACCCTGCCAGCCGTGCCGAGTTCTTCCGACAGGCGCATCTCATTCATCTCGATGACATGCGAACAAAGCCGGATACCGAGCCGCTATCGGTGCGGCTGTGGAGGCGCTACGGGCGACGAGCCTTCGACATGCTTGAACAAATTCGCGACGACCCAACTATGGCGACTGATGTCATGGCATCGGCTGATTACCTTCGGGTGGAACTTCACAACGCTGCAGAGCACGAAATGATTGTCAAACTCGACGACTTCATGAGGCGACGGTCAAAGATCGATCTCGTCGTACCGGACGAGGAGTTTGTTGGTTCTGAGGGGCTCGCCGAAGTTGCGCATCTTCTGTTCGGAAATGACGGTGACCGGCGTCTCGAAGAGTTTTATCAAGATCGAGCGAACGCTCGTACTGAGTGACGAGCCAGTTTCAGCCTTTTCGCCCGTCGTAGACGCGGACGGGGTCATCGAGAACAATTCCGAGATCTCCATTAGCTCGCAATTCGGCCTGGACGTCAATGATGAGATGAGTGCGACCGTACGACCATGCACAGATTTCACCGTTTTCAACTTCGGCGAAGGTGAGGTTCGCAGCAGTCGACCCTTTTTCGATATTGACGGTTGAGGTTTCCGGTGGCCCGGTGAGTGCCTCGAGGGTTGAGCACCGGTCAATGGTGACGAACCCCCACTCGAGTGCATCCGTTGCGGTGACATTGACCGCAACGACTGGAGCATCGGTATCAACTCCGATGTGAAGCACTTCTGACCTATCGATGCCGTAAGAGCAGACTGAATCAGCGCAGCGGCGGGTGTCGAGAATTCGTTCAGGCTCGACGAGTGTGAGCCCGAGTCCCTCTTCCTCGTCGTCCGACAGAGTTCCGAGAACATCGACAATGAGGTCTGTTCCTCCCCATGAATATGCGCACGACGATCCTGCATCGTCGGGTCTGATAATGGCGAGATTCGCTCGGTCCTCTTCTGTCCGGTAGTTGAGATTCGACCATTCGGGTACACCACCAGATGAGGTGATTGAGGTGCAACCGCCTGCGCTGATAAATCCGGGTGCTGTGGATCGGGTAACGGTCAGATTCGCAAGATAGGGCACATCAGGAGCATTCGAGATGATGAGGGTGGCTTCATGTTTGACGGGCTGCACCCCGCAAGTGCTGGTCGTATCGCACGCAGAGCGTGACCGAGTGTCAACAATTCGGGTTGGAGACTGTGGTTCCAACTTGAGGGCCGAAGGACTGGCAGTTGGCGACAAGAATGCAATCACGTCGACTATCCCATGTGCCTGGGACGAATGAAAGAGGCAGAATCGTCCACTTGTGTCGAGAGGGATGATGGCGAGATTCGCAACGTCTTGGCCTGTGACGAAGTTGACATTTGACGTCTCTGGGTAAGCAGTTGATCGAGAGGCACACGACTCAAGTGAAAAAAATCCGCTGCTGTCGACGGAGGTGGCAGTGAGGTTGACCAGAGCTGCAGTTGCCCCCTCAGGTGCTCCGGGGTTGATCGCAACACGCCAGCCTGGCTCTACCGTGAATTCTCGATTGCAGATCATGCGTTCGTTGCCGTCGAGATCAACAACGTCATAACAGCCAAGATCAGGGTCGTTACGAAGGTTGAACTTGAGAATTTGATCTGCGATCTCAGGGGTTCCACGAAACTCAAAGTGAGGTGGATCTCGATATGCAGATGTCGATGGAGTCGTACAGCCATCGCCCCAGCCGTAACCACCCCAGTAGAGCCCCCACTTTTCTGCAGTTTGGATGACCCATTGCGGCATGTCGGTTTCGACGGCGATCTCGCAGGCATTCCCACCCGAAGGGTGGCGGTGGGTGACAATTGGATTCGCATCGGAGTTCATGTCGAACGCAAGGCCCCACGCATGAAATGAGAGGTCACTGATCTGGCCGTTCGGGCATGACCAACCGCCGGACGCGTTGGTGCACCTAAATCCATAAGCGGTGGCGTCTCTCAGGTCATATCCGCGAGCGACAATTTCGATGAGAAACCCTTCAAATAATGCGGCAATATCCACGTGCGAGACGAAATCCCCGACGTAGACATCGCCAATTCGTTGAGCATTCGAGATGAGTTGTTCGGATTCCCATTCGGCGAGCGCAGGCGAGCCCCGGTAGCTATATCCGTTCCATACCCATGATGACGCATCCCCAGAGCCTGGCGCAGGGGGAATCGCCCAACCGTTCTCTGCGGCGTTGCCATAGGTGCGAACAACGCAAGCTCTGACGTCACCCATCTCGAGTTGTGCTTCGTTGCAGATTGGAGGCCGAACAGGGTGTTGCCAGGGGTCGTTATCAGCGAAGTTGAGCGATGGGGGAGCCGGCACGACCACATCGACATTGTCATCAGCCGGGGCGGCCGAAACCCCAGTGGTAAGGCATGCCGCAGCTGTGAGAGCAACGGCACTCAGCAGGATTCGGCGGGGGTAGGGAATCATCGTCAACTAGCCATTTGGTGTCTTCATCAATAACGACCCACCGATGAACCTACTCCAGTAGAGACCTACGGTGGTATCGGGTCTAGTTTCGCTGTGTGCGTTCCGCGAAATTCCGAATCCTCTTCACGCTGTTTGCCGTTGGCTTCGGGACAAACGTTGCTACCCCGCTATTTCTCATCTACGAAGACCGATTGGGTCTCAGCACCTGGACGCTTACCGCGCTGTTCGCGATCTACCCGATTGGTCTCGCCCCGGCTCTCGTCTTTTCAGGTCCGGCATCAGATGTTCTCGGACGACGCGTCGTCATTCTTCCGGGGGTTGCGCTATCGGGAGCGGCAAGCCTCGTGATGATGTTTGGAGGCACGACCGTCGGCATGCTGTATCTCGGAAGGTTCATGCTCGGAGTGGTGTCAGGCATCGTGTTCGTCGTTGCGAGCGCGTGGACGCAAGAGGTTGGAAGCAACAACCCAATGCTGACCACGCGACAGATCACGGCCGTCATGTTCGTCGGTTTTGGATCGGGCCCGGTTGTTGCTGCCGTGATTGGTCAGTGGGGTCCAGCTCCACTCGTCATTCCGTACCTCCTCCACCTCGCATTGATCGTCATGGCGTTGTGGCTGACTATCGGGGCACCGGAGACAGTAAGTCGCGATACCTCAAGAAAAATTCGGCCAAATCTGGGTATGCCGAAGGGAACCGGCCGCGATTTCGCCGTGGTGATCGCACCTACTGCATTAGGAGTCTTCGGAATGCCGTCACTCGTGTTCGGCCTGTTTCCGATATTGCTCAAGCCAGTGATGCCAAGCATTGCGGTGCTGATCTCGGGTGTACTCGGCTTCATGGTGACCTGGTCCACGCTTCCTGCTCAGGCCCTCGTCGGTCGAATCGGTCCGTATCGAGGCGCACCTCTCGCTCTTGCAAGTGGTGCAACCGGAACCGCGTTGGGCGCTATTGCGTTCGCCACTGATGTTTGGGTATTGGTTCTCGGTGCAGCAGTTCTCATGGGGGCCGCGTCAGGGTTCGCAATGACCTCCGGCCTTCGATTTGTCGACATCATTTGTCGTCCTGAAGACCGGGGAGCCCTCACCGGATCGTTTTACGCGGTGGCCTACGTCGGCATGATGAATCCACTCCTCGTCAGCACGATCAACAAGGCGGTTGACTCGTTCGTGCCAATTCTTGGTGGGATCGCGATGGTGACGGCACTCGGCAGCTTGTGGCTCGTACGCGCTGGCACACAGCTACGCCAACGTCATGAGTTGCTGGCAGCTACCCCGTAGGTCATTGTCGATAGAAGTTGCGCACTTCGTAATTGAGTAAACCGAGGTATTCGGCTCGATCAGTCAACCACCCAGGTTCCATTTGAACGCAACAACGCACCCATGTCTGGGGCTCCCGCCTTCTCTGATGCCATCGCAACCTGTGCCGACACTTCGCTTGCATATTCGGGACGTTCAACCGCCCGGAACACGCCGAATGGGGTTGGAGAGTTGTCGTCCTGGTTGAGTCGAGCCAACGCAAAAGCGAGGGATGGGGAATGATGGTGCTTGTCGTGAACCAGAATCTTGTCGATTCCAACGTCGTCGATATTGACGATTTGCAATGTTCCATCGTCGCCCATCGTGACGCCCTTGGCGACTTCTGAACCGAAGGTGATGGGTTCACCGTGAACAAGGTTGATCATCATGTCATCGCGCACTGACCGCTTGGTGATGTCATTGAATTGACCATCATTGAATACGTTGCAGTTCTGGTAAATCTCTACAAACGACGCTCCACGATGCGCATGAGCAGCTTTGAAGGTTTCCATCATGTGCTGACGGTCAAGGTCGTGGGTGCGAGCAACAAATGATGCTTCCGCACCGAGGGCTACCGAAAGTGGGTTAAATGGCGGATCAATCGAGCCGAATGGTGTTGACTTCGTCACCTTGCCGACATACGACGTCGGCGAGTACTGGCCTTTGGTGAGCCCGTAGATGCGGTTGTTGAACATCAAGATGGTCAGGTTGACATTTCGTCGCAATGCATGGATGAGGTGGTTTCCGCCGATTGAAAGTCCGTCGCCGTCGCCGGTGATCACCCATACATCAAGGTCGGGCCGAGCGGTAGCAACACCGGTTGCGATGGCTGGCGCTCGACCATGGATCGAATGCATGCCGTAGGTGTTCATGTAGTACGGGAAGCGGCTCGAGCAACCGATTCCTGAGACGAATACGGTGTTCTCGGGGGCAACGCCGAGATCTGGCATGACTTGCTGAACGGCTTGCAGGATGCCGTAGTCACCGCATCCCGGGCACCAGCGAACCTCTTGGTCGCTTGCCCAGTCCTTCTTGGTGGTGAGGGTCACTGCGGTATCGCTCATGACTGGCCTCCTTCCGTGATGGCGTGTTGTATTTCTCTGGCTGAAAATGGCAGGCCTGCAACCTTTGACAGTGGCTGGGCATCAACGAGATAGTTGGCCCGCAACATGTTGCAGAGCTGTCCTCGGTTGAGTTCAGGAACGATCACCCGCTTGTAGCGGCGGAGGATGTCTCCGAGATCACTCGGTAGTGGGAACACGTTGCGAATGTGCACCCAAGCGACTTTGGTTCCAGTGCGACGCGTGCGCTGCACGGCCGAGTCGATTGCCGCCCACGTCGATCCCCAGCCAACAATGCAGACGTCGGCATCTTCGTCACCCATGACCTCGGTTGCGCCGTAGTCTCGAGCGACTCCGTCAACTTTGTTGGCCCGCAATTCGCCCATACGGGCGTGATTTTCAGGGGTGTAGTTGACGTTGCCCGTGACATCTTGCTTTTCGAGGCCACCAACTCGGTGCATCAAGCCAGGGGTTCCAGGAATCGCCCATGGACGAGCGAGCGTTTCTGGGTCTCGGAGATATGGGTGGAATACATCGCGGCCTTCAGAATCAGTGCCGTTGGTTTCGGTTGCGAACGGCACGGCAATTTTCTCGTAGGTCGAGATATCGGGAAGTTTCCATGGTTCTGAACCGTTCGCGATGTACCCGTCTGAAAGGAGAATCACGGGAGTGCGGTACTTTAAGGCAATCCGTGCTGCTTCGATGGCGGCATCAAAGCAGTCAGCTGGGCTCTTCGTCGCAACCACAGGAAGAGGAGCCTCACCATGGCGACCATAAATCGCAAGGTTGAGGTCAGAGGCCTCGGTCTTTGTCGGGAGACCAGTCGATGGGCCACCACGTTGGATGTCAATGATGATCATTGGCAGTTCGATTGACACCGCGAGCGAGATGGTTTCGCTTTTGAGTGCTACACCGGGGCCTGATGTCGTCGTCACTCCAAGGTGGCCTGCGAATGAGGCTCCGAGTGCAACGCCAATGGCGGCGATCTCGTCTTCTGCCTGGACCGTGCGCACTCCAAAGTTCTTGTGCTTGGACAGTTCGTGCAAGATGTCGCTTGCCGGGGTGATCGGATACGACCCAAGTGTGACAGGCAAATCAGCAAGTTGCCCTGCAGCAATGAGCCCCCATGCGAGGGCGGTATTTCCAGTGATAGAGGTGTATTCACCTGCTGGAAGGGTTGCTGGCTTTACCTCGTAGCGTTGGCCCACCATCTCAGTGGTTTCGCCAAAGTTGAAACCGGCTTTGAATGCGGCAGTGTTTGCGGCTGCAACCTGCTCGTTCTTCCCGAACTTGTCGGCGATCCACTCCAGCGTCGGTTCGGTTGGCCGAGAGTACATGAACGAGACAAGGCCGAGGGCAAAGAAGTTCTTTGATCGCTCGGCATCTCGTTGTTTCACGCCGTGTGGCTCGCATGCCTCTTTCGTCATTGATGTCATTGGTACGCGGAGAACTCGGTAGCCGGTCACCGTGTCGTCATCAAGTGGATTTGATGTGTATTCGGCTTTCTCAAGGTTGCGTTCGTCGAACGCATCGGTATTGACGATAAGAGTTCCGCCTTGCTCAAGGCGGTGAAGGTCTGCCTTTAATGCGGCAGGGTTCATCGCAATGAGAACATTTGGTTCATCACCCGGGGTGGTGATGTCGTGATCGGAGATCTGTACCTGAAAGCTCGACACACCATTCACTGTTCCGGCAGGGGCGCGAATTTCAGCCGGGAAGTCTGGGAACGTTGACAGGTCGTTACCAAACGATGCACTCACCGATGTAAATCGATCTCCTGTGAGCTGCATGCCGTCACCGGAGTCGCCAGCGAATCGGATCACCAGTCGGTCGAGAACCTCTGCTGCCTCAGCTTGGTCGATCGTGTCGGTCATTTGGGTCCCCTTTCCCAATCACCTCTATGTGGTGTTCTGTGTTCAACAAGACGCTAGTCAGCGAGCCATGCGCCAGTCGTGTTCGACACACATTTTCTCTCTAGCGTTTGATGTCGCCTCGAGCATTGCACAGAGAGTTACCTACCGGGTGGACAATGTGGTCGCCATTACCGTGACTGCAATGCGACACCTGCCCACTAGTGTGCGAAGCGATGGGAACGCTCCGCTTCAGCTTCGGAACGATGGGTTCAGGGAAGAGCACCCTGGCCTTGCAGATCCATCACAACCTCGCGACCAGAGAGTTATACGGGTTGCTGCTGACGTGTCTTGATCGCGAAGGTCAACAGGTTTCGAGCCGGCTGGGTGTTTCGGCGCCGGCTATTCATGTCTCTCCTGAACTTGACATCTATGAGCTTGCGTTGAAGCAGTGGCCGCTGCACTACATGGTGTGCGATGAAGTCCAGTTCTACACCATCGAACAAATCGATCAACTTGCAAAAGTTGTCGATGACATGGAAGTCGACGTTTACGCATTCGGGTTGATCACTGACTTCCGCGGCTTGCTGTTCGATGGAACGAAGCGCATGCTGGAAGTCGCTGATGATCGAGTGCCGTTGCAGGTTGAGGCTCGATGTTGGTGTGGCAGTCGGGCCACTCACAATGCTCGTGTGGTCAACGACTTCATCGTCTATGAAGGCGAGACCGTGGTTGTAGGTGACACCGTCGCCCCTGGAGCCCAGAAGATGTTCGGCGACGTGGTTCGTTACGAACTCTTGTGCCGTCGGCATTTCATCGCCGGCGATCTCGGCACATGACGCGTCGCTAGTCGCCAGTAGCGAGTCGCGCAAGGCGCAGACATGCGGCGGCGACTGCAATTCCCGCAATTCGGCCGACGAGAGCGCCAAGATCAGCAAGTGGGTCTGCGTATCGAAATGGGATGCCACCAATGCCGAGGAGCGCGAGGCCGATGACCACGAATGCCACGCCGCCGACCATGGTGGCAAGGCGCTGAAGCGATTGGCGTGGAGGTTTGTCATCTGGGTGAATTCCAGACCACACGATGCTTGCAATGGCGAGACACAGGGCTGCTGCGACGAGCACGATGCTGTTCTGTGGAATTGCCACGAATGAGACTGTCTCCACTCGTTGACCCCACACACCATCTTCGAAACTTGAGGTAGTGATTGCGAATGCTCGACGTAATTCGATGGCGATGATGCCGAGATACGCAAGCCACATGCACCAACCGGCGGTCGTGAGCGCATCGACCCAGCGAACACGTGTCGGGTTCGAGAGATTCTGTGTGGTGGTGTCGTCTAATTCCATGCGCAGGGAAGCCGTTTAATGCCGTTAATGAAGTTGCTTTGAAGGTAGTCAGGTTCTCCTGTGCTGCGAAGGTTGGGGAGAGACTGGTGCAATTCTTCGAATGCGATGATGAGTTCGCGCCGCGCCAGGTTCGCGCCGAGACAGAAGTGGGGGCCACCGGCACCGAAGCCAACCTGCGTCGGCTGCGTGGGTCGGGTAATCACAAACTTGTCCGCATCTTCGAATACACGTTCGTCCCGGTTTGCGCTCGAATAGAACAACACGACTTTGTCGCCGGCTGAAAGTTGTTGTCCGCCAAGTTCGGTGTCGGCGGTGACCGTTCGGCGGAAGTGGATTACCGGTGTTGCAAACCGAACAATTTCTTCGACAGCAGTCTTTGCGTGAGTATCGAAGTCGTTGAACCAAAGCTCTCGCTGGTCGGGGTTATGGGTGAGAGCGTGCAGGCCATGGGTGAGAGCGTTGCGCGTCGTTTCGTTACCGGCGACGACGAGAAGAATAAAGAACGAGCCGAACTCTTGCGGAGAGAGGCGGTCACCGTCGACTTCGGCGGCCATTAGTGCAGAAGTGATGTCGTCGCCAGGATTTGAACGGCTGCGTTCCCCAAGTTCTTGGGCGTAGGCAAAGATTTCGAGCGACACTTCCATGAGCCGTTCATAGGTGCCACCGAATTCAGGGTCACTTGCGCCAAGGATGGTGTTTGTCCACTCAAAGATTGAGGCGTAGTCAGATTCAGGAATGCCCATCATTGAGCAGATGATTTCGAGGGGAAGTGGACCAGCAAATTGGTCGACGAAGTCGGCTGTGCCATCGGGGTTATTGGCGACCATCCGAGCGATGATCTCTTTTGCTTTTGACCTAATGATGTCTTCGAGGTCGGTCACGTGTTTTGGTGTGAACCCTTTGGAGACAATTGAACGAAGTCGAAAGTGCTTTGGGTCGTCCATGTTGATCATCGACCCGTAGAACTCATTGAGCTCTTGTGGGAGGTCGGTGATGTTCGAACCAAGTCCCGAACAAAACAGCTCTGGGTTCCTACTTGCAGCCCACACATCTTCATGGCGAGTCACCGCGTGGTAGCCCGGCCCCGGCGGAAAAGGTGATCCCTCAAGAAATCGTTCGGGAAATTTCGGAAGGCCCGGTGTATTCCGTAACGCTCGGAATGCCTCGTAGCGCTCTGCTCGAGGGGCTGTCCAGAATTCCATAACGGAGATATCCGGAAGCCCAGCCGGTGGTTGAAAGGTCACCTCGTCCATGGCGGGAGCGTAGATCGGTTCTAGGGTGTGGGTCGTGCTGAGCCTTGATGAGATTGACCGCGCGTTGGTGATTACTGCCCATCCTGATGATGTCGATTTTGGTGCTGCCGGAACAGTTGCGAACCTCACCGACCGTGGCGCATCGGTGACGTATTGCATTGTGACCGACGGTCAGGCGGGCGGTTTTGATGATTCCATTCCTCGCCCGAAGATGGCGACGATCCGTCGTGAAGAACAAACGAATGCCGCTCA
The DNA here is from genome assembly GCA_038100275.1 of Ilumatobacteraceae bacterium. Classification (GTDB taxonomy): domain Bacteria; phylum Actinomycetota; class Acidimicrobiia; order Acidimicrobiales; family Ilumatobacteraceae; genus Casp-actino5. The sequence continues at coordinate 26,782 of JAYNVD010000020.1, forward strand.
GTTGGTCGGTGTGAGCGATCTTGTATTCCTCGGTTGGATGGATGGTGCTGTCGAATCAGGACTCGAACTTCGCCACGACCTCTCGAGGGTGATTCGTGAACACCGTCCGCAGGTCGTGCTGACGCAGTCACCAGCGCTGAACCTTCGGCGGATTTATGCGAGTCATCCCGATCATCTTGCGGTTGCGCAGTCGGCGATTGCTGCTGTGTATCCAGACGCTCGAAACCCATATGCATTTACGGACCTACTCACCGATGGTCTCAAGCCGTGGTCAGTCGATGAGATCTGGGTGATGGGCCATCCTGAGCCAGATGATTTTGTCGATATCACCCCTCAGATCGACAGGAAAATCTCGGCGCTTCTGTGCCATGAAAGCCAGCACAGAGATCCATCTGCGATGGTTGAGAGGGTCCGCGAGTGGAATGCTGAGACGGCCCGAATGGCAGGTTTCGGGGAGGGCTCATTCGCGGAGGCCTTCACCGTCGTCGATACCCACTAACCGACGCCCATTTATTGCAGTGAATCGGTGGCCTGCGAGTGTGGTTCTGAGACCTTTAGATCACTAAGGTGGCGACATGACTGAAGCAGTGATTGTTGCAACCGCCCGTAGCCCAATCGGCCGTGCCGCCAAGGGCTCGCTCGTATCGATTCGTCCCGATGATCTGTCAGCGCAGATTGTGAAGGCGTTGATGGCGAAAGTGCCGAGTGTCTCGGCATCTGATGTTGAAGACCTCATCATGGGCTGTGGCCAGCCCGCAGGTGAAGCAGGGTTCAACATCGCTCGAATCACCGCTGTTCTTGCAGGTCTTGACGATGTTCCTGGCGTGACCGTGAACCGTTACTGCTCATCGTCGTTGCAGACGATCCGTATGGCTGCACATGCCATCAAGGCAGGTGAAGGTGATTGCTTCATCGCTGCAGGTGTTGAGACAGTGAGCCGCTACGCATCAGGTGCGAGCGATACCGCTCCGAACGGCATCTTTTCTTCAGCAGGGGAGCGCACCGCTGCTCGTGCAGGTGGCGGACAGGGAACCTGGGCTGCACCATCAGGTCTGCCCGATATGTACATCGCAATGGGTCAGACCGCAGAGAATGTTCGCGAAGTCGAGAACGTCAGCCGTCAAGAGATGGATGAGTTCGCAGCTCTCTCACAGCAGCGTGCAGTGGCAAACGTCGAGAACGGCTTCTGGGCAGACGAGATCATTCCTGTGACCCTTCCTGATGGCACCGTTGTCTCGGCTGACGATGGTCCTCGTGCGGGAACCACTGCTGAGGGTCTTGCTGGTCTGAAGCCAGTGTTCCGCCCCGACGGTGAAATCACGGCCGGTAACTCGTGCCCGTTGAACGACGGCGCAGCAGCGGTCATGGTGATGAGCGATCGCAAGGCAGCTGAGCTTGGGCTCACGCCTCTTGCCCGCATCATTTCATCTGGTGTTTCAGGTTTGAACCCAGAGATCATGGGTCTTGGCCCGATCGAAGCAAGCCGTCAGGCGCTCGGTCGTGCGGGAATGACGATGGACGATATCGATCTTGTCGAGATCAACGAGGCATTCGCCGCTCAGGTGGTTCCTTCAGCGAAGCACCTTGGCATTCCTTACGAGAAGTTGAATGTTCACGGAGGCGCAATTGCTGTTGGACACCCATTTGGCATGACCGGTGCCCGCATCATGACCACTCTCATTCACGGCCTGCAGGCAACTGACAAGCAGTACGGTCTCGAGACGATGTGTGTTGGTGGTGGTCAGGGCATGGCCATGATCGTCGAGCGTCTTTCCTGAACGCTTACACGTCTTCTACATTCTGACGCTTCGCCGCTGGCCTTCGGGTCAGCGGCGTTGTCGTTCAAAGCGCCGTGGAATATCTGCTCGAACGGTGATGTACGCAGAATCAATCACTGCTCTCAGCACATACAGCTCGCCCGCAGAGTGCAGTTCAGCGAGGGCGTATCCAAGCCCGGTGACATCCCGCACGCCGGTGCCAAGTTGCACAATGTTTTCAACGACGAGGCCAGCGAGTTCAGCTTCTGATGACCAAAGCCCAACGAGTGCCTGCCGAAGGGTCGGGTCGTCGAGGAGTTCGAGGTCATCGATGATGAGGTCAACGGTCATGATGCTGACGGGTTCAATTTCCTTGACCGCGACAACGGTCTCGCCCTTGAGGTCACCGTCGAACATGACGACGACGCGGCCGTTCGGGTTTGGGCGTCCGCTGATAAAGCCGTATCTGCGCAGTGGCAGGCCATCATCGCCTGTTGCTTTCCAGCAGATTCGATCTCCTGCTCGGAAGATGATCGGCCCAATCGTTGTCACGACACTGCCTCAATGTGGTGAATGTCGTCGATCACTGCATTGGACAGTTGAGACCACAGTGTGATTGCTTCGTCACCCCATTCGTCGAATGGGCGATCGGTGAGTGCAACGACTCCGGTGGCGATCGTTGGGTCAACCCACATCATTGTGCCGGCGCCGCCGAAATGACCGAAGGTTGACGCATCGTTCTGTGAGCCAGTCCAGTGTGGCTGTTTCGTGCCCCTGAGCTCTGCGCCAAGCCCCCATGGGCAGGGGTCAAATCGGCCAAGCCCGGGAATGGTGCCAGCAATTCCGGCAAATTGTTCGGTGATGAAGTCGCGATGTGTTGCGGCACTGATGAGGCAAGGTTTGATGAGTTCACCGATAAGAGCGGTCATATCGGTGAGTGTTGACCACATGGCGAAGGCTGGTGAGCCGCGCAGTTCAGTTGACGACATTTCGAGTGGCTCGAATACCGCTTCGCGGAGGTAGTCGGCAAACGCGATACCCGTCGCTGCGGTGATGAGTTCGGCAACGAGTTCGATGCCCGTATTTGAATAAATCCTGCGTCGTGCAAGTGCAGCAATTGGTGATTCGCCATTGAAGGGGAGTCCGCTTGCATGTGCGAGAAGATGCCGCAGGGTTGTTCCCTCATGAATGGTCACCGAGCACTTCGCCGGGTTGAGTGGCTCATCGAGCGCGAGAGAACCTTCTTCAACAGCGATGAGCGCAGTGAGTCCGGTGATCGTCTTGCTGAGTGAGGCCAATCGGAATTGCTGCGATGAGTCGCCGGTCGTCGCGAAGGTTGTGGGAGTCTGCTGGCCTCGTGCGGTGACGATGGCAGCGGCGCAATTGGGTACCGGCCACGTGGTGACTCGGTCCAAGGCGCCCATGATGATCAGGAGTTCACTGTGGGGAGCGAGTCTCGGATTGATTCAGCTGTCCGGAACGCAAGTTCAAGGCCTTGGCGAGCGTTGAGTCGAGGATCGCAGATCGTTTCGTATCGACTGTCGAGATCGCTGTCGGTGAGCGCATCGACTCCTCCGAGGCATTCAGTGACATCATCGCCGGTGAGTTCGACGTGAATACCCCCTGGCCACGTTCCCTCGGCTCGGTGAGCACGAACGAAACCTTCGATCTCTGCGATCACTGCGTCAAGGTGACGGGTTTTGCGCCCGTTCTCTGCGGTGAAGGTATTTCCATGCATTGGATCGCACGCCCAGACGACGGGGTGTCCGGCATCTTTCACCGCACGAAGAAGCGGACGAAGGCGTTCTTCGATGATGTCAGCACCCATACGAGTGATGAGGGTGAGACGTCCAGGGATCATCGCCGGATTGAGCGCTTCGCAGAGGGCGATCACTTCGTCGCCAGTCATTGATGGCCCAACCTTGCAGCCAATCGGGTTGCTGACTCCACGCAGGAATTCGATATGTGCGCCGTCAAGATCTCGTGTGCGTTCACCAATCCACAGCATGTGTGCAGAACAGTCGTACCAGTTGCCGCTGGTTGAATCACGTCGAGTGAGCGCCTCTTCGTAGCCAAGCAGGAGCGCCTCGTGGCTCGTCCAGACATCGACCTCGCGGAGATTGCTATTCGTGTCGGTGTCCATTCCGATCGCACTCATAAAACGAAGCGCACGGTCGATCTCGGTCGCCATGTTGTCGTAACGGCGGCCTTCTTCACTGGATGCAACGAATTCTTGGTTCCATGAATGCACTCGATCAAGGGCTGCGAATCCACCCTTAGTGAACGCTCGAACAAGGTTCAATGTTGATGCTGACTGGTGGTACGCCTGAACGAGTCGCTCAGGATCTGGGAGTCGTGCTGCTTCGGTAGTTGCTGGGTCGTTGACGATGTGACCCCGGAATGACGGCAGTTCGAGGTCACCGACCATTTCGGTGTCTGAAGAGCGAGGCTTTGCGAACTGTCCTGCGATGCGCCCCACCTTGACGACCGGGACTCCCATTGAATAGGTGAGGACGACCGCCATCTGAAGAATGACCCGCAGTTTCTCTCGGATATTGTCGGCAGAGAACTCTTCGAAACTTTCAGCGCAGTCGCCTGCTTGCAGGAGGAATGCATTTCCGGCTGCGACTTTTGCAAGGTTGGCCTGGAGTGATCTCGCTTCGCCGGCGAATACGAGAGGCGGCATAGAGGAAATGTTCTTCAGTGCGCGATCGTAGGCAGCTTCATCTGGCCAAGCAGGTTGCTGCTTGATCGGATGTTCTTTCCATGAGGACGGACTCCACTGCTGCGGCATATGAAAAATGCTACCGGTGCCGCCTTGATGTTGAG
>JAYNVD010000063.1:0-830 GCA_038100275.1 Ilumatobacteraceae bacterium
GGCCAAGGTCTCTCCGAGGCGCACTCGGTTGTCTGGTACGAAGAATGCGCCAGGGCAGGAATTGCTCCGTACGCAAACTTTCAAGGCTTCGTGCTCACCGCAGGTGCATTGCGGGCATACGGCACCCGAGATCAAGTCAACGAACACTTGCCTCACATCATCGATGGATCAAACATTTGGTGCCAACTGTTCTCTGAACCTGAATCGGGATCGGATCTTTCAAGCCTGCGCACCGTCGCAGAATCCGACGGCGATGGCTGGCGAATCACCGGTCAGAAAATCTGGACCAGCACCGCTCAAGTCTCTCAGTGGGGCATCTTGCTTGCCCGCACCGACCCGAGCACTCGGGGGGCGCGAGGAATTTCATTCATGTTGATCGACATGATGCAAGACGGCATCGATATCCGTCCTATTAAGCAGATGACGGGTGACGATGAGTTTTGCGAGGTATTTCTCGATGGCGCGAGAGTTGAGCCCGCAGGACTCCTTGGCGAACTTCACTCCGGTTGGCAAGTTGCAACAAGTGTTCTCGCCGACGAACGTGCAGCGGTAGGTGCAGCATCGATCAGGCTTGATCGTCGCCTCACTCGCCTACGTAACGGATCCCCGCAGGAACTTTTGGACCGCGGGTTTGCACTTCGACGGTTACTTGACCGATCGGGCACTAATCCAAGGCTCGGCCCTCTTTCGAAACTTGCGATGACCGAGTTCGAGACCCAACTCAGCAGGACACTTCTCAACCAGAACGGTGCCGACGCAATGTTGCACGGTGACGACACCGAGTCGTGTTTTTTTTACCCCCGCAATCGCCAAGCGGGGGGTTCAACACA
>JAYNVD010000063.1:840-5584 GCA_038100275.1 Ilumatobacteraceae bacterium
CCCCCGGAATGCGCATCGCTGGAGGATCAAGCGAGGTGCAGCGTGATCTTGTCGGCGAGCGGCTACTCGGCCTTCCCCGTGCACCAAAACCGCCATTGAATTAGTGCGGTCAGTGGGCTGACGTCGTAGACGAATTACTCGAGTTCTAGCTAACCGCGTAGTCGTGCTCGTAAGCCACTGACTCTGCGCTCCGAGCTCTTCAACGAAGCGAACACTGCTGCTCGCGACCCCACGAGCGTGACTCTCCGACGAGCCCTCGTGACTGCCGTATAGAGCAACTCTCGCGTCGCAAGACGAGACTGTTCAGGCGGAAGCACAACAACAACGTGGTCGAACTCCGATCCCTGGCTTTTATGAATCGTCATTGCATGCACAGTCGCATGGTCAGCCAACGCCGTCGGTTCAACGAGGTGCGGGTCTGTTGAGCCGAAGGCAATTCGAAGACGATCGCCATCAGCAATAGCGACTCCAACGTCACCATTGAAGAGCAACTGAGTTGGTTCATTTCTCGTCACCATGACTGGCTGACCGAAATACCAACCACGGGTGCGCACACCTTCACCCTCAAGGAGTTGCTCGTTCAACGAATTCCAGTGGTCGACACCAAATGGTCCGCGTCGATGCGCGCACAACACGCGGAACTCGTTGAGTTGCTGTAGGGCCGAAGCAATATCACCATCACGAGCCTTCGTCACAAGATTCAGCGCGTGCTGCCGCATGAATGCTTCGACGTCAGCGGCTTGCTCGACGATCTCGAGCAACATGCCGTCGTGCTGGGTGTCATCGGCGCGAGAAGGACTTGGAATTTCATCAAGGACGGCCATTGCGGCCTGTTCATCGCCGATGAGCACCGCTGTCGAGAACCGACCGATAATGCTGTTAGCGGGGAATCGATGCGTCTCAGTGAGTTCAGCCACACAGTGACGAACGCTGCCGTCTGTTCCTGCGATATCCCCGAGGACGGATCCCGCATCAACACTCGCCAACTGGCCTGCATCGCCGACGAGCACGAGTCTCGCTGAGGGGTGCAACGCATCGAGTACTGCATCGAATAGCGGCAATGACAGCATCGAGGCTTCGTCGATGATGATGAGATCGTAGGGAAGTGGATTTCGAGCGTCGTATCTAAATCCGCCATCAGCCCGTGCTCCCAATAACCGATGAACAGTCGATGGTGACAACGTCTGAATTGTGAACGACGTCGACGCGATTGTGACGTCATCAGCCGCTGCAAGCAAGCTGATCGATTCAGAGATGCTCTCTGACATTCGAGCCGCTGCCTTACCTGTCGGGGCAGCAAGCGCAATGCGAGCAGTGGAACTATTGATGAGTTCGTCAGCAACAAGCGCTGCCACAGTTCGGGTTTTTCCACTTCCTGGTGGCCCCGTGAGCACGCCGAGTCGAGTTGTAGCGCAAATGTCTACCGCACGTCGCTGGCCCGTCGTAAGCCCAAGGACCTCACTCACCAGCACGGATGAGGTTCGCAACAGTTTCGTACCCGACAGCGCTCTCACACCGTCTGCAACGTGACACTCATGCTCAAAGAAGCGCCGCACATAGACGAGGTCATTGTCAACAACGAGCGGAGATTGTGTTGACGTCACCAAAGGGCTTCCACCAAGCCGCTCAAACCACTCAGCAATGTCGTCAGGCCACGGAAGATTCTCAACATCAATAACCGCGCTCGGTGATCGCAGTTCAGCGTATGCGAGCGTGTCTTCACGAATATGGTGGAGGTCCACTGCAGTATGACCCGATTGAGGTGCGGCAATCGCAAAGGCAAGAGCGAGGATTTCGTGCTCGCCTACCTCGCCACATATTTCAGCAAGCGAGACCGCTACAGCAAGGTCGGGCTGGGAGATTGCTCCAGCAATAACCCACGGCTCAAAACGGTCGGCGAGTGCACGCTGACTCTCGAGTCGAGTCATGACGACTCCCCTCGACCAAAGAGTTCATCAACTGCATCAAGGAGATCTCCCGCTGGCTGCCACCACATCACACCGCGGGTATCACCTGAAGGTTGCGAGGGAACCATGCCGCGCACAAACAGATACGCCGCTCCAAGCAGAACGTCATCAGGATTGAGTGCTGGTTGTCGACGTCGTAGGAATCTCCTACATGCAACGAGGTAGAGCAACGCCTGCAACGGATACCCATGCTGGATCATTTCAGCAGCCATTTCGGCCGTGGTGAATCGGGCATCGTTCCCGATTCGGTTGGTCTTGTAATCCGCAATGAAGTACGAACCATTGACGCGGGCCACGAGGTCGATCGAACCGGTCAGCATCCCGGTAATCGGTACCGCAACTCGACCGTCAGCGACCTGTTGGAACCATGGCCGAAATGGGTCGTCGGCGGGCAATCGTGACACAACTACTCCTGCGACTGTCTCGGCGTTGGTGCTCGCAAGAGGCAAGAGGAAATCAAGTTCATCGAGTCGATCGTCGCGAGAAATTGAGGCGAGATTCACATCGCCGAGCGGACCCCCCAGTGGGGCCTTCAACATCGCGGACAATCCTTGAGCCAGCACACCTGGATCACAGTCGATGGGTTGGTACTGCATGTGTTCGAGACACAATTCGCTGAGGTCGGTTTCGACCGACGGCGACGTGAAGTCAAGGTGTTCGAGCAGCACGTGTACGAGCGTGCCAAATGCAGCCGAACCTGGAATTGCCTGAAGCAGGGTCATTTCACTCGGCTCGGCGAGCAACTCGTCGTCGTTCGTTGCGCCGGGTTCGTCGAGCCCTCCGATGACAGGAGTTGCGTCATCTCTTGACAGTGAACGATCAGCATCGGCCTGCAATGACCGTTCAATCGAAGTGAATGACCAGACCTTCCACGGCTCATCAAATGACCGGTCGTTCGTACTCACTAACAACGATGAGTCGTCAATCTGTTGAGGCTTTGGCTTCACCGGCGCTGGACGGGAGTCAACGTGCACATGTTCGAGTGCCTCAGGAATTCGAATTGAAAGATTTGAGGGGTCTCCCCCACAGGACTGTTCCAAAAGGTCGCTGAGCGGCCGCTTGCCGTTCTTGTAACCCGGCACCGTCCACAACACGAGTTTGTGGACAGCCCGTGTGAGTGCGACATAGAGATTGCGACGCTCCTCGCCTTCTGTTTCTGCGTCAGCACAACGTTTTACCCGCATCACCGCTTTCGCTTGCGACTTCCCACCCGTCACCCAATAGGTGTTGAACTTCCGGCCGCCCTCATCTGGGAGTTCAGCATGGGGTAATCCTTTGGAGCTGCTCGTACTCGTCCACAGCGTCGGGCAGAGCACAACGGGAAATTCAAGCCCTTTCGCTTTGTGAATGGTCATGATGCTCACGGTGTCGTCGTCTCGATCGAGGCGACGATTGAGCACATCGCCTGCCGCTCGGTCACTCGAGGTCTTCTTCAGCTCTTGAAACGCTGTCTCAAGTTGGGCTGGACTACAAGGAATTCCTCGGGTGCCGACATGCAACAGTTCTGCGATGTGTTCAATGTCGGTGAGTAAGCGCTCACCTCCCAGACCGGTGAGAACTCGCTGTTGAAATCCGGATCGTCTCAACACCGCAACCAGTTGTGAAACGCCACCGGTTGTCAGGGCACGGACTCGATGCTGTTGGTGTTCAAGTAATGCTGCTTCGTCTTCACCATCGAAGTCGTCAAGTCGGCGTACGTCGACGCCTCCAAACACGCCGAGCGCTGCCATTCGTGCGAGACGAATATCGGTTGGTCGCTGCAGGCTGCGAATGAGAAGGTTCCAATGTCGTGCCGCAGGTGATTCAAGCACAGAGTCGGTTCCGCTTGTCACGGCTGGAATCCCGGCTGATCGAAGGACCGTCGCAAAGGTTTCCGCATCAGAATTCGATTTCACGACAATGCCGATGTCTGATGGACGTAACTTCTCTGCAGGTCGCTCTGGCTGCCGAGTGATACGAGTCTCATTGAGAAGTCGCGATACTTCTTGAACCACGTCAGCAATCACCCAACTCCGCGCCGTATCCGCGTTTACGACACCTTTCTCATTGAGAGGTGGCTCGACCGATCGAATCTGCATCGGTGGCCGATCGTCGTCAAGCCCGTATGCCTGCATGTCTTTTCCGGGCCGGACACCCTCGAAGGTGACTCGATCGTTACCGAAGGTCGATTGCGCAAACACGTGGTCGAGCGCCACCAGCATCTCGGCGTCTGATCGATAGTTGGTGTCGAGATGAAACCGCTCGCCGCCATTTTCGTCGGCGTAATCAACGGCGCTGAGATATGCCGACAGCTCGGCTCCACGAAAGCGATAAATCGATTGCTTGGGATCACCCACCACAACAACCGGTACGGCTGTAAGCCCTGATCGATGTTCAAGGAAGGCCGTGCGGAAGATGTCCCACTGAACACTGTCGGTGTCTTGAAACTCGTCAACAAGGACAAGTCGGAAACGGGAACGGAGTTCGGCGATGACTGCCTGCCCTCGGGCTTCGTCGAGCAACAATTCGCGAGTCTCGGTGAGCATCGAATCGAAGGTGCCGCGTCGCCATCGTCGTCGGCGACGATTGATTTCGGCAACCGCGGCCTCGACCACCTTGATCACTTCGTTGACCTCACCTTGGATCTCGGCTGGGGCTTCAGGGAATTCAGCCAAGCGAGCATCGGGCAGCGAGAGGCGGTCATGAACTGCAGTGATCACACGAGATGGGTTTGCAATGATGTGCTTGCCAGCAAGGATGACATCGTGCACGACCTCACTGACCTCGTCATTATCGGA
>JAYNVD010000002.1:0-50709 GCA_038100275.1 Ilumatobacteraceae bacterium
GCAGCAGCGCGAATTCCCGCCGCCGTACCCGTACGGGTTCGGAGCCGGCGGGGACATCGGCTGATTCGCTGAGAATCACAACTCCCGCCAGCTCCGCCCCGACCGGCGGTGAGCGGCCGGCTGGGGCTCCACAGATGAGGACCCCAACATGAATCTGAAATCGGATACATCTCATGACGAGGCATCGACGCCCCGACGAACACGCCCGACTACTGGCTATGCATTGTCGTTGGTCATCACAGGTGATGCGGTCGAGGCAACTCAGGTATCAGCGGCTGTTGCAGAGTTGGGTGCGGAAGTTCGGTCGTCGGCACCAGTCGATGGTGGCCTTGAAGCATTTGTTGCATGCTCGAGCTCACATCAACAACAAGAGGTGCTCAACGTTCTGGGCAAGTTGACCGGCGTGAGCAGCGTGTGTTCATCTGACACGACGTTCGACTTGCATGTAGGCGGAAAAATTGTCGTGTCACCTCGGACCGCAATCGAGGGGCCCGATGAACTTGCAATGGCGTACACCCCTGGGGTTGGTCGTGTGTCAACCCAGATCGCCGAAGAGCCATCATCGGTATGGCGTTTCACTGGTCGGTCGAATGCGGTTGCGGTCCTTTCGAACGGTACGGCAGTTCTTGGCCTTGGAGATATTGGCCCCGAGGCGGCGATGCCAGTGATGGAGGGCAAGGCTGTTTTGTTCAAGCAGTTCGGTGGAGTTGACGCCTACCCGGTGTGTGTGAATGCTCCAACTGTTGACGAAGTCGTTGCGGTTGGGGCAGCGATTGCGCCAACGTTCGGTGGAATCAATCTTGAAGACATCAAGGCACCGGAGTGTTTCGAGATTGAGGCGCGTCTTCAAGAAATGCTCGACATCCCAATCTTTCACGATGACCAGCACGGGACCGCGATTGTTGTCGTTGCAGCGTTGCTCAACGCAGCAAAGGTGATCGGACGCCCGTTATCTGACCTCACTGTGACAATTGTCGGTACGGGGGCTGCCGGTGTTGCATGCGCTCATCTGCTCGCAGAGATTGGTGTCGGGGACATCATCGGCGTCGATTCAAAAGGAATTCTTGATTCGTCTCGCGACGGTCTCCACCCGAGCAAGCAGTGGTTTGTTGACTATGGCAATAAGAACAATCGCTCAGGTGGGGCGCGTGAAGCGATCGAAGGGGCAGACGTCTTGATCGGGCTGTCGGGTCCGGGGATCATCGAGCCGGAATGGGTTTCAGAGATGGCTGATGACGCTGTCGTGTTCGCGCTTGCGAACCCGGTTCCCGAGATCATGCCTGAACTGATGCCAGACAACGTTGCCGTCGTTGCAACTGGCCGAAGCGATTATCCAAATCAGATCAACAACGTGCTTGCATTCCCGGGAGTGTTTCGAGGGCTGCTTGATGTTCGTGCAACGAATGCCTCGATGGGAGTGAAGCGTGCTGCAGCGGAGGCGCTTGCTGCAATGGTTGAGCAGCCAACTGCCGATCGTGTCATTCCAGGAGCATTCGAAGACGGAGTGGCCGAAGTAGTGGCAAGCTCAGTTTCAGCGCAGGCCCGCAAGGAGGGTCTCGCGCGCGAGGTAGTAGCGGGATAACTTTCGGCCCGTGATTCTGATCGATCAGGCGCGGTGGTGGTTTAACGGTCGCCGATGGTGCCATCTCATCAGTGATGAGTCGGTAGAGGAGCTCATTGAGTTCGCTGACCGTAACGAGGTGAACCGGCGGGCATTTCAGGGCGACCATTACGACATTCCTGAAGAATTCCGAGACGAGTTGATAGCTGACGGGGCGATCGAAGTGAGTAGCCGAGAAATTGCTCGAAGGCTGAGAGCATCGGGGCTTCGCCTTAATGCGGAACAACGTCGAGAGTTTCGACATCAACGTCCCTGAGCCTGCTGTCGAGACAAAACCAGCGGTCAAGTGTTACGCCGGACGCATCGAGTTGTCGTCGAAGGAGTTGGACGCCGTTGGTTGAGGGCGCCGTAAAGCCATTTCGTAGAACCGTGAGGATTGTGACGGCTGCAACTCGGGGAGTGTCGTGGTCACATGTGGTGAGGTGATAGAGGGCTCGTTGAACCGCATCGACAGATTCGGTACTCGTCAAGGTGTGCCGTACCGCGATGAGTCCGATACCGAAGCCATCAACATCGCTCGCAACGATCACAGTTTCGTCGTCGAGGGGTCGTGAGATCGCAAGCGTGGCTACTCGTAACGCGTCGTAATCGTCATTGAGCCGGTCGTGGTTGGCTCGGGGGAGATGCATCGCATCAAGGAATCGAAGCGCTCGATGGCTGGGAAGCCCGATGATGCATCGGTTGGGGTCTGGATGTTGGTTGTGCTCGCTCGGCATGGCCCTCTTCTTTGTTGGTTGGGTGAAGGGCCGGTGTGGCGATGTGTTGAGTATGACGAACGGGTGTAGCGCACGACATATCGATGAGCCGTCGGATACGGTCATCGGCGTGTCAGAGTTCCGCTTGTTTCACAATCCCCGTTGCTCTAAATCACGTGCGGCCTTAGAGATTGTTGAGGCGCATCAGTCACGTGGGCGTGACATCGAAATTGTTCGTTATCTCGACAATCCGCCAGATGCGGACACCATACGAATGTTGATTGCCACGCTTGATGGTTCCCCGGCAGATCTCGTTCGTCGCGACCCGGCGCTCGTGGAAACAGGTGTGGACGTCGAACAACTCAGTAATCCAGATGCGGTCGTCACGGTATTGCTCGCTGCTCCGGAACTTATGCAACGCCCACTGCTGTCAGATGGCTCGCGCACAGTGATTGGACGGCCGACCGAGAATATTTCAGAGTTGCTTGATGGCTGACGTACAGCCGGCAGCACACACAGTCCGTTCGGTTCGCGAAACGAATTGGTCGCATCTGATTGTTCTGCTCCGCGCGCAATGGGTGGGAATTGCTGCTGGTGTCGGCCTTGGTCTTGCGTGGACCGTCGGAAAAATTGCCGTCCCACTTCTCACCCAGTCGGCGGTTGACAGTGCGATTGTCGGTGACGGGTCAGCATTGAAATGGGCGATCGGTATTGCGTGCGCTGGACTTTCAACTGGGGTGCTCACGGCAGGTCGTCGTTTCTTCGCATTCAAAGAAAGTCGCATGGTCGAGACATTGCTTCGCGAACGAATTCATGACCACGTGCTCGGCCTCCATCCGGCGTATCACGACAATGCGCAAACGGGCCAGTTGATGAGTCGCATGTCGTCAGACCTCAACCAGGTCCAGATGTTTGTCGTGATGATCCCGCTCACTCTCTCGCATGTGGCACTTATTCTGGGAGTGACCGGTGTGCTCATTTCGCTCGACCCATTGCTTGCACTGGTTGCTCTTTTACCCCTGCCGTTCGTCAACGTGACAGCAAAATTGTTCTCGAATGCAATTCATCCGGCGGTACTTGCCGTGCAATCCGAGCAGGCGCAATTGTCAACCGTCGTTGAAGAATCGATCGCAGGCGTGAGAGTGGTGAAGGGGTTTGGTGCCGAACGTGTCCGGATGGAGGCGCTTCAGACCGAGGCTGACGACATCCGTGAAGTTTCGCTAACGGCCGCGAAAATTCGTGCAAAATTCATGCCATTTCTTGAGTTACTTCCTTCAGTCGGGCTGGTTGGAGTGCTTGGGGTAGGTGGTTTGCGTGTCATTGATGGGTCGATGACAATTGGTGAACTTGTTGCCTTCAACTTCTTTGTCACCCTGCTCGTGTGGCCGCTGCGGTCAATCGGGATGACCGTTGCGTTTGGCCAGCGAGCCGCGGCAGCGTTGGAGCGAGTACACGAGGTGCTCTCGGTCGAGCCCGAAATTGCTGACCCATCTCAACCGATTGGTTTGCCCGAGAAGCGAGGCGGGCGAGTCGGCGCAGTGCACTTCAGCAATGTCGGGTTCGCATACGGCGATGGTGAACCAGTGTTGGCCGATTTCGATCTTGAGGTCAACGCAGGGGAATCGATCGCAATTGTTGGTGCTACCGGTTCAGGAAAGTCGACACTGGCGCGCTTGCTGTTGCGGTTCTATGACCCGCAACATGGTGTGATCACACTTGATGGAGTCGATCTTCGTTCGTTACGCGTTGACGAACTGCGTCGGTCGATCGGAATTGTCTTCGAAGACACGTTGCTCTTCCATGACACGGTTGCAGCGAACATTGCGTTCACCGTGCCATCAATGGATCTTCATGCCGAGATGGGTCGTATTCGCGCGGCGGCGGAACTCGCCGGCGCAGCAAATTTCATCGATGATCTTCCCGATGGTTACGACACGGTGCTTGGCGAAAGGGGCTATTCGCTTTCAGGGGGGCAACGTCAAAGAATTGCGATCGCTCGGGCAATTATTTCGAATCCTCGGGTGCTCATTCTTGATGACGCAACAAGTGCGGTTGATCCATCGAAGGAGCATGAGATTCGCTCGGCGATGGCAACGGTGATGCATGGCCGAACGACGCTTGTGATTGCGCATCGACCCGGCACCATTTCGATGGCAGACAAGGTGGTGTTGCTTGACGAGGGTCGGGTGCTTGCGACCGGCAAGCACCAAGAGTTACTTGACTCTCACCAGCGTTATCGCGAAGTGCTTGCTGCTCTTGAACCCGGACAATCTGAGTCGGTGATGAACTGATGTGGCACGGCGCAGGAGTTGACCCTGAAGACCGGTTGACAAGAGATGACGCAAGTCGGGTGTTGCGGCGCGCTGCTCGACTTGCGCGGCCGTATCGGCGAACAACACTTGCTGCGGTTGCGTTCGTTGCGATGGCTACGTCAACCACAATCGTTGGTCCACTACTTGTCAGATTCGGAATCGATACCGGCATTCGAACCTCTGATCGCTCTGCGCTCGGAATTGCTGTGGCCGGGTTCGGTCTTGTCGTGGTATTGGCGTACATCGGGTCACGCCGCCAATACGTGCTCATTAATCGTGCTGGCGAAGGGTTCTTGCGTGAACTTCGGCTTCGACTGTTCGCGCATATCCAGCGCCAGTCGCTCGGATTTTTTGACGAACATAAAGCAGGGGTTCTCGTCGCGCGCATGACGGCTGACATTGAGTCGATGTCGGAACTTGTGCAGTGGGGTCTGTTGCAGTTTGTCTCAGCGGGCATTTTGTTGGTGGTTGCGTTATTCGTTCTACTTGCAATGTCGTGGCAGCTCACAGTGGTTGCATTGGCAGTGCTACCTGTGGTTGTGCTTGCATCGATCCGATTTCAACGGGTGTCGAATGAGGCGTACCTCGAGGTTCGTGAGCGGGTCGGAACAAATCTGTCAACCCTTCAAGAAAATCTTGCGGGCGTGCGGGTAATCCAGGCATCTGCTCGTGTCGACGAGCAACGCCGCCGTTTCTTTGTGTCGAATCGCGGGTTGTATGCCGCGCATCTACGAACAGTGAAAGCGTCCACCTGGTATTTCGGAGTTGTCGAATTTTGCGGGGTTCTTGCAACAGCGCTAGGTGTTTTTGCAGGGGGATGGCTTGTGAACCGCGGTGATGTCTCGGTTGGGACGGTTGTCGCTGTGGTACTTCTGCTGGCCAGTTTGTTTGAACCGGTTCAACAGTTGTCCCAGCTGTACAACACCGTGCAAGCAGCGACCGCCTCGCTGAAAAAAATGTTCGACATTCTTGATACCGAACCTGATATTGATGAGCACCACGGCGCAGTCGATCTCCCTGATTCCGGTTCGCTCGTCGTTGATGGGGTGGGTTTCACCTACCCAGGTGCTCAGCGGCCAGCACTCTCTCATGCAACTCTTGAGGTTGTAAGTGGCGAACGTGTTGCCTTGGTCGGGCCAACTGGTGCAGGCAAATCAACTCTCGCAAAAATCATTGCCCGTCTCTACGACCCCTCCGAGGGAGCAGTGTCGTTTGGAGGTGTCAACCTCGTCGATGCGACGTTGTCATCACTGCGCTCGCAGATTGTTGTTGTGCCGCAGGAAGGGTTCTTGTTCAACGGAACAATCGCAGACAATCTTCGCCTTTCCGCCCCGTCATCGTCCGATGACGAGCTTTGGGCTGCACTCGATCAAATTGGCGCACGACGACGTTTCGAACTCATGCCTGATGGCTTAGACACCGTTGTACGTGAGCGTGGATCTCGTCTTTCAGCAGGGGAGCGGCAACTCGTTTCGCTCGGTCGAGCGGCACTTGTCGACCCGTCGGTACTCGTTCTCGATGAGGCGACCTCGAATCTCGATCCCGGGACAGAGGCAGAAGTGGAGATCGCTCTCGAACGGCTGATGTCTGGTCGAACGGTGATCGTGGTCGCCCACCGACTCTCGACGGTTCGGCGCGCTGATCGAATTGTCGTGTGTGACGACGGTCAACTCGTTGAAATCGGCACTCACGAGGAACTTGCCGCCCTGCCAAACGGCCGTTATGCGGCGCTTGAACAAGCGTGGATTGCCAGCCAGCCGACGGTTTCTGACCTCACTGCTGGCTGAAAATAAGCACGAATTCAACGAGGCCTTCGGGTTCGACTTTGATCCCGCTAATCGATGGGTCAACGATGTCGTAATCGGTGAAGACGACCGGCAGCGAACCGATCACTCCAAGTCGCCCGCCTTCAACTTTTGCTGAGATGTCGAATGACACTTGATTGGTAACGCCATGCATGGTGAGTTCACCTGAGATGGTCGTTGCGACGGTTGCACCTTCGGTTGCGCTCACCCGAAGATCAACGGGTTGGGTGAGGTTGAATGTCGCAGTTGGGAATTCATCGGTTTCCATGATCCTGCCTCTGAATTGACCGTCTCGCCTTCCGTCATCGCTTCGCATCGATGCAACATCGACAGTGAATTCGGCGCTAATGATCGAAGTGTCGTCGAGAGTGATCGAGCCAGTCACTGACTCGGTGCGCCCAACGCCCTCGGTGTCGATTCCGAAGAGCACTTCGGCGACGCGGTATCCGACCTCAGATCCTTCGGCGATGTTCCACTCTTGTTGACCGCCTTCTGCCAGAGGGGTCGTCAGCGGCGTCGAGGCCTCGGTGCCTTCGCTGTCACTTTCCACAGTTGTCGACGGCGTTGTAGTGGTCGAAGATTCCTCAGTCGTCGTTGTCTCACTGAGGCGGTCGTCAAGATCGGCGACGCCGAATTCTTCGGGCGCATCATTGATGAACGTTGCGTAGACCCATGCTCCACCAACAACGAGTGCTACGAGCGCAACTGCGACCATGAGGAGGCGGGTGATGAGACGTTTTACTGCCATCCAGTCAGTGTTGCCGCGTTCGCCCGGCGAGTCCACAAGAGCGAATTCTTTCTCGGTGCGTAACGTCATGTCGTCATCTGTTCGTGCACAATGTTGCTATGTCACAGACATCAATCCCGTTTGCAACCCCAAGCACTATCACGACGGCACGGACAGCTCCTCGTTCAGCCACCGCAGTCGCGGTGGCAGTTCGTTCGACGGGGAGTGTTCCTCGGTCGGTTGGCATGTCTCGACGCGAGTTGGAGCGCCACGGTTTTTCAGGAACCGTTGGTCAGGTCGTCGCAATTCCGCGTCGTGATGCTGCGACTGTGATCGCGGTCGGGGTGGGTGACCGTCCGTCAAGTGCCGATCTTCGCAATGCCGCTGCAGCAGCGGTTCGCTACTCGCAGCGTCATACCAACGTTGCTCTTGACCTGCTGTCGGTTGGTTCGTCGGCAACTGCAGATGCGCGGGCGGTGACCGAGGGAGCATTGTTGGCTGCATACCGGTACCCCGGGATTACTGCGAAGCCAGTAACTGATCCGAAATTTGACTCGTTGACCATTGTGACGTCAGGAAGTGCAGCGGCTGAGCGAGGGGTTCGGGAAGGCCAGGTTCGGTCACGTGCGACGTACCTCGCCCGTGACCTCGCGAATACACCGCCCGCACATCTAAATGCTCGAGACCTTGAGGTAATCGTTGAACGATTAGCCGCAGACCATGGCTTTGGGGTTGAAGTCTTTGATGAGAATGATCTCGAAGAGATGGGTTGTGGCGGTCTGCTCGGTGTGAACAAAGGAAGTGTCGAGCCACCTCGATTGATGAAGCTGACCTACTCGCCACGGAATCCGCGCGGCCATGTCGCACTCGTCGGCAAGGGCGTGATGTACGACTCGGGTGGAATCAGTTTGAAGCCGAGTGATGCATTCCATGTGGTGATGAAAATGGACATGTCTGGGGCCGCTGCGGTGCTGTCGACGATGACGGCGCTCAAAGACCTGCGTTGCCGTACGCAAGTGACGGGCTACATCGTGTGCACCGACAATATGCCATCTGGCTCAGCGATGAAGTTGGGTGATGTACTCACGATGCGCAACGGTAAGACGGTCGAAGTTCATAACACCGATGCTGAGGGTCGACTGATTCTCGCTGATGGTCTGTCGCTTGCCGTCGAAGACAAGCCCGATGCAATCATCGACATTGCAACATTGACCGGAGCAGCCATGGCTGCCCTTGGGCCAGATATCGCTGCCGTGCTCGGTACCGGGTCAAAGGTGATCGGTCAACTGACCGATAGCGCGGAGGCCACTGGAGAGCCCATCTGGGAGATGCCGCTTGAGTCGGCCCGATATCGCAAACTTCTCGACTCGAATGTTGCAGACATGCGGAATATTGGCGGACCGTACGCCGGGTGTATTACTGCAGCAATTTTTCTCTCGGAGTTCACTGGCGATGTTCCTTGGGCGCACCTCGATATCGCTGGACCGATGAAAGTCGATGGCGATGAGTCTTGGCGCTCGAAGGGTGCAACCGGGTTCGGAACTCGCCTACTTATTGATTCGGTAACAAACTGGTCGGCCTAACCGCTGATGCAGCTGCGATGACGGCAGTCCGGCGGTCAAATCCGGCAGCTACTAACTGATGCTCAATTTGGACGGGATCGGTCGTCCAAGTGCGCTGAACCCACTCGTCGTGGTTGCGGCGAAGTCGTTCATGCATTCGTTCGAGTTGACGTGTGGTGAGGTCGGGTATTCGGCGTTTCACGTCGTAACCACCACTCGTTGGTCGAATGAGGTTGAACATTGAGCAGCGTTGGAGTGCCCTCCCGAATGGGGAGTCTGCGCCTTTGGCATTGCTCAGCCCGAGCGACTGTGCGAGATCGTTGAGGTTCAATGTGAATCCGTCTGGCTCAGCATCGAGATGGTCAGCAAGCCGCCGGATAATCCACGTCGCGGAAGGTCCGAGTGTGCTGAGCCAAAAGTTTTCGACGTATGCACTTCTTGGATCATGGCCAACTTCTCGTTCTGCTGGCATGGCCCACGGTTGGAAGTTGACGATGTCGTTCGTTGTTGCGATTGGCATGGGGGAGTGGGCTCGGTAATCGCGGGGCGGGTTCGCTCGCAGTGAAAGTGTGCGTCACACTAGAGAGATGGAAGCGGTCGATCCCGGACAACTTGAACTCGCCCGAGAGATGTTGAGTGGAGCACAGCGCGTGGTCGTGCTCACCGGCGCCGGGATCTCGACTGACTCGGGTATCCCAGACTTTCGTGGGCCAAATGGAGTGTGGACAAAAAACCCTGCTGCTGAAAAAGCAAGCAATATCACGTACTACCTCGAAGATCCGGAGGTGCGCCGTGCCGCGTGGCAATCGCGACTCGATGCTGCTGCCTGGTCTGCTGAACCGAATCGTGGACATGCGGCGATTGTCGATCTCGAACGCAGTGGTCGTCTTCATGCGGTGGTAACTCAGAACATTGATGGTCTGCATCAACGGGCAGGAACAGATGGCGACCGTGTGATCGAGGTTCACGGAACGATCTGGTTTTCACGTTGTTGGGAATGCGGCGATCGTCGACCAATGGCTGAGACTCTGCAGCGGGTGCGAGATGGTGACCCTGACCCAGCATGTGAAGACTGCGGCGGCATCGTGAAGAGTGACACGATCAGCTTCGGCCAATCGTTGATTCCCGACGTGATCGATCGTGCGATGCGTGTCAGTGAGCAGGCAGACGTCCTCGTAGCGATCGGTTCAACCCTGAGTGTGTACCCCGTGGCGAATTGCGTGCCGTTGGCAAAGTCGCGTGGGGCGAAGGTGATCATTGTGAATGCGGAGCCGACCGAGATGGATGGCATCGCAGATGTCGTGCTTCGGGGCTCAATCGGGGACATTCTTCCCCAATTGTTTGCTCCAGGTGGCAATACCTGACCAAATCAGTAGGATTTAGACATGGCCACGTTTAGAGACCTCCTCGGCTCCGCAAAAGCTGAGATTGTTGAAATCACCACCGATGAAGCGGCTGAGCGAATCGCCGCGGGTCACCTCATTCTCGACGTCCGCGAACCCGACGAGTATGCCGAAGGTGCTCTCGAAGGTGTGATCCATATCCCTCGAGGTCACCTCGAGGCCCAGATCGAAAATCGCATTGTCGACAAGACGCTTCCTGTTGTCGTCTACTGCGCCGGCGGAGTTCGCTCGGCCTTCGCTGCAAAGACCCTGCAAGAACTTGGCTACGAAACCGTTGCGTCGATGGATGGCGGGTTTGGCCGTTGGAAGGATGAGGGGCGCCCTTGGCGTCAGCCAGCAAGCCTGAGCCCCGAACAGCAAAATCGATATAAGAGGCATCTGTTGCTTCCAGAAGTTGGGGTTGAAGGTCAGCAAAAACTTCTTGACGCAAAGGTTCTCATGCTGGGTGCCGGCGGTCTCGGTTCACCTGCAGCGCTGTATCTTGCTGCCGCAGGCGTCGGAACGATCGGCATCGTCGACATGGACGACGTTGACGCATCAAATCTGCAGCGGCAAATCCTTCACAACATTGATCGTGTTGGCGATCGCAAGGTTGACTCAGCCAAGAAGACGCTCACGCTGCTCAACCCTGACGTCAACGTCGTCACTTACGACACTCGTTTGTCTGCAGAGAACATCATCGACATCATTTCCGGTTACGACGTCATCGTCGACGGTGCAGACAACTTCCCATCTCGATATGTACTCAACGATGCAAGCGTGAAGCTTGGCATTCCGGTAGTTCACGGCTCGATCTTCCGTTTCGAAGGAAT
The DNA here is from genome assembly GCA_038100275.1 of Ilumatobacteraceae bacterium. GTDB lineage: Bacteria > Actinomycetota > Acidimicrobiia > Acidimicrobiales > Ilumatobacteraceae > Casp-actino5. Next base: position 10,938 of record JAYNVD010000002.1, read on the forward strand.
GGTGAGCGTGTTCCATCCGAAGGAAGGCCCGACCTATCGCGACATGGTTCCAGAGCCGCCGCCCGCTGAACTTGCTCCGTCATGCGCCGAAGCTGGTGTGCTTGGCGTGTTGCCGGGCATTGTTGGCTCAATTCAGGCGCTTGAAACCATCAAGGTGATCCTTGGGCTTGGTGACGCACTGATCGGTCGCATTCTTTCTGTCGACACGACAGAGATGGAATTCAGGACGTTTAACCTCCGCCCTGATCCATCGAACCCAGTTACCTGGGAGAACCGTGATCGCATTGTGGTTCGTGATCTCGATGGTCTCTGCGCTCCTTGGCTCGACGACCACTGATCTACAACTGGCCGTCAGTCAACCTACGCAACCTGAGCGATCGGCTCGACAGTCTGCGCCGCGTCGCGCTCCTGCAAGCTGACGCCGACTAACACGGCGGCAATGCCGGCGAGGTCAAGCACGCTCGGCTGTTGGTCAAGCGCAACCCACCCAACGATGACGGCAGTCACCGGCAGCATCGCGAGCAGAACCGAAAATCGTCGAACGCTGACTTGTCGCAAGACGAATTGGTCAATTCCGTAACCGATCGCGTTCGAAAAGACTCCGGTCACGAGGCAGGCGAGTAGTAGCGGGGGAGCGCCCCAGACCGGTCCACTCCATGGAGCGCCAATTGGGATGAGCATGACTGAGCCGATAGCGAGACCAACGGCGAGTCCTTCAACCCCGCTACTTGTAACCGCGACTTTTGATCCGATCACGATGTAGGCGGCCCAACAGGCTGATGACGCAAGAATGAACGCAACTCCGGCAGGCTCGCCACCGACTTCCACTCCACCGAGTACGAGCACGCCGCTGACAGCACTCGCGAGGGCAATTGCATTTCGAAGCGATCTTGTGGCAAGAGCGGCGACCACAATCGGTCCGATGAATTCGATAGCAACGCTTTTACCAAGGTCGATGCGCGCAATGCCGAGGTAGAAACATGTATTCATCGCTGCGGTTGCAATGCCAAATGTTGCGGCTCCGAGCAGCTTGCGTCCGCGCCAGGCGCCAAGACGCGGGCGGGCAACTATCCACAGCGCGAGAGTCGCCCCAACAACTCGGAGCCACCCGACCGATTGCGGGGCAACCTGATCGAAGACAGAGATCGCAATTGCCGCCCCGATGTATTGCGAGACGGCAGAAACGATGAAGAGTCCCTCTGCGGGAACTCTGCGCCCGTGCACCTTGGGTGCCTGGCTTAGTCGAACAGTTCGGGGTCTGTGGCGCAGATCTCTTGCCACAGCGGCTGGAAGCTGAACCAACCAGCGAGGTGTGAGCCGGTCTGCTCGAAGGTGTAACGCGCGTACTCGTCACGAACTTCGATCGGGTCGCCAGCGGCCATCGCTGCGAGTTGCACCTGACAGTTGCGTTCCATGGTGATGAACCAGAACGCAGCCTCATCAACGGTGGTTCCGACGGTGAAGAGACCATGGTTCTGGTGGATTGCTGCCTTACCGGTTTGGAACTTCGAGGCAAATTCTTCGCCTGCTTCGATCTCGAGTACGACCTTGCCACCTTGTTCAGAGATCACGTGATGGTCGCCGTAGAACGCGCATGAGTCCTGAGTGATTGGGGAAAGGGGAATGCCAAGTGCAGAGAAGGCCTTGCCGTAGGTCGAGTGTGTGTGAGCAGCGGCAATGACCTCTGGGCGGGCCTTGTGCACTGCGGAGTGGAGCACGAACGCAGCACGGTTGACCGGCATGTCGCCAACAACAACGTCACCATCATGATTGACAAGCAACAAGTCGCTCGACTTCATATGGCGGAAGCTCTTGCCAAACGGGTTGACCCAGAAGTGATCGGTCAAAATCGGGTCGCGGGCGGTCATGTGCCCGGCGACGCCCTCGCCAAATCCGAGTCGCCCAAAGACTCGCAATGCGCCAGCAAGTTTCGCCTTGCGGTGCGCACGCTCCTCTTCAGGATCGTCGAATGTTTCAGGGTGGAATGCGATGATCGGCTTGTCGGTGATTGCCATATCCGCACGTTAGTCACAAATTCACACTCGATCTAGTGTCGCAGCGTCAAACTCTGGCACGATCACTACATGGCCTCCCACCGACCGATCCAGCCAGAAGCGATTGCGCCTCCTGCTGCGCAATATGTCCACGCAATGTTGACGACGGAAGCGCGGCGTTGGCTGCACACCTCAGGGGTGGTGCCAACACGCCCAGATGGCACCGTTCCTGAGTTGATAGACGATCAGGCAGGTGTTGTTTGGGCAAATATTTCGGCGATGTTGACCGAAGCAGAGATGTCAGTGAACGACATCGTGTCGGTGACGACCTATGCAGTCGTTGGTCAGCCGCTCGCTGGTGTGATGGCTGCTCGTGACCGAGTTCTTGGTGATCATCGGGCGGCATCAACGCTCGTGACAGTGCCCGCTCTTGCACGACCTGAGTGGTTAATGGAGATCGCTGTCATCGCAGCCGCCTGATCGCGCGGAGGTGTTCTCGCCCTACGCTGTGGGGATGGCAGATGACGTGCGCACGACCGACTCCGGAATCGAGATTGCTCCGCTCTACACGGCTGAGTCGCTCGATGGTTGGGATCCCTCAGAACAGTTAGGACTTCCCGGCGAGGCGCCATTCACTCGAGGTGTGTACCCGACGATGTATCGGGGTCGCCTGTGGACGATGCGTCAATACTCTGGCTTCGGCGATGCCGCCAGCACCAACGAACGCTTCAAGTTCTTGCTTGCCGCTGGCCAAACAGGGTTGAGCTGCGCGTTCGACCTGCCGACCCAGATGGGTTACGACTCTGACCACCCACGCGCGGAGGGAGAGGTTGGCAAGGTTGGGGTCGCCATCGACTCCCTCGATGACATGCGTACGCTGCTTGCTGACATTCCGCTCGACAAAGTGTCGACGTCAATGACGATTAATTCGACTGCAGCCATCTTGCTGTTGATGTATCAAATCGTTGCCGAAGAGCAAGGTGTGTCGTCTGAGCAGATCTCCGGAACCATCCAGAACGATCTGTTGAAGGAATACATCGCACGAGGCACGTACGTGTATCCGCCAAAGCCGTCAATGCGGATTATCACCGACATCTTCGGATACTGCTCGGCTCACATTCCAAAGTGGAACACGATATCGATTTCGGGTTACCACATTCGTGAGGCTGGCTCGACGGCGGTGCAAGAAATTGCGTTCACGTTGGCGAACGCGATCGCCTATGTGCAGGCAGCGGTTGATGCGGGTCTCGATGTCGACGATTTCGCCCCTCGTTTGTCGTTCTTCTGGAATGGTCACAACGACTTCTTCGAAGAAGTAGCGAAGTTCCGTGCGAGCCGTCGAATCTGGCACAAGATCATGACGGAAAGATTCGGAGCGAAAGATCCTCGTTCTGCGATGTTGAGATTCCACACACAAACCGGTGGTTCGACCTTGACCGCTCAGCAGCCGGTCAACAACGTGGTGCGTGTTGCCGTGCAGGCAATGGCAGCGGTCATGGGCGGCACCCAGTCGCTGCATACAAATGGCTTTGATGAGGCGTTGTCGTTACCAACTGAGCATGCAGCTCGCCTCGCACTTCGCACCCAGCAAGTTATTGGCTACGAATCGGGCATCACCGAAACACCCGACCCTCTGGCTGGCTCGTATCTCGTCGAGTCATTGACCGACGAAGTCGAGCGCCTTACCTGGGAGTACATCGAACGTATTGATGAGATGGGTGGGGCAGTTGAAGCGATTGAAGCCCATTTCCAGCAAGATGAAATCGAGCAGTCGGCCTATGAGTACACGAAGTCAATTGATGATGATGAGCGAGTGATCGTCGGACTCAACCGGTTCACGGTCGACAACGAGCCAGAACCTGATGTGTTCCCGATCGATCCAGCTCTTGAACCAGCCCAGAAAGCGCGTCTCGCGGCATTTAAGGCCGATCGGGATGAGAGTGCGGTTCGAGCAGGGCTAGAAGCGCTTAGCGCTGCGGCTCGGGGCACCGACAATGTGCTGTACCCCATGAAAGACGCGCTGTTGGCGGGTGCAACGCTGGGCGAAGTGAGTGATGCACTTCGTGAAGTTTTCGGCACATATCAGCCCTAATCGCTGGCTAAACGGGTTCACAACACGCTGTTTCTGTCGGCAAAATGTAAAAGCCGACTAGCCGAATCGGATTTATCGGAATACACTGCCATCTCGTGAGGTTGCAAGAGTCATGAACCCGGTGATGACAGCGAATCTGGCGTCAGGCGCGGCTGTCGGCAATCTCGGCGTGCTTGATCTCATTGGGAATACGCCAATGGTTGATGTGTCGCACCTGTCGCCGAATCCTGATGTTCGCATCATTGCGAAATTGGAGATGCAGAACCCATTTGGGTCGGTGAAAGATCGCATTGCGAAGGCGATGATCGAGGCGGCCGAAAAAGATGGCCGGCTTGCCCCGGGTCAAACGATTATTGAGCCCTCATCTGGCAATACGGGCATTGCACTTGCAGCAATCGCTCGTTTGAAGGGCTACCCAATCAAGATTCTGCTCCCAGAATCAGTGTCGATCGAACGTCGCCAGATGCTCGAAATTATGGGCGCTGAAGTCATTTTGACTCCAGGTGGTGAAGGCTCAAATGGGGCGGTTCGTCGTGCAACCGAAATGGCTGAAGCTCACCCCGAGTGGTGCATGGTCTACCAGTACGGAAATGATGCAAACCCCCGGGCGCATTACGAATCAACCGGTCCTGAAATTTGGCATGACGTTCCCGAGATCACTCACTTCGTTGCTGGTCTCGGCACCTCTGGCACCTTGATGGGAACCGGTCGCTTCCTGAAAGAACGTAACCCCGATGTTCAAATCATTGCGGTGGAGCCACCACTTGGAGAGAACGTAGAAGGGCTCCGCAACCTCGAAGAGGGGTACATCCCTCCTGTCTTTGAGAATTGGAACGGTTTCGAACTCCTTGATCGCAAGCGCGTTGTCCGTCCTCGAGAGTCAATTGAGTGGACTCGCCGATTGGTGAATGAAGCAGGAATTTTTGCCGGTATTTCGTCGGGTGCTTCGCTCGCAGGGGCAGCAAAGGTTGCATCATCGATCGATCACGGCGTCATCGTCTTCATCGTCTGTGATGGCGGATGGAAGTACCTCTCCACGGGCGCTTACACCGATGATCTCGATGCTGCCGAGGCAGCAGCCGAGAAAATCATCTACTTCTGATTACACGAATTTCTTGACCGGCTCCTGATGAGGGCTACCATCGGCGGAAGTGTCTGAATCTGGATCGTTCACCATGCCCCGCTGGCTGAGAGGCATTCTCGTTCTCGCCATCATCTATCTCTTCCTCGTTGGCGTTTCCTCGCTCGAATCTGGAATCAAGGTGATGGGTGCCGACACCCAGGAGCGACTGTTCTCGAGTGTGTCGAACCCGATCGTGGGGCTATTCATCGGTCTGCTGGGTACGGCACTCGTCCAATCATCCTCAGCGAGTACATCGCTCATCGTGGGTCTCGTTGCGTCGGGTGCTCTCGGATTCGATCAGGCAGTCCCGATGATCATGGGCGCGAACATCGGAACGACAGTGACGAACACCCTTGTTTCGATGGGGCATGTTCGGCAGTCCCAAGAGTTCAAGCGAGCGCTTGCCGCGGCAACGGTGCACGACTTTTTCAACTTGATGGCTGTTGCCATTTTGTTGCCGTTTGAACTCATCACTGGGAGACTCTCGTGGCTTGCATCGAAGACAGCCGACCTCCTCACCGGCTCTGGTGGTTCAGAGTGGAAAAGCCCAATTAAGGAGTGGGTGAAGTATCCGGTTGGCTGGCTGAAAGACGGACTCAAACAGATGTCCTTTGACGGCACACCACTCGGCATCGCAATGGTCGCCGTCGGAATCGCTGTAGTTGTTGTTTCGCTCATTGCGATTACGAAGAACATGAAAGCGCTCATTGCTGAGCGACTCGAAGCATCAATGAACCGTGTGCTCGGTCGCGGTGGTGGTCTCGTTGCAATGGTGATCGGCATGCTCGTCACCATCTCTGTTCAGTCATCGAGCATCACGACATCGATCCTTATTCCGATGGCAGCTGCTGGAGTGATCTCGCTTCGCAACATTTACCCGGTGACCCTCGGGGCAAACGTTGGCACGACAATTACGGCGCTTCTTGCGGCCCTTGCTGCAAGTGGATCAGAGGCGCTCACGATTGCCTTGGTCCACACGTGGTTCAACATATTGGGAATTGTCGTCTTGTACGGAATTCCATTCCTTCGGCCGCTTCCAATTAAGTGCGCTGAGTTGCTCGCTGAACTCGCCGTCAAGCGTCGAAGTCTTGCCGTCGGATGGGTCGTTTCTGTCTTTGTCATTATTCCGCTGCTCGTGATTGCGTTATTCCGCTGACTGGAGGAACTCATGGTCTTGTCATTTTTTAAGAAGGGTGAATCGCCACTCGACCGCATCTCGCACGAAACCGTCCTGATGCTCGGCGATGCGCGCCACTCGTTCGATCTGGCGTGTACATCACTGCTCGCCGGTGCCGATGCTTCGGCAGTTGGCGCAGACATTCGAGCAACCGATGACCGCATTAACTCTGCCGAACAACGGTTGCGGTCAGAGCTTGTCGTGCATATCGCGGTTCGCGGTGGCGGCGACATCGGTCTCGTCATGGGCTACACCCTGTTGCTGAAGAAAATCGAACGTATTGGTGATCAGGCGAAGAACATTCTTGATCTTGCAGAAGATGGAATCTCATTAGCCGGGGCCCCAGATATTGATGAGTTCATCACGCGTCGACAGGTCATCTCACAGATGTACGTCGAAGCAGCCGACATTTTGGTCTCGCTTGATGCCGATGCCGCTCAAGACTTCCTCAACCGATCGATGGCGATGAATCGCGAGTGCGAGCAGCAGATCCACGCCTATATGCGCTCGGAGGAGCCAGGGCACTGGGCCGTTCCTCGGGCGGTGCTGCATCGCTACTGGAAGCGTATTGTTGCGAACCTCGCGGGAATCGTGACATCAGCGATTGAGCCGATTAAGACGCTTGATTACGCAGACGGCGGAGCAACCGACATCGTCGACGACTAGTTCGGCGTTGACGGCAAACATCTGACGCTCATCAGTAGCGTTGACCACGTGGAACGGCCGATCGGCATTTTTGACTCGGGTTTTGGTGGTCTCACCGTTGCCCGTGCACTGATCGACCTATTGCCGGCAGAGGATTATGTGTACATCGGTGACACCGGCCGGTACCCGTATGGGTCGAAGCCACTCGATGATGTTCGTGGGTACGCCAGTGAGCTTGCGCATTCGCTTGTCGATGACTTCAACGTGAAGGCGATTGTGGTTGCGTGCAACACTGCGACTGCTGCAGGCCTCGATCATCTTCGATCTGAGCTTGCTGTGCCGATCTTCGACGTTGTTGGACCGGGAGCATCAGCGGTCGTTCGGGCGTCTCGTTCTGGCAAGGTTGGTGTGATCGGCACGGTCGGAACAATTTCTTCGGGCGCCTATGTACACGCTGTTGAGTCAGCGGCGATCGCACACGATGTTGAGGCTGAACTCTCAAGTGCGGCATGTCCGGGCTTTGTGGAATTTGTCGAGCGTGGGCAGTTGAGCGGTGACGAGGTGATGGTGCTCGCTGAGCGACTCCTTGCGCCTCTCGCCGGCGCCGAAATCGACACCTTGCTACTCGGATGTACTCACTACCCGTTTCTCGCTCGGACGATTGGCGAAGTGATGGGTCCTGAGGTCGTGCTGGTGTCATCTGCAGATGAAACAGCCTTTGCTGTCCGTCAGCGCCTCACTGAAATGGAACTTCTGCGCGCAAGTGACGAGGTTGGCGCTCGACGGTTCTTGTCAAGTGGCGATGTCGAGATGTTTCGCGAACTTGGCTCGACGCTCTTTGGTTCTGATCTTGTCGCAGCCGAACGCTGGAAGCGATGAGCGCGTAGCCTGTCAGGGCACGAATATTCGAGAGGAAGAAAACGATGTCGCGACCCGATGGCCGTAATCCAGACGAACTTCGCCCAATTACGTTTGAGCGAGATTTCACCGAGATGTCTGATGGTTCATGTCTCGTCACCGTCGGACGAACCAAGGTGCTCTGCACTGCCTCGATTGATGAAGATGTTCCTCGCTGGATGAAGGGCCGTGGTACCGGCTGGGTGACAGCCGAGTATTCGATGCTCCCAGGTTCGTCGCCAGAGCGCGTTGACCGTGAAGCCGCGAAAGGCAAACAGTCGGGCCGCACAGTTGAGATTCAGCGTTTGATCGCCCGCGCCCTACGCGCTGCGTGCGATATGACCCTGCTCGGTGAACGGCAAGTCGTCGTTGATTGTGATGTCATTCAAGCCGACGGTGGCACTCGCACGGCATCGATCTGTGGCGGTTACATCGCACTTCATGATGCCCTCACCCGTCGAATGCAACAGGGTCTCATCGCATCTCACCCATTGCATTCAACGTGCTCGGCGATTTCGGTTGGCATCGTCGATGGTGTCCCAGTGCTCGATCTGCCCTACGTCGAAGACTCGCGGGCCGAGGTCGATATGAATGTCGTCATGCTTCGACCAGCGGGAGTTGGTGGGCAGGCACGATTTGTTGAAGTGCAAGGAACAGCCGAAGGCATGGCGTTCACACGTAACGAACTTGATTCGATGCTCGTACTTGCAGAATCTGGGTTGGGGACAATCGCTGACCTCCAAGATGAACTTATTGCGTCGCCTCCATCACCGCGTTCATGAGTTCTGAGCCGCTGCGCTTGGTCTGTGCGTCAGCGAACCCTGACAAGGTCGCTGAGATTGAGGAGCTGCTGATTGGAATCGCCGAGATGCTGCCGCGGCCGGCAACTCTTGGAGAGATCGTCGAAGATGCCGACTCACTCGAGGGAAATGCTCGACTGAAGGCGGTAGCGGTGTGCGCTGCAAGTGGTTGTGCGGCGGTTGCCGATGACACTGGCCTTGAGGTTGATGCCCTGAACGGAGCCCCCGGCATCTACGCAGCACGCTTTGCGGGTGAGCACGCAACATACGCAGAGAACCGCAGCAAATTGTTAGGCGACCTCGCTGGTATGGAATCAGCAGATCGTTCTGCGCGCTTTCGGACGGTTGTGATGGTGGTATGGCCCGATGGAAGTGAACTGGTCGTAGAAGGTGCGTGCGAAGGGCGTATCGCTGACGATGAGATGGGTGTCGCTGGTTTTGGTTACGACTCGATTTTCATTCCGAGTGACGGAGATGGCCGCTCATTCGCCCAGATGTCTGCTGACGAGAAAAACACGATTTCTCATCGGGGTCGAGCGTTTCATGCGCTGGCTGAGGCGCTGCGTCAGCGGACCTAGCAAGCGATCTCTGCGTGTTACCAATGACGTAAGTCAATCGCCCAGTGGTCGACAACCTCGCCATCTTCAACCAACCAGAGGTATTCGTGGCGTGCAATTGTTGGATCGACGTGCGCTGGTCGTACGTGGACTCGTTCACCTAGTTGAAAGGTCCGTTCTGAACTGCTGAAGGTCGTGTGTTCGTCTGAGCAGAACCACACCTTGCTGTTATCGATCGTGGGATCGCCGTGATCCATCCCGAGGGCTTTTAAGCCAACATCGGTGACGTAGCGCTGTTCATGATGGGCGATCACCGTGCCGACGATGGTGAGAGCTTGTTCAAACCCTTGCTGAAGTGACGCGTATTGAGTGTCAACCATGACGTATGAACCAGCCTGCACGTCGGTGACTCCTGTCGGGTGTTCGAGTCCAATCGTGTGCAGGTCGTGAGTTCCGGTTCCTCCTGTCGAGACGATGTCGCCACCGACATCTTCGTGGGCAGACCGTAATAACGTCATTGCCGTCGCAACGCGTTCGCGGGCTTCGTCACGATCGGTGACCATCTGTAGATGGCCCTCGTAGCCCATCACCCCTGAGACCGTGAGGCCGTGTTGTCGCGCTAGGTCAGCGAGTCGTCCGGCTTCAGCCGGAGCGATCCCACAGCGTGGCATCCCGACGTCAACGTCGATAACGACGTCGCGAATGCCGGCGCGGTGGGCGGCATCAATCGTCTCGGGTGAATCGACCGCAACTCGTGCAATGACACCCGCTGCTTCGGCGGCGAGAGCAACTTGTTTGAGGCGATCGACATTGAGCACGGAGTTTGCGAGAAGAAGGTCTTGCCCAACCCCGGCTTCGATCATCCCGAGAACTTCACGCGGGGTCGCGCAGGTGAACGCAAGATGCCCGAGCGCCGCTTGTTGAGCCGCAAGTGCAGTGCATTTGTGAGCTTTCACGTGGGGTCGCAGAGATGAACCAGGGAGCCGTTCAGACATCGTTTGGAGGTTCCGGTTGAGTGCTGCTGCGTCGATTACCGCCGCAGGTGTCGGAATCTCATCGATCTTCATGTGGAGAGCCTGTCACGTCACGGTGGTGTCGGATGATGTCGGGCGACGATCTCCGATGTACCGTGACCGTTATGACTGAAGCATTTATCGTTGACGCAGTTCGCTCACCAGTCGGTCGACGTGGCGGAGCGCTGTCCACTGTCCACCCAGCCGATCTCGGTGCTCACTCGATTAAACATCTCATCGAACGCTCGGGAGTTGACCCTGAGGCTGTTGATGATGTCGTGTTCGGCAATGTGAACTCGATTTGGGAGCAATCCGGTTGTATCGCTCGTACATCTTGGCTTACCGCTGGCCTACCAATGCACGTACCTGGTGTGACCATTGACCGCCAGTGTGGGTCGGCTCAGCAGGCTGTGCAATTTGCCGCACAGGCAGTGATGTCAGGAACGATGGACATCGTTGTTGCAGGTGGCGTCGAGAACATGTCGATGGTCCCGATCACCGCAGGCGCTCAGGCGGGCAAAGATGATCCAGAGTTCAGCCCATTCACGGGAGCCGAGGGCTGGAACTCACGCTTTGGTGGCACCGAAGTGAGCCAGTTCCATGGCGCAGAACTCATGGCTGAGCATTGGAACATCACTCGTGAAGAGATGGAAGCATTTGCCGTTGAGTCACATGAGCGCGCAATCCGCGCCCGTGCCGAGGGTCGTTTCGACAACGAAATCGTCCCGCTGAATGGCCTTGACTACGACGAAGGCCCTCGAGAGCCAAACATCGAAAAAATGCAGTCGCTCGCCACTCTTCGTGAGGGAGGACGTATCACGGCAGCTGTTGCAAGCCAGATCTCTGACGGTTCAGCGGCACTCCTCGTTGCAAGCGAAGAAGCCGTGAAGCGCCATGGTCTGAAGCCACGGGCACGAATTCATCACATGACGGTGCTCGCGGATGATCCAATCATGATGCTCTCAGCTCCAATCCCGGCCACCCGTCGTGCACTCGAGCGCACAGGTTTGAGCATCGACGACATTGACGCAGTTGAAATCAACGAGGCTTTTGCCCCAGTTCCAATGGCGTGGTTGAAAGAGATCGGCGCCGACCCAGCGAAGGTCAACCCAAGTGGTGGCGCCATTGCTCTTGGTCACCCGCTCGGCGCGACTGGTGCACGTCTCATGGTGACGCTGCTGAATGAACTCGAGCGCACAAATGGCCGCTACGGCCTTCAGACAATGTGTGAGGGTGGCGGCCAAGCCAACGTCACCATTATTGAACGTCTCTGATGATGGTCACTGTTTGATGAGGTTGAGCCTCGCCACAAGAGCACTCTTAGCGTGCTTCATTGTGGTGGTCACTAGTTGTTCCTCGTCTCAGCCGGGGTCGGTCGAGGTTGACCCGATGACGGTGACAATAGCCCTCGATGCTTCAGATGAGAGCTTGTCGTCAACTGAACAAGGTGCGAGAGCGTCAACGACGACTACCTCGGTTGCGAAACCTGAGAACGATATTACGAGTGACGACATCGACTCTGACGAGGTTGTTGTCGAGGCAACATTCTCTTCTGCTGTCGCACCAGTAATAAGCAACAACTGCGGAAGTTGCCACAATCCGGGCGGCCCGGGATCAATTCATTGGAACCTTTCCGAGGCACGAGACGTGTCAGAAAACGCCGAGTTCATTAGAGCGGCCCTGACATCGGGTTACATGCCGCCCTGGCCTGCAAGCAATCTTGGCGTGGCGTATAAAAACTCGTTTGCGATTGAACAAGAGACCCTCGCGTCGATCATCGAGTGGATTGACAACGGGGCAATCCTTGATGTCGATCCGACAACTCCGTTGATCGGCAACAGAAGCGTCAGAATCGACGATCCCGACCTCGTGCTTCCACCGACTGAGCCGTACGACAATGAAAGTGGTCGGTTCGATGATTATCGATGTCTCGTCTATCAACCCGAATTTGAGGGCACGTCATGGCTTCGCGGTATGCAGTTCATGCCTCATCAGACTGAGGTTGTGCACCATGCAATCGGCTACTTGTTGCCTGCGTCGCAAGCGGAGGCTGCTCGGCAACGGGACCTCGATGACCCCGGAAGCGGATGGGAATGTTTCGGCGGCACGGGTCTCACTGACGAGACGTTCATTGTTGGATGGGCTCCTGGGCAATTGCCACTCGAGTATCCCAACGGAACTGGGCTCACGATTGAACCCGGAGACTTCTTTGTCGTTCAGGTTCACTATCACTACGAAATAGCGGTTGATCCTGATGCTTCCTGGCTAGAGATTGATATTGAGCCGGCGTCATCTGATCTTGAACCAATCTCGATTAATCGCTATCTCACTCCGGCAGAAATTCCGTGTTCGACAAATGAAGTAGGGCCGTTATGCGATCGAGAGGTGATCGCCGAGGTTGCGCGTGAAGAGTACGGATTTTTACCTGCTGATTTCATCAACTTGCGCTGCGGTGTCACCCCGGCCTCGTTCGCGCATATGACTGACGGAGTGGCGTGGAGTTCCTGTGACGAAGTCGTTCAAGAACCCGGTGAAATTCTGTCGGTGTTGGGACACATGCACGACCTTGGGGCCCGCTACCGCATGACACTCAACCCTGATACCGACCGTGAGTTGATTTTGCTTGACATCCCAGATTGGGATTACGCCTGGCAGTACCGCTACGAGCCGGCCAACACGATTGAGATACGTCCAGGCGATGTCCTTCGCTTCGAATGTACGTGGGAGCGCTCGCGTCGTGACACAGATCTTGAGCCGGCATACGTACTGTGGTCGTTCGGGTCAGACGATGAAATGTGTTTCTCAACCGTGACAACACGACCGCTGAAGTAGTACGGGCGGTGGGACTTGAACCCACACTCCGAAGAACAGGAACCTAAATCCTGCGCGTCTGCCAATTCCGCCACGCCCGCGTGCGGGTCACAGCGTACTGAGAGTTGTCAGCGTTGGGTCACTCGTCTCCACCACCACTGCCGTCGTCGGTAAGCGCGATGGCAAGTTCAGCGGTCACAACGCCAGTAATGTCGAGACCCTGACTTTGTTGGTATCGCATGATCGTGCGCATGGTGCCTGGCCCAAAATATCCATCGGCATCGATGTTGTATCCGGCGGCGGCGAGGCCGTTCTGCACTGCGGCGACGGTGTCACCTTCGGTGCACGGCGCAAGCGGATAGTCGACTCCGGTATCCGATGCATATGAACTGCACCAGTCAGCCCCACTCACTGCGGGTTCTAACATCTGGAATTCTGGGCTCCAGCGCACGGGAATTGACCCTGTCGGCTCGCATGGCCACGGGTTTTCGTCGTAGAGCGACTGAGGAGACATGCTCATTGTTCCCGATTCGGTGATCTCACTCGCAATTCGGTTCACTCCGCACAAGGTGATGACTGGGCGATCCCACCAGCGGCAGTTTGAATCAAGCTTCTTTGTGGTGACGTAGTCGCCATCGTTGGTGCTTTCCGCACGAACGAGCACTGGTTCGTCGTATCCGTCAACGTTGACAAACGAGATCCGGGTGAATGCGCCAGCAGTAATGCCGTTGCTCACCGCATTTTGATAGCTGATGTGGTCGGTGCGCACCCATTCGCCGTCAACCAAGTTGAACAATGCGGCTTCAGGAATACGAGAGTCCTCTGAATCGGCAAGTGGACCCCACTGCTCGGGGCCGATGAGGATTCCTGCGCGAACACCGCAACGTTCTGTGCTGACCGGTCCATACAGTCGGGAGCTTGCGTATTGAGATTGCAAGTCGTCGCGGGCTGCGATGAGTTCAGGGCTTAATTCGGGTTCGGTTGGTGTTTCAGATTCAACCGTTGTGGTCGTGGCGGTTGTCTCTGGAGCAACTGTTGTCTCGGTCGTCTCCGACGAAGAATCAGCCGAGTCATCGTCAGTGCTATCGCTTACTACTGACGACTCTGTGGTCTGCTCCGAAGTCGAGGGCTCGGCACTCACGATTGTGGTTTCGGGTGTTCCGAGCGTTGCTGCGGGCTCATCGGTGAGTGTGATTGATGACGAGCAGGCTGCGGTGATCGCCATGAGCGAACCGACTGCTGAGAGGGCAACGAGGCGTTTCATAACCCCTATTGTTGCGGATGAGGACAGGTCGATGCGGTCACTATTTGTTGCGGCAAGGCACAATTGCTGTCAGTAGCGCTCTCGAAGTCGCGGTAACACCTCTCGAGCGAACCGCTCAAAGCTGTCGTTCATCTGTTCTGGATGGAACCCAGGGGGGCATCCCCACGTCACTACATCGGTGATGCCGTGGGTCTCGATGAACTCACACATGTCGGTAAACACTTTGTCTTCGTCGCCAACAACCCACGTTTGTGGGATCGGATCAGAGCCTCCGGTGAGTTGGAGCGACACATTGTCGCCAGAGTTTGTGAGCCAGTCCGCGTAGATCCCGGCTTTGTATCGCTCGGCGGCACGAATCGGTGGCCAGTCGCGGTCACGGTCATCGGTGACGAGCCAGGGGCGAATAATCCCGACTCGTCGAGTTGATGGATCAACCCCGAACGACCGGGTTGCCTCTCGCCATGGCTCAAGAACTTGATCGGCAGCACCTTGTGGCAAGAGGTGGAGGCCAAGCCGGGCGGCACGCTCGGCCCCAGGCCGCCCCATTGCGGCCATCCAAATTGGTGGCCCGCCCTCTTGGACTGGGGTCGGCGTGACGCGGACATCGTTGTAGGTGAAACGTTTGCCCTCGAATGAGAATCGCTCCCCGGTGAATGCCCGTTGAAGAATTTCGACACCCTCTTCTGTTCGTGAAACACGCTGCGGGCGCGGAATGTTGAACCCGTGAAATTCGTGAAGGGCGTATCCCATTCCGACACCGATTTCCATACGACCATTCGAGATGTTGTCGAGTACAGCGAGGTCTTCGGCCAGTCGCAATGGCTCTTGAAACGGCATCAGGGTGATATCGGAGGAGATCCGGATATTGGTGGTCCGACCGGCAACCGCCCCCGCAACTGGAATCCATGATGGAAGGTATCCGTCGTCGACAAAGTGATGTTCGGTGAACCACACAAGGTCGTACCCAAGTTCGTCCAACCATGCGATTTGATCGAGGACAGCACCGTAGAGCTGTGGCCAAGAAAGGGGAGAGCCAGGTGGATTTCGGAAGTCGTAACAGGCTCCAACGCGTAGGTGTGGTCGAGTACCCATGGAGTAACCGTAGAGCATCTGTTAGTGAAGAAATCGCGGTGAGGTGACGCGCTGAGCTGATCGGTGCCAGACTGGAGGCGTGACAGCCGTATCTACTGACATTACTGACGCATTGGAGAATCAATTTGGGCTCGCCGACCGGCTGGTCGATGAGAGTGCACTCCAAAACTCTGTCCGTCGTTTCGCTGAGCGAGGCATCGTGCTTCCTACATTTGCGCAGCTTTCGGATCCGTCAACTGTTGACCCGAACCTTGTCGGTGATGCCGACCCACAAGGTGCTGATGCCCGCAATCTCTGGCGCGTCCATTGGTACAACGATCTTGCGGGAAACCGAGTGTCAGTGCCAGACCATGTCGTGTTGACGAAGGAACTCACCGGCATTGACAGCCCGATCATCGTCGTATTTGGCGATCGATTCCCGATGATTACTGCGCACAAGGTGCTCGCCGCATATTCGTGTTTGGCGCCGCGTGTCGTGACGGGACAGTTCGATCCAACCCGTCACCGGGCGATTTGGCCTTCGACCGGCAACTACGCACGCGGCGGTATCGCGATCAGTCGAATCATGGCGAGTCGCGGCGTCGCAATTCTTCCCGAGGGTATGAGCCAGGAACGGTTCGACTGGCTCGATCGCTGGTGCGAGAACCCGGCGGAAGATGTCATCAGAACCCACGGAACCGAATCGAACGTCAAAGAGATCTACGACGCGTGCAATGAACTTGCACTCGACCCAGAAAATTTCGTGCTCAACCAGTTCTCAGAATTCGGAAACCACCTTGGTCATTACAACGTCACTGGCCGAGCGCTCTCTCATGTGTTCGAGCATGTGCGTAGCAGCTCTGGCCGTGATCTGCGGTTGGCAGCGTTCACATCAGCAACCGGTTCGGCTGGAACGATCGCGGCCGGTGACCGGCTCAAAGATGAGTACGGAACGAAGATTGTTGCCGTTGAGGCATTGGAATGTCCGACGATGCTCGAGAACGGTTACGGGGAGCACAACATTCAGGGCATCGGGGATAAGCACATCCCGCTCATTCATAACGTGATGAACACCGATGTCGTCGTCGCAATCAGCGACCGCTCAACTGACGAACTTGATGTGCTGTTCAACACTGACGCAGGTCGACGCCTGCTCGCTGACCGTGTCGGAATCGATCAGTCATTGATCGAAGCACTTTCACATTTCGGCTTCTCGGCGATCTGCAATACCTTGGCGGCAATCAAGACTGCCCGGCTGCTCGATCTTGGTGCAGATGACGCGCTCATCACCGTTGCAACTGATGGGGGAGCGTTGTACCCAAGCGAGCGAGCAAAGACCCTCGCAACGAAATTCAACGGCGACCTCTCAGATGCGGATGCAGCGGCAATCTTCGGCGAGCACCTTGCGAATGTTTCAACTGAGAACATGATCGAAATGACCGAGGTCGATCGCCGTCGGGTCTTCAACTTGGGTTACTACACCTGGGTTGAGCAGCAGGGGACGCCGTTCGAGCTGTTCGAAGAACGTCGTCACCAGTCGTTCTGGCGGAACCTCCGACGGTATGTCGATATCTGGGACTCGATGATCGTTGAGTTCAACGATCGAGTTGCAGCCTCCTGACCGCCTGCCATGGTGACCGGTCTCCGATGCGTGGTGTGCGGCGAAGAGATTGAGATTTCCCGTGCCTGCTCTTGGACATGCGCTCAGGCCACTGAATCTGATCCTTTTCACGTACTCGAGTTTGTTGAAGACGCTGCATCGCCTTCGATTCCGATTGATGACGACGAACCAAATCCGTTCGTTCGTTATCGCGAACGGATGGGCTGGTGGGCCTTTGCTCGATCGAACGGGATGTCTGACGCTGACACCGTGGCTCTCGCCCGGTCGGTTGCCGGCCAGTTCAGTGTTACGCCATTCGAACTCCACGATGGCTTAAGTGAGTCGCTTGGGCGACCGGTGTGGGCGAAGAATGAAACCGTTGGCGTAAGCGGATCTCACAAGTCTCGACATCTCGTTGGGATCATGTTGCACCTGATTGTTGCTGAGACACTTGGCTTGCTTCCACAGCGAGCTCCGTTAGCGATTTCCTCTTGCGGGAACGCTGCACTTGCCGCAGCAGAGGTTGCCGCTAGCCAGCGTTGGCCGCTTGAAGTGTTCGTGCCCACCTGGATGGATGATGCGTTTGGAAGTGGCTTGGATGCACATGGCGCGACGGTGAATCGTTGTGAGCGTGCCGATGGCGTTTCGGGTGATCCTGCAATGTTGGCCTTTCGTGACGCCGTCACATCTGGTTCGGTGCCGTTCAGTGTCCAAGGCCCCGCAAATGCCTGGTGCCTCGACGGCGGGAGAACGATTGGTTGGGAGATTCGAGATCAACTCCGTAAGGCGGATGTGCGCCCTCAATCGATCTACGTGCAAGTTGGGGGAGGGGCGCTAGCGACGTCGCTGGCCCTTGGACTCGGCGATGACATCCCGCTCGTCGTGGTGCAAGCAGAGGGTTGTGCGCCGTTGGATCGTGCGTTGCGGCTGGCGGCAGATATTGATGAGCCAGAGTTTCATTGGGCAGAGGTAATGACCCCATGGGAAACGCCAGTGTCATTTGCTGATGGAATTCTTGACGATGAGACCTATGACTGGATCAGTATTTCTCGAGCACTTCGGCGATCTGAGGGTCGATCAGTGATCGCCCCCGAGTCGAACATCGTTCGGGCGCATGAGTTTGTCAACGCGTTTGGGCCGCCAACTTCTGCAACAGGATCAGCCGGTGTGGCCGGTGCAATCACTGAGGTTGAGATGGGTGTTCTTGATGATCGCCCGATTGTTGTACTTCTTTCCGGAGCTGCACGCTGAGCGCGGGCGAAAGGACGGGTAGCCTTACACCCATGTCCGCCGACAACGTACAGCCAAGCCCGATCGCTCTCGATGGTGGAATTGACCCCCGAAGCGATGTCTTTAATCGTCTGTTGAAGAATCGGGTCGTATTGCTGGGCTCTGATGTCAATGATGAAATCGCTAATCAGATTTGCGCCCAGTTGCTGTACCTCGAGGGGGAAGATCCAAATAGCGACATTTGGCTCTACGTCAACTCGCCGGGTGGTTCGGTCACCGCTGGCATGGCGATCTACGACACGATGCAGTTTGTTTCATGTGACGTTGCAACTGTGTGCCTAGGTCTCGCAGCCTCGATGGGTCAGTTCTTGCTCACTGCAGGCGCAGCTGGCAAGCGCTACAGCCTTCCGAATGCTCGCATCATGATGCACCAACCGCTTGCTGGCCTTCGCGGGCAGGCAGCTGACATTGCAATTCAGGCCGAGCAACTCGCCTACACAAAGTTGCGGATGGCGCAACTCATTGCTGAACACTCAGGGCAACCGCTCGAGCAGATTCAAGAAGACTCAGAACGCGACCGTTGGTTCACAGCAGAGCAAGCAAAAGAATATGGCCTCTGTGACAATGTGATCTTGCGTCGCGGCGAGATTGTCTGAGGTTTAGTTCTCCGCTCCGACCGGCTTTGCCGGCTCGGGTGCATCGTGAGGAACGAGGGTCGTTACCGGGCCGAGGTCGACCTCGCACGAGGCCATTGACCATTCCGCAATCGCAAGCGCTGCGGCCTCGCTTTGGTATGCCGCAGCGGCAACTCGCTGGACTCCATCTTGATCGCCAGGAACGACGGTGTTGGCAGTCTCAATCGCATTGAGTACGACGGCCCACTCCTGTGAAACTGCGAGTGGTGCAAGTGCATCGAGCCGTCGGTAGAGCTCGAGCGTGGTTGTCAGTTCAAGCTCGCTCGAGATTGTTCCATTCACGATCGCTGATCGATTGTTGCGGAGCTCCTCACAAAACGCAGCGGCGTCTGGAACGGGGATTGACTCGCCGCAAGCCACCAGAGTTGCTCCGGTAAGACAGACGCTCAACGCGATCGTGCCAAGACGTTTCCACTGCACGAGTCGAGTGTGACACAACGACCACATACATTGTCGGCACTCACTCGGGTTAGCGCCCCTCACCGTCACAATTCGGAAGGACATGTCTCTGTGATCGCTTCGGTGACGTCGGCAACACTCTTGGGAGCGCGTGGCTACTCGGTGCAGGTTGAAGTTCATGTCGGCCGCGGATTGCCCGGATTCTCAATGCTTGGCTTGCCTGATGAGGCGTGCCGCGAAGCACGCGATCGTGTTCGAGCCGCGGTGTTGAGTTCTGGGTTGAGTTGGCCCGATCAAAAAATTACGGTCAATCTTGCGCCGCCGCATCATCGCAAGACCGGGTCTGGCCTCGATCTACCAATCGCCCTTGGGGTTCTAGCCGCAACTCAGCAAGTTCCTGTCGACGCCCTGCAATCGGTGTGCGCCATCGGAGAGCTTGGGCTTGATGGCTCGATTCGAGCGATTCCTGGCGTTGCCCCAATGGTTGGCGTTCATCCTGATCAAGACTGGATCGTTCCCTTTGAAGGAATGAGAGAGGCTCAACTCGTCACGAGTGGGCGGGTGCGCTCAACCTCATCGCTGAAAGAAGTTATTGATGCGCTTGCTGGCATCGGCGATTGGTCGACGGCCTCACAAGAGTTTCCGGCTGAGCCCGTAGTCACGGGAGGCCCAGACTTGGCCGATGTTCGAGGGCAACCGGTTGCGAGGTTTGCGCTTGAAGTAGCAGCAGCAGGTGGCCATCATCTGCTGCTGATTGGTCCGCCGGGTTCAGGAAAGACAATGCTTGCCGAGCGGCTTCCTCAGTTGCTTCCTGACCTTTCCCATGAGCTCGCTCTCGAGACAACGATGGTGCAGTCTGCTGCGGGAGTTTCACTACCGCCAGGAGGCCTCGTACGAAGGCCCCCTTTTCGTGCACCACACCACACAGCGACAGCCCCCGCACTTGTTGGCGGAGGAGCGCACTACCTGCGTCCGGGAGAAATCAGCATTGCTCACGGGGGAGTGCTGTTTCTCGACGAGATGGGTCAGTTCGCTCCATCGGTTATCGACTGCTTGCGAGAGGCGCTTGAAACGGGATCAATCTCGATTAGCAGGGCTCAGCATCATGTGACCCTGCCGGCGCGTTTTCAGCTCATCGGAGCGACAAACCCCTGCCCATGTGGTGAGGGTTTACGCCCCGGAGTGTGCAGATGTGATGAGCGGGCGCGACGACGGTATCTCGGCAGACTTTCTGGGCCAATTCTTGATCGGTTCGACTTGCGGGTCGCAGTCGAACGTCCTCAGGTCGGTGAACTCATGGCGATTGACCGCTCAGAGTCGAGTGCGAATGTGGCGAAACGTGTTGAGGTCGCTCGCAAGATTGCAGTCGAACGTTCCGGACATATCAATGCTGCGATCCCACAGTCAGAAATTGAGTCAGTCGCCCCACTTTCTGCCGAAGCAATGCGGCTGCTGAAGGCTGAACTTGATGCAGGTCACCTTTCTGGCCGAGGACTGCATCGTGTGAGAAGAACCGCCCGTACCATCGCAGATCTATCAGCGAGGCCAACCGAGCTCGTCGAAGAGGAACATGTTGCAACAGCGTTATCGCTGCGTGCCTCGTTTGGGGCTGATCAGCAGTGAGACCGGTGCAGGTCACCGACGCTGAGGTTGCCGCTGCGGCTCTCGTCTCGTTACCGGCCATGTCACCATCTCGATTGCGGCTTGCACTTAGTGAGCATGACCCCGAGGACTTGTGGGGTGATATTTGTGCGGGCCGGTCAAGTGTCCGGGAGTTGCTTGCACGAGGCGATGTGGAGCATGCGACAACAGTCGCACGGGAGTTCGACCTCCACGCACTCAGCGCAACACTGAATGTCAATTCGATACAAGTGCTTACGCCGCCTGACCATCGGTACCCCGTGGCATTGCGCGACGACATCGATCGACCACCAGTGCTCTTCGCAAGGGGAGAACATTCGTTGTTGGCAGGACGAGTCGCGGCGATCGTCGGTACCCGGCGGGCCACTGCGGCTGGTCGCGCGACTGCGAAAGAACTCGCACAGGAGCTTGCCGCTGCTGGCATCACCGTTCTGTCAGGCCTCGCCCTCGGAATCGATACCGCTGCTCACCGCGGAGCGATGGCAGTGGGGTCTACCGTTGCAGTGGTCGGATGTGGACTTGATCTGTGTTACCCGGCGCAGCACCAAGCAATCTTCGAAGAGATATGCGATCAACATTTGGCCATTAGCGAGTGGCCACCGGGCACGCCGCCTGCCCCTTTTCGCTTTCCTATGCGAAATCGGTTGATTGCTGCGCTATCAGAGGTCGTTGTTGTTGTTGAGAGCGGGCTCACAGGTGGAAGCCTGATCACTGCGCGCGAGGCACTTGATCGCGGTCGCGAGGTGATGGCGGTACCTGGAAATCTCCAAGTCCCTTCCTCTAGTGGCACCAATGCTCTGATTCGCGATGGGGCGACTCCGATTACAAGTGTTGATGATGTACTTCGCGAGTTCGAGGTGAGCAGCACCGTCCGAATTTCACCGCTCACGACGCCTGAGATGAAAGGAAGGGCCATTGAAATCACGCATGAACTCTCACATGGTTCGCTGACCCTTGACCAACTCGTTCAACGCCTCTCGGTGCCGATTGGCGAGGTCGTTGTTGCAGTCGGCGAACTCCTCCGACTTGAGATCATCGTCGAAAGCAATGGTTGGCTTGAACTTTCGAGCTCCATGCTGGTGTCCGGCAAAGAGCATCCATGAGGGAATACCCTCGATGGGGTGGACATCGATCCCGCGACAGAGACCGAACAGGTCGACCTTTGGCAGATCGATCGTTTTATCGCGTCGTTGACCTCGTTGTCCGAGCGCACGCTCGATGCATACAGATCCGATCTCCGGATGTTCATCGAATGGATCGCGCGAATGAACATCGCCGACCCTGCAGACCTTCATCGAACAATGGTGCGCCGCTACGTTGCGCATCTTTCCACTCGCCAATATGCCCAGCGCAGCATTGCAAGAAAAGTCGCTGCGATCAGGCGATATTTCAAATGGGCGATTCGCCATGGTGTTGCAGAAATAGATCCAACCTTGGGTGTGCACGTGAGTGGCGGGACGGGGCGTCTGCCGCGAGTTCTCGATCGGCGGGATCTTGAACATCTTCTTGAACCTGAGCTTGATCCGGATGAGCCGCTGTGGCGTCGGCGCAGAGACGATGCGGTTCTTGAGTTGTTGTACGGGTCGGGCCTGCGCGTTGCTGAACTCTGTTCACTTGATTGCTCATCAATCGATCTCACTCACCAAGCGTTACGGGTTTGGGGAAAGGGTTCGAAGGAGCGTCGTGTCCCACTCGGAGAGCCAGCATGCGATGCGGTGCAAGCATGGATTGAGCTTCGCTCCGAGGCAGCACCCCCACAAGTCGGTGACGCGCTATTCACGAATGAGCGCGGGCGTCGGCTTACTCCGCGTGATGTTCGCCGAATCCTTGACCGCAGAAGCGCTTCGCCCACGCACCCCCATGCCTTGCGGCACACGTACGCAACCCATCTACTCGACGGCGGAGCAGACCTGCGGGCGGTTCAGGAACTACTTGGTCATGCGGATGTCGCAACGACACAGCGGTACACACACGTCAGTAAAGAGCGGCTCGCAGCTGCGTACCGGCAGTCACACCCACGCGCATGACTCCGCCACCCCCGCCCCCGCCTCCGGCCGGACAACGTCCTGGCCTTGTCGACGCAGCTACCGAACTTGCCGATCAATGGAACCGGTGGGCCCGGCGCCGCGCCCCATCGGCTCGCGACCATCTCATCGTGCACTATTCGCCACTCGTCAAGTTCGTTGCCGGGCGTATTGGCTCGGGCCTCCCACGCTCAGTCGATCCTGCCGATCTCGTTGGTTATGGCGTGTTCGGGCTGATCGATGCGATCGAGAAATTCGACTCGACCCATGGGGTGAAGTTCGAAACATATGCCGCTCCGCGAATCAGAGGGGCGATTTACGATGGTCTACGAGAACTCGATTGGGTTCCTCGCGCAGTTCGCAACCATGCACGCCAAATCGAACAAGCGATGTCCGAACTCGAGAGATCGCTGGGACGTTCGCCGAGCGAGGACGAACTTGCCGGACATCTCGAGATTTCGGTCGACGAGTTGGCATCGTGGCTGTCCGAGGTTGCCACCACGACGGTCGGAACACTGGATCGTGCAATTTCTATGGGCTACGAACCCGAGGCCGACGAACTCAACGCTGCACACACGCCGGTGGTTGCCATCGAGGCAGAAGAACTTCGAGAAGTGATTCGCGGGTCTGTGCGCGATCTTCCCGAGCGAGAGCGTCTTGTGTTGTCGCTGTATTACGACGAAAATTTGACCCTCGCCGATATTGCAGAAATCCTCGACATCACGGAGTCAAGGGTGTCTCAGTTGCATGCCCGTTCTGTTCTGCACCTTCGATCCCGGCTACGCGCCTCAGGTCATATGTAATCTCACATGAGTTGCCGCAATGATCGTCCTGGTCGTTGCGTTGTTAATGAGCCTCGTTGGTGCAACGCATGTCGATCAGCACGATGGTCTGCTGGCTTTTCATGAGCAAGATTCCATGACGTGGACACCCGCTGTTCATTCTGGAGTCTCGATGGTGCAGGCATCGACGAATTCCTGTTGGGTGGTGCCGATCGATCGCCCGATATCTGATCCATTTCGCCCGCCAGAATGTCGTTGGTGCCGCGGGAACCGCGGGATTGAGTTTGCTACTGAACCCGGTGACGAGATTCGATCTGTGACGAGTGGAACAGTGTGGTTTCACGGCACGGTAGGTGGAGTCGGGTACCTGACAATTCTCGTCGAGGGCGACGCCGTTGTCCTTCTTGTCACAATTGGTGGGATTGAGGTATCAGATCGTCGCCTGCGAGGATCAGTGATATCTGCACGTGAACCGGTGGGTCTCGCAACAGGGAAGGTCCATCTCGGTGTGCGCGCCAACGGCGACTACGTCGACCCTGCCCTGTGGTTGTTTTCGGGCCGTGGGCGGGTTCGTCTCGTTCCAGTGGGAGCACCCCCGCGGCCAACACGGATGAGACCCTCGTGTCGGACCAAGATCTTCGGTGAAAACCTGAGCGCTCGCCGATAGCGTGTCAGACGGCTTACCAACCGGTCAGCACCTGCGAAATCAGGTCACTCGAGATTAGAAATGTTCAGGCCAATTGCGGTCGCCTTGGCGCCCTGGCTTGAGCTCCAACCGCAACCCACATAGGAGACTCCCATGGCTCTCATCAGCATGCGTCAAATGATTGAGGCAGGTGCGCACTTCGGCCACCAGACCCGTCGTTGGAACCCAAAGATGCGTCGATTCATCTTCGGTGAACGCAATGGCATTTACATCATCGACCTCGACCAGACACTCAACCGCGTCGAGACGGCCTACAACTTCCTCCGCGACCTCGTCGCAGATGGCGGCAATGTTCTCTTCGTCGGAACGAAGAAGCAAGCACAAGACCCGGTACGCGAAGCGGCTGACCGCTGCGGTATGCCGTACGTCAACGAACGTTGGTTGGGTGGAATGCTCACCAACTTCGGAACCATCTCACTTCGCGTGAACAAGATGCTTGAACTCGAGCGTCAGAAGGAGATCGGTGAATTCGATCTCATGATCAAGAAAGAAGCTCTCCTCCTCGACCGTGAGCTCACCAAGTTGCAGCGCAACCTTGGTGGTCTCCGCTCAATGAAGAAGGCTCCAGACGCAATCTTCGTCCTCGACACGATGAAAGAACACATCGCAGTTACCGAGGCAAACAAGCTTGGAATCCCGGTTGTAGCAGTGGTTGACACCAACGTCGATCCTGACTCGATCCAGTTCCCAATTCCTGGCAACGACGATGCCATCCGCGCAAACGCGCTCTTCGCAAATGTCATTGCCGAAGCAGTTCTTGAGGGGCGGTATATCGCTTCTCGTCGCCCACAGGCCGCGCCAGCGATCCCAGAGCCCAAGGAGCGCACCCCAGAGGAAGAGGCAGCATTTGCTCAGGCACAGGCTGAGGCACGCGCTGCTGCCGCCCGTGCTCAGGCTGAGCGTGAAGCACGCATGGCCGCAAAGAAGGCAGCCGACGAGGCCGCCGCTGAAGCGCCAGCCGCTGACGAAACTCCTGCAGCCGATGCCCCGGCTGAGTCCTGATCAGATTTGAAGAGAGGCTGACACATGTCATTCACCGCACAAGACGTAAAAGCACTGCGCGAATCAACTGGCGCAGGAATGATGGACTGCAAGAAGGCACTCGAGGAATCCTCAGGTGACATCGAGGCCGCAAGGCAGTACCTCCGCGAGAAGGGTTTGGCGGCAAGTGCCAAGCGCGACGATCGCGAAAACAATCAAGGTCTCGTTGCACTCGGTATTGAGGGCTCGACCGCCGCGATGGTTCAGCTGAAGTGTGAAACCGACTTCGTTGCTGGAAGTGAACACTTCCTCAATGAGGCATCTGAGCTGCTCAAGGCAGTCCTCGCTGGAGGCGCCGATGCGGTATCAACTCGCGAGACCCAACTTGAAGAGCTTCGCATCCTGCTCAAGGAGAAGATCGAGCTTGGTGACGTCGTCCACATGGCGGCCGCAGCTGGCAACACGATTGGCCACTATGAGCACATTCAAGGTGGTCGAGGTGTAAACGGCGTGCTCGTTGAGATGTCAGGTGCAAACGATGAACTTGCCCACGACATTGCAGTGCACATCGCCTTCGCTCGCCCGCAGTACTTGACCCGTGATGATGTTCCTGCCGACGTCGTTTCAGCTGAGCGGTCAACACTGGAGACGATTACTCGTAACGAAGGCAAGCCAGAGCAAGCGATCGAAAAGATTGTCGAAGGTCGTATCGGCGGATTCTTCAAAGATGTCTGCTTGCTTGAGCAGCCGTTTGCGAAAGATGACAAGCAGTCGATCCAGCAGGTGATCGGCTCTGCCGGAATCGTCCGGTTCGCTCAGGTTGAAATCGGCTGAAATAATTCACACATGGCTGACGATGCGACGACCACCCCACGATGGCGACGAATCGTCTTTAAGCCCTCTGGTGAGGCGTTAGCAGGTCCATCGGGCCGCGGTCTCGATGGACCAACGCTCGATGCGACAGCGCGAGAGATCATTGATCTTCGCCAGAATCTTGGTGTAGATGTCGCGGTCGTGGTCGGAGGTGGCAACTTCTGGCGTGGTAGGACGGGCGCAATGGAGGGCATGGATGCCACCCAGAGCGACCACATTGGAATGCTCGGCACCGTGATGAATGCGCTGGCGTTGCAAGATGCGTTAGAGCGCCAAGGCCAGCCAACGCGTGTGCAGTCAGCGATTGAGATGCCAAGAATTGCCGAGGCGTACATTCGCCGACGTGCAGTTCGTCACCTCGAAAAAGGCCGTGTCGTGATCTTTGCGGCTGGTACCGGCAATCCATTTTTTACTACCGACACCGCAGCAGCGCTCCGCGCCGCAGAGATCGAAGCGGATGCACTTCTAAAAGGCACGCACTCGGGAGTTGATGGTGTCTACGACGCCGACCCTCGCGTCGATGAGTCGGCAGTGAAGTACGACGAGGTCGGCTACATGGAAGTCATGACGAAGAATTTGAAGGTCATGGACGCAACAGCGATTGCCTTTTGCCGGGATAACTCGATCCCGATCGTCGTGTTCGATATGACCGCACCGGGGGCATTGCGCTCGATTCTCTGCGGAGAATCTGTCGGCACGATGGTGCACGACGTCTGAGAATTCAGAACGCGTTCTCGAATCATCCAACATTTTGTTGCTGTCCCCAATGGGGTGCCGGCAGGTGGGTACGCTGGGGGAGTGATCGACGAGACAATTCTCGAGGCCATCGACAAGATGGAAAAAGCCGTTCTACACGTCCAATCGCAGTTCGCGACCGTTCGCACGGGGCGTGCGGCTCCGGCACTGGTTGAGCAACTTCAAGTTGAGTACTACGGCGCAAATGTGCCTCTGCAACAACTCGCATCAATTCAGGTACCTGAGGCTCGCCAGTTACTCATCAAACCGCATGATCGAGCTTCGCTTGGAGCGGTTGAGAAGGCAATCAGAGATAGCGACCTTGGCGTTGCACCAAACAATGATGGTGTCGTCATCCGATTGAATTTCCCCGCCCTCACCGAGGAGCGTCGACGCGATTATGTGAAGGTCGCCAAGAACATGGCAGAAGACGGGCGAATTGCTGTTCGAAACATTCGCCGAGACGCGCGCAAAACGCTTGAAGGCGCCAAGAATGATGGTGATATCTCTGCAGATGATCTCGAACGGGCCGAAAAAGAACTCGATAAGTACACCCACGACCATGTGGAGCGAATTGATCAGGGGCTTGGTCGCAAAGAGACCGAACTCCTTGAGGTGTAGGGAGGCGATGCACGATGAGTGACGACATGTGGGGCGATTCAGGGTCATTATTCGATGGACCTGAACGTCGACGTTCAGAAGATGACTCGAATACCGAAGAGCAGCCGGCAGCTCCAACGTTCTCATTTGATGATGAGTCAGGTCCACTGCCGCATTGGACTGAAGCGCCCTCTGGTGGAATACCTCGTCCAAACCAGTCGAACGAAGACACCGAGGAACGGCTTCCGGTTCGGTCATTTGACGATGATGACCTCGGAATTCTCGATGACGACGTGCCAACCGGAAGGTCAGAAGATGACCTGTGGGCGACGTTCACTGCCGAACAACCGGTGTGGCAGCCGAGTGATACTCCTGAGCCGACTCGAGAGTCACCTTCAATTGGCGCGTTTGATGAGCCTGCGCCGGCATCATCTCCGGCTTCAGCAGAGCAGAACCGAATCGTGATTGGTACTGATCCGTCTGGCATGGACCGCCCATCGTCGGCAGCTCAAACTGCTGTTCGTGAGGATTCGGGCGGTACCCGACGTCGGCCTTCTGCGAAATCCAAGTCAGGTGTTCCTCGCCCTGGTGCTCCTGCATCAAGCGGACGAGATATGCCGGTAGCCACCGCTGTCGGCATCCTGCTCGTTGCGATCTTCGTTGGGACGCTCGTCTATCGCCCGTGGGCAGCGCTTGTGCTGGTCGCTGTGGTCTTAGGACTTGCCGCTGTTGAGTTCTACGACAAGGTGACCGAGAAGGGATATCGCCCAGCGGTTGTCCCTGGAATCGTCGCTTGTGTCGTTGCTCCGCTTGCTGCGTACTGGCAGGGCGATGGAGCATTGCCTCTCGTCATCGTGTTTGCGTTTATTGCGACTGCAGGCACCTACATCGGCGCTCGTTCGGTTGATATTGGCCCATTGCCAAATGTCTCGATTACAACGCTGCCGATTGTGTGGATTGGTCTCGCAGGTGCATATGCAGGCCTGATCTTGCGTTTCTCGACTACCGGTGAGGTGCTCCGAGCGGATAACGGAACTGACACGCTGTTTATGTTGGCGCTCGCGGTGGTTGCAAACGATGTTGGTGCACTGTTTGTTGGTGCTGCGGCCGGTCGTACCCCGCTCCGTTCGTGGATTTCCCCTGGCAAGACTGTTGAGGGGTTCATCGGTGGGGCGTTGCTCACCATCGTTGTCCTCATCGTTGCTGGTATTGGTGGTTGGAATACCACATGGGACAGCACAGGCGATCTCCTACTGCTTGCGCTGGTGGTGTCGATTTTTGCCCCGATGGGTGATCTCGTTGAGTCAATGTTCAAACGGAACCTTGGGGTTAAAGATTTTGGCTCGTTAGTGAAAGGGCATGGCGGTGTGCTCGACAGGTTTGATGGGTTCTTGCTCACTTTGCCGGTCGTCTATTACTTGACCCTGATCCTTGAGCCTTGGGCTGGCTGACGAGTTCCTAACGACTCATGGCTCCCATTCGGGTTGCAATCGCGGGCTCAACGGGGTCGATCGGCCGACAAACGTTGGAGGTCATCTCGGCTGAACCTGAT
Source organism: Ilumatobacteraceae bacterium (assembly GCA_038100275.1). Taxonomy (GTDB): domain Bacteria; phylum Actinomycetota; class Acidimicrobiia; order Acidimicrobiales; family Ilumatobacteraceae; genus Casp-actino5. The sequence goes on from JAYNVD010000002.1 coordinate 40,200, forward strand.
CAATACGTTGTTGTTGGATTATCAGCTGGGAGTTCAGCTGATCTTGTAATCGAACAAGCAACGAAGTTTCGGCCGTCGGTCGTGGCGATGGGTGACGACGCTGCCCGCGAAAAAGTTCGTGATGCACTCGCCGGTATCGGAGAGATCGAGGTCGTTTCGGATGCGACCGAGATGTGTGGCATCGCTGACGTGGTGATTAACGGAGTCGTCGGTTTTGCTGGCCTGCCGGTAACCATGGCGACACTGGCGAATGGTCGACGACTTGGCCTTGCAAATAAAGAGAGTCTTATTGCGGCGGGTCCGGTGGTGCAGCCGCTGCGAGATGTAGAGGGTGCCGAACTCATTCCAGTCGATTCGGAGCATTGTGCTCTTCACCAGTGCCTTCGATCATCGACTGATACGCAGCGCGAGGTTGCTCGGTTGGTTCTCACCGCAAGCGGTGGTCCGTTCCGGGGTCGTTCGTATACCGACCTCGAGACGGTGAGTGTTGACGAAGCATTGCAACACCCAACCTGGTCGATGGGACCAAAGATCACGATCGACTCGTCAACACTGATGAATAAGGGTCTCGAGGTGATCGAGGCTCATGAGTTGTTCGGCACCAACTTTGACGACATCGATGTTGTCGTTCACCCTCAGTCGGTAGTGCATTCAATGGTGGAATTCACCGATGGTTCGACGATTGCGCAGTTATCGATGCCAGATATGCGGCTGCCGATTGGATATGCGCTCGCGTGGCCACAACGCTTAACAACTCCGTTTGGCAAGATCGACTGGACGCAACTCTCGCAGTTGGATTTCGAACCACCTGACCGAAGCGCGTTCAGGTGTCTCGACCTTGCATATGCTGCTGGTCGCTCCGGGGGAACCGCCCCTGCCGTCATCTCTGCCGCCAATGAGGTTGCTGTCGATGCCTTCATGGATCGTCGAATTTCCTGGCATCACATTCATGATGTCTCTGCGTCGGTGTTGGAGCAGTCAACGATCACGATGCCGACATCAGTCGAGGAAGTTGTTGATGCAGATCGTCGTGCTCGTGAGGACGCGGAGCGCGTCATCAGTGGCATGATTTCGTAAGAGGAATCGTGACCAACAACATGAAACCAGAATCACCATCTCCTGCGTCGTGGCCTGCGCCATCGGCATCGTCGCGGTTTGTCTCCGAAGTCGTTGCGGGCGGCGCAGTTGGTGAACGTAGTCCCGATGAAAATGGCTCTGGTGCCATTGGGCTCATCGTTCTTGTGGGCATCTTCGTTGCGATCGCCGTCGCGAATATCTGGTGGTTTGTGTTTGCGGTTGGCCTGCTCTTATCAATTGTGCTGCATGAGGTCGGTCATTACGCCACTGCTCGATGGAGCGGGATGAAAGTCACACAGTTCTTTGTTGGCTTCGGTCCTCGGGTCTGGAGCATGCACCGTCGGTCGACAGAGTTCGGAGTGCGTGCGCTGCCGCTCGGTGCCTTCGTGCGCATTGTCGGCATGAACATGATGGATGACGTCGATCAGGCCGATGAAGAACAGACCTATCGCTCGAAGTCCTACCCGAAGCGGATGCTCGTCATCACCGCCGGATCACTGATGCATTTTCTGTTAGCACTCGTGCTCCTGTCGGCGGTCTTTGCTGTTCGTGGCGAAGCGGTTGTGCTGCCGGGCGCTGAAGTGGTGTCGGTTGGCGACAACATGCCAGCAAGTGGAGTTGTTGAGCCAGGTGACGTGATCATTGAAATTGATGGCCGTCGGGTCGTCGATGGTGCACTTGGTGATGTCGTACGGTCGTTTAACCCTGGGTCAACCGTCGAGATTGGACTTCAACGTGAGGGTGTCGAAACTTCGGTTGTTGCAACTCTTGGGTCGAATGCACTCGTTGGCGGTGATGGGTCATCGGCATTCCTTGGTGTATCCACGGTCATTCCCGTGGCCCTAGAGCAGCGTGCGTGGTGGACGTCACCGTGGTACTCAGCGTCAGCGATTGCAGATCAGATGTGGATGTCGACAAGAGGGGTGGTGACCGTGCTCAACCCGGCGAATGTGTTCTCGCATCTCGCCGGTGACAATGCAGACCCGATGACAAGACCGACGACCCTTGTGGGGATTACTGCGGTCAGTGACGATGTCGGGCAATCAGGTGGGTTCGCTGGTGTGATCGAACTTCTGGCGTTCCTGAATGTGTTCGTTGGCGTGTTCAACCTTTTCCCGCTGCTTCCACTCGATGGAGGTCACGCAGCAATTGCAACCTATGAGCGTGTGCGCGAAGGCAGGACGCGCACGAGGTATCACGCTGATGTTGCGCGACTTGTCCCCTTGACGATGGCGGTGGTGGCAATGCTGGCCTTTATGTTCATGTCCGGTTTGTATCTCGACATTGTCAACCCGATTCGCTGAGGAGTATCTGATGGAAGTCACAGGATGGTCAGGGGAGCGGCGTAAGTCGAGAGTGATCGATGTTGGCGGTGTTCCTGTCGGTGGCGACTCACCGATCACGGTGCAGTCAATGACGGTCACAAAGACAGCTGATGTTGAGGGCACCCTCCAGCAGATTTATGCCCTTGCTGCCGCTGGTTGCGACATCGTTCGGTGCACCTGTAATGAATCTGAGGCTGCAGTCGGTTTGGCACAGATTGTTCCTCGTTCGCCGATCCCAGTGATCGCAGATATTCACCACCAGTACAAAATGGCATTAGCCGCGCTCGAAGCTGGCGTACACGGTCTCCGATTGAACCCTGGAAATATTCGCAAACCGGAGCACATTAAGGCGGTGGCCGCAGAGTGTCGCGATCGTGGTGTGCCGATTCGAATTGGTGTGAATGCAGGCTCGCTCGACCCTGATCTGTACGACAAGTATGGAGGAGCGACTCCTGAAGCGATGGTCGAATCAGCGCAGCGAGAACTTGAGTACTTCGCTGAAGTCGACTTCGATCTCGTCAAGATTTCTGTCAAAGCGTCAAGTGTCCCGTTGATGGTTGAGGCGTATCGTCAACTTGCTGAAGTCACCGATCACCCTCTTCACCTCGGGGTTACCGAGGCCGGACCGCCACCTGCAGGCTTGGTGAAGGCGACGGCAGGGATCTCTACGCTTCTCCTTGAAGGGATCGGCGACACCATTAGGTATTCGTTGACGGCTGACCCAGTCGAAGAGGCCCGAGCTGGCCGTCAACTCCTTGAGGCGTTGGGTCTTCGAGAACGCAAGAATGTAGACCTCATTGCGTGCCCGTCGTGCGGCAGGGCAGAAGTCGATGTGATCGAAGTTGCTCAGAAGGCAATGGAAGCCTTCGGCGAGCGCCAACTGCCGCTTCAGGTGGCTGTCATGGGCTGCGTGGTGAACGGCCCGGGGGAGGCACGTGAGGCCGATATCGGAATCGCCGCAGGTAACAAGCGTGGTCACCTATTTGTGAAGGGCCGCAATGTCGCGGTCGTGCCCGAAGACGAGATGGTCGATGCACTTGTCGAGTGGGCGGAGTTCATCAATGAGCACGGCACAGAAGCTGCAATTGAGCGGGCCGATACCGAACGCGCTGAGCGCGAAGCCGCAAAAGACCGATCTATGTTGCTTGAAGAGAAGGGCGATGACGCGAACAACTCAACTGAGCGGATCGTTGAAATTGGTCGCCGCCTTTCAGGCGACAGTTCGTCGTAGTTAGCTGTTCAACTCAGCGATTGCGGCTGCGGTGGCGAGTACCCGGCGAGCGTTATCGACGTGCAGATTCTCGATCATTCGGCCGTCGACTGTGATGACCCCTCGGCCTTCGCTTACCGCCTCGTCGAACGCGGCAATCACTCGCTGCGAATAGTCGATATCGGCTTCTGAAGGTGCCCATACGTCGTTCGCCGGATCGACTTGTGTTGGGTGAATAAGGGTCTTTCCATCGAATCCGAATGCTCGACCCTGTTCTGCTTCAACTAAGAAACCTTCGGCGTTCTTCACGTCGTTGTAGACCCCATCGAGAATGACTTTGTCGGCCTCTCGAGCTCCGAGAAGAGCCATTGCGAGATGGGGGAGAAGCGGGGCACGGTCGGCCTGTTGTTCGGCACGAAGTTCTTTCACGAGGTCATTTGTTCCCATGACGAGGACGTTGACCCGAGGGTGCGCTGCGATTGAACGGACATCAAAAATTGCTGTCGGAGTTTCGATCATTGCCCAGATCGTCATCTCATCTGGTGCGCCGGCGGCGCGAAGTTTCACATCTACTTCGTTGAGATGATCGGTCGATGTCACCTTTGGAATGACAACGGCCGCAGCATTTGAGGTTGCGGCAGCAGCGAGGTCGGCTGCGCCCCAAGGAGTGTCGAGGCCATTACAGCGAATGGTGAGTTCACGATTCCCGTATTCGCCCGATGATGCGGCAGCGACCGCATTTGCTCGAGCGGCTTCTTTGGCGTCGGGGGCCACGGCGTCTTCGAGGTCAAAGATGATCGCATCAGCCGGGATTGTCTTTGCCTTTTCGAGTGCCCGCTCATTTGCCGCAGGCATATAAAGAACCGATCGGCGTGGTCGTAGCGATGACATTTCAGGCTCCCATCTCATACAGCGCAGCGAGCTCTGGGTCGCTTTCGGCAAGTTGCTCGGCAAGTCGTACGACAACTTGGCATTGCTTCACCGATGCGTCATCTTCCATCTTGCCGTCGAGCATGATCGCTCCTGTGCCGTCACCCATCGCTTCGATGACACGGCGGGCATGAGCCACTTGTTCCGCTGATGGCGAGAACACTTCTTTGGCGACGGCGATCTGGTCGGGGTGAAGACTCCATGCACCAACGCATCCGAGCAAGTAGGCGTTGCGGAACTGATCGGCGCACGCCGTGGTATCTCGGATGTCGCCAAATGGGCCGTAGTACGGGAGGATTCCCGCCATCACGCACGCGTCAACCATTCGAGCAATCGTGTAATGCCAGAGGTCTTGTTGGAACGTGGCGCGCTCTGCATCTGGGTTCTCCGCATCTGGATCTGACCGGACAAGGTAATCGGGGTGGCCGCCACCGACCCGAGTGGTCTTCATGCGTCGGTTTGCAGCGAGGTCTGCGGGGCCGAGTGAAAGTCCTTGCATGCGAGGTGAGGCGAGACAGATCTCTTCGACGTTTGCGACACCGCGGGCGGTCTCAAGAATTGCGTGAATCAGGATCGGTCGGGTGAGCCCTGCTTCTGCCTCGAGCTGGGCGATGAGACGATCGGCGTAGTGAATATCTTCGGCACCCTCGACTTTAGGGAGGATGATGACGTCGACGGCGTGCCCTGCTTCGATTACAGCGGCGCGGATGTCGGCGAGACACCAAGGAGAGTCAAGGCTGTTGACTCGGGTCCACAGTTGGGTCGAACCAAAGTCAACATTTTGAGCGACGTCGACAAGACCGGCACGGGCTGCATCTTTTTCTGCCATGGGTACGCCGTCTTCGAGGTTGGCGACGAGTACATCAACCTTGCCGACAAGTGATGGCACTTTGCTTCGCATCTTCTCGTTATTTGGCGGGAAGAAGTGAAGCATTCGGCTTGGCCGAAATGGGATCTCGCGAACCGGTTCTGGAGCGCCGACGGCGAGGGGGCGGAAGAAGTCTTTAGGTGAACGCACACCCAGACGCTACGTGCCAGAACCGCCGTTTGAAAAACTGCGCAGCCATTCTGGCAGGCGGGTCGGTCGACCTTCTGGGGTGACGGCACCATGCACGGTGATACCTGTCGAGTGGATGACTCCGTCAACGGTGAGGAGATACACCATTTGAAAAGTTGCTCGAGTGACTGGCCCCATTGCCACATGCACATCAACAACATCGTCAAATTTCAGTGGTTGGCGATACTGAACACCTACTTCGAGCACCGCCATATCTACGCCTTCGGCACGAATTTCGTTGTAGGGGTGACCGATGTGACGCAGGTACTCAACTCGTGCTTCTTCGAGGTAGGGGAGATACCGGCTGTGGTGAACAATGCCCATTGCGTCGGTTTCCGCAAACCGAACGCGAATGCGATGCGAAAAGTCGTATGCCGAAGCATCGGTTGGTGGTTCGATAGACATTCTCACGACCCTCGACCGTATCGTGCTGGTGTGAGGAGTCGCGCGCAATGACCCCGGCGGTGCAACTGATGACCGATCGGTCGATCGCATTTCGCGTCTGCGAATACGAACATGATCCTGCTAATAAGAATTTTGGTCTCGAAGCCGCCGAAGCCCTTGGCCTCGATCCCGATCAGGTCTTTAAAACGCTGATTGTCCTTGCTGGAGATGAAGAGATGTGCGCGGTCGTCCCGGTGAGCGGCCAATTGTCGTTGAAACTCTTCGCAAATGCCGTGGGAGTTAAGCGAGTCGAGATGTGCCCGCCAGCCCGTGCCGAGCGGGCCACCGGTTACCTCGTAGGAGGAATCTCACCAATCGGGCAGCGTCGTCAGTTATTGACTGTGATTGATGAAACTGCCCAGTTGTACGACGAAGTATTTGTGAGCGGGGGACGACGCGGACTTGACGTTGCGCTTACGCCGGAAGATCTTTCGCTTATCGTTGGCGGAACATTCGCTGCCATCGCCGCAGTCTGAGTATGTGACATTCAGAGGCCTGAGGGGTGGCGAAGGGCAGCCTCGATACGCGCAACACGCGTTCTTGCAGGAGGGTGCGATGCTCGAAGTCGTTGACGCCACCCGACACTGCGTTGGCCGCCTCCATGGGTAAGCACTGTTGAGAGCGCAGCAGCCAATTCCCTGCCGTATCCAAGGCGAACGCTTCGCTGATCGGCATCAAACTCCGAGCGGTGCCCAACAAGATTGCTGACGGCATCACTCGCGTAGAGCACACTGAGAAATACCCACGACACACCTGTGAGAACACCAGAAATCGTTTTCCCAAGTGCGGTGAGCGCGGAGGAGTGTGCAACAAAGCTTTCTGTTGCGGCCCGAGCAACGTTCTTTACTGCGAAACCGATTCGGGCGAGAGCGATAATCGGTAACGAGAACCAGTGGATGAGCGTGAGCGAGATCGTGTGAAGCCCAAGGTGGTGGGAGAGTTCGTGTGCAAACACTCCGGCGAGTTCGCGGCGGTCAAGCTGTTGCAGCGAAAACGTTGTGGTCACGACGAGGTGCCCGCCACATGCGAATGCGTTGAGTTCATCTGCATCAATGACCCGAAGTACATACCTATTGGAGTCGAGCCCAGCGGAAGTGGTGACTTCCTCCCAGACAGGTTGCGCAACATCATGTTCCGCGGCCGTAAGGGCTCGGGCACCTAACGCAGGGGCGAGAAGGAGTGCTTGAGCGAAGCGAAGGAAGAGGCACGCAGCGGCGGTCGTCCAAAAAAGTGGAAGTATCCAGAACGTCAGCGAGAGTCCAAAAAACTTGAGTACGGCATTCAGCGGGAACCAGATCAGTCGAAGCGAAATTAGTGAAAATGGCAGCACGACGATGAGGGGCGCGAGCGCAGCAAGCGATGAGACATCAACGGCGCGATGCTGAGGGTGCTGCTGTGGGCGATCCACAACTAAAAGGTTACGTAATGAGGTAAAGGGTTTCGCACCGCCGTAAGTACGGCAGAATGTGTAGATGGCCAACGACAACGCTTCTTCACCATCGATACTTCCTGGCGCAGAACCTCTGTCACATGTCGCCGGTTCAGCGACTGGTGTTCTGGTTCTTCACGGTTTTACCGGTAACCCGTCGTCGGTGAGAATTCTTGCTGAGGCCGCTGCGGCGAACGGATTCGATGTCGAAATGCCTCGGCTTCCGGGACATGGCACGACCGTGGAAGACATGATGACCACCGGATGGGATGACTGGTTCGGTGCGGCCCTTCAAGCCTTCGACTCGCTTGCCAGCCGTTGTGAACGGGTGGTGGTAGCCGGCCTGTCGATGGGTGGCCTTCTGACCCTCGCCGTTGGCGGAGCCCGCCCTGCAGCCGCACTCATCTGTGTGAACCCGGTTGCTCGTATGCGATCTCCAGAGGAGGTCGAGATGGTAGAGGAATTGATCGAGGATGGAATGACGATCCTTCCTGGTATCGGTTCTGATATTGCCGACCCTGATGTTGTCGAGACTGCGTATGAGGGGACACCGCTCGTCCCACTTCGTTCGATGTTCTTCGAAGGGGTTCGTCCTCGTTGCGAACGCTGGGGGGATCTCACCGCACCTCTCCTGTTATTCACCTCTGAGCAAGACCACGTCGTCGACCCAGCCGACAGTGCGCACTTGGCATCGACCTATGGCGGTTCGGTTGAGCATGTGTGGTTGACGAAGTCGTACCACGTTGCTACTCAGGATTACGACAAAGATCTCATCGTCGAACAGTCAATGTCATTTATCTCGCAGCTTGCGAACTGACTGCTGACCAGTGAGCACCCTCGCCGCAATTCCATCGCCATCATGGTCAAGCCTGTCAATCGGCCCGCTTGAACTTCGCGCGTACGGGCTACTCATTGCGATTGGTGTGATCTTGGCGGTTCGACGCCTCGGTATCGGTATTGAACAACTCAAACCTGGCACCGTCGATGCTGCTCCATCAATTGGGATGTGGGGAGTCGGGGCAGGACTCATCGGTGCACGCCTCTACCACGTCGTCACTGAATGGGATCGTTTTGCTGACAATTTGAGTGAAATCCCGAAGGTGTGGCATGGCGGTCTCGGCATCCCAGGTGGAGTGCTGCTCGGCACCGTTGTCGGCGTCCTTCGTGCCCGTTCATTCGGAATTTCAACGGCTGACACCTTGCATGCAGCTGCTCCCGCCATCCCTCTTGCACAGGCCGTTGGGCGGTGGGGAAACTGGTTCAACCAAGAATTGTTCGGCCGGCAGACATCGCTGCCATGGGCGTTACGAATCGATGATGCCCACATGCCTGTGGCGTACGAATCTGGCACAACCTTTCACCCGACGTTTTTATATGAGAGCTTGTGGACCCTCGTGTTGAGTTTGTGTTTGGTTCGTCTCAGTGCATCTCCGCGTTTCGCCGGCTCGCGACTCTTCGCTTTGTACGTGGGTGGGTACGGGCTTGGCCGATTGTGGATCGAAGGTCTACGTATCGATGACGCTTCGGTGCTTGGCGGTCTTCGATGGAATCAGTGGGTAGCGCTCGCCGCCATTGCTGGAGGGGCTTTCTATCTCATATTGACATCATCACAGCGTTCAACAGGCGAAGAACTACATGTTCAGCAGACCGCCACGAATGACGACCGGTAGCCTCAAGAGGGTGTCGGAACAGATAGATCGTGGAGCGGTTGAGCGGGTCGCGAAACTAGCAAGACTCGAATTGAGTGATACTGAACTCGATGAGGCGACAACCCGCCTCGCGGGAATGCTGGCGCATTTCGCTGATATCGACGCGCTTGACCTTGACGATGTCGAACCGATGATGCAGCCATACGAGTTGGTCAACGTCATGCGTGACGACACTCCACTGGACACCCTTGACCATGACGAAGTTCTCGCTGCTGCACCAGATGCAACCGATGGACGCTTCGGTGTTCCGCCGATTTTGGGGCTCGAACTATGAGCGGCTTCCGGAGTGCGCGAGAGATCGCAGCGGCTGTGGCCTCGGGCGAAACCTCAGCTGTCGATGTGCTAACTGAGCATCTTGGCCGAATCGATGAGCGCGAAGCAGAGGTGCACGCCTTCAACCTCGTGCTTCGTGATGAAGCACTTCAAGCTGCACAGCGGATCGACGAACGAATCGCGGCGGGAGAAGAACTCGGCCCGCTTGCCGGCGTACCAATCGCCCTGAAGGACAACCTCTGCACGCGAGGTATTCCGACCACATGCTCGTCAAAGATTCTCGACGGTTGGCGGCCGCCGTATGACGCCACAGTTGTGTCGCGGCTCGCAGAAGCTGGAGCCGTCTTTGTCGGTAAGACCAATCTTGACGAATTCGCAATGGGTTCAAGTACGGAGAACTCTGCGTTTGGACCAACACGGAACCCTCTTGATACGACCCGAGTGCCGGGCGGGTCTTCGGGCGGGTCTGCTGCCGCTGTTGCCGCAGGGTTCGCCGCCATGTCGCTTGGCTCAGACACCGGTGGCTCGATTCGACAGCCAGCCGCATTGTGCGGTCTCGTTGGAGTCAAGCCCACCTATGGAGCAGTTAGTCGACTCGGCCTGATCGCATTTGCATCGAGCCTTGACCAGATTGGCCCCTTCACACATGACGTTGCTGATGCGGCGTTGTTGCTGGAAGCGATGGCCGGTCACGACCCTGGCGATTCGACATCAATTCCTCAGCCGTTCCCTTCTCTCGGCGAGTCGCTTCATCGCGGTGTTGCTGGTCTTCGGATCGGCCGAATTGTTGACCTTCCGACTGGAGCTGATGCCGACGTTGTGGCATCGGTTGACCGAGCGTTCGAAGTACTTGCAGCGGCTGGTGCAGAAATCGTTGATGTCACGATTCCAGCGTTCACCTATGGCTTGACGGCGTATTACCTCATCGCTCCTGCTGAGGCGTCGTCAAATCTTGCCCGCTACGACGGCGTTCGATTCGGGTCTCGGGTTGAGGCTGCCGACACCAACTCGATGTACATGGCCACTCGTGGAGAGGGCTTCGGCCCTGAGGTGAAG
>JAYNVD010000002.1:50719-86588 GCA_038100275.1 Ilumatobacteraceae bacterium
AGGTGAAGCGTCGAATCATGCTCGGCACCTATGCCCTCTCAGCTGGCTACTACGACGCCTACTACGGAAAAGCATTGAAGGTTCGTCGCTTGATGGCTCAAGATTTTGCGAAGGCATACGAGTCAGTTGACGCGCTCATTACTCCTGCGTCGCCGAGTGTTGCGTTTCCGTTCGGATCGAAAACATCGGACCCTCTCGCGATGTACCTGTGTGATACGTACACGATCCCGTCAAACCTCATTGGGCATCCGGCGATGAGTGTTCCGTTTGGCTCAGGTGAGAACGACTTGCCAATCGGTGTGCAGGTGCTCGCACCTGAGATGGGTGAGCCAACGATGTTCGCCGTCGCCGCCGAACTTGAGCGGGCAGCAGGAGGTGCACATGTCTGAGACCGCCGCTTGGACGCATGAAGGCTTCGAGATGGTTGTCGGCCTCGAGGTTCACGTCGAACTTGCAACCAGAACGAAACTCTTCTCGGGCTCACCGAATCGGTTTGGCGATGACCCAAACACGAATATCGACCCGGTTTCCCTTGGCCTCCCGGGTGCACTTCCCGTGCTGAACCGCCAGGCGGTCGAACTTGCAATGCGTATCGGGCTCGCCCTCAACTGCACGGTTCAATCATGCACCTTTGCTCGTAAGAACTACTTCTACCCAGACATGCCGAAGGCGTACCAGATCTCGCAATACGATCGCCCTCTCAACATCGACGGGCATCTTGAGATCGCTGACGGAATCGTGATCGGTGTCGAACGGGCGCATCTCGAAGAAGACACAGGTAAGAGCACCCACATTGGTGGTTCTGGTCGAATTCATGGAAGTGAGGGTTCGCTGATTGACTTCAACCGAGCCGGTGTGCCGCTCGTTGAAATCGTGAGTCGTCCTGACATCAGGTCACCCGAGCAAGCTCGCCAGTACGTCAACGAACTCCGAGCAATCCTTGTTGAAATCGGTGCCTCCGATGCCCGCATGGAAGAGGGGTCGATGCGTGTTGACGCGAACGTGAGCGTCCGGCGACCAGGTGAAGAGTTCGGTACGAGGTGCGAAATCAAGAATGTGAACTCGGTCCGATCACTTGGGCGGGCGATTGATTACGAAGCTCGCCGTCAGGTCGCAATGATTTCTGATGGCGAAGAGATTCGCCAAGAGACTCGGCACTGGGATGAAGGCGATGGCCGTACGCACACGCTTCGCACGAAGGAAGATGCCGACGATTACCGCTACTTCCCTGATCCAGATCTGGTTCCGCTTGACCCGGGTGCCGACTGGATCAATGATGTGCGTGCGCAGTTGCCGATGTTGCCAGCCGCCCGACGGGTCCGACTTGCTGAGCTGACCGGCCAAGCCGTTGACAGCGAGGCGGTTGCCACGGTGGTTGAGCGCCGACAGGACGATTATGTTGTCGCGGTAGCAGAAATCGGCGGAGGCGCAGACCGAGTGCTCGTTCATGTGAAAGAGGCCTTTGCGGAGCAAGGTAGCGAACCAGCAGTTCCTGCTGCCGACCTTGCGGCCTTGGTTGCAATGGAAGTTGCCGGAGAGCTCACCTCAACACAAACGAAGACATTGCTCGGTGACCTCGTTGAGCAGGGTGGTGGAGATCCGGCTGCGATGGCAGCAGCGCGAGGTTATGAGGCAATGGACACCTCTGAACTCGATGGTTTTGTAGACGCTGCGATCGCTGCTGACCCCGACGCGTGGTCGAAATTCTGTGCCGGAGATGGCAAGGCGATGGGTGCTCTCGTCGGCCACGTCATGAAGGCATCACGTGGCCAGGCGGATGGTAAAGCGGTCACTGCAATGCTGAATGCTCGCAAAGGCTGACATCCCCGAACGATGATGCTGGCGGCTCGCAGCATTAGCGTGTGGGTATGAGCGATCGTCCATCTGAGACTTCTGTAGATATCAAGCCACGTTCACGAGACGTCACCGACGGCATTCAGAAAGCCGCGGCGCGAGCAATGCTGCGTGCTGTTGGTCTTACCGATGATGACTGGGATAAGCCACAGGTTGGTATCGCGTCATCGTGGAATGAGATCACTCCGTGCAACCTCAGCCTTCGCCGGCTTGCTGAAGCCGCGAAAGATGGCGTGCAGCGCTCGGGCGGAATTGGACTTGAGTTCGGAACGATCACTGTCTCTGATGGCATTTCGATGGGGCACGAGGGGATGCGTGCATCCCTCGTCAGCCGTGAAATCATCTGTGATTCGGTTGAAGCGGTGGTTCACGCTGAACGACTCGATGGAGTGGTTGTTCTTGGCGGCTGTGACAAGTCGATGCCGGGAATGATGATGTCGATTGCACGTCTCGACCTGCCTGGCATCTTCGTCTATAACGGCTCTACGCTGCCTGGCTACCTCAACGGTAAAGCACTCGACGTGACGAGCGTCTTCGAGGCGATTGGCGCATGTGCTGCTGGCACGATCTCTGAAGACGAACTGCACGCAATCGAGTCGAACGCTTGCCCAGGTGAAGGTGCCTGCGGTGGAATGTTCACTGCGAACACAATGTCGTCAATTGGTGAAGCGTTGGGTCTCAGCCTTCCGGGTTCTGCATCTCCTCCTGCTGTTGATCGCCGTCGAGAAGATGATGCTCGCCGTGCAGGTGAGGCGGTGATCAACATGTTGAAGATTGGTCTACGCCCGCACGACATTTTGACGAAGGGTGCGTTCGAAAACGCGATCACGTTGGCCAATGCTCTCGGCGGCTCAACGAATGCCGTATTGCACTTGTTAGCGATCGCGAATGAAGCTCGGGTTGACCTCGAACTTGCAGACTTCAACCGCATCGCCGCTCGAGTGCCTCACTTTGCGGATATGAAACCTGGTGGCAAGTTCCATATGACCGACCTTGACCGCATCGGTGGCGTGCCAGTTGTACTGAAGCATCTTCTCGAAGAGGGTCTGCTCCACGGTGATGAGGTGACGGTGACCGGTAAGACCATGGCCGAGAACCTCGCCGAAATCGATCCACCTGCACCCGATGGAACCGTGGTGTACCCAATTTCGCAACCGATCAACGCAGAGGGTGGCCTCAACATTCTCACCGGTTCGCTCGCCCCGATGGGTTCAGTCGTGAAGGTTGCTGGTCTCACCGAAGACCAGCGCACCTTCGAGGGTCCAGCACGTGTTTTTGATGGTGAAGACGGCGCAATGGCAGCTGTCATGGGCGGCGAGATTCAGCCCGGAACTGTGATCGTGATTCGATATGAAGGCCCGAAGGGTGGCCCCGGTATGCGTGAAATGCTGGCCATCACAGGAGCGCTCAAGGGCGTCGGCCGCGGTGCTGATTGTGCGCTGATCACTGACGGCCGTTTCTCGGGTGGCACGTGGGGGTTCTGTATCGGCCACGTTGCGCCTGAAGCTGTAGACGGAGGGCCAATCGCGTTCGTTCAAGACGGTGACATCATTCGCATTGATGTCCCAACTCTCGGACTCGACCTCCTCGTCGACGAGGAAGAGCTGGCTCGCCGACGTGAAGGGTGGACTCCGAACGAGCCTCGTTATACCACCGGTGTGCTCGGCAAATACGCCCGCCTTGCGCAGGGGGCCGAGAAGGGCGCGATCACGAACCCGGTCTGAGCCGGCTACCCGAGTGGTACGCCGCGATCAAGTCGTCGTTGTCGAGAGCGGGCGATAACCCTCCAGCCTTGTAGCAGTGCGCCATTGAAGATGGTTGCGACAAGGACAAATGGGAGAGCTGTTCCGTCGCCGAAGAGGGCACGACGGAATGTCATTCCGAGAATGATGACGAGGCCCCAGACGATGAGGCCAGCAGCCGAAGATGTTGGTGATCGACGCACCTGTGGGATGCACCAAGCGATCGCAATTGCCATGAGGAATGGGCCAACGGTCGAGAGATAGTCGATGAATTGAGATCCGCTGTTGTGCTCGTTTCTCCCAATGAGGACAAACAGTGCAATGACGGCGATGTCGGCGACAATGAGAGTTCGGTGAGGGGTTCTGTTAGGACGCGGCAAAGGTTCCCAGCCCGCCCTTGAAGAACAACAATGGGTCGCCGTCGGTTCCGGCAAGAGCTGTGACATCGCCGAGCACGAAGAGGTGGTCACCCATTTCGTAGACCTGGTTAATGGTGCAGTCGATCCATGCAAGTGAGCCGTCGATGACCGGTGACCCCGTTGATTCAGAGTGCCATGCGAGCCCGTCGAAGCGTGAGCCCTCAGCTGGCTTTGCGAAGGTCCAACATTCATCGGCCTGATGATTGCCAAGCACGTTGACGCAGAAACTTCCACTTTTTTGGATTGCTGCCCACGTCGAGGAGTCTTTTCCTGGAAGGAATCCAACCATTGGCGGATCAAGCGATACCGAGGTGAATGAGCCAATGGTGAGACCGACTGGCTCGTCGCCATCCATGCCGGTGACGACAGTGACACCGGTGGGGAAGTGTCCGAGGACGTTACGAAATTCTTTTGGATCAATAGCACTCACCCTGCCGACACTACGCGTTTGCGGCTGAGTTGCGAGAGATGTGAGCGGTACGGTGCTGATGTGGACGCGTTCAGCGAGAACAAATCTCAACTTCGGACAGAACTACGCAAGTGGCGCCGAGAGTTAGATCTTGATGAAGTTGCCCGCCGATCGAAGTTGATCTGTGAGGCGTTGATCGAAATGGCAACACAGCTACATCCCGAAGTTGTCATGCTGTTCGATCCGATCAAAGGTGAGCCTGTGCTCGACACCTTTCGTGAGTGGCTGACGGCGAATAGCGTTGCGGTCGTTGTGCCTGAAGATGAGCCTGATCCTCAGGTTCCTGACCTCGTGGTTGTGCCGGGAGTTGCGTTTACATCGATCGGGCACCGGCTGGGGCAGGGTGGAGGTTGGTACGACAGGTTTTTGCCCAATATCAACGACCAGGCAGCAACCGTTGGAGTGTGCTTCGCAGAGCAGGTCGTAGACGACCTGCCCCAAGAGCCCCACGACATCGTTGTTCACCATGTCATATCTGCCTAAAACTCCCTGCGCACAACGATTTCTAGGCCCAACGTGCTGTCTGAATACGGGTGCGAACTGACTGCGTTTGTGTTCTGCAGCGCAGGCTGGCACACTATGAGGCGATGAAAACCGCACCGCGCGTGTACCTTGAACTTGTAGTAGGCATCCGGTAGCGCACCGGACCTCACACCGCGTGCGCACCGACCTCCCGACACCGGGGGGTCGTTCCGTTTTTCACCGCAAGCACTTGATGAATTTGAACACCGACCAGGAGAACCAATGAGTACAACATCTAATCGCATGACCGGGGCGCAGGCCCTGATCAAGGCGCTCGAGATGGAGCAGGTCGACACCATTTTCGGATTGCCAGGTGGCTGCATCTTGCCTGCATACGACCCACTTCTTGAGTCGACAATTCGTCACGTGCTCGTACGTCATGAGCAGGGTGCTGGTCATATGGCTGAGGGCTACGCCCACGTCACCGGGCGGCCCGGTGTCGCAATGGTGACCTCTGGGCCAGCGGCGACAAACCTCGTGACGCCTCTCATGGACGCGTACATGGACTCGATCCCGATGGTTGGAATCACTGGCCAGGTCGGCACATCGGCAATTGGCTCTGATGCGTTCCAAGAATGCGACACCGTCGGAATCACACGGTCATGCACGAAGCACAACGAACTCGTGATGGCAGCCGATGACATTCCACTTGCTGTTCGTCAAGCATTTCACCTCGCAACCACCGGTCGTCCCGGGCCAGTTCTTCTCGACGTTCCGAAAGACGTTCTTCAGAACGAGATGACATGGCACTGGCCAACCGACGACGAGGTTTCTGACTCGCTTCCGGGGTACCGCCCGACGATGAAGGGTCAACCTCGAATGATCAAAGAAGCGGCCCGCATGATTCTTGCCGCTGAGCGTCCGGTGCTCTATGTCGGTGGTGGCATGCTGAAGGCCCGAGCTGCAGAGATCTTGCGTGAACTCGCAGAAATGACTGGTATTCCGGTTGTGACAACGCTCATGGCACGTGGTGTGTTCCCCGACGACCATGATCTGTGTCTCGGAATGCCGGGAATGCACGGAACGATTGCTGCGACCACAGCAATGCAACGTGCCGATCTACTCATTGCGCTCGGTGCACGCTTTGACGACCGGATCACCGGCCGTCTTGATGCGTTCGCCCCCGACGCGAAAATTATTCATGTCGATATCGATCCAGCGGAGCAGGGCAAAGTTCGTCGCCCTGATGTTCCAATTGTTGGTGACTGTCGCCTCGTTACCGAGGAAATGGTTCAGGCAATTCGTGACCTCACCCAGTCAGGTATTGAGCAAGCAGATATCGCCAACTGGAAGTCGCGGGTGTCGGGCTGGCAGGAGATCTTCCCTCTGACATACGACGCAGCGGCCCCTGGCGCAGCCCTGAAGCCGCAGTACTGCTTAGAAGAGCTTCGGGCGGCAGCAACCGATGACACCATCTTGGTGTCAGGGGTTGGGCAGCACCAGATGTGGGCATCTCTGCACTGGAAGTTCAACAAGCCGTACTCGTGGGTGAACTCAGGTGGCCTGGGAACGATGGGATTCTCAATTCCTGCAGCAATCGGTGCAAAGGCCGGTCGCCCAGATGCAACTGTCTGGGCAGTTGATGGCGACGGATGTTTCCAGATGACTGCCCAAGAACTCGTGACTGCGACCGTTGAACGAATTCCAATCAAGGTTGCTCTCCTCAATAACTCGTATCTCGGAATGGTTCGTCAGTGGCAAGAGATGTTCTACGACGAGCGTTACTCAGAGGTGTATCTCTCAACAGAGACGCCCGACTATGTGAAGTGGGCAGAGTCAATGGGTTGTGTTGCGATTCGAGTGGAAAGCCCTGAAGAGGTCGGCCCAGCAATCGAGAAGGCGAACTCCATCAACGACCGCTCTGTCGTGGTTGAATTCCGGACAGATTCTGACGAAAAGGTGTTCCCGATGGTGCCTGCTGGATTGAGCAACGATGAAGTGCTCGTCCATCCGTCACAAGAACAGCACCGGGCGCAACTCGGCTGAGCAGAGCGAAGAGAACTGGAGAACACGACATGAACGCGCTTAACCCGCACGGCACCTCGCTCAATCACGCCATTTTGTCGGTGCTCGTGCAGAACCGACCTGGAGTGCTTGCGCGGGTTGCGAGCCTGTTCGCCCGACGTGGGTACAACATTTTTTCGTTGGCAGTTGCCCCTGCGGAAGATGAATCACAGAGCCGAATCACGATCGTCGTTGACCTCGAGTCAGCTCCGCTTGAGCAGATGGTGAAGCAACTGTTCAAATTGGTTGAGGTGTTAAAGATTTCAGAAATTGACCCCCGGCGGTCGATCGAACGTGAGTTGCTTCTCGCGACGGTGAGCGCAGACACTGATCAGCGCTCTGAAATCGTCGAGTTAGTAAAGATTTTT
Organism: Ilumatobacteraceae bacterium; assembly: GCA_038100275.1. Classification (GTDB taxonomy): domain Bacteria; phylum Actinomycetota; class Acidimicrobiia; order Acidimicrobiales; family Ilumatobacteraceae; genus Casp-actino5. Next base: position 58,098 of record JAYNVD010000002.1, read on the forward strand.
GAGGCGAAAATTCTCGCCGTGGGATCAGATGCAGTGACGGTGAGCCTTGAGGGTCATCCGGACAAATTGGATGATTTTGAGGAACTGCTCGATTCTTATGCCATCGTTGAGCTGCAACGGACGGGCCGAGTGGCCCTTCCAAAGCTTGATCGGGCAGCACGACTTCGTGCTGTCGACCCCAACCAGAAAGGAACGGTGAGCTGAGATGGCCGCCAACGTGTACTACGAGGCCGATTGCGACGGCTCCCTCATTCGCAACCGTAAGGTTGCAGTCATTGGTTATGGCTCCCAGGGCCATGCCCATGCATTGAACTTGAAGGAGTCTGGCGTTGATGTTTGCATCGGTCTGCGTGAGGGCTCGAGCTCAACGCAGAAGGCTGAGCAGGCGGGGTTGACCGTGAAGTCAGTCGCTGACGCAGCTGCTTGGGCAGATGTGATCATGATTCTCGCTCCCGATACCGAGCAGAAGAAAATCTTCGACGAGCACATCGCAGCCAACCTGAACGCCGGTGACGCAATTGCATTTGCACATGGTTTCAATGTTCGCTTCGGTCGTATTGCGGCCCCAGAGGGCGTCGACTGCATCATGATTGCGCCGAAGGGCCCAGGACACCTCGTACGCCGTACGTACACCGAAGGTGGCGGTGTTCCAGCACTCATCGCTGTCGAGCAGGACTCGACAGGCCAAGCAAAGCAGATCGCATTGTCATACGCCGACGCAATTGGCGGTGCCCGCGCTGGTGTCATCGAGACAACGTTCACCGAGGAAACTGAGACTGACCTCTTTGGTGAGCAGGTTGTGCTCTGTGGTGGTTTGACCCGTTTGGTCCAGGCTGGATTCGAGACACTTGTCGAAGCTGGCTATGCCCCTGAGATGGCGTACTTTGAGTGCCTCCATGAGGTCAAGCTCATTGTTGACCTGATGTACGAAGAGGGTATTGCTGGTATGCGTTACTCGATTTCAGACACTGCTGAATACGGCGACTTGACCCGTGGCCCTCGCATTGTTACCGATGCGACAAAGGCCGAGATGAAGAAGGTCTTGTCAGAGATCCAGTCAGGTCAGTTTGCTGATGAATGGGTGAACGAGAGCGAGTCTGGTCGCGAGAATTACCACCGCATGCAAGAAGAGGGCAAGGCGCACCCAATTGAGGTCGTCGGTGCTCGCCTTCGCGGAATGATGCCGTGGATCTCTGCTGGTAAGCAGAAGGTCGCAGAGGCATCAGGTGGCGATAGCTGATCAACCCCATTTGAGGTGATGCCGTTGTGCTGCGTAGCGGTTCAGCGGTATGAACGCAATGAACAACCGGGCCGATGGCCCGGTTGTTTCGCGTTAACGACCGGGATTCTTAAATATGACCTTGCAGGTCGGGTTTTAAGCGGATAGTCTCTCCGGCCATGGCTGACAACGCAAAGAAACTCGGTTTTGATACTCGTCAGATTCACGTTGGGGGAGATCCTGATCCGGCAACCGGTGCCCGCGCCGTGCCGATCTATCAAACGACCTCATATGAGTTCCGTGACACCGAACATGCTGCGAACCTCTTCGCTCTTGCAGAAGTGGGAAACATTTACACCCGCATCATGAACCCGACTCAGGCGGCACTAGAGGCCCGACTGAATGACCTTGAGGGTGGTTGCACAACAGCGATTGGTATCCCAGGTGCGCTCGCAACCTCATCAGGCCAAGCAGCTGAGACGCTCGCCATCCTCACCGTGGTCGAGGCAGGGCATCACATTGTCGCCTCACCATCGCTGTATGGAGGCTCGTACAACCTTCTGCACTACACCCTGCCAAAAATGGGTATCGAAGTCACATTCGTTGACGACCCACACGACCTCGACCAATGGCGCGCTGCTGTGCGTGACAACACCCGCCTCTTCTACGGTGAAGTGCTGCCAAACCCGAAGAACGACATGTTTGACATTGAGGGCGTCTCAGGCGTTGCCCACGCAGAGGGCATCCCATTGATGGTCGACAACACGGTTGCCACTCCATATCTCGTTCGTCCACTCGAGTGGGGTGCCGACATTGTCGTTCACTCGCTCACCAAATTCATGGGTGGCCACGGCACATCTGTCGCTGGTGGCATCGTTGACGGCGGAACATTCGACTACGCGGCCTCCGGCAGGTTTGCGAACTTCACCGAACCAGACCCGAGTTACCACGGTCTTGCATACTTCCCCGCACTCGGACATGGCGCCATGATTCTCAAAGCACGGGTTCAGATGCTTCGCGATCTCGGCATGGCAATTTCACCGTTCAACGCGTTCATGATCTTGCAAGGAATAGAAACTCTCAGTCTTCGGATGGAGCGCCATTTCTCAAATGCGCAGGCAGTTGCTGAGTTCCTCGACGCTCATCCGCAGGTTGAGTCGGTGAACTACGCCGGCCTCGCATCGAGTGAATGGAATGAACGAGCAACCCGCCTCGGTGGTGGACGTGGCTACGGGTCAGTGTTGGCGTTTGAAATTTCTGGTGGCCTCGAGGCGGGCAAAAAGTTCGTTGAGGGTCTCGATCTTCACAGCCATGTTGCCAACATCGGTGATGCACGAAGCCTTGTCATTCACCCAGCGAGCACAACTCACTCGCAGCTCACCCCAGAGGAGCAGGCAGCAAGCTCTGTGACTCCAGGCTTGATTCGGCTCTCTGTCGGCCTGGAGAGCATCGAGGACATCCTTGATGACCTCCGTGCAGGGTTTGCCGCAGCGTCCTAACTGAGGCAAGTGGGGCTACTGGGTGCTCATCCCGGCTCGCCACATACCTTCTTCAACAAGTTGTTTGATCGTGGGGTCAGGCTCGGACTTTCGTTCGAGTGTGACCCCATTGATCGTTGCGGTACAGCGAAAGTCATGAGGGTACGGTCCGACGACTGATCCGGTGTCGATGCCGACATCGAAGGTTTCGCCACTCATCGAATAGACGAGTGGAACGGTGCGTTCGATTCGGGCGCGAGAGATGGCACTTCCGTCGACCGACATGACGAGAACTCCTCCACGACCAAAGCCACCGTCGTAGACGAAGTCGATCACGACGCGGTGTTGGCCAGCGGCAAGTGGGTTACCGCTCATCGTGGTGATGTCATGTCCAAAACAGTTGTAGGTGAAGTGCGGGACGTTGTCACGAAGCCATAGTGACCAGCCCGACATATTGCCGCCTTGGCACGCGATCACACCTTCGTTGACCCCGGTGATGTTGACATCGCCAGTGATCCGCCATGAGCAGTTCTTGAGATTGATCACCGACGATTCGGGCATCCGAATATGAGCAGTGGAATATGTCATCGATGTCACGTCGCCGAGCGAGTGGGGGACTGCGAGGTCGCCGTTGCGAGGTGATCCAGCATCTCGCAACGGGTACACACCGAGCCGTTGAGCCTCGCTGTCAAACAGTGCTCGAAGACTGGCGAGCCGCTCTGGTTCGACATCTGCGAGGTTGACCGACTGTGAGAAGTCGTTTGTAACGTCGTAGAGCTCCCACACCTCGTCGGGTCCATCGAACTCGTAGGCCTGCATCCTGATCCACGGAACGCGACCATGGAAGCAGGACGCAATCCATCCCTCGTGGTACATGGCGCGGTTACCGAGAATTTCGAAATACTGAGATGTTCGGGTACTCGCCCCATCGCCGGCAAAGGTGTAGTTCATTGGCACGCCGTCGAGGTCCATCTGCTCGATGCCGTTGACATGCTCTGGTGGTGCGATGCCGGCTGCGGCGTAGATCGTCGGAGCGATGTCAACGACATGGTGGAACTGAGAGCGCACGCTTCCTGCTTCGGTGATCTTGTTCGGCCACGAGATTGCAAGCCCGTTGCGGGTGCCACCAAAGTGCGAAGCAACCTGTTTCATCCATTGAAACGGTGAATCCAGCGCCCAAGCCCAACCGACATTGAAGTGGTTTTCACACTTTGCGGTGCCGAAGTCATCAATGTGTTCAAGAAGCCATTCAGGGTCTTCATGCACCCCGTTCTGGAATGATGGTGCACTCCACGCACCATGAATAGTTCCTTCGGCTGACGCTCCGTTATCGCCGGTGAGATAAATGATGAGCGTTTCGGTTCCATTGCGCTCATCGAGTTTTCGCGAGGCATCGATGACTCGACCGATGTGATGATCGGTGTGAGCAAGAAAGCCAGCGAAACATTCCATGAGCCGTGTTGCGACCGGTCGATAACGCTCTGGGTAGTCCTTCCATGCCGGAATTTGTTCTGGCCGAGTGGTGTTCGTCGTTCCCGGAGGGATGACACCGAGTGCGAGTTGGCGTTCGTAGATTTCTTCTCGCAATGAATCCCAACCGCCGTCGAATTGTCCGGCGAATCGATCGATCCACTCGGGCGGAGCGTGGTGCGGGGCATGAACAGCGGGCGTCGAGAAATAACAGAACCAGGGACGGTCAGGAGTTGACGCTGTTTGCCGCTCAAGCCACTCGATGGCACGATCAGCGAGGTCCTCGGTGAGGTGGTACTCAGGCCGTCCAACATGCGGAGAAATTGGAGTGGTTTGGTCGTAGACGGCAGGTTCCCACTGTGATGCTTCGGCACCGATGATGCCGTAAAAGCGATCGAAGCCAAGTCCGGTTGGCCAGCGATCAAAGGGTCCCGACGGGCTTTGCTCCCATGATGGAGCGAGGTGCCACTTCCCGAAACACGAGGTCGAGTACCCCGACATTCGTAGAACCTCCGCAACAGAAGCCGCTTCGGCTGGAATCGCTGAGTCGTAACCCGGGTAAGAGTTGGCGATTTCAGTGATACCGCCCATATGAACGCGGTGGTGTTGGCGGCCGGTCAGCAGAGCGGCGCGTGTTGGTGAACAGAGCGCGGTCGTATGGAACTGGTTGTACGACAGGCCTTCGTCAGCAACGCTCTGCAACGCAGGGGAGGGAACCGGACCACCGAATGTTGACATCGACCCAAACCCGACGTCATCGAGCATGATGAGCAGCACATTTGGCGCGCCGCCCGCTGCTTTGCGCTGTGCGAATGAGGCCGGTGTTGATTCTGAAAGGAGGCGCTGGATTTCACCGGCAAAAGGTTGTGAAGGATGCGGTAATTGCGTCATGTCATCAGGTGCTGAAAGCGGGGTGGTCAAGCGCTCCAAACGCTGATCGCACGACGTCTGCGTCACCGGCAATGGTGGCCTCTCCGCTGTCGATGGATTCCGCAAGCGTGGTAGCGCCGGTGAGGAGGGCATCCCAAGTTGATCGGCTGCAGGTCAACGTGTTGTCGGCGTGAGCGCCGCTGGTTGGACAGAGAATGTGGTTTCGGAAGTGCAGCCCGCAGGTCTCGCTGTCGACGTGAATCGCCACGTGGCAATCGACGCCCTCAAGCCTCTCTGGTTCAACCATGACGCGGAGCACCCCAGCTGATGTGGCAAGGTCCCACCCTGTCACCTGTCGTCGACCGAGTCGATGCGTTCGGTGCCGAGACATGTCGATCGTTCCCTCGACATCAAGGGCTTTCGTGATACACCAATTTCGCACGTTCGCACTTGGAGTCCGGCGTGCGGCAGTGCGCAGGGCGGTAGCGAGTAGGCCACGATCCCCGTCTGTGGGGTCGGGGTGGTGGGCGAGTTGAGCAGCGAGGTAGAGCGCCCATCGAGTGTCATCTGACATCGCGCCTTGGCAACGCTCTCGAACAGCCTCTTGGCCTCCCATCGCGTCGATGACGTGTGCGGCATGATCGGCGGTGTCGAGCGGCAAGATGTTCGCCGGGTCGCCGTCAAAGAACCCGAATAACCCGGTACGGATTTGTCGAGCGTGATGCTCTGCGATGCCGTAATGCTGCTGCGTCAACCAATCGTCGCCGAAGGCTGGTGGTAACTGAACACGGTGGGCGAGTTCTGCAGATGTGGCGCCGCGGTTCGTCCACCGAACGGTCTGGTCCCACAGGAACTGAATCGAGTCGCGATACGCGAGGAGCCGATGATCAATTTCCTCCGGGCCTGACAGCGGTGGGCCGTGCGTTGCAATGAGGTGTTCGGCGCCGAGCGAGTGAAGGTGGTCTAACCCGGTGAGAAGAATGCGGGGATCTCGGTACTCCTCACCGCGAATTGCGAAGACGTTGAAGAGTGCGGGCCACATGATGTTGTGAACTGCGACGCCGAGACTTGGCACCCACAATGTCACCGAGTCATCGGCATCAGAAGGTGCTGGGGTGACCTCAATGGTGAGCCCTGCGACCTCGATGGTGGTGGCGTCGGCAAAGGTTCGAGTGGCGGGCACGTGGCCACCCGTGAATGGCGCGTGTTCTGGCATTCGATATGCCCGTCCAAGTCCGACATTGACGTTGCCATCAGGGCCCTCAAAGGGAAGTTGCATTGCAAACTGCTCGACGAGACCGCGGCCGTAGGCGGGAGCGATTTCCGTGGCAGAACGGCGAAGATTTCCCTCAATTCGCTCGTGACCCCAAATGGCCTCAACAGGCTCGGTATCGAGAATCGCTTGCGTTCCGCTCACATAGTGAAAGTGGGTGTAGATGACCGCAACGACCGGAGCATCGCTGACAGTACGCAGCTCGATCAGCGCATCGCGCATTTCCTCAATCGACTCACCGGTATCGATCGCAATGATTCCCTGTGGTGCGGTGATGAAGGTTTGGTTCGACAACCCGTTACCAACGAGGCACCAGACGCCGTCGGTAACGCTGTGAAGTGTTCTCGAAAGACGTGAACTGTGATCGATTAATGACCGGTGTGCGACTTGGCCTTGTACGTCGGTTGCCACCATCGAGTCATCGTTGAGTAACCCTCGTGTATCCCCCATAGCCGCATAGTAGGGGGTGGAGAATCGATGCCAGTACGCGGCCTAGTCGTCGTCGTTGTTGAGGTCTCGGAGGAACTCTTCAAGTTCGGTCCCGAGGTCTTCTGCGCTAGGGATAATTGATTCGGCTCGCCGGTCAAATTCGCGTTCAAGCATCGCGACGTACATCGCAAGTTGAGGGTCGGTGGCAACGAGTTCATCGTGCAGCATTCGGGCTTGGTTCACGTCGTTGCTGAGGTCGCGTCCTGGTCCAACCCCAAGCACATGCGAGAGATGCGATTGCAATGACCGAACGGCGAGCGGGTGACTTGCGTTTGATAGGTAATGCGGGATTCCAACTCGAAGTGAGACCGACGGGATGCCAGCTGCCTCGAGCGTGGGGTGGAGAACCCCAACGACTCCGGTGACACCTTGATACGACGGCATGCTGAGACCGAGCCGCTGCGCGAGGTCTTGATTCGTTGAACTCCCTGTCACCAGTGGTGACCGTGAGTGAGGAATCTGTTCAGCACCAGCGCCCACAGTGACAACGAGAGAGCATCCCAATGCATTGCAGGTTGAAAGGATCGCATCGCAATATGTCCGCCAGGAGAGATGTGGCTCAACGCCAAGGAGGAGCACGACATCGCGTGTGGCGTCGTCATTTCGCCACACATCAATTTGATTTCGTGGCCATCTAATGGTGCGCAACTGACCATCAGACATCTCTACGTGGGGACGCTCGATGGTGAAGTCGTACAGCGGGTCGGGTTCGATTTCGCCGACGGTGATGCGATGTTCGTCATCAAAGAGCGCTTCGACTGCCGCACTTGCGGCGCCGGCCATGTCGAACCAGCCTTCCAGGGCAACGACCATGACTGGGTTGCGCAAGGGAAGGATTGCCTCAGCATCAAGGGTGAGGATCTCTTCGACGGTCGGTGCGAAATCGTCGGTCACTTGGCGAGTTGCTCCATGACGTAGTCGATACAGCGGGTGAGGCGCTCAATGTCTTCTGGGTCGATCGCAGGGAACATTCCGACACGAAGCTGGTTGCGGCCGAGTTTCCGGTAGCTGTCGGTATCGACAACGCCGTTAGCTCGAAGTGCGGCGCTGACTGCTGTTGCCTCGATGCTGTCGTCGAGGTCGATCGTTGCGACGACGTGTGAGCGTTTTGTCGGTTCGGTGACGAATGGTGTGGCCAATTCATGAGCGTCAGCCCATCCATACATGGTGGCGGCAGACGTCGCGACTCGATGGGCAACCCAGTTCGCTCCACCGTTACTGAGCATCCATTCGATCTGAGCGTTCAGCATGATGAGGGTGGCGAGGGCTGGGGTGTTGTACGTCTGGTTGAGACGGCTATTTGAGAGAGCAATGCCGAGGTCGAGTGCGGCTGGTCGCCAGCGATCGCTCGCTGCGATACGTTCAATTCGTTCTGTTGCGGCTGGTGAACATGCGGCGATCCAGAGCCCACCATCTGCGGCAAAGCTTTTCTGTGGGGCGAAGTAGTAGACATCAACTTCAGCGGGGCTCCACGAGAGCCCACCTGCAGCACTGGTGGCGTCGACGGCGACGAGCGCATCATCGGCAATACCATTTGGGCGGGTCAATGTCATCGCAACACCGGTTGAGGTTTCGTTGTGGGTGAGGGCGTAGAGGTCGATGCCATCTTCCGCGATGGCTATTGGGTGATCACCGGGGTCGGTGCTGATCACCGACGGCTCGCCGAGGTGAGGTGCTGCGGCCGAGGCGTCAGCAAATTTAGAGGAGAACTCGCCGAACACAAGGTGCTGGCTTCGGGACTCGATGAGCCCAAACGTTGCTGCATCCCAAAACACGGTTGATCCGCCGTTGCCGAGGACGATCTCCCAACCATCGGGAAGCCCGAAGAGTTCGGTGAGGCCAGACCGGACCGATCCGACCAGATTTTTCACTGGCGCCTGCCGATGCGAGGTACCCATGATCGACGTCGCTGCATCGCTGATTGCAGCGATTTGTTCGATTCGGACCTTCGATGGGCCACAGCCAAAGCGGCCGTCGTTAGGTAGGAGATCTTGGGGGATGGTGATAGCGGACGGTTCCACACCTCAAGGATGGCAGGCAGTCGGCGCGACCACTACGCCACGAGGGTGAACATTTCATATATCAATGGGACTTCGCCGTCGTGAAGTGCCGTAAATGCTGGCAGAGTGTGGGTGTGAATCGAGTGTCATCCCGCCTTGCATCTATTGCTCCTTCTGCAACCCTTGCCGTCGACTCAAAAGCGAAGGCGTTGAAAGCCCAGGGAGAAAACGTCATTGGGTTCGGTGCCGGTGAGCCTGATTTCCCGACACCTACTCACATCGTTGACGCAGCAGCCGCTGCTTGTCATGAGGTGAAGAACCATCGTTATTCGCCAGCGGGCGGGCTTCCTGAGCTTCGTGAGGCGATTGCTGCGAAGACCATGCGCGATTCCTCGTTCGAGATTTCTGCTGATCAAGTTCTCGTGACAAATGGCGGAAAGCACGCGGTGTACACCGCGTTCGCAGCGCTTTGTGATCCAGGTGATGAAGTCATTTGCCCGGCACCATATTGGACGACCTATCCCGAAGCGATCGTGCTTGCGGGTGGTGTTCCAGTTGTCATCGAAACCGATGACACGGCGGGGTTTAAGGTCACTGTCGATCAACTCGAGGCGGCACGAACTCCTCGCACAAAAGTTCTGTTGTTTGTGAGCCCAGACAACCCCTCGGGAGCGGTGTACACCCCAGACGAGATTGCGGCAATCGGTCGGTGGGCCGTTGAGCACGGTGTGTGGGTGCTCACCGATGAGATTTACGAGCACCTCATCTACGGCGACAACGAGTTTGCCTCAATGCCCGCCCTTGTTCCAGAAGTCGCAGATCAGTGTGTTGTCGTCAATGGTGTCGCAAAGACCTACGCGATGACCGGTTGGCGCGTTGGCTGGATGGTTGGCCCTGTCGATGTCATAAAGGCCGCAACCAACTTCCAATCGCATGCAACATCAAACGTTGCCAACGTGGCTCAGCAGGCGGCGCTTGCTGCAGTCTCAGGCACCTTGGACGATGTCGCGATGATGAGAGCGGCGTTCGAGCGTCGTGGCACCGAGATGCACCGTCTACTCACTGCAATTCCTGGCGTGACATGTCTTGAGCCGCAGGGAGCGTTCTATTGCTTCCCGAATGTCTCTGGTCTGCTCGGCCGTCCGCTCGGTGGAAGTGTTGCAAACACCACGTTGGAACTTGCAGACCTCGTTCTGTCCGAAGCCAAAGTTGCCTTCGTTCCAGGTGAAGCATTCGGAGCGCCGGGATACGCCCGATTCTCGTTTGCTCTTGGCGATGACGACATCGCAGAAGGCATTTCGCGAATCGCCGAACTTGCTACTCGCTGACTGCGCTTGTGAGTTCTCCGGCGGACTAGCGTTTCGATTGGGGAAAGGAGTGTCATGGCAGAGCATGAACTCGTTATTCGGAATGGAACTGTTGTTGACGGGACCGGGGTGGAGCGCTCAATCGGGGACGTAGCCGTCTCAGATGGTGTCATCACCGAGGTTGGATCGGTTTCAGGCTCGGGTAGACGTGAAATCGATGCTGAAGGGCATCTTGTCACGCCCGGGTTTGTTGACATTCACACCCACTATGACGGCCAGGCCACCTGGGACTCTGCGCTTGCCCCTTCGAGTTGGCATGGCGTTACCACTGTGGTGATGGGCAACTGCGGCGTTGGGTTCGCGCCTGTTCATGAGCACAACCGTGAACGCCTGATTCAGTTGATGGAAGGTGTCGAAGACATTCCCGGTACCGCGCTCCATGAGGGGTTGTCGTGGAATTGGTCGAGCTTCCCGGAGTACCTCGATGAACTTGAGCGTCGTCCACGTGACATCGACCTTGGTACCCAGTTGCCTCACGGCGCGCTTCGTCTGCATGTGATGGGGGAGCGTGGGGCAACTCAGGAACCAGCCACCCCAGATGACATCGCCGAGATGGCTCGTCTTGCTCGTGAGGCGGTTGAAGCTGGGGCGCTTGGTTTCTCAACAAGTCGAACGCTGAACCACCGGACAAGCCTTGGTGAACCAACGCCGACGCTGCGAGCAGAGGCTGATGAACTTGTTGGCATTGCAAAGGCGCTAGGAGAAGCGAACAAAGGTGTGTTGCAGGCGGTGACTGACTTCATTGACCGTGATGCCGAACTAGATCTCTTCGAGCGGATGGCCTCAGAGTCTGGACGTCCGATCTCAGTATCGATCGCACAGGGAGCGAAGTCAGGCGATGACTGGCGGGTCGAACTTGAGCGTTTCGCCCAAGCGTCCGCTCGCGGGGTTCAAATGCGGGGACAGGTGGGTGCTCGCGCAGTCGGATTGATGCTTGGTCTTGAAGCTACGTTGCATCCGTTCATGTTCTCTGAGCCGTATCAAGCCATCGCTGATCGCCCGCTTGCCGAACGAGTTGCGGTGATGCGCGATCCCGAGCTTCGACGGAAAATCATCGATGGAGCGAGAGTTGATGACACCTCGCTCGGAAGTCGTGCGATTCATCGCTACCGATTTATTTTCCAGTTGGGTGACCCACCGAACTACGAGCCGGACCCGTCAACATCGGTTGAGGCAATTGCTCGGCGCGAGGGGCTTGAGCCGCTCGACCTTCTCTATGACTGGATGTTGGAAAACGACGGCCATGCGCTGCTGTACCAGCCGATCCTCAACTGGTTCGGTGAAAATCTTGATGCCGTTGGTGAGATGTTGTTGCATCCTGCAACGGTTCCGGGGCTTTCCGATGGTGGCGCCCATGTCGGAACTATTTGCGATGTGAGTTTTCCGACGACGCTGTTGCAGTGGTGGGGACGTGATCGTCCAACGGGTCGTATCCCAGTTGAAACGCTGATCGCGAAGCAATGTCGTATGACGGCTGAAACTGTCGGGCTGACCGACCGCGGCGTCATCGGGGTTGGGAGGCGAGCTGATCTCAACATCATCGACTTTGATGGCCTTCAACTGCATGCCCCAGAAATGGCGTATGACCTGCCGGCTGGTGGCAAGCGCATGTTGCAACGAGCAGACGGTTACCGCCACACGTTCGTCGCTGGCGTCGAGATCATGGCTGATGGTGAGTCAACTGGCGCTACGCCTGGCCGTTTGGTTCGAGGTGGGCGATGACATTCCCGTTCCCGGTGATCAGCGCCGATTCGCACATCACCGAGCCGCCTGATTGTTATACAGCGCACATTGATCCTGCATGGCGTGACCGGGCCCCTCACATGGTGAGCGATGAGAAACGTGGCGACATGTATGTGATCCCGGGGATGTCGCGACCGATTGCAATGGGGTTGGTGGCGGCGGCGGGCAAGCCAGCCGAAGAGCTCACTGTGGCCGGTGTGGCGTTCGATGAGTTGCATCGCTCAGGTTGGGATTCTTCATACCGGATTGCAGACCAGCAACGTGACGGCGTTGCGGCTGAGGTGATTTATCCGACGGTCGGGATGATGATCTGCAATCATCCCGATGCGGATTTCAAACACGCCGCGTTCAACGCCTACAACCGTTGGATTGCCGATTACTGCTCAATCGCGCCTGAGCGGCTCCTCGGCTGTGGCCAAACCGCGCTGCGAAGTGTCGACGAGGGCGTTGCCGATCTTCAACGAATTGCTGATCTTGGGCTTCGCGGAGTGATGATGCCGGGCGAGCCTGCCACATTGGCTGATGATGGCTCGGGCGATTTCGATGACCCGATGTGGGACCCATTCTGGGAGGCGGCGATCGACCTCGGTTTACCGCTGAGCTTCCACATTCTGACCTCCCGTACGAGTGCGTTCGAGAGCCGCCCTCGCGGACCGCGCATCAACGGTTTTCTTGCGATCATCCGAGGCATTCAAGACATCATGGGGACACTGATTTACGGAGGGGTGTTCGAACGACATCCGGCGTTACGGGTCGTCTGCGTTGAGGCCGACGCCGGATGGGTTCCGCATTACATGTACCGGATGGACCACGCCTGGAAGCGACATCGAAATTGGATGGCACAGGGAGTGGAACTCCAGAAGCTGCCATCGGAATATTTCGCAGAACACATTTACACCACGTTCCAAGATGACTGGACTGCATTCCGTCTTGCCGATCAGATGAATTGGCGACGTCTCATGTGGGCGAATGACTTTCCGCACAGTGACTCAACTTGGCCGTGGTCACAGGAGATGTTGAACGAGCACACGTCACACCTCACCGACGAGATGACGCAGGCGATTCTCTCGGGAAATGTTGCCGACCTATACGGGATTGACGTCAGCGCGCTATCGACTGTCTGAGTGAGTGGAGCGGCTTGAGATCCGCTCCACGACGATGACAACTGCTGCAGCGACAAACATCAGCGCGAATGGCACGATGACGTCGTCTTGAGGTGCTGAGAGTGTGGTTGTCGACGTGCCATTTGGCCAGGGCCAGAGCACTCGCACAGAACCGAGCATGAGACCGACCATTGCAGCAATGACGACATCGTGGTGATGCTCGAGCAACCAATTCAGCAAGGTTGAGAATGCGGCGAGCCCGATAATGCAACCGAGCCCTGTTGCCGCGAGCACGGCAAGGTTTCGGTCGTTTACCGCTCCGATGATCTCGGTGTACATGCCGATCATCACCAAGATGAATGAGCCCGAGATGCCGGGAAGGATCATTGCGCAAATGGCGAGCGCTCCGGCGAGGACGAATACCCAGATGGGGCGAGTGACAAGTTCTGGGCCGACGGCGTGTGTGTCTGAACGGAGCCCGAGAATGAAGAACAGTGCTGCCCCAACGGTGACTGCGATGATGGCATGGCCGGCGGTGCGCGTGTTGATGAGCCTCCATGCGATCACAACCGAGCCTGCGACGAGTCCTAGGAAGACCGATGAGGTTCGAACAGCCTGGTCCTCGAGGAGCCGTTCAATGATTGCGGACAGTGCCGCTATCGCAATGAGAATTCCAGCGAGAAGTGACAGCAGCCAACTCCACTCGACCGACTTTGCTTTGCGGACCGCACCAGAGCCATCACGAGAGAGAAGCGACCGTAAGGCTGATGCACCTCGATGGATGTTCTCAATGAGACGCTCATAGATTCCAAGAACGAGGGCTACCGTCCCGCCGGAAACCCCGGGGACAATGTCGGCTGACCCCATGGCGAACCCGCGCGCGAGTTGAGTGGCAATGCTGGTGAGCGGCACGAACGGAAAGGCTAACTCGCCGATGTTTCCGGCACGAGGACATCAAGAAGTGTTGCCTGTTCGGCGCCGCTCGTGACCCGTGCCTGTGCCGATGGTGGCAGTGCGATTGAGTCACCGCTTTCTAAATGGTGAACCGTGCCATCGACAGTGGTGACGTTGATGTCACCGTCCATCACGAAGATGAAGCGGAAGGTGAACGGAGAGAGTTCACTGGTCTCGGAGTGCTCGGCGGTTTTTACTCGCCGTACTTCAACGACACCGCGAGTAGCTGCGCCGATTCCGCTGTCATCGCTCGCGAAGCCCGGGTGATCCCAGTTGTCGGAGAAATCACCTGGGGACGAGAAGACGAATTGTTGCCCTCCCCATTGATGGTTGCCATATGTGCCGTTTGGCAGAGTCATTTCGTGATCGAAGTTGGTGAGGTGATCGGCGGGGCAGCCAACCTCAACAATGTCGAATCCGGGTGAGGTTGCAAGTACTCGGTGACGAATCCCAGGAGGCTGTAACACGATGTCTCCGGGCTGCATGCGAATGGTGTCCCCCTGGCCTTCGTAGAGAACGTCAACCCAACCGGTTCGCACGGCGAGAAATTGAAACTCGACATCGTGAAAGTGCACGTCGTCGGGAACTTCGCCACCATCGGGAACCGCGATATGAGACGCGACGTAGCGACCATCCCATCGACCCGGAATGAGGTCGCGGTACGTCATCGATGCGCGACCGGTGTGGCCGTCATCAATTCCACCGAGTCGGCTGACAACGATAGGGGTTCGGCGAAGACGAAGTGTCTCGCCGCTGGGGGACCGAACCGTTGCCTCGTATGGATCATCTGCAGGACGAATCGTCAGAACGACCCAGCCATTTGCCTTGTATTCCGATATCGCATCGGAGAGGTCGAGGACATCGATGGTCGTGGGTTCGGTCATGTCAGTAATCGATGCCACGTTTCGCTCGGATGCCTTGGGCATAGGCGTGCTTGATTTCAGTCATCTCAGTGACGGTGTCTGCGATGTCGATGAGCGCTTGGGGAGCATCACGACCCGTGATGACGATGTTGACGTGCTCTGGACGTTGCGAAATGGTGGCAACCACCTCGTCGGTGTCGATCCATCCCCAGGCGCACAGATAGGTGAGTTCATCCAAGATGACGAGTTGGTGGTCGCCGGCTGAGATCACGGCTGAGGCCTGCGCCCAACCCTCACGGGCGATGTTCCGATCGTGGTCGAGGTTTTCGGAGTCCCACGTAAATCCGTCACCGAACGAATGCCACTCGACACCGAGCTTGCGACCCATCTTCTCTTCGCCAACTCGCCAATCACCACTTTTGATGAACTGGCATACGGCAACGTTCCAGTCGACGGCGAGGCCTCGAACCATCATTCCAAATGCAGACGAACTCTTTCCTTTGCCGTTTCCCGTATTGAGAACGACAAGTGATGATGCTGATCGAAGCCCATCTGGTCGTGGGTCTTCGGTGAGCGGCTCATCGGTGAGATGTGCGTCGTCTTGGGGGGTCATCGATTCAGACATGCCCTGTTGAGCATAGGTGTGCCGATGTCGACCTGCCCTACGGATCGAGATTCGTTGCGAACCCTCATTGCCCTGTTATGTTCTGATTGTCGCTTCGTGAGCGAAGTCCGGTGAGATCCCGGCGCTGTCCCGCAACGGTGGTTCTGGCATGTGTCAGACGAGCCCGGTCGACCACGTGGCGAGCGATTACCACCCTCGAGGCACAGGGAGGCTCGCCGGTCAGCCCGCTGGCCCCGATCCAACTTGCGCTCCGTTTTTAGGAGACAACTTTGAAACGAATGATCCGACTTGCGGTTCTTGTTCCGCTCATGCTCGCTGTATCGGCATGTGGGTCTACTACCGAAGAGGCTGCTGAGACGACCGTTGCAGCGGTTGACGCTGAGAAGACATCTGAGCCATCGGCTCCAGCCGAAGAGGCTGAGGTTTCTGATAAATCTGAGGAATTGTCAACTGGCGAAGAAAGTGCGTCATCGGTACCGACAGCAATCATTTCGTTGTCACCGACGGCAACCGAAATGCTGTACGCAGTCGGTGCAGGCGATCAAGTGCTTGCTGTTGATGATTTCTCGAACTTTCCGGCAGAGACGGCTGACAAGATGCCCGGCGTCAGCGGGTACGACCCGAACGTCGAGGCGATTATTGGTCTCGGCCCGGATCTCATCGTGACCGATGGAACAAACCCGGATCTTCTCGACGCACTCGATCGCGCCGGCATCCCGCACTGGGAAGGGCCTGCTGCTGTCGGCATCGAAGACACCTTTGCCCAGATTCTCGAAATCGGTGCCGCGACCGGACATTCCGATGAAGCCGAGGCACTTGTCGCAGCGTTGACCTCCGACCTCGAGGCTCTTCTTGAGCGCATTGAGAGTCTTCCAGCGCTCGACACGCCGCTGACGTATTACCACGAGTTGGATAACACTTATTACTCGGTAACAAGCGAAACCTTCATCGGTTCAACTTATTCGCTGCTCGGCCTTCGGAACATTGCCGACCTTGCAGAGGACGAGTCGTACGGGTACCCACAGCTATCGGCAGAGTTCATTCTTGATAAAGACCCAGACATCATCTTTTTGGCGTGCACTCTGTACTGCGGTGAGACTCCGGAGTCAGTTGCTGCTCGCCCGGGATGGGATGTGCTGTCGGCGGTTGCTTCCGGCCACGTGGTGCCGTTGAACGACGATATTGCGTCACGTTGGGGTCCCCGCACCGTTGAGCACATGGCGGCGGTTGTCGACGCCGTTGAAGCCGTATTCGCTGCAAACGAGACTGAATAACGATGAATGAGCAGCGACGTTCGATCACCACGAAGGTGGTCCTGTCGTTGCTCATCCTTGTTGTCGTTGCCTGTGCTGGGGCGATGAGCGGCCCAGCCGGTCCAGACTGGTGGCGTATTCCCCTCGCCCTTCTCGAGCGAATTCCCGGCTTCGGCGAAGGTGGTCTTGGTATCTCGAGTGGGGTGACCGAGCGAGAGTGGTCGATCATCTGGGATATCCGCATGCCCCGCGTGGTGCTCGCTGGCATCGTTGGTGCAACGCTCTCATTAGGCGGGGCGAGTTATCAAGGTGTGTTTCGTAACCCGCTCGTCGATCCGTACTTGTTGGGTGCGGCCGCGGGCGGCGGACTCGGTGCAACGATTGTGATCACCACAATCGGTAGCGACCGCCTTGACTGGCCTGTCGACCCGGTCCCGCTGGTTGCCTTTGTCTTCGCTCTCGGCACGGTCGCAGTGACCTATCTCGTCGGCGCATCGTTTGGCGGCATGAAAACCTCAAGCACTCTCGTGCTTGCTGGTGTCGCGATGGTGTCACTGACGACCGCAATCCAGACCTTTATCCTCCAGCGAAACTCCGATGTGGTTCGTGAGGTGTACAACTGGATCTTGGGTCGCCTCGCAACGGCCTCGTGGGGTGATGTCGTTCTCGTCCTGCCGTATGTCGTGCTGTCGACGATGGTGCTGCTGTTTCACCGGCGTCACCTCGATGTGTTGCGAGTCGGGGATGAGGAAGCTGCAGCCCTCGGAATTCCAGTTGCCCGCGTGCGCCTTACCGTCGTGGTTGCTGCCACTCTCGGAACAGCTGCAGTTGTTGCGGTGAGCGGTCTCATCGGATTTGTTGGCCTTGTTGTGCCGCATATGGTTCGACTCATGGCGGGCTCCACATATCGCGTCGTCATTCCTCTTGCGGTGACCGTTGGTGGAGCGTTCCTCATCCTTGCGGACATCCCTGGCCGCACACTCTCGTCACCTGCGGAGGTGCCGATCGGTGTGGTGACCGCATTCATCGGAGCTCCGTTCTTCATCATCCTTCTTCGCACTCGTCAGGTGACTCGATGAGTTCGGTCGAGTTCCAGCACCTCGCCGTCAATTACGGCCGGCGAACGGTCATTCGTGACTTCTCGATGGCGGTGCCGTCGGGCAGTTGGCTCGGGCTTATCGGGCCAAACGGTGCCGGAAAGAGTTCGCTACTTCGGTCGGTTGCAGGGCTCGTGAAGTATTCGGGTGACATCGTTGTTGATGGTTCGTCTCTCTCGCTGCGGAGTCGCTCGCGCAGAGCCTCGCTGGTCGCGTATGTGCCACAGGAGCCGATCCTTCCCGATGAGATGACAGGCCGTGAATACGTCATGCTCGGTCGTACTCCCCATATCGGGTATTTCGGCCATCCGACAAAGCACGATCGGGCGATGGTTGACGATGTCATCGGTCGTCTCGGGCTTGACGACATCGCAAGTCGCCAGTTGGGCGTGTTGAGCGGCGGCGAACGGCAGCGGTTAGTTATCGCTCGAGCGCTCGCTACCGAAGCACCAATTTTGTTACTTGATGAGCCGACGAGCGCTCTCGACATCGGCCATCAGCAGCAGGCGTTCGAACTTGTTGAGCGCTTACGTCGTGAGCATGGTTTGACTGTTATTTCCGCAATGCATGACCTCACCCTTGCGGGGATGTACAGCGACCGACTTGCGCTGCTGCATGAAGGAAGCGTCGTCGCTGACGGGTCGGTTGAAGCGGTGCTGTCTGCTGAGACCTTGGCCGAGTTTTACGGGGTTCGGGTAACTGTTCACCGCGAGGCCGACGGCACGGTCGTTGTCGTTCCTCGGCGAGAACAACTCTGAGTGTTGCGTTAAGGCAGACTTAACCGATGGCGGTCGACAGGCGACAGGTTGCGCGTGAGGTTGAGGGTTGTATCAACTCTCAACGTCGTTTGGTGCAATGGCTGGACGAGCAGCCGCAATTTGAGATCACCCAACCAAGTTCGTTGCCTGGGTGGTCTGTTGGGCACGTGCTCACTCACCTTGCACGCAATGCCGACAGTTATGTGAACTTGCTGCACGGGCGTCCGCAATACGACAGCGTTGACGCTCGAAATGCGGACATCGAGTCTGGGGCAACGCGGCAGTGGAGCGAACAGGTCGCTGATGTTCAAGAGTCATGTGAACGGCTGGGTGCTGAACTGTCGTCCCGGGTGGCCGATGAGAGCTCCTGGGAAGGGACAGCGACGCTGTTGAGTGGAGCCAACGTTCCTCGGACGATCCTTCCGCTGCTGAGGTGGCGAGAGGTCGAGGTTCACTGGGTTGACCTTGGGTGTGGCCACAACCTTGAAGATCTCGACAGTCACTATTTGAGAAGTGACCTTCGATTACTTGAAATGTTGTGGAGAGCGCGTCGGCCGATCGGAATGACGCCGTTGCATGCCGACATCTTGCGTATTCCACCGCACGAGCGACTTGGGTGGTTTCTTGGTCGTGTTGAGGTCGACGGCGTGCCTCCGAGCGGTCTCACCTAGACCGCTTTGATCACATCTGTGAGAGGGCTCTCAGCCGGGTCAAAAAGGTTGTCAGATCGATCGATTGCGAAGAGAGTTGAATGACATCGGCGTAGGCACGTGTTTTGTCGATGGAGGTCGATGCGGTGTTGAACTCGTTGATGAGGTCGGAGAGTTCGCTCAATATGTTGGGGTTCACTCCGTCGAGGTGAAGGTCGATCCGAACCTGTTCATCGTGAGTGATGTGGTTGAGCACCGAAATTGTCGTAGTCATGTTGACGAGTTCATTTGATTGTTCTGGTGTTGTGTTTTCAGAGTTCACAACTTCAATGAGCTGAGCAAGTTCACGACTGCCCGAAATGGTGAGCGCCGCAGCACCACCGATGACTGGGGCAGCAACTGTTGCCATCGCGCCAACGACAGAGAGGCCAAGGTCAATGGTGGAGAAGAGTTCTGCTCGCCGAAGCTGCTCTGATTCGTGGGTTGACTGTGCAGCTGCATCGAAGGTTGCACTGAGGTCATTGATATCGGCGAGTTGTCCGGCAATCGTGCTCGTGGGATCATGTCGGGTATCGGCGCCGAGATTGTTCAATGCGACGTCGATGCGCATTTCTCTGAGGTGGTGAAGAGCAACCCCCATCGCAACTCTCGATGGCTCATCTTCGAGGATGTCGGCAAGCAGTGGAGCAAGTTGTTCACGGGTGCCGATGTCGATTGCTCCGTACGGTCCTTGTGACCGGACCACCGGGAGGTCAATCGTGGGCGCAATCATGTCGAGGTCGTTGATGAGAGCGGTTGTAGCCAGTCGGGTGCCTCCAGCGGTGAGTTCACCGTGCTCATGGTGAATCGCAACAAGATGTCGCAGTAGGGGACTGGCTCCGGTGATCAACATGCCGGCACGGCCTGCAGCCTCGACAGCTTGAGGGCTGAGGAAAGGGTTTGTCACGATCTGTGCGAGCCGTGTGGGGTCATCGGTAAGAACTCGAGCGACCTCTGGTCGAGTGGAAACGCCCGAAAGGATCGCGTTGAGTGCAAACTGCTCGGCCACGGGATCAACTCCGAGTGTTCGATCGGCTCCAACAGGAGAAGTGAGTGTGATGAGCACTGACTGCAGTGCGTCATCACTAAGTTGAGGGGTTACCAGTTCAAGTAACCGAGCGATGGTCTGGTCGCTGCGAGCCGAGTCGCCGAGCGATCTTGCGAGCCGGTGCGTGCGGTCGTTCGTCACCACCGCGGCGAGCAAGTGGGCTGTAGGAAGTGAGGCTTCAGATGATGCACGATTGAGTAACCGCGTCCAGTCAGACCCAGGATGGTCGACTTCCCCTTCAGTGATACCGAGGTCGGTCTCGGAGTGTGCAAGGTGTCGAGCAAACGCTTGTATGACGTTGTTGCCGATCGCACCTTGAGCGATGTGTCTAACGAGAGTCACCAGCTCGGTGCGGTTAGTGCCGAACCGAATCGTTGTTGTGGGTATTGATGTCTGGTGAAGCCCACTCGAGGATTCCCATCGATGCCATCCATCAAAGTCCAAGATTCGAGTGAGGGTGGGGATGAGATCGTCGGAGATAGTGGAGCGGAGTGTTGATGCGACCCCGACTGACGATCCGCTCAGTCGATCTCGATGTGCGTCGATCTCGGCGAGGGCGTGGAGCAAGTTCTGCCGAGTCATTGCGAGACGTGCGGGATCGACCCAGCCGGTGGTGGTGCCGGTCACCACCACGAAGACCCGTTGGCGCCTTCGGAGAACGTCCGTTGGTCGAGCTGCAGCGCGGCCGCCCGCAACGAGTCGCAGTGAAGTTCGACGGAGCGAATCACGCCGAGCAAGGCCTGTCGCCAATGGTCGGCGCTTGGCATTGACCACACCTCATCGTTGCAATCGTGCAGTAGTCGCCGCAGGTCGAGACCTTGGAAAAAGTTTGCCTGCGAGCGAAGGTCAGCAGCCGAAGAATTGACGTCACAGATTGACTGAGAACCGTGCGGTTCGACGAGGTCCATTTCTGAGAGAGGGCTTCATGACAGTTGGCTCGGAATACGCCGATGGTTCATCGAAGAGGAAGCACGACGTCGTGGTGTGGGAGCCCGGTGTGGTCGTCAACGTAGCCGTCGCTAGCGGTTTCGAAGCCGTGAGCGAGGTAGAAGCCGAGAGCGGTGTCTCGCGCTCGAGCCCAAATCTCGTCGACGTGAAGGGTTTGTCCGAGTTCGATTCCGGCGTTGAGGAGGGCTTGGGCGGCGCCTGTGCCGCGGAATTCAGGTCTACTCGCCATGCCTCGTAACTGCAGTCCTGTCACCGGTTGCTGAGGACGGTTGCGTTGGAACCAGCTTGAAATCGCAACGATGCTGCCATCGGTGGGATCGCATGCTGCGAGGTGAATGGCTGTGTCGTCTCCATCGAAATTCACATCTGCCGTTGCGGTGTTTGAGCGCAGAACCTCCCGTCGCAACGCGAAGGTTTCGGTTGCGCTGACAACTCTGATGTCCCACGCACGACGCGCAGTGACTGCGGAACTCACAACGCCATCACGAATAGTGAGGAGTTGTTCGCCTGCAAGTGATGCTTCTTCTCGGTGATGTGTCACCCAAAGGGTGGTTGTCTGCGATGCGGCCAACACCGCAACAAGGTCATGGAGAAGTCGATCGTGAAGCGACTCGTTGAGGCCAGTGAGGGGTTCGTCAAGTAGCAGCACCTCTGGTCGTGGGGCTAGGGATCGTGCGAGTGCGACGCGCTTCGCTTCGCCACCTGAAAGATCCTGCACGTTTCGTTGGCCGAATCCATCAAGGCCAACGAGGTCGAGTGTTTCGTTGACGCGGTTAGTGCACTCAGCACGACTTGCACCCTGGCGGCGAAGCCCATAGGCGATGTTGTCGGCGACATTGAGGTGCGGAAAGAGCTGGTTGTCCTGAAAGACGAGCCCGATGTTTCGTTGAACGGTGGGTGTCGTTGTGATGTTGCGATCGTCGAGTCTGATACTGCCGCCGTCGATCGGGATGAGTCCCGCAATGGCAGCGAGCAACGTCGATTTTCCACTTCCCGAGTCGCCAACGATGACCGCCGTTGAACCATGAGTGACCTCAAACGAGGCCTGTGAAATGACAGGGGTGTGATCGCGAGATATCTGTAGGTCGTTGACACGGAGTGAACTCATCGCCGTCTCCGATTCGCTGCAGTATCAAGAGCGGTCACCATTCCCATTGTTGCGGACGCAAGGATGATCGACAGCCCATAGGCGCGGGCCCGGAAATCTCCTCCGGTTCTCGAGAGCAGCCGCTCGATGATGATCGGCAATGTCTCGCCGCCACTTCGCGACAACATGCTGGTTGCACCGAATTCACCAAGTGAAATGGCGACGGCGAAGCCTGCCCCGGAAAGCAAAGGGATGGCCACGATCGGCACGACTGTGTTGGCGAGCGCTCGAATCGGCTGCGCTCCGAGAGTTGCGGCGGCGTGCACCTGCCGTCGG
Source organism: Ilumatobacteraceae bacterium (assembly GCA_038100275.1). Lineage (GTDB taxonomy): Bacteria > Actinomycetota > Acidimicrobiia > Acidimicrobiales > Ilumatobacteraceae > Casp-actino5. Next base: position 80,768 of record JAYNVD010000002.1, read on the forward strand.
TTGAGGGCAGAAAGTGCACCAATTGCCGGCCTGATGACAAATGGCGTTGCAATCAACGCGTGACCAAGTGGAGTCATGAACGATGATGCTCGCCAATCAACAGGTGGCACATCAAAGGTGATGAGCAGACCTAGGCCGAGGGTGACGGCTGAGATGCCGAGAGGGAGCATCACTGCGCCCTCAACAATTCGACCGATATTCGGCGATGACGCGGTTGCGGCGACGACGAGAGTGGCGATGATAAGTGCGAACGTGGTGGCTAGCCCAGCCGTTGTGAGCGAAGTCAGCAGCGCTTGCGCAGGGTCGAATCCGAGTCGTAGCCCGGGGCGAATCGAGTTACTGAAGAGGTTGCGCCACCCGGAGAGGCTGAGGGTGTTGCTGACCAGAAATGAACCTCGAATGAGGGCGACGATCGGCGCAAGAACTACGAGACAACTCCCAACGACGATGAGCAAACCCTGGCGTGAAAGTGGTTGTCGTCGCCCGTGTTGGTGAGGCATTGATCGTCGTCGAATGACGAGCCATAGTGCAAGACCGACGGCGAGGGTGAGGAGTTGCACGATGGCGAGTACCACGCCGCGGTCGATTCTTCCGAGGATGATGGTTTCGCGCCAGATTTCAACTTCGAGGGTGGTCGAGGTGGTTGTGCCGAGGATTCGTACGACGCCGAAACTTGTGAAGCACAATGCGAATACGACGGTGGACAGTCCGATCAGCGTGGGTCGTAGTAGCGGGAGCGTGATCGTTCGCGCGACGTCAAGTCGGCGGGCGCCCAAGACTGTTGCTGCATGCTCCATGTCGAGAGGAACGGGAGCAGCGGCAATTCCTCTGACGATGATTGCGAGGTTGAACAAGGTGTGCGCCACCACAATTGGCACGAGCCCTGTTGGGTCGCCGGGGAGCAGCGCACGCACCCCTGCAGCCATCACCACGGTTGGCATGACAAAGACGGCGGCGAACAGGCTGAGAACAAATTGCCGCCCACGAAAGTCAGAACGAGCAATGACGAGGCCGGGAGCCAGGCCGAGTGCAACGGTGGCGATGGTGGAGATGAGCGCCTGACCAGTGGTGAACCCGAGCACCTTCCATGTTTGAGTGTCCGACAGCGTTGTGGAGAGTGCTTCAACACTGATCGCCTGCGCAATGAGCATGGCGACGGGAACGACGACGAACCCGAGTGCGAGCGCGGCCGGGGGAGTGGTGACCGCTGTGGTGAACCAACGGGGTGGCCGGTTTAGCCGGTGATGCTGATCCATTGTTCAACCCACGATGCTCTTCCAGCATCGATATCTGCTGGAGTGAGTGCTGGTGGAGCGTCAGGGATCACTGCATGGTCAATAAACACCTGGTCGAGTGCAACATCGGCAACCGGGAACACGTACAGGTTGAGCGGAATATGTTGCTGGAAGTCGGCGCTCACGAGGAACTCGATGAGTTGGCGCGCTTCGTCAGGCGCATCAGTGCCACGCAACACGCCGGCAAATTCGACCTGTCGATAGCAGGTGTCATCGATGACTCCGGTCGGTGCAACGCTGGCGGTGGGGTCGTCGCCATAGAGCACTTCAAATGGCGGGCTTGAGCCGTAGCTCACGACGAGTGGCCGGTCGCCTCCTGCTCGGGTGAAGGCACCGTAATAGGCCTCTTCCCAGTCGTTGGTGACGAGCACGTCATTGGCGACGAGATCTTCCCAGTAGGTCGTCCATTTGTCGCCGAGACGGGCAATGGTGCTGAGCAAAAACGCAAGTCCCGGTGACGACGTACCTGGATGCTGCACGGCGAGCAACCCTGCATACGCCGGCTCTGCAAGTGCGTCGAGAGTTATCGGAGGTTCGAGTTCGCTGTTGTCGAACCACGCCCGGTCGTAGTTGACGCAGACATCGCCGAAGTCGACCGGCGTGACGATGCCGTCGCCAAGAGCGACGAGTTGGTCATCGAATGTTGAGGCTGCCTCGGCAACGAATGGTTCGAATACATCCGCTGCCGTCGCCCGACTTAAGAGCGTGTTATCGACTCCCCACATGACGTCACCCTCAGGATTTCCGCTCGCAAGCACTGCTTTGGTCACCATCGTTCCGGTGTCGCCGGCGTTGAGAATATTGACGGTGATGCCGGTCTCTTCGGTGAATGCTGCCAGTGCATCGTTGAGATCGGTATCGGCAGCGGGGAACGAGGAGTAGGTGACAAGCGTCAGTTCGTCAGCGTTGCCAGAGCATCCGATGGTGGTGGCGGCGAGGAGTCCGGCGGTGGCGAGTGAAAAGAAGCGTGATGTCATGGTCAGCCTTTGGTGGGGGGTTCGTGGAAGATCGCGAGCACTCCTTCACGGACGGTGATGTCAACTGCGTCTTCGACGACATTGCTGACTCCTCGTCCGCTAAGTACCTGCAGTGACTCATCACTGAGCGTCCATTTCGTGCCAGTCAACGTGACGCCGGTACACGGTGTTGACAATGCGATCACCGAGAGGGTGCTCTTGACGGGAGGCGAAAGGTGGGCGCGCCCGGGGCCATGAAGAATGGTGGCAACGTTGTTGCCCCATCGCAGTGACACATCTGGGATGCTCGTGACGTCGACATCGGCGAGCGCTCCGATGACGGCAAGGGTGTGATCGAGTCGATCGCCGCCTCCCGAGATGACGATGAGTCGGGCAGGAACACGACTCGCGGCAAGCGCGATCGCGAGTTGAGTGTCGGTGTCGTCTTTGTCGGGGGAGTGCTCGTGGACGATCGCGTGCTGGTGAGCCCACTTCAGGCCCCGCTTCGAAATCGAATCAAAATCACCGATTACTTCGCTCGGTGAAAGCCCGGCTGATCGGGCATGGTCGAGCCCCGAGTCGGCGGCGATCACGTATGCATCAGATGGTATGTCGGCAATTGCTTGAGGGTGAAGGCGCTCGGCACCGAGAACAACAACCACGGTTTCGTTGATATTTGTGCTGTTGTCGCTCATGTCATCCCTCCGCCGGCATTATCCGGATCAGGTTCTTGGGTCGGTGACGGTTGGCCACCCTCTCAGCCCGCCGAGTGCGAGCTCCCCATATGTGTTGTTGGCGAGCGTAGCGAGTTACTGACCGAGGAGCGAGTTGAGCGCTGTTTCTGCGTGAGGCGCATCGCCGCGCTCAACATCGGTGATTCGTGAGAGGTAGCTCACCGACACGTACCCGGCTTCAACTGCGCCACCATCGGTGTGATCTGGCAGTGCGATGGCGTCGCCGTATGTGAACTCGACTTCGAAGGTGCCCTCGGTACCGCCAATTGGCTTCAGCGAGGCGGTCGACATACTGCGAATTGTGCGGTAGTCGATGCTGGTTCGCTTCCAGCCTTTGAGGTCGGCGAGTTCAACATTGGGGACGTTGATGTTCGCGATGATCGGTTCTTCCGGCAGACCGTCGTCGAGCAAGCCTTTCACGAAGTGTTGTGCGACCGTTGCGGGCGTATCCCAAATCTGGTTGAGCACGATGTCGTCCCAGGCTTGGCCTTCGACACCCAATCCTGACACGGCCTGGCTGACGGCGACCCCGCTGATGCCGCCGTTGCGAGCGGTGAGGCATGCGCCGATCGTTCCTGAGTGGTAGACCGAGCGGCCAACGTTCGCGCCCGGGTTGATTCCTGAGACCACGAGGTCGAATGGTTCGCCGAAGGCTCCGAGTCGGCCCATGAATGCACACAGCCCGGGAGGGCCTGCAACCGCCCATGATTCGGGGACACCCTCGATGTGAGCTTTCTTGACCTGCGGCTTATTCCGATAGATCGCAGAGATTGCTGCACCAGCGCCCGATTGATCACCGTCGGGAGCAGCAACAACAACATCACCAAGGCTTGTCATTGCTCGGGCGAGGTAGTGAAGTCCGAGCGAATCGATGCCGTCGTCGTTGGTTACAAGAATGCGCACCCCTTCTTCCTAGTGGATGAAGGTGTCGCAGCGGCAACTACGGGGTGAATTTTCTTGCTGAGGTCAGCGATCGTTGACCGGTGATGACGACAAGAATCGAACCGATGATGACGAGCGCCATGCCCGGTGCCTGACTGAACGAGATCGTTTCCCCCAGGAACACCCAGGCGAGGAATGTTGATGTTGCGGGCTGGCCGGCCTGGATCATGCTGATCGTCGCAATCGGAACAATCTTCTGCGCAAAGACGAGCAGGCTGTGCGCGATCACCCCGGTGAGCACCGCGAGGATAAAGATTGACCCCCAGGTCTTCGGGTTGTCGGGAATGAACGAGTCGTATGCAATGAGGAGTGCGACCGGGGTTGCGGCGACCATTGCAACCGGCATCATCACCGCCATGAAGTCGACGGTGGTGACTCCGTGGGTGCGGGCTCGCTTAGTGAGCAGCAGGTAGCCGAGAAACGCGCAGAACGCGGTGGCAACTAAGAGGTCGCCTTCGACGGTTGCGACGCCGTTGGTGGGGCCAAATGACAGCACGATTGCGATTCCGGCGAACGAGAAGATGCCCCATCGAAGTGCTTTCCACTGTGGATGTTCTTTGAAGAACAAGAATCCGAGTGGCGCAAGCACGATCGGTGCGAGAGCGTTGATGAATTCGAGGTGGGCGACACTTGTCTTGGTGGCACCGGTGAACATCACTGCGATGTTTGCTCCGAAGAGCAATGCGGCGGGAGTGACGTATTTCCACGTGGTGCGAGAGGGGAAGGGTACGCCTTTTGCGACACGTCGATAGGCGAGAAAGACCCACCAGAACACGGTTGCGACGGCGAGGCGCCACCATGCAATGACAGAGCCTGGTGTGCCCGGCCACTTGATCACCACATACGACAGCGCGAAGCAGGTGGACGCGCCGAGCACGGCGAGCGGCCCGAGCAGCGCAGTTGAGCGTCGTTCAGTTGGCGGTGGAGCTATGGTCGTTGACAAGGGTTAGTTGCCCCCAATGGCAAGCCACGAGGCCGCCACATCGGGGTCACCTGCGATGTCAATCTCGCCAACGGCGCCCCGTCGACCCCAAAGGTCGGCGAGCAGCGCGGCTGCCGGGCCTCGAAGGGCTGCGTCGCCTTTGGCGTGTTCTCGGGTGATTTCAAGACCGTCGGCTGACGGAACGATGAGCCATTCGCCGTCGACATCGGTGCAGTGGATATGAAGTGTCGTTAACGGCGCGGTCACGCCCTCACCGGCGAGCACTCGCGGCAGGGCAACGGTGAGGTACTCGTCGATGCCATCAGATGCCATAGCGGCATCGATATCTGGTGCGGTTGAACACGCCAATTGGGCGTCGAGTAGGTGGATGGTTGTTTCGTGAGCGAGGCGACGTGGCCATAGACCGGCGAGGTGTGGCGGTGTGAATGGGTGCCATGTTGGCCCGCTCGGGTCGATATTTGCGAGAGCCTCGAGCAGGGCAGCAATTCCGTCGGTGAACCAATCGAGAAGTTCATCTGGTGAACCAGGGCGACTCACTGCACCGCGGTCAGGCATGGCTGCAGTTTCGATGGCAACGGTTGCCCAGCGATAGACCCACCCCACGTGGGTGGCGAGTGCGGCAAGGTCCCAGTCGCCGCACGTCGTGACTGGCGTATCGAGTGGCTGGCTCTCAACAAGCGTTGCAAGTGCTGCGCTCTCGACGGTGAGCCCGGCGATGTAGTCGGCTGGGTCACGTGGGCAAAAAACGTAGGAATCGACCGTCATGTATGATGACGGTAGCCTGCGGGCATGGGTCAGAACGACGACATGAAGAGCCCGTTTGCCGATGCGGCTGACGCTGCGCCAAGCGACACGATTGTTGAGATCACCGAGAGCGCGCTGGAAATGATTCGAGACCTTCGTGCATCAGAGTCTGATGCTGAGTCACTCGGCCTTCGATTGGCCATTGCC
>JAYNVD010000002.1:86598-91355 GCA_038100275.1 Ilumatobacteraceae bacterium
CCATTGCCTCTGCCCCAGGTGAAGATTTTCGCTATGACCTCAGCTTCGAAGAATTTCTTACCGCAGCGTTCACCGACGAGGTTCGAACGATTGGTGATATCAAGGTCATCGTCCCGGCTGACTCTGTCGAGTTCTTGCAGGGTGCAGTGCTCGACCACAACGAAGCACAGGGGCTTGTCATTCGTAACCCCAATCGTCCGGCCGCACCAATGGTTGAGGGTCTTACCAGTGACGATGAGTTGTCAGCTGAGGTTGAAGCGGTGCTCGCCAGCGACGTGAACCCGGCCCTTGCTGGTCACGGTGGCTTTGTGACCTATGTCGGCCACGACGGCGAAGGGATGGCATACCTCACGATGGGTGGCGGTTGCCATGGATGTTCGATGAGTAAGGCAACGATGCTCGACGGCGTGCAGACCATGCTCGTCGAGGCAGTGCCAGCAATCACGAGTGTGCGTGACCTTACCGATCACTCAACCGGCTCGAACCCGTACTACAACTAGTCGCTATCCGCTTGTGCGGAGCTCGACTCAGAGTGCTGAGAGAGCCTGATCGAGGTCGCTCCAGAGATCCTCGACACCTTCAAGGCCGAGCGACATCCGAATGAACCCTGGGTTCACGCCAATCGCACGCCGTGCGTCTTCGTCAAGACCCGAGTGGGTAGTGGTCCATGACTCGCAAATCAGGGTTTCAGGGCCACCAAGTGATGTTGCGCAACGCACAAGGCCAAGCCTGTCAACCAACGAGGCGTAGCCGTCGCCATTCGCTAACTGAAACGACACAACCGAGCCGAAACGATTCATCTGCGCGGCTGCGAGATCGTGGCGGGGGTGATCAATGAGTCCTGGATAATGCACTTCGGCAACCGCGGAGTGAGCGCTGAGGCGTTGCGCAATCTCGAGTGCAGAATTGCTCTGACGTTCGTGCCGAACATCGAGCGAGCGAATGCCACGAAGCGCGAGCATTGCATCAAATGGTGATGGCGTAGCGCCGTGCAAAATTCCGTAACGCCAAATGTCGTCAAGCAATTCACGCTCGCCCGAAACGACGCCGAGCGTCGCATCGTTGTGGCCAGCGATGCCCTTGGTTGCCGAATGCAACACCAGGTCAACACCGTGACGAATCGGCTGTTGGCCGAACGGCGTTGCAAACGTCGAGTCGACCATCGTGAACGGGCCTTTGACTGCACCGAGTTCGTCGAGATCAACGATGTCGAGCAGTGGGTTCGAGGGTGTCTCTGCAATGACAAGCATGGTGCGACCAGGAATCACCGCCGCGGCCATAGCGCCGGGTTCGCTGCCATTCACCCATGTGGTCTCGATGCCCATGCGGGCAACTGGGCCATTCAAGAACGTCGTAGTGGTGCCATAGATCTGCTGGGTCGCCACGATGTGGCTTCCGGCTGAGCACAACCCAAACACCACGCTTGCAAGGGCACCCATGCCAGATGCGAACGCGAGTGAAGCCTCTGCGCCCTCGATCTCGGCAACCGCATCAGCAAATGCAGACACTGTCGGGTTGCCGTGACGCGAATAGAACTCATCTGGCCCAACCGAGTGAGCCATGTCGAACGCATGCTCCGCCGAATCTGATTCCCACACTGCCGTCGCCCAAATCGGTACCGACAGCCCGCGATCATTCGCGCGGCGTCCACTCGAGATCGCCCGAGTCGACTGATCGTGTGAAGAGTTCTCGCTCACCCGTCGTACGGTACCGGCGGTTACAGGCGCTCCAGCACCTGAGAGTGAAGCGCTCCATTACTGCTGATCGCGGTCGGGCCCGCATGACTCGGTTCGCCGAGGTGATTTGTGAACGTGCCCCCCGCTTCTTCGACAATGAGTCGAACTGCAGCAAGGTCATATGGCTGCACGCCAACCGCGTCGATCGCAACATCCATCGCGCCTTCGGCAACAAGGCAGTGCTGCCAGAAATCGCCGACCCCTCGTGATCGACGAGCGCCCATCGTGAGCTCAATCAATGCCTCTGCGTGACCGAGTTCGCGCCAGCCAACGTTCAACGTCACGTTGACTTGAGCCTCGGCGATGTTGTCGACACCTGACACTGAGCACTTGCGACCATCAGCCCATGTGCCGCCACCTTTTGTTGCCCACCAGCGACGGCCAAGTGCCGGAGCCGATACGACCGCAACGCATAGGCCGTCGGTTGCGTGATGAAGCGCAATGAGTGTTGCCCAAATCGGAATGCCACGAGTGAACCCTGAGGTTCCATCAATCGGATCAACAATCCATTGCCATGGTGATGACTCATTGCCGGTGACACCGTGTTCTTCGCCGAACAGACTGTGATCTGGACGAGCCGTAAGAAGGCGCTGAGACAGTTGCCGTTCGGCTTCTCGGTCTGCTTCAGTCACCTCTGATCGATCTGATTTGTACTCAACGCTGAACGAACGATTCTCAAATGCTGGCAATGTGACGGCATCACAAATGTCGGCGAGTTCTAACGCAAGAGAAAGATCGTCCGCAAACGGCATCGAGGCGTCAGACATCTGTGTTATCCGAACTCCGGCGAACGACGATCACGCAACGCAGCGAGACCCTCTGCGGCATCGCCGCCAAGGAAGTTCAACATTTCGTACGCCAGTGAGGCCTCGAATGCTGGCAACGCCTGTCGTAGCCAGTGGTTGAGCGCTCGTTTTGTGAACTTGATGGCGTCGTTGGGGCCAGTCGCAAGTGTCTGGGCGATTCGCATCGCTTCGGGCAGCACATCGTCACCATCGACGGCTTTCGAGACGAGGCCGATGCGCTCCGCCTCTGCGCCATCAATGAAGTCAGCGGTCATCAGGTAGTACTTCGCTTTCGCCATGCCGCACAGCAGTGGCCAAATAGCAACAGCATGGTCGCCGGCAGCAACGCCGAGCCGGATGTGGCCATCGGTGAACTTCGCATCGCGGTCTATCACGCTGATATCAGACATCAGTGCAACGGCAAGGCCAGCACCAACAGCAACGCCGTTGATGGCTGACACAACCGGGGTATCGCATTCGATGAGCGTGCGAACGATGTCGCCAGCCTCTTTCATCACCGTCATTGTCTGCGGATAATTGCCGACCTGCTTTGTAATCCAATCGAGATCACCGCCGGCAGAGAACGCTTTTCCTTCACCGGTGACAACAACGACCCGTACATTCGGGTCGCGGTCAAGATCCACGAACACCGTTGCCAGTTCGGCATGCATCACTTCGTCGGTCGCGTTGAGTTTCCCCGGGTTATTCAAGGTGACCAGCACAACTCCGTTGTCATGGTCGGTGAACTCAAGACGGGTGTAACGACTTCTCCACTCAGCAGATGAACTCATGGCTCGATCCTACGCGGTTCGATACTGCGGGGCAGGGGGTCGGCTCAGCCGAGTGCGGAGCGAATGCGGGCAGCGACGTTGTCTGCGTCGAGATCGAACTTCGTAAACAGATCGTCGGGGGCACCGTGAGGAATAAACACGGTTGGCAGGCCGAGGTTGATGAACTGCGGCCGAGTGCTTGGCGCCGCTGAGAGGCGCTCGCTGACTGACCGTGTGAGCATTGACCCGATTCCGCCCTCGACAATGCCGTCTTCGATAGTGACGACAAGCTGATGCTGTGCTGCATCGTCAAGCATTGATGGGTCGAGCGGCACACATGAGCGGACATCCCACACTGTGCAGTTGATGCCCTCGGCGGCGAGTTTTCCAGCGACAGTTTCCGCGGTTGCCACCATGCGGCCGATCGCGCAAATCGCGACAGACGCGGTTTCGTGTGGAGTAACGACCTTTCGTGCCGAGAGACCTGTACCGACGCCATCAGCAGCCCGTGGTGCACCGCCGCGTGGATACCGAATGACAATCGGGCCATCATCGGCCAACGCGACCGCATCGGTGAGCATCTGCTCGAGCTCATCTGCATTCGATGGGGCGAGTACTCGCATTCCCGGCACCTTCGACAGCAGTGCCAAGTCGTAGACACCGTGGTGACTTGCACCATCAGGCCCAGTGATACCCGCACGATCGAGACAGAACACCACTGGAAGTCGATGCAAGGCAACGTCGTAGACGACCTGATCCCAGGCCCTCGAGAGGAACGTCGAGTAGATCGCAACGACTGGGCGTAGACCTGCCATGGCCATTCCGGCGGCGCCCGTCACTGCGTGCTGCTCAGCGATACCGACGTCGAAGACGCGGCCAGGGAATCGCTCCTGCATCGGCAACAAACCCGTGGGCCCGGCCATTGCAGCAGTAATGCCAACGATGCGCTCATCCTTTGCGGCGATGGCGAGCATCGTTCGAGAGAATGCCTCGGTGTATCCGGTAGGACCACTTGGTGGAGGTCCCGAGAGAGGGTCAAAGATCGGGGCATCGTGAAGGTGCTTCTCATCGTCAGACTCTGCAGGCGCATAGCCGCGACCCTTCTGGGTGAGTACATGGACGACAATTGGTCCTTCTTCGCTGAGTTCCTCGGCTTGCTGTAATGCACTTTCGAGTGCCTCGATGTTGTGGCCGTCGATCGGGCCGGTGTAGCGAACCCCAAGGGCCTCAAAGAACGACGGTGGCTGGAGGAATTCTCTAACACCGGCCTTGAAGGCATCGAGTGCCCGTTCTGCCTGATTGCCGATGCCAGGAAGTTCGTGAAGAAAGCGTTCGATTTTGCGTTGGCGCCGGACGTACACCGGATTCATCCGAATATCGGTCAGCGCATTCGACAGCGAAGACGTGATGCGGTCCGTGAAGCTCGGATGGTTCGACCGTTCGTCTTCTTGCTGGGCGTTGGCCCA
>JAYNVD010000002.1:91455-93970 GCA_038100275.1 Ilumatobacteraceae bacterium
TCATGCGCGAGTTCCGGCAGTTGTGCCGCAGGCAGACGTTTGAGGTCGTCTGGTCCGTTGAGATCGTCCAACAACATGGTGAATGAGACGCTACCTCGCCTTGTGTCTCAATGTCGTCGGGTGCTCGCAAGTCAATTTGTGAGGGAGTTGTGAGCGACAGGCTGATGGGCGTTCTCGTAGCATGGCGAAATGATCGATAGTGATGTGCTCGACCGAGTTCTTAACGAAGCCCGCTGCCATGGTGCCGGATTTGCCGAGGTGTACGCAGAGGATCGGCGCAATACCGGTGTTGCCTTTGATGACGGCCGGGTCGACGGTGTGTCGTCGGGTCGTGATCGCGGAGCGGGAATTCGTGTCGTGAACGGTGTGACGACCGGATATGCCCACACATCGGATCTCAGTGAGCGAGGGCTTCTCGCGGCCGCTCGAGCAGCTGCCGATGCGGCTGGTTCTGCTAGCGGTGGCACTGTCACGGTTGCGCTTGACGGCTGCACTGCAGGTGCCGGAACAAGAGTTGACGTTGACCCTCAATCGGTTCCGAAGGCACGGCGGGTCGAGATGCTCACCGAAGTCGATGAGATCGCCCGAAGTGTGAACGGTGCGGTTACCCAGGTGAGCGCAGGTCTTAGTGACAGTTACCGATCGGTACTCATTGCGAACTCTGATGGGGTGTTCGTCACCGATGAGGTAACCCGCGTGCTGTTCCGGGTGAGCGTTGTCGCCGACGGCGACCTTGGCATGCAGACCGGTGCTGAGTCGCTCGGTTTTACCGGCGGTTGGGAAGTATTTGACCGCTACTCACTTATTGATCTTGCAACAGAGGCTGCCGAACAGGCTGTCCGCAAACTGCACGCCCGCCCGGCACCATCAGGCCAGTTGCCAGTCGTCATTGCTCAGGGCACTGGTGGAGTGTTGTTCCACGAGGCATGTGGGCACGGGCTTGAAGCCGATCACATTGCAAAAGGTGCAAGCGTGTACGCCGGTCGAATGGGTGAACTTGTTGCCTCACCGCTTGTCACGCTCGTTGACGATGGAACGGTCGACGGCGAATGGGGAACGCGATCATTCGATGACGAAGGTCAGCCAACTCGACGCAATGTCCTCATCGAAAATGGTGTGCTCGTCGACTACATGTGGGACCACATCCGTGCTCGAGACGAGCAACGTTCACCATCAGGTAACGGCCGTCGACAGGATTACGCGAGCCTGCCGATGGTTCGCATGACAAATACGTTCGTGCTCGCTGGCGACGATGACCCGGCCGACATCATCTCATCAACTGAGCACGGTGTGTACGTCGCGAAGCTTGGCGGCGGAAGTGTGAATACCGCCTCTGGTGACTTCGTCTTCGGCATGCGAGATGCCTACCTCATCGAGAACGGCCAGATCACTGAGCCATTGCGAGAAGGCAACCTCATTGGTAACGGGCCGCAGGTGCTGAGCGATATCGACATGCTCGGTAACGACTTCGCGATGGGTGGCCCGGGAACATGCGGCAAAGATGGGCAGGGAGTTCCTGTCGGGACCGGCCAGCCAACCCTGCGGGTGTCATCAATGACGATTGGCGGGACTGCAGCGTGAGTTCTGCTGATAGCAACTCGGATCTATTTACACTCGCCGATTCGCTCATCGACGCTGCGACTGCGCATGAACAGATTGAGGTGTACATCTCCCGGGGTTCGAGCACCGAAGTGCGTGTTCACAACGGAGAGGTCGAGCATTTCGTCTCAGCGATGTCATCAGGCATCGGCATCAGAGTGATCAACGCAGGCCGAACCGGCTTCGCTCATGCGGGAACGCTTGACGCCGATATCGCTGCCGATGTGCTTGCAGAAGCCCGCGAGAACGTGAGTTTTAGCTCAGTCGACGAGTGGGCGGCACTTGCCGAACCAGATGGTGTCGACGTCACCGAACAGGAATTATGGAGTGACGAACTTGATCGTTACCCGACCGCTGACAAGATTGAACTAGCGAAACAACTCGAGCGAATGACGCTCGATCGCGACTCGCGCATTCGAGTTGATGACACGAACTTTGTCGACGGTGGTGGCGAGGGCCTTGTTGCGACGACAACTGGAATCCGTCGTTATGGCCGATCGAACTCGTGTTATCTCAGCGTGTCAACGCTCGCCGATGACACCGATGGCACACGAACAGGGTTCGGATTTGCCGTAGGGGCACATCCGGGTGAATTCGATGTCGAACGTGCCGCGCGTGAGGGCGTCGATCGTGCCACTCGATTATTGGGAGCAACGAAGCCGGCATCGCGGTCGACAACTGTCGTGCTCGACCCGTTTGTGACGGCTCAATTGCTCGGAATTATTGGGTCAACGCTCAGCGGAGATGCGGTTGTGAGAGGGCGCAGCCTGTTCGCTGACCGAGTTGGGGAATCAATTGCATCCTCGGTATTCACTCTTGTTGATGACCCGACCGATCGGCGGGCATACACGGCCACCGATCTCGACGGTGAGGGTCTTGCGGCCCGACGAAATGTGCTCATCGATGGGGGAGAACT
>JAYNVD010000064.1:0-5495 GCA_038100275.1 Ilumatobacteraceae bacterium
CCCCCGGCAGGACTCGAACCTGCGACCTGCGGTTTAGGAAACCGTTGCTCTATCCACTGAGCTACGGGGGCGGGGATGGTCCGAAACGTGGTCCGAAATTCGTTCCGAGTACTTTGGGCTATCCGGTTTTGAGGTTAGCGGGGAAAGTCGAGGGCCTGAGGAGCGACTCGCAAGTGAGCCCGTCGTTTCAGCAAATTGACCGGTTGGCGCATTTGTTAGTTTCGAAATATGTCGCCTCCAAATGCATCGACCACCTCCCGGACAGCATTGGCTGCTGAGGGAATTGCTGGAGTACTGCGCGATCACGCCCTCGAATCTGAGGAACTACGGCAGTTAGCCCCAGCATCTGTAGAGGCCATGAAGCAAGCCGGACTATGGCGCATCTTGACCACAGCCTCGCTCGGCGGTTCTGAAGCCGGCTTGCGAGCCCACGTCGACTCGTTGTTTGTGACCGCTGCCGCCGACCCAGCCGCCGGATGGGTGCAGATGGTCTCAAATGCGCACACCTGGATGGTTGGCAACTTTCCCGAGGAATGCCAACGAGAAGTGTTCGGTGATGATCCAGATATCTGCGTTCCGGGGACGCTTGCTTCTCAGGGCAAAGCAACCCGAGTTGATGGCGGTTGGCGCATCAACGGGCGCTGGCAGTTCGCTTCCGGCGTCGACCATGGCGACTGGCTGCTCGTTGGCGCTATCGCCGACACACTCCCCGAAAGCCCAACGCGGCTGTTGCACATGATTGTTCCCAAGTCAGATCTCGTTGTCGACGACACGTGGTTCACTCTCGGCCTTCGAGGTACCGGCTCGAAAGATCTTGTCGCCGATGATGTCTTTGTTCCCGAACACCGCTCAGTTCCGACGAAACTGCTCTTCGATGGCGAGAGCCCCCACGGCGAGGGTGGCGAAACCTTCTTCAATCGTCTACCTGTGCTGGCTTGCTTGTCGGTGCAACTTGCTGCTGCGGTAATTGGCATTGCCGATGGCGCTCTAGCTCTTCACATCGAGCGCACTTCGGCACGCCGCGAGGTGTACACCGGGTCGTCAAAAGCTGAGAACCCAGGAGCTCAGATGCGTGTCGCCGAATCGACCACCGAACTCGACCTTGCCCGCCACCTCATCAGGGCTGCCGCCGACCGCTGCGACGAAGTCGCAAGTACTGGAAACCGTCTCGCCGTCGACGAACGGGCCGAGATCAAATGGCATGCGGCCTACGCCGTTGAGCTAGCGCGGCGAGCCACCGATCGGGTGTTCGCCTCGGCTGGCGCCCATGGCATCTACGACGACAGCGTGCTGCAGGGCCGCTATCGAGATGTCAACACCGCCTGCCATCACGCCATCGTCGACTTCGACGGCAACGCTCAGATGTATGGCCGGACTCGCCTCGGGCTCGAACCCGGCACTCCCCTCGTCTGAACTCGTACAACTGACCTTCATCGAGTTAGGCGCTCATCGCCATGTCGAATCGCTCTTTCTGAACCTGCGAATATCGAATGGACAAATAAACCTATGGATGTCAACGCTGTTCTCCAGCCCGAACTCGTCGAAATCAATCGACTTCCTGCTCGCCAACCATTGGTGAGTTACGCATCAATCGAAGATGCTCGCCAAGACATATCGGAGCACCGTCGTTCACTCGACGGCTCCTGGAAGTTCAAGTTGACTGACTCCCCAACTTCAGCGCCGCACCGCTGGCAGCATCCGGCCACAAGTGACAGCCGATGGACGACGATCACCGTGCCGGGTGTATGGACACGCCAAGGATTTTCTGACCTCCCGCACTACACCAACATCGTGATGCCGTGGAACGACGAGGAACCACCATTCACACCGACCAAGAACCCAACCGGTCTCTATCGAACGAAATTTGAGATACCGCGCAGTTGGCGATCTCGCGATGTCATTCTTCACCTCGGAGGGGCGGAAAGTGTTGCCGCAGTGTGGTGCAATGGCAAATTCGTTGGCATGGGCAAAGACTCTCGCCTTCCTTCAGAGTTTGACATCACCCCATTCATCGTCGCCGGCGACAACCTTCTCGCCGTGATGGTCATGAGGTGGAGTGATGCCACGTGGATCGAAGACCAAGATCACTGGTGGCACGCCGGCCTCCACCGATCGGTGCACATCGAAGCCCGACCAACCGTCCGAATTGACGAATTCATCGTGAACGCCGACTATGACCATCAAACAAAGATCGGCACCTGCGACATCTCTGTCGGACTGAATACCTACGACGAATCACTTCGCGTCAATACATGGATCGAAAGCGAGAGCGGAAAAAAAGTCTCACGAACACGCACCGCAACACTTGATCAAGTTGGAGCAACTTCTGCCACACGCTGTGGCGCATCAGCATCAGAACGAATCGAGTTTCGATCAGCAAAGCCGTGGTCAGCAGAATCGCCAACCCGGTACCGCGTCATTGCAGAACTCATCGATGCCCGAGGAAGAACAGTTGAAGTACACGCCGTCGTAACCGGCTTTCGTCGTGTTGAAGTGGAGCGCCGTCGAATCAAGGTCAACGGCGCAGCCATCAAAATCTTCGGGGTCAACCGACACGACCACCACCCCATCACGGGGAAAACGATGACCGTTGACGAGATGCGAGAAGAACTCGTGCTCATGAAACAGCACAACATCAACGCGATCCGAACCTCTCACTATCCGAACGACCATCGACTGCTCGACCTGTGTGACGAACTTGGCCTCTACGTCATCGATGAGGCAAACGTCGAATGTCACGCCCTCGAACACACACTCGCACACAATCCTCGCTACACCGCTGCGATCATGAGCCGAGTCACTCGCATGGTGACACGAGACCGAAACCACCCGAGCGTGATCGGCTGGTCGCTCGGCAATGAGTCAGGACATGCACCAGTCCACTCCGCAGCAGCAGCCTGGATCACCCACACAGACCCCTCTCGATTTATTCACCACGAGGGAGCCGAACGCTGGCGGACAACCGCCAGTGCTGAACGGTGGAAACAATCGCCATCACCGTCAGTTCGGAGCTCCCAGCACGTCGTCTCCGCGATGTACTCACCAGTTTCCACGCTCGTCGAATGGGCAGAATGGGCCGAATCCACACAGCTTGATGACCGACCACTGCTTATCTGCGAGTACTCACACGCAATGGGCAACTCGAATGGCTCTCTCGACCAGTACCTCGCTGCGTTCTGGCAACACGACGCCATCGCTGGCGGGTTCATCTGGGACTGGCGCGATCAAGGCCTGCTTGAACACGACGAGAACGGGCGGCCTTTCTGGGCATACGGAGGACATTTCGGCGACACACCACATGACGCCAACTTTTGTATTAACGGCCTGACTGCACCCGACCTCACACCACATCCTGCTCTTCAAGAGGTTGCCTGGGGTGCTCGACCAGTGACTGCTGAGCATCTTGGTAACTGCAAGTTGAAGATCACGAACCGCCGATTCTTCACCTCGACCGCCGACCTCTCGATGCACTGGAAATTCACCGACGACGGCACAACCATTCGAGAGGGTCAAGAACCGATCGACATTGCCCCCGGTGAATCGATCACAATTGATCTTGCGGCTTCACGTCCTACCGCGAACGGTGAACTTCTTCTTTGTGTCGAGTTCCGACTTCGCCGCACAACACCTTGGGCGCCGAAATCTCACCTCATTGCGTGGGACCAGTTCGCCATCGGCAGCAAACATCGCACACGAACATCGAGCCAGATAGACCTCGATATTGAGACTGATGCCCGTGGAGATATCTCTGTCTTTTTCGGTGGCGACGAACCTCTCATCACGAATCTTCGGGCGTCGCTTTGGCGAGCCCCAACAGACAACGATGGGTTCGGTCAGGCTCTTCTCGCAGGAGTTCACGGTGGAGGGGGAGCCCGACACCGATGGGAGGAATGGGGGCTCGATCGTCTTGAACCTGAACTCATCGCCGTCAGCCAACGAGCACCACGAGGAGAACTTGCGCTGCGTATCTCTCGCGCCCTCCACGGGCCAACTCACCACGCTGTTCACACCACACACATCTCGGTCATCAACGGCGTCGCGTTCTTCGTCGAACAACTACGAATTCCTCGGCAGTGGAATGATCTCCCGCGCATTGGGATCCGCTGTGAAGTGCCAGCCCGACTAACAGAACTTTCATGGCTCGGTCTTGGACCAACCGAGACGTACCCCGACAGGTGCTCTGGTTCAACACTCGGCCTGTGGCAATCGACAGTTGCTGAGCAGTTTCACCCGTACGTTGTCCCTCAAGAACACGGCGCCCACCTCGGATGCCGATGGATGCAAATCGGCACGATGAATGGTCAAGGAATTCGCATTGAGGCGGTTGAGCCGCTCATCATGACAGCTCGACCTCATCACGACCGCGACCTCACTTCCGCTACAACCCTTGCTGAACTTCAAGAAACAGCAACAAGCGAGATTCACATTGATGTTGCGATGCGCGGAGTCGGAACCGGTGCATGCGGGCCCGATGTCCTTCATGACTACCTCGTGCCTGGTGGAACGTACCGATGGAAATGGTCTCTCTCTGGGTACTCCGACACGCCAAAACAACAATCACGCAACCGCTGAACTTCGACCGCAGCCCGAATTTGAATGAAATCCCTTATCGCCAACCTCTGCCATGCCAGCCTGTGGTGATGGCAAACGAAACCCGCACATGGGGTTCCCGATCTCAACCCCAGCAGACTGAGAGTGCGGCCACAGAATGTCGGACCAAGTTCGGGACCTTCCCTGAATGCCCGCTGTGCGGTTCAGAACTCCACCCCGAACACGCCCACTTCAAATGCCGGGGCTGTGGGTGGCGCGACTCATGCTGCGACTAGCCAGCAACCACTGAGAACTAGTCGAGGTAGAGGCGATCAACATCTTCGCCTTGCTGACCACCGGCAGCCACGCGGGCCATCAATGTATTTCGCACAGTTTCTCCTAGCTCGGCAACTGATAACAATCGTTGCGCCCGTTCAACATCATGCCGATCAACGTTCAAGATTCGTGCGGCCTCTGCAACTGAAATTCGATCAGTTGATGGCCCCGCCTCACAGGTAATCGCATCACCCGCGGCGCACACGCCGGGTTCAATCACCCGCACGAGAAAGCCGGTGTACCCCGTCGTTTGCATCTCAACGGGGAGCGATTTTCGAGCGAAACGTGCCGCCAGCTTGAAACAAGGGCTTCGCGGTTGTGCAACCTGAAACACCGCTGACCCGATCGCGATGAAATCGCCGATCGCGACATCGGTTTCTTTCACTCCCTCGGTCGTGAGATTCTCAGCCATCGCAGCGACAGCAGGAAGTTGAAGACCAAGCTCACGCCAATACGAGTAGTGCTCTGAAGGATACAGCAACAGCGCCATGTCCGGCCCGCCGTGATGCTCATACACGTGCTCGTCACCTTCGATACCGAGCGGCGAGATCTTGACAGGCCCATCGATTGGCGCTTTCACAAATGCCGTCTCGACCGTGCGCGAACCATGTGAGATAAGACCCTTTCGG
>JAYNVD010000065.1:0-5481 GCA_038100275.1 Ilumatobacteraceae bacterium
ATCGAGTTCTTTTGGGATCCTGTGTGCCCATTTGCGTGGTTGGCATCACGTTGGATTGAAGAGGTCCGCGCCGAGACCGGTCTGACAGTTGATTGGCGTTTCATTTCGTTGCGTCTGATCAATAAAGACAAGGACTACGACACTCATTTCCCACCGGGATACGAGTTTGGTCATACGGCTGGGCTACGCATGCTTCGCGTTGCCGCACGCATCCGTCACGAACTCGGGCGAGACGCGTTAGGCCCAGTCGTCACGGCATACGGCGAGTCGTACTTCGACAAGCCGAAGGGATCGGGCATGAGAGATCGCTTGTCGACGCCAGATCATCTCATTGAGGTGCTCACAACTGCAGGCATCGATACCGAGTATGCAAGCGCAGCCGACGACACTTCATGGGACACAATGATCGACGCTGAGGGCGAGATGGCGCTGTCTCGAACAGGAAAAGACGTCGGTACTCCCATCATCTCGTTTGGCGATGATGGGCTCTCATTCTTTGGGCCGGTGATCTCGCGCATTCCCCGCGGTGCTGACGCAGTGAAGTTGTGGGAGTCAGTGACGACACTTGCAGCATTTCCCGGGTTTGCAGAGATGAAACGCTCCCTTCGAGAAACTCCACAGCTCAACATCCTCGGTGGAATTGTTGAGAATCCGGCCGAGGAGGATTGGGAAGCTGGCCATCGGCGCATGGATGACTGAGCGGCCTCACATCGACTGCATCTTGGGAGTACCGGTCTCTACGCTGAGACTGACTACCCTGTAAGCGTGCTTCTCCGAAGGGTCGTCGTTGTCATCGCGAGTATCACAATGTCAATCGGCATTGTGGCATTCGTGTTGGGCCGGGTGGTTCTTGGGATCGCAGGTTCGGCGGAGGCAGTGACCGCGATCGTCGGGGAAGTGACTGAACTTCCCGAGGTGCGCACTGAACTTGTCGACGAAATTGCCAACCAATTCTCGTCTGACCCAACGATCAGCCAATATGCAAGTGACGAAACTGTGCGCGCAGCGGTCGAAACCGTCCTCTCAAGTAGTGAGTTTGAGGAGTTCTCAGCTGAAGTAAGTGTTGCGGCCTACGACGTGTTCTTTGAGGGCGCTGCTTCTGCGGAAATTGATGTCAATGCACTTGCATCGGTTGCACTCGACCAACTTGCAGCTGCGACTCAGTCAGGCGAGCTTGCCCAGATGGCTGAAGAATTCGGAATCGAGGTTGATGAGGGCGCACTCGCATTTGCAACCGATGAGGTGGTGAAGGCGGTTGAAGAGGGTGTCCTTGCCGAGGGCATCGAACCAATTGTGCTTGAACGCACTGAAAGTGATGTTGACCTCTCAGGTGTCGTCGACTCAGTTCGTATGTGGTCAAACATCGGTCTTGCGCTTGCTGTGGTCTCAGCAGGTCTCATGCTGGTGCTGTCACCAGCGGCGTTTATCCGTCGGCTGTTGCCAGTAGGCGTTGCGCTCGTTCTCGCCGGCGTTGTGCTGTTTGGTGTGAGTCGAATGTCGGGTGCGCTCCCGATCGACGGTGTTGCGAGGGCGGAAATGGTGCGAGCGATCGCCGACAGCTTGGTGGGCCGAGTTTCAGGACCTGCCTACACAATGCTGATCGCAGGCGCAGTTGTCAGTGGGGTAAGTATGAGCGCGCGTTTTGTAAGCCGTGGTCGCTAAGACCCTGCAGCAACGATTGCGTCAAATTCTGCTTCGGTGAGTGGCATCACTGAAAGTCGATTTCCTCGAGCGAGTAGACGGCATTCTTCGAGCTCTGGCATCGCCCGCAAGCTGTCGAGCGTGATGAATTTCAGCCGCTTCTTTGGGCCGAGCGTGACCCAATCCCATCGCGGGTCATCTGGCGAACTTTTCGCGTCGAAGTACTTTGACGACGGATCAAATTGAGTTGGATCGGGCTCGGCTTCTTTGACGATCTTGGCCACACCAGCAACACCCGGCGGGGTGGCATTTGAGTGATAGAAGATGACGAGATCACCCTTCTTCATCTCTCGCATGAAATTGCGAGCCTGGTAGTTACGAACGCCGTCCCACCCTTCTCGCTTGACTTCGACGAGGTCATCGTAAGAGAACACGTCGGGTTCGGATTTCATTAACCAGTGCGCCATATGACTGACGCTAGTTCTCAGCGGTTACCGTCGTCGCCGTCATGTCAATCAAAGTTGAGGAAGTTCGTGTCCCGGAGGAATTGCCGATTGCGCACTACGCGGACGAACTCGTTGACGCGATCCGTGAACATCAGGTGGTTGTCGTTGCTGGAGAGACGGGGTCTGGAAAGAGCACACAGTTGCCAAAACTGTGCTTAAAGGCCGGTCGGGGAACGTCAGGACTGATTGGTCACACCCAGCCACGTCGTGTCGCAGCACGCTCTGTTGCTGACCGTATTGCTTCGGAACTCGGTGTCGCTCTTGGTTCAGAAGTAGGTTTCTCGGTTCGTTTCACCGACCAGGTCAATTCTGAGACGCAGATACGGGTGATGACCGATGGAATTCTCCTTGCGGAATTATCGCGCGACCCAGAACTCAGCCGCTACGACACCATCATCGTTGACGAAGCACATGAGCGAAGCCTGAATATCGATTTCATTCTTGGCTACCTCCGGCAGTTATTGCAGAGGCGACCTGATCTGCATCTCATCGTTACGTCGGCGACGATTGATACCGAGCGTTTTGCGGAGCACTTTGCACGACACGACGGTGAACTTGCTCCGGTGTTCAGCGTTGAGGGTCGTACCTACCCGGTAGAAATCAGATATCGACCGGTTGCTGATGATTCCGATCAGGTTGAAGCGATCATTGATGGCGTCAATGAACTCACTCGGGCCATCGATGGCGACATCCTGGTCTTCCTTTCGGGCGAGCGCGAAATTCATGACACGGCTGATGCCTTGAGGGAACTTGAGCTACCTCGAACCGAAATCCTCCCGTTGTATGCGCGGCTGTCAGCGGCAGAGCAGCAGCGGGTGTTTGCCCCACACCCGGGTCGTCGAATCGTGCTGGCGACGAACGTTGCGGAGACGTCGATCACGGTTCCCGGGGTTCGGGCGGTGATCGATACCGGCACGGCTCGCATCAGCCGCTACTCGCGTCGGTTGAAAGTTCAGCGTCTGCCAATTGAGGAGATTTCCCAAGCATCTGCTGCTCAGCGAGCCGGTCGTTGTGGTCGTGTTGCCCCAGGTATCTGCATTCGCCTGTGGGATGAGGTGGACCACGAGTCGCGACCAGAGTTCACCGAACCGGAGATCTTGCGTACCAACCTGGCATCGGTCATTTTGCAGATGACCGACCTACGTCTCGGCGAAGTCTCAGATTTCCCGTTTATCGAACCCCCCGAAACCTCAATGGTTCGTGATGGCTATCGACTTCTCGATGAGCTGGGTGCGCTGACTGAAGATGATCGAGGCGTGTATCGGCTGACGGGCATCGGTCGAAAACTTGCCAGGCTTCCAATTGATCCTCGTATCGCCCGCATGATTCTCGCGGCCGATCGCCATGGTTGTGTGCGAGAGGTACTCGTTATCGCATCGGCGCTGTCAATACAGGACGTTCGTGAACGACCGCGGGAACACCAAGACCGGGCCGATGAATTGCATCGTCGATTCATGGTGCCAGGCTCAGACTTGCTCAGCATCGTTTCGCTCTGGGACTACCTCAAAGATCAGCAACGAGAGCTCTCAGGGAACGCCTTCCGGCGGATGTGTCGTGACGAATATTTGAATTGGCTGCGGGTGAGAGAGTGGAGAGATCTGTATAGCCAGCTTCGACAGGTTGCGGGGCAGATCGGCATCCGACCAGGCACTGATGCTGGTCATCCCGATCGGGTGCACCAGGCCGTGCTGTCGGGTCTGTTGTCGAATATCGGTCGGAGAGATGATCGCCGGGCCCAGCGCGATCGACGAGCACGGGTTGAGTATCAAGGGGCTCGCGGTGCCCGTTTCGAAATCGTCCCCGGATCCGCGCTCGGCCGTGCCGGCAGCGAGTGGGTTGTCGCAGCAGAAGTCGTTGAAACCGATCGCCTCAGGGCTCGCCGAGTGGCAGCGATTCAGCCCGAATGGATTGAGCCCATCGCAGGGGAGTTAGTAACCCGTTCATATGGTGACCCAGAGTGGGATCCCAAATCTGGTCGTGCAGTCATTCCGGAGCGGGTCTCTCTCTATGGGCTAGCGATTGTGGAGGGGCGGCGTGTTGCACTGTCGACCGTCGACAAGGTCGCGGCGCGCCAGATGTTTATCGAGAATGCGCTCATTGGTAGCAACGTTGACGAGCGGTGGCGCCGCCGTCAACGCTTCATTGCGCGAAATCGCGACCGGCTTACAGAGTGGGAAGAGATCGGTGAGCGAAGTAGGCGTGGGTCTCCAGGAGGCGTAGCAGATCTCCGCCGCCTGTACGACGAGAACATCCCGGCAGGAGTGACCTCGACCCGTCATTTTGACCGGTGGTGGCGTGATGAGCGGTCAGCGCATCCGCACCTGTTAGATCTCCCAGAATCAGAGACCGCCGCTCTGCTCGACGCAGGGTCGCCAGAGGTCTGGGTTGATACCGATGGTGCCGAATACATGCTCACCTATCGCCATGATGCGGAGAGCCCATTCGATGGTGTGACCCTTCATCTGCCCCTCGTATCGGTGAACCAGTTCAGCGGAGCCAATCTCGATTGGCATGTTCCCAGTCGCCGAGCCGATCTCGCCGAGTCGTTGTTTCGTTCGCTTCCTAAAGACACCCGCCGTCAACTGATTCCGGCTGCGGACACGCTTGCAGGTGCGATGAATCTCATTGGTGACCCTGACGGTCGTTCATTCGCAGATGCATTTGCTGAGGCGCTGTCGGAGGTTTCTGGCATCTCGGTAGCGGCTGAACAGTTCAACTTCGAGCGTCTGTCACCTGACCTCATTGTCCACATCGTCGTGAGTGATGCCGATGGAGAGGTCTATGCCTTTGGAGATGATCTCGCAACGATTCGCGACGTTGTGCGCCCACAGGCCCGTCAGATGCTCGCATCAAGCGCGCCGCTTGATGAACGAAGTGGCATCGTGTCGTGGGATCTTGGAACCCTTCCCGAGGTTCTCGAGTGGGGTGACAGCAACGAGACTCTGCGGGCGTATCCAGCACTTCTCGACCGCGGCGACAGCGTGTCCTTGCGCTTGGTGACCGACCAAGCGCTCGCCGAGCGACTGTTGCATGAAGGGGTACGCCGGTTGTTACTGCTCGCTGCCAGTCCGGCACGTGGCCCCGTTCGGAGGATGATCGACAATGATCGCCAACTCGGACTGTCGATGGTCGGCCTTGGCATCGAAGTGTTACTCGACGATGCGATCACTGCAATTGCGGACCGGATCATTCGCGAGCGTGGTGTGAGTCGGACACTCGAAGAGTTTGAGGTGCTGTGTCAGGCGATGCGTCACGAGGCGCCACTCGAGTTCGTCGATCTTGTTCAATCAGGACTTGCCATTGTTGATCTCGCAAGAGATGTGCTCGGCACGCT
>JAYNVD010000066.1:0-5423 GCA_038100275.1 Ilumatobacteraceae bacterium
TCGATTCTTGTTAGCCCCACTGCGGCGGCCCGTTGGGCCGCCGTTTGTTGTTTCGTGGGGAACTCTTGCCAAGAATTGAGCAATCGCCTGTGCCCCTCAGGCAAACTGTCCACATGCGATTCGCCCGCCGACTGATCTCAGCGCTCATCATGACCATTGCAGCGGCGGGTGCCATCAGGGTGAAGGGCAAGGGGGGAACACCTCCTCGCCACGGCGGTTGGCGGCCAGTTCGTATTCCACCGAATGACGGTGGCACTGAATGACCGTCTGGCTTGCTGGCAACGGAGTCGTTGGTAAACGCGTTGCACAACTCTGTGGGGGCGAAGTTGTTGCATCGTTCGACCCTCGCCGAGACCCTCCACCCGAAATGACCAACGGTGACAGTGTCGTACTTGCATACCCGGGGAGGCACCGCTCACTTGTTGAACAATGCGGTCTCAAAGGAGCGTCGGTTATCACGCTGGCTGATGACCTCAACGACACCCAACAACTGTTCGAACTTGACGCAATCTTCAAGAACAACGATGCATCTCTGGTGATTGGGTCTGGCATGTCACCTGGATTATCTGGATTGATTGCACGCCACTTGTCGTCACGGTTGAGTCGAGTCGACGAAATTCACATCGCAATGCATGGCACTGCAGGTCCGGCGTGTGCGCGAGTACATCACCGGTCGCTGAGCGGCCATTCTCCGGGATACGTCGACGGCGACTGGAAAGAATTTCATGGAGGATCAGGCAGAGAGTTGTGCTGGTTCCCTGAACCAGTCGGCGCCGTTGATTGCTACCGAGCGGAGTCACCGCTCCCAATCTTGTTACATCGAGCGTTCCCTGATGTGCGCCGCATCTCGTCACGTCGTTCAGCAACACGACGTGACCGCCTAACGGCCCGTTTGCCGATGCTGCGGCCCCCGCATGCCGAAGGTGGCGTCGGAGCATTGCGGATCGAAGTGCGAGGTGCATTGGCTGATGGCGCTCGCGAAACCTACGTGATGGGCATTGCTGAGCTTGTTGGCTCTGCTGCTGCAGCGGTTATTGCGGCAATGGTTATCGAACTCAACGAGAACGGGCTTCCAAAAGGCGTTGTTATCCCCGGCGCCGAAGGCTTACCCACAAACCGGTTGTTACATCACGTGCAAGAGTACGGGGTCCGAATTCAGGAATTCACCGGTCAGCCATCAGACTGATCAGAAGCAACGTGAGCCGAATCATCGTCGCCAAGGCGCGCTTCGAGCCTCTCAATTGCTGACGTCAGGCTTGAGAGTTGTTCGCGCAATTCTTCGCCGGTGACGACATCGGCTAGGGCCAGTCGAACTCCGGCGATTTCTCGTGCGAGGAACTCAGTGTCAGCCTGTGTTCGCTCAGCAACCTGTCGGTCAAGCTCAGCAGCTGCCCTGTCACGCCGCTCCTGCCGATTTTGGGCAAGCAAGATCAACGGAGCCGCATACGACGCTTGAAGTGACAACACCAAGGTCAGCAGAACAAGTCCACGACCCCACGGATCAAACTGCCAATTGGCGGGAGGCAGGATGTTGAACAGCAGCCACACGATGATGACGATGGTCTGCCACACGAGATAACGCGCCGTGCCGAGCAGCATCGCAATCGACTCACTGAACTTGCCGAATGCATCCGCGTCGTACGACACGTCGAGGCGGCGACGGCGACGTGGTTGGGAAAGATCGTTTCGTCGCTTCATGGCGTCACCATCGGCTGAACCGGGGTCGTGCGCCGACGTTGGCGCAGGCGCCAGTCAACACCAAGCAAACGGTCAACAACGTCGTCCACTGCGACCGCACCGAGCAAACGACCGGCCTCATCAAGCACTGGTAATGCCATCAAGTTGTAGTACGCGAATTGTTCGTGAACCTCTTGCTCAGGTGTGTCAGGTGTCGTCGTTGGAATATTTCGAAGACAGCGACCCAATTGCATCCCAGGCGGTTCACGAAGCAACCGCTGTGCGTAGACAACTCCGAGATAACGGCCGGTTGGAGGCATGAATGGCCCCTGACAGATGAACACCTGGCTCGCGATGGCCTGCGTCCAGTCAGGGTCACGAAGTTGGGCAAGCGCTTCAGCGACAGTGTCATCGGGCCCCAAGATGATGATGCCCGGGGTCATGAGACCGCCAGCAGTGCGTTCGTCATATGACAGCAGACGTGTGAGAACTTCAGTGTCCTCGTCGTCCATCGCCTCGAGCACGGCCTCGCGTTGCTGGTCCGGCATTTCGCTCAGCAAGTCGGTGAGGTCGTCATATTCCATCTCTTCGAGAACGCCGACAAGACGGTCCATGTCGAGGCCCTCAATAAGACGAAGCTGTTCATCCTCTGGCAACTCTTCAAGCAGATCAGCAAGGCGTTCGTCATCCATTGCTTCTGCTAACTGTCGACGCTGCGAATGAGGCAACGCCCGAACCACAACGGCGACATCAGAGGGGTGCATATCGCGAAGACGTGCTGCCTCAGCCGCCATTGCGGTATGAGCCGTAAATAACTGTTGAACTTCGCGCCAGTCGACGAGTCGATAGCTCGGCCGGGGCTTCAACACCTGTCGCCGAACAAGGCGCACCGTTGATACTTCCCACCAGTCGCTGACATCGTCAGATTTGTGTTCAAGGCCAACGTCGCTTACCGACTCGCCTGAAGGAATTGCGCGGTCAATGATTTCGGCGCCAATCAGTGTTTCGCCAGCCCGTCGGCGGAATGGGTGCAGGTCAACGTCCCATGAGCGCAACTGCGCCCCGCCGCTATCAAGTTGGCCGATTCGAGCCCAGTTGACAAAGATTCGACGACGCTGACTGTTCGCGACAAAGCCGACGACACGTGGCGCCTTACCCGGGCGTCCGGGTACGACAACAATGTCCTCAATACGGCCGATCTGCGCACCACCCGCATCAAGAAGCGGAAGCCGCGTCACTCGGAAGGCATAAATCACGTCGCCCGCCATGGGCGCAGGTTACCCGTGTTCAGGCACTAGAGCCTTGACACCTCGACCAACGTGTCATAGAACGCCACTCCGCCACCCCAGTCGGTGAGGGTGTCGTTGGTGAGACTGTTCGCTACTCCGCCGTCGCGATGATGCTGTTCCCACCACCCCCACGGCACGACAACCACACCTGGACGGACGCGTGTTGAGATCCGAACAGGAAGGTCGAGCGATCCACGATCATTAAAGACACGAACTCGGTCACCCTCGCTGAGTGAACGCTGTTTCGCATCATGTTCGTCGATTTCAACGAATGGGCCGTCCTCAGCACCACCATGAGTATCCATGTGGCTGTATCCCGAATTCAAAAACCGCAAGTGACGCTTCGAGGTCATCAACTGCAGTGGGAAACGCTCAGCAAGTGGTCCGCCAGGGCCCTCTTGAGGGGCGACAAATTCGGGCAGCCGTGAGTGGCCCATCTGTTCGAGGCGATCGCTGACAAACTCCACCCGCCCAGATGATGTGGTGAACTCTCCTGCACCAAATGGTCGACCATCTTCTGGGTATGGCACCCGCATGTGATGCTGTTTGCGTAACTCGTCAAGATCTACACCCGGAAGCGAGTCACGGAGCAAGGTGAGGTCGTCATCAAAGAGTGATGGCTCGGTGAGCCCCATCGCTGCCGACAAGCGCCGGAAGAACTCGGGATTCGACACCGACTCACCCACTGGTTCGATCGCTGGTTCGTTCCAGCCGAGATAGAGGTGCCCCCACGCCGGCGTGACATCAACCGATTCAATTTGTGTCGTTGCTGGGAAGACATAGTCGGCGTATTTCGCGGAGTCGGTCATGAACTGCTCGTGGACGATGGTGAGAAGATCATCTCGAACCATTCCCTGTTTGATGAGTTCAGCATTTGGCACGCTCACCAACGGGTTGACATTCCACACGATGAGGGCACGAACAGGCGGATCGGTGTCGGTGAGAATCTCCCCGAGTCGACTCATATTCAGCGTGCGAGGCGATCGACCGGCGAGGAGATCGCGACGTTCAAGAGCTGCCTCATCAACGACAGAGCCGTGCCAGATGCCAACACTCCGTGCAATGCCACCACCCCGATGCTTCCAGGCTCCAATGAGCGCAGGCAGACATGCGATGGTCCGGAAGAACATCGCACCGTTCTCGTGATGTTCGGCACCGACAAGTGTTCGAATTACTGCTGGCCCGATCGTGGCATAGTCGTGAGCAAATCGTTCGATGTCGTCGACGCTGAGACCGGTGATTGACGCTGCCCACTCAGGTGTATGAGTTGCGACGTGATCGGCGAGCTCATCAAATCCGAGGGTGTGCTCATCGACCCATTCACGATCGACAAGGTCATCGCGAATGATGATGTGCATAACCGCGAGCATGAGAGCGATGTCGGTGCCAGGAAGTGGCTGCAAGAAGTAGTCATCAGTTCCGTCGGCAGCATCAGCGGTGATCGTTCTCACTGGATCAATAACGACCAGACGTGCGCCTGCGGCACGCGCCCGTTCGATCGTTGGCCAAAGATGTCGGTTGGTGAGACGAGTGTTGGTTCCCCAAAGGACAATGAGCCGTGAGTGCTCAATTTCCATTGGGTCGAGGCTGTTGCCGTTGCCATTTGTCATCGACAGACCAGCACCAACCGTCGGACCACAAATATTTCGCAGAAGCCGGCTTGCGCCGATGTGGTTGAAGAATCTTGACGAGATGCCTTGTAGGGAGAGAAGCGACTGGTTGCCGGCATCACTAAACGGCAAAACTGATTCACCGCCGTAGGTAATCACCAGTTCTGAGAGTCGTTCGCCAACCTCTCGAAGCGCAACCTCCCACGAGACTGGCTCGAATTCGCCACTCCCTTTCGGCCCCGTGCGACGCAGGGGGGTGAGGATTCGATCTGGGTGGTAGACCCGATCGAGATAACGGTTGACCTTGGGGCAGAGTTCTCCTGCCGAATATGGGTGATTGTTGTCCCCCCGAAGTCGTACTGCAACGCCCTCGTGATTGGTCTCGACAACCCATCCGCAGGTGTCGGGACAGTCGTGATGACAAACGCCATGCACAATCTTCATGTCAGCCGGTGTTTCTGCAATCGACATCAACTCATCGTAGGCCTGTTGACCCCATTACTGTCGATGGGGTGAGCACAACTCGAACTGGCGTGGTGAGCAACTGGGCTCGAAACCAGCGTTGCGTGCCCGACGCCGTGCACCAACCATCATCCACCGACGAGGTTGCACGGATTGTTCGCGTTGCTCACGAATCAGGTCAACGCGTGAAGGTCATTGGTGCCGGACATTCGTTTACGGCTGCAGCGATGACCGATGGTGTCATGTTGCGTCTCGACGGCATGCGGCAGATTCTCAACGTTGATCGAGAATCTGGTCGCGTGCATGTGCAGGCCGGGGCGACTCTGCACGATTTTTGTCGTGAACTTCACGAGTACGGTCTTGCATTGCCGAACCTTGGCGACAT
>JAYNVD010000067.1:0-5422 GCA_038100275.1 Ilumatobacteraceae bacterium
TGCGAAGTCGTGTTGCAGTGTGTGCCGTCATTCCGGCTGCATGCTCATGAAACGATCGAAGTACTCGACGATGTGTTAGCCGATGTTCCAGCATTCGCTGAGAGCGCTGATCATGCCGAATTTTTCTGGATGCCAGGGGCGCGCCGCTGTCAGGTGAAGAGAAACCAGCGAACAACTGAGGACATTCAACGACCAGGGAAGCTCGCAGTTGTTCGCGATAAATACATTGCAGAAAACCTTGCATTCGGAGCGGTGTGTCGAGTTGGTCGACGCTGGCCGAGCCTCGCCCCACGCATCGCAAAACTTGTGTCGTCCTCGGTGTCGGAGCGTGATCTCATTGACGATTCATTTCGGGTGTTCTCAAGCCCGCGTCTCGTTCGATTTGTCGAGATGGAATATGGCATTCCAATCGAGTGTCTTCCAGAGGCTGTTGACCGAGTTCGCGATGTCACTCAGCGCCTTAGTTTTCCGAGTCTGTTTCCGGTTGAGGTTCGGGTGTCGGCTGCGGATGACATTGCTCTGTCGACAGGCTTCGGGCGTGTAAACGGATGGATTGCCGTCCACCAATATGTTGGCGCCCCATATGAGTCGTACTTCCAACAGGTCGCTGAGATCATGGACTCGTATGGCGGACGACCGCATTGGGGAAAGATGCACTATCTGAATTCGACTCAACTAAGTGAGCGGTACCCGCGCTGGCAGGAGTTTCAAGATCTACGGGCGGCTCTGGACCCCGACGGCACGTTTCGAAATGAGTACCTCGACCGGGTGCTTGGTGTACCGAATACGAAGTGATCGCGCGCCGACGCGCGCTGGTCGCGTAGGGTTTTCGCGTGGCGGAACGCCGAAGAACCTCAACCTCTGATTTCGGTGCTGGCCGCCGTGAATCGCATGACGCATCAGGGTTTTACGGTCGTTTTGAAGCACCTTCGTTGAGTGACGACGAAGCAATTGCACCTCCGGCGTCACACACAGAGTTGTTTGTTTGTGGTGATGCGCGAGACCTGTCAATGGTCGAATCTTCATCGGTGGCTCTTGTCGTCACATCACCTCCGTACTTTGCGGGCAAGCAGTACGAGAACGAACTCGAACGTGACGGTATTCCTGCCTCGTATCTCGAATACCTCAACATGTTGACCGATGTCTTTGCGGAATGTGTTCGGGTACTTGAGCCCGGCGGTCGTATCGCGGTTAACGTCGCCAATCTCGGTCGCCGGCCCTATCGCAGCCTGTCGGCCGACGTGATTGGCATTTTGCAAGATCGTCTCGGCCTGTTGCTTCGCGGTGAAGTGGTTTGGCGGAAAGGCGCCGGAGCGAGTGGATCGTGTGCGTGGGGTTCGTTCCGCCAACCGTCGAATCCGGTGTTACGCGACCTCACTGAGCGAGTGATCATCGCGTCAAAAGGACGCTTTCAACGCGCAGTGAGTCGCTCACAGCGTGAACGCCGGGGTTTGCCGTTTGAATCGACGATTTCGACTGAAGATTTCATGGCGAACACGCTCGATGTGTGGACGTTGCCAACCGAAAGCGCCCGTCGAATTGGTCACCCGGCACCCTTCCCCGTCGAACTGCCATCTCGACTCATTGAGTTGTACACCTATCGCGGCGACGTGATCCTCGACCCATTCATGGGCTCGGGTTCGACCTTGGTTGCCGCACGTCAACTAGGCCGTCAATTCATCGGTGTCGATCTCGATAAGGAATACGTCGATCTAGCCAAGCAACGGGTTCTGGAAGAGGGCAATGAGAAGCCTGTCATTGACGAGGGGAGGGCCGGTCGTGATGTCGTCAACGACGTTCTTCAGACTGCCGGTGCCACCGACATCAATGAGATGAGGTTGTCTGGAACCGGTCTTAGTGTCACCTCAGCAACGATGAATGGTCAGCGAGTCATCATCGAACAGGGTGGGCCGTTTAGCCGTGAACGCCCCGGGTTGTTAAATGGTGAAGCTCTCTGGAGGTTGTTGGGACGGGCAGCTGTTATTGCTGGTGTTGGCGAGCGAGTGATTGCACTTACCGCGGCCCTGCCAACTCGGCGATCAGAAAGCGACCTGGCGCTTCGCGCTGTTGGGCCGCAGGTGCTCTTCGATGTGATTGATCTTTCTGACCCTGACGCAACTGAACGGCTGAGCGCATATGCACACGGTCAGGCGACGCCGCTTACGGGTTTCTGGACTTCTGCAGACCTAGAAAATTTCTGACCTAGCAACGAGTGATATCGATATCATGGTTAAGCCCTTGGGTGAGTTGGGTAGCCATCACGTCACCTCCAGCAATCGGATCAATCACCCAGGCGCGGGTGGGTGATGTGCGACTTTTTGACCACACAACTCCGACACCTTTTCCAGCAACTGTGACGAGGGCGCCTGAGTCACCACGTTGAATATCGCCCTGAAGTTCATAACCCGGCCGCGTCACAGGGTGCTCAACATAAATGTCTTCGGTGTTGATGGAGACGGCTCGTCGAATGACAACAGGTTGTCGGACGATCTCATTTCCACGAATGACAACAACTGAACCCTCGATGGGAAGTGCCGATGGTTCGATTGATTGTTGCGCAAGTGGCACCGATGAGTCGTGGGAGGTCTGAACTTTGACAATGGCAAGATCGTTCGTTGGGTCGAAGGCCACAACGTTGCCGGGTTCTTGCCACGACTGATGCGTGATGGTGATTTCGGTGGCACCTGCGATGGTATGAGCGCTTGTCAACACGTGCTGATGGTCGATAAAGGTACCGACCCCTCTTCCTAACTTGTTTCGACATCCGGTTGCGCCCACTACGACTGTGGCATCAATGGTGAGCGAGGTGTCACGGTCATCGGGTTGACCTGCAACCAACGATGCGGTCGTAAGCACACACATGATCGCCACGCCAACTGCAAGAAATTTCAGCAACGGAACCCGTATTGATTTCCGCATCACAGGTCTTTTGACATCCAGATTGAGTCGTCCTGAGCGAAACCGAGTCGGGCGTACAACAACCGAGCCCTGTCGTTTGGACGCTCAGTCTCGAGAAAAATCCGTTTCACACCGAGTGATCGACAATGGGTCTCGACGGCGGCTACGAGATCACTTCCAATGCCCTGACCTTGATCGCGAACGAACAACTCATCAAGAACAAAATCTGGTCCGCCAATCTCGATTGACCATCCTGCCGAGACAGCGGCGTAGCCGATGAGCTTGCCGACTTCATCACATGCGACGAGAACAAAACCGCGATCAGCAGATGCAAGTAAGCCATTCACTCCGACACGAATGAGAGATTCATCGACTGTGTGCTGGTCTGCAATGCAGTAGTCGATGCACAACGGAATGAGTTGTTCAAGATCGGCTGCTGTTGCCTGCCGAATGGTCACCTTGTGCACAATCTCGACATTACGGGTCGATTGAGCCCGCTACGAGCACGAAGAGGTCATCACCGGTATCGAGTGCACGAACCGTTGCAGGAGTACCGCCGCTCAATGCTGCTGAAAGATCGGTGACATTCACAATGACAGGTCCCGTGTCACTCGATAACACCACAGCGGTTGCATCTGGAGCGAGTGCTAGGACTTGTCGACCAGCAAGGCTGACAAGGTCGAACTCTCCGACGAGCACACTCGAGCGGTCTTGCGTGCGTACTCCAGTCACGAGGCAACCGTCGTCGCTTCTTGAGATGCCAGAGATCCCTGTGACCTCGTTGAGTTCGCGTCCGTTCAGCAAACTCACGAGCCTGCTGACACCATCGGCGTGAATGACCGCGCACCTGCTCAACATGGAAAGAGGTTCTTCAGCAATGGGATCCACTGCTGACCAACGACCGCGAATTCCACCTGAAAGGTCGACGACAAATGCCGTGTGGTCTGACCTCACCCAGAGCCGACTTCCGGCACCGACAGTGGTCACCGTGTTAATCGATTCCCCATCGGGCAATTCGAGGCCACCAAGATCTTCAAGATCATTCGATGTTCGAGTAACTCGCATGATTCGACCATCACGAGTGACGAACACAAATCGTTCGCCATCTGAAGTGATCGCACCGCCCCGAACAGCAGGAGTGCTAATCGTTCGGATGCGGTCTCCATCCGGATCAAAGAGCCCGATTTCCGCGCGGTCGCCGACAGTTTGACTGGTGACAACTAACTGCGGATGAACTGCGAGAGCGAGGTCTGGTAGATACACCGGAGCCGGCGAGGTAGGCGTGACAAGCACTGTTTGGAAGTTCACCGTGTCGGCGATTGCAAACAATGTGCCTGCGGCGTCGTGGCGAATATCTGAAGGGAAATATCTGGGGTTTGGCTCGTCGGTGTAGACACCGAGGTCCATCACCACCGGCCGCAATCCGGATACGTCGGTGGCGATCACGAGATTCCCACCTCCATCATCGCCAATAACGACACTGAGGTCATTGGTTGTTGGTAGGGATCGAACCCGGTGACCACCTGGGATGTCGAGAATCGTTGGGAGAAGTTCGAATGGCTCGACGATGACCTGACTTGGGAGCACGATGGCAACCGCTCCACCACCGTCAAGCACCGCCGAAATACGCGGACCATGATTTGTGGTGGCCGCGACCGCGAGATCGCTGTGTCGAAGTGTGAGATCGCCAGTGACGCGATCGGCAGTCACGATTGATGTCCACGTCACTGGGTCAGGAACGACGTCACGTTCGCGTTCGATCCATTGGACTCCACCAACGAGAATTGCCCCGAGCACCGCAACTGCGATGACGGTTCCCAACATTCTTCCCGCGTTCGGATTCTGGCGACGCCGATCGTGTGTCTCGTCCTCGCGCGCAGGTTGAAAGACGGTCGGATCGTCCGGACCCGCACTCTCGACGTCATCAACGTCGTCGGTGTTCTGCGGCGAATAGCGACGAAGCACAATATGAGCGTACGTGCCTCGTAGGGTGAAGACCTGTGACGTGGTGGGAAATGTTGCTCTTGGCGGTCGGTGGAATTGTCGCTGGCATTATCAATACGGTCGCTGGTGGGGGTTCGATGTTGACAGTCCCTCTGCTGGTGCTTGCCGGTGTTCCCGGGAACAGCGCAAACGGGTCGAATCGCCTTGGCATTCTCACCTCTACTGCATCGGCGACAGTTGCGTTTCGTCGACTTGGAGTTGACGGGCTGTCTCGGGCGATTCCAGTGCTTGCGCCAACACTTGTTGGTTCGCTCATCGGTTCGCTGACGATTAGTCGCCTGCCTGACCGAGCCTTCGAAATTGTTTTCGGCGTGTTGATGATTCCGCTCATCGTGCTCACTGTTCGTAAGCCAACTGCTCGAGACGGAGTCGAGCCGTGGCCGACATGGTTGACCGTTGTCGTGTTTGGCCTCATCGGAGTGTTTGGTGGAGCATTTCAAGCTGGCATTGGTCTGGTGTTGCTTGCAGCACTCACCCGGGCTGGTTTTGATTTGGTGACTGCGAACAGCGTGAAGATGGT
>JAYNVD010000003.1:0-56795 GCA_038100275.1 Ilumatobacteraceae bacterium
AAGATGCAAGCCGAGCGGCCAAGACCCGTAAAGCTAAGCCAAGGAGCGCCGCTAAAGATCAAGATTCGTTATTTATCGCCCAAACTTCGCTGGAGAACAACGACGACACCTCTGCCGTGGTGCACGATGATCGAACTGAGAGCGATGACCAAATGACAAGCGCTGATCGTGAGGGGCTCTCGCCGTTGTTGTCCAGGGCATTTCGTGGAACTCCCTTCTCAGGCGACTAGAACACTTACATGGCACTTACTGTCTCTCGCACGGCTGACATTGCTGGTCCGCCCACTGCAGTTCATGCAGTCTTACGAGACCTCACTACCTACCAAAAGTGGATGCCAATCGTTTCCTCAGTTGATGTAGACGATGCTGATCATTGGTATGTGGAACTTCGCGTTGCGATCGGACCATTTGCGCGATCAAAACGGCTCCGGATGAAACGGACCATCGATGATGCTGACCAACTGGTCTTTAGCCGTAGCGAGTCAGACGACCGCTCCCACGCCAGCTGGGAATTACGGATCGAACTCAACGCATCAGACAACAGCACCACAGTGCACGCCTCGCTCCACTACGAAGGAAAAATGTGGACACCTGGACCTGTTGAGGATGCCCTTGACAGCGGTCTCGATAAAGGAATCGAGCAACTCCAAGAATTCGTTTCACAATCGCTGTAAACGATCAGTCCGTTGAGCACTATCGATCGCGGGAGGCTACGGCTTGCAGGCGTCCTGATTCGGCTGACGTCACCTCAACGGAGATTCCGAATGTTTCTGAAACGGTCTCGCTGTTGAGGCCGAGCGCGAGTGGCCCATTGAAGATCGGCCTGCCCTCTCGCAAACAGAGTAGGTGCGTCATTCCAGGCGGTACCTCTTCGAGATGATGTGTGACAAGGACAATTGCCCCAATGTCTTCATCGCTGTTCAGCGTCATCAATGCTGAGATGAGGTCTTCTCTAGCGACAAGATCCAAACCAGCGAACGGTTCATCAAGAACGATGAAGGAGGGTTGATTCATCAATGTGCGAGCGAGCAGCACTCGTTGCCGCTCGCCTGATGACAGCGTTCCGAAGGTTTGCTCGGCGAGGTGCCCGATCTCGAGGCGCTCAAGTTGGTTTCGAGCCTGGGCAAGATCTGCGCCTGAATACGTGTGCCACCAGGGTTCAAGCGCGGCGTGTATGGCGGTGACGACGACGTCGATTGCTCGGAGGTCGGGACGAAGTTGGTCGGTAAGCCCTTGGGCAGAAAATCCGATCCTTCTGCGGGCCTGACGAACATCCATCCGACCTAAGCGCTCACCGAGAATATCGATCTCTCCAAGAGATGGATGCTCCCTCAACGCCATCATTCGAAGGAGCGTTGATTTACCAGATCCATTGCCGCCCAGAACCAACCACCGCTCGCCATGTGAAACCGTGAGGTTGATATTGGAGAGGATCGTTCTTTCGCCTCGCGAGAATCCAACCGACCGAAATTGAGCGAGTTCAGCGGTCATGGCTTTGGGCCGTCGGTTGTGATTGACACCGGTGTAATGGCCGCCAATTGACCACATGCCGCATCGATATCGTTCCCCCGATTTCGACGCACTGTGGCCTCAACACCTCGTTCAACAAGAACGCGCTGGAACTTCTCAATCTGAGTGCGAGTCGATCCTTGGTACTCGTAACCGGCCGTTCGATTGAGAGGTATGAGATTGACGTGTGCGATGGGTCGAAGGCGGCGACAGAGCTCTGCTAAGCGGTGTGCCTCGTCTAATGAGTCATTTACTCCGTCGATCATTGCCCATTCGAAGCTCATTCGCCGTTTGCGTTGTGAGACGTACTGCTCGCATGCATCAAGTAATTCATCAATTGGGTAACGGCGATTCATGGGGATGAGCGTGTCGCGCAACTCGTCATGGGCTGCATGAAGGCTCACTGCCAGCGTTACCGGCAATGGGCGATCAGCGAGACGTCGAATGCCTGGCACGAGACCAACCGTCGATACGGTGAGGTGACGAGCTGACAGGTTGAATTCTTGGTGAACCGCGGTCATTGCGGGCCAGAGCGCGTCTTCATTTGCCAAAGGTTCACCCATGCCCATTACGACAACATTTGATAGACGACGTCCCTGTTGAGCGGCTGCGTATTTTGCTCGAGCGACCTGCTCGACCAATTCGGCAGTTCGGAGATGACGGGTAAAACCCTGCTGGCCTGTTGCACAAAAGGTGCACCCCATTGCGCAACCCGCTTGAGACGAAATGCATACCGTTGCTCGATCGGGGTAGAGCATGAGGACAGACTCGATGCGAGCTCCACCTTCAATTTCATAGAGAAACTTCGTGGTGAGCCCATCGTCGGCGACACTGGCGTAGATTTCTTTGAGTGAACTCGGCAGCTCTTTCTCGAGACGTTCGCGCAAGCCTTTTGGCAACGTAGTCCACGTAGAAGCGGGTCCACAGTCGTCGTACAGCGACTTCCAAACTTGATCAACACGGTATTGAGGCTCGTCATTGAGCAGGCCGTTCAACTCAAGACGATCGGCCGAATACCGCTCTAATAATCGCTCCATGTAGTTACGACCCTGCCCACAGGTACGCCCGATCGGTGTGGTGAACTTCCATACCTATGGACTCGTAAAGGGACATCGCAGCCTCGTTGTTGGCATCTACGTACAGCATGCCGATGCTGATTCCGGTGTCGGCCAGATGACTGAAACCCGCCATCACCATCTGCTTGCCGAGACCCTGCCCCACCTCTGATGGATTGACTGCGATTGCGTAAATCTCGCCAAGCATCGGCTCGTGCAGATCTGCCTCATGTCGTTTGGTCCAGCAGAACGCGTCCAGGTCACCAATGACAGGGTGAAGGCGAACATCCTCGGCATCGAACCAAGGGGCATCGAGACGTCGTGTTAGTTGCTCGAGTGACCAGCCGCCTTGTTCTTCATGAGTGGCGAAGGCTGAATTGTTGACAGCCAGCCACGCTTGTTCGTCAGCATTCAGCCTGAATGCGCGAGTCTCAGCGGCGGACCCGCGAAACCGGTCCGCAACCTCTGAGGTGAGCGCAATTCTCATTTGATGAAGGCGGCGATATTCACTGAAGCCGAGTCCTGACGCTACGTGCTCAACCCAGGGATCATGGGCGCGAGCCCACCAGGTGAGGCGACGAAGAGGAAGATGACTCAATTCACTGAGAATCCCTCGTACGACAGTGTTGATCACCTCCCGGGAGGGAGGAAAGGCGTGGTCATGTTGGGAGACAACTTCAAGTGTCCAACCTTCGTTTGATCGCGTGGCTAATGAGGTAGCAACAATGTCATCGCCAACGCCCGCGACCGCTACGACGGGCGGTTCTGTCGCCGAAGCGTCCCGCAGATCGAGCCGAAGTTGGTCGGACAGAATTCGATGACCATGATTCTGTTCAACTTCCTCGCAGAAGGACAGAATTGACGACCGATTTTCTGAGTTGACAGATCCAACGTACAGAAGGTTGAACTGCGTTGGATCCGTCACCTTGATCAGGCTACTCGTTGCGGTGAGCGGGCTAACGGGTTGCTCGCTCTGCTCGCGAGATGGCGCGCTCCGCGCTCCGCAGTAGTCGTTCAGATTCGTAGAGGGGAGAGAGGATGTCCTCACGTTCGCTTGAGCTCAGCGGAGTGATAAGTCGCTCAATTCGATCTCGGCAACGAGCCAAGTGTTCCTCGAGGGCAGACAGTTCTGCGCTGAATGCAACCAAATCAATATCCACGCTGACACGGTATTCGGAATACAGGCCCATTGCTGATCGGAGGGTGCATTCCATCGGTCGAAGCCATCAGTAGCCTGTGATCGTGATCGACGTGCGACCAGAAATTGCTGCAATGCCGGGTTATCACTCGCCACAGGTCGATGTTCCCATCCGCCTGAACACGAACGAATCACCTTTTTCGCCACCGCAAGCGTTCGTGAACGAGTTTGTCGAAGCACTCGCACGCATTCCATGGAACCGATACCCCAATAGGACTGCAAACGGTTTGCGTGCGGCACTCAGCGTTCATCACGAAGTCCCAACCGAGAGCATCTTTGTCGCAAATGGATCCAATGAGGTGCTTCAGACTTTGCTTCTCACCTTCGCAGGGCCTGGTCGAAGAGTGGTGGTCTTTGAACCTGGCTATCAAATGCACGTTCAGATTTCACGGGTCGTGGGATCAGAGGTGATCGTCATCGACCGGAACGACGATTTCACGCTCGATAGAGATGCGGTTCGTTCGAAACTTGTGGAGGTGGATCCCCACGTCGTTTTCGTATCTTCGCCGAATAATCCCACGGGGCAATGCGACGATGAAGAACTTCTCGACACCATTCTCGAATCAACCTCCGGTCTGCTGGTCGTTGATGAGGCGTATGCCGAGTTCGGAACATGGACTGCAATTGATCGAGCGGTGTCATCTGACCGGATTGTGGTCTCACGCACGTTCTCCAAAACGTGGAGCCTCGCAGCGCTTCGACTTGGATATCTCATCGGCTCCCCAGCTGTCGTCGAACATCTGTGGACTGCTGTCCTCCCGTATCACCTTGACGCCTCAAAGCAACTAGCTGGTGAGATCGCACTCAAATACACCGATGAAATGAACGATCGCGTTGCCCGCATCATTTCAGAGCGTGATCGTGTCCAGACCGCGTTGTTGGCCTTGGGTGTTCGCGTGAGTCCGAGTAGCGCCAATTTCATTCTTTTTTCTACAGAGATTGCCGCTGATGTCATATGGCAACGGTTGCTTGACCATGGCGTCCTTGTCCGAAATTGTTCTTCGTGGCCACGACTTGCAGGCTGGCTTCGACTCACGATTGGATCAGAAGACGAAAACAACGCATTTCTGCGAGGTTTGGAATCTGCACTAGGCACGGAATGATGTAGAGATGGCTGCAAGAGTTGCACGAAGAGAACGTCAAACTGCGGAGACGTCAATTGTTGTCGAGATCAACCTCGATGGTTCTGGCAAAACCGACATATCGACCGGGCTTCCGTTTTTTGATCACATGCTTGACCAATTAGGTCGCCATGGGGGTTTTGACCTCAGCATTGAGGCGCAAGGTGACCTTCACATTGACAGCCATCACACCGTTGAAGACGTCTCAATTGTTGTTGGCGAATGTTTCGCGGAAGCGCTTGGCGAAAAAGCTGGTGTCCGTCGATTTGCAAGTGGCCGCTATCCACTTGATGAGGCGCTCGTCGATATTGCCCTCGACCTCTCCGGGCGACCTTTCGTCCATTGGGAGGTGGAAATTCCAGAAGTTCTTCCGTTGGGCAACCCGCCATTCGATCCACAGCTCGCAGAGCACAGCATCAGCTCGTTCGCAATGGCGGCTGCAATGACGTTGCACGTTGAACTTGTTCGAGGACGCAATGCTCATCACATCATCGAGGCGACATTTAAAGGTCTCGCCCGTTCGTTGCGAGACGCGGTGCGTATCGAGGGTGGTTCGGTGCCGTCAACTAAGGGTGTGTTGTGATGTTGGTTTCCATTGGACGAACTACATGACGATCGCTGTCATCGATTACGGAATCGGAAATCTTCATTCAGCACAAAAAGCGCTTCGTTCGCTTGGCGTCGAAGCGGTATTGACCGATTCTTCCGCGATCATCAAGGGCGCATCGGCCGTTGTGCTTCCCGGCGTTGGGAACTTTGGCGCATGCATGTCTGCCATCCGTGAGCGCGGACTCGATGTAGATGTTGGTGATGTCGTCGCTAGCGGAAAACCCTTTCTAGGAATCTGTGTCGGTATGCAGATGCTGTTCGACAGTTCGGATGAGGCTGAAGGGGTTCCTGGACTTGGAATTATTCCCGGTGTGGTTTCTTATCTTCCGAGCGATGTTCGTCGTCCTCAAATGCAATGGAATGAACTGATCGTCAGTCGTGACGACCCGGTGTTGGCCGGGGAGGGTGAACCGCAGTGGGTGTACTTCGTGCATTCTCTTGCAGCTCACCCTGAGGATGTGCGGCATGTCGCAGCCACGGTTAACTACGGAGGGACTACCACTGCGGCCTGTCGGCAGGACAACGTGCTCGCTATGCAGTTTCATCCCGAAAAGTCCGGAACAACCGGGCTGGCAATGTTGAAACGATGGCTCACTTCAGAAGGAGTTGTCTCGTGAAACTCTTTCCTGCGATTGACCTTCTTGATGGGAAGGTTGTTCGACTGGCCCAAGGCGAATATGGAGATTCAACAGAGTACGGATCTGATCCGCTCGCAGTCGCCAAATCATTTGCCGATGCTGGCGCCGAATGGATTCATATTGTTGATCTCAATGCGGCAAAGGGAGGTGGGCCGATAAATCGGGCAGTGGTTTCGACTATCGCACGCGAGGTGGGTACGGATGTCCATGTCCAAACCGGAGGGGGAGTGAGAACCGTCGATGACGTTCAGGCGCTTGCCGCGGCTGGGATTCGTCGTGCAGTGATGGGATCGGCTGCAATACGACAGCCAGAACTTGTAGAAGTCTGTTCGAACGAATTGGATATCGCCGTCGGTCTTGATCATCGCAACGGTTTCGTTGCCCTCGAGGGATGGACCGAATCGTCAACGGTGAGCGTTAACGAGGCGCTTGATGCTTATCCAACGGCCTCGGCCTTCGTGATCACCGATATTTCCCGAGATGGCATGCTGACGGGCCCCGATCTCGCTGGACTTGCTCAGGCATCATCCGCGACAACAATTCCCGTGATCGCGAGTGGAGGAGTTTCCTCACTTGACGACCTCCGTGATCTCTCAACGATCGCCGGATTGGGTGGGGTTATCGCTGGAAAGGCGATTTATGAAGGTCGATTTTCCGTCGCTGACGCAATCGAGGTGCTCAGGTGAGTAATCGTGTCGCGCGAGTCATTCCATGCCTCGACGTGACGGAAGGTCGGGTCGTTAAGGGAGTCAACTTTGTCGGACTCCGTGATGCAGGTGATCCTGTCGAATTGGCGCAGCAGTACAACGAACAGGGCGCCGACGAACTCGTATTCCTCGATATCACCGCCTCAAGTGACAACCGTGCAACAACTATTGAGATGGTTGAACGAGTTGCCGAGGAAGTGTTCCTGCCGTTCACGGTGGGGGGCGGCATTCGTACGCTTGATGATGCGAGACGAATGTTGCGTGCTGGTGCCGACAAGGTGAGTGTAAATACTGCGGCTGTTGAGCGGCCTGAACTGATTTCTGAAATCGCTGAAGTATTTGGGACTCAGTGCGTGGTGTGTGCAGTAGACGCTCGTCGGACTCCTTCTGGAACCTTTGAGGTGTTCCTGCATGGTGGCCGAACTCCAACTGGCATTGATGCTGTTGAGTGGGCGGTATCAGCGGTAACGATGGGTGCCGGTGAACTGCTCGTCACCTCTATGGATCGCGACGGCACACGTGAGGGGTTCGACCACGAGTTGAATTCCACCATTTCTGAGAGGGTGAATGTGCCGGTGATTGCGAGCGGAGGCGTTGGCAGTCTTGAGCATCTCGCCGATGGTGTCATCCTTGGAAACGCTGATGCGGTTCTCGCCGCTTCGATCTTTCATTTTGGCGAACACACTATTGCAGAAGCGAAACAGTTGATGGCAGAACGCGGCATTCGAGTCCGTCCACCTGTTACTCCTGACTAGACCATCGGAAATCACCCGGGGTACCGTCTGCCCATGGCAATCCCAGAGGAAAAGATGGAGTACCGGCGGTTAGGAGCAACCGGTATCAAGGTAAGCGTTCTCTCGTATGGCTCTTGGGTCACATTCGACACACAAATGGCTGATGACCCGGCCCTCGAATGTATGCAGGCAGCGCACGATGCTGGATGCAACTTCTTCGATAACGCGGAGTCGTATGCCGGGGGCCGAAGCGAGTCAATCATGGGACGTGTGTTCCGCGACTTGGGCTGGCCGCGTTGGTCATACGTAGCGACCACCAAGCTGTACTGGGGAATTCATGGCGACGACCCCAACATGCGGAACACGCTCAATCGCAAGTACTTGATGCAAGCAATCGACGCATCTCTCGAGCGCCTACAAATGGATTTTGTCGATGTGGTGTATTGCCATCGCTCCGATCCGAACACGCCGATGGAAGAGACCGTGTGGGCGATGAGCGACATGGTGTCGAGCGGGAAAGCTCTCTATTGGGGCACCAGCGAATGGTCCGCCGATGAGATTCGTCATGCGATTGCGATTGCGAACCAGCATCACTTGCACGCTCCTGTCACAGAACAGTCGCAGTACAACTTGTTAGAGCGCCGCAAAGTTGAACGTGAATACCGACGCCTTTACGCCGACACCGGTTACGGCAACACGATTTGGAGCCCGCTTGCATCTGGTCTGCTTACTGGCAAGTACCGAGATGGAATCCCCGAAGATTCACGCGCGGCACTATCGGGTTACGAGTGGTTGCGCTCGAGAATGAGCGACGAAGCAGCGCTTGCGCGAATAGAGCGTTTGAGACCAATCGCAGATCGACTCGGATGCTCAATTGCCCAGTTAGCAATCGCGTGGTGCACCTTGCACCCAATGGTTTCAACCGTTATCACTGGAGCAAGCCGTGCTTCACAGGTGACAGAGAACTTCGCGGCGCTTGACGTCATTCCGCTGTTGACACCTGAGATTGCCGAGCAGATCACGACAGCAATTGGCTAAGTCTGCGCAACACTGAGCCACAAACGGCTTGTTCGGCAGCGATCACGCTCCAACGGCGTGATAGCCGCCATCGACGTGAATGATTTCACCGGTCGTGGCAGGGAACCAATCAGAGAGCAGCGCAACACATGCCTTCGCAACTGGAATTGGATCGTTCACGTCCCAGCCCAACGGAGACCGGCCATCCCAGGTGTCTTCAAAAAGGGCAAAGCCAGGAATCGACTTTGCAGCCATCGTCCTCACTGGCCCGGCAGCGACAAGGTTGCATCGAATTTGCTGTTCGCCGAGCTCTTTCGCGAGATAGCGGGAGAGGCTTTGTAATGCCGATTTCGCAACACCCATCCAGTTGTATGCAGGCCACGCCTGAGAATTATCAAAATCGAGACCAACAATTGACCCGCCCTCTGTCATGAGCGGGACGAAGGCATCGGCAAGGGTTTTAAGCGAATAGGTTGAGATGTGCATCGCCGTTGCGACGTCTTCCCAAGGAGCCCCAAAGAAATCGTCGCCAAGACACGATGCTGGAGCAAAGCCAATTGCGTGCAGGACACCGTCGACGCGTCCCCACTTTTCCTGAACGGCCGATCGAACCGATTCAACGTGTTCAGGGACAGTGACATCAAGTTCGAGCACTTCGATTTCAGGATCAATTTTGCGGGCCGTTCGCTTCGTCAGCGAAAGCGCCCTTCCTGCACCTGTGAGAATGATGTTGGCGCCTTCCGCCTTGGCGATTTCAGCTACCCCGTAGGCGAGCGATGCGTCCGTGAGCACACCGGTGATAACGAGATTTTTTCCATCAAGAATTCCCATGCCTGCAACGTAGCCGACATCACGATTTGCAACCTGTCTTCATCGCATGGATGGCCGCCCTCGTGCCTTGTCTTGCCGCCAGTAGGAAACGTGCCGTCGTTATGCGACAATGACGCCATGAAGATTGGCTTAATAGGC
The DNA here is from genome assembly GCA_038100275.1 of Ilumatobacteraceae bacterium. Taxonomy (GTDB): domain Bacteria; phylum Actinomycetota; class Acidimicrobiia; order Acidimicrobiales; family Ilumatobacteraceae; genus Casp-actino5. Next base: position 9,558 of record JAYNVD010000003.1, read on the forward strand.
GGTAGCGGGCCGGCTGGTTCCGCGCTTGCAGCTCGACTGGCGAGTGTTGGATACGAATGCGTCATCGGGTCACGCTCGAAATACCGAGCGATGGAAGCTCGCGATCGAGCTATTGAAAGTCATCCTGAACTCGCAAGTTTGCTTGGCTATGGCGACAATGCCGCGGCTGCAAAATGTGATCTCGTTGTCATTGCGACGCCATGGGATTCTGCAGCGACCACTGCTAAAGAATTTGAAGATCTGCTGCAGGGAAAAGTACTCGTCAGCATGGCGAACGCTCTGGTCAAAGTTGGTCCAGAATTCCAGCCGCTCGTTCCGCCAAGAGGAAGTGTTGCAGCACACGTGCAAGCGGCGCTTCCTGGGTGCCGTGTAGTTGCCGCCTTCCATCACCTACCGGCGAAAGAACTGGGTCACCTTGGTGAACCAATTGATTCTGATGTGCTCATTTGTGGCGACGATCCGAAGGCCGTCGAAACCGTCAGCGAAATGGTCAGCAAAATTCCTGGCTGTCGTCCACTTGATGCTGGTGAACTGTCGAATGCGACGGCGATTGAGGCCTTCACGGCTGTTCTGCTGCAGCTAAATGTGCGATATCGCACGAGGGTTGCACCGAAGCTGACCGGCATTCGTGACGCGGCTTCATCGAAGTAAGAGCCGCTGATGCCATTGATGCTGTATGACACTGCCCGGCGTGAAATTGTGCCGTTCGCGCCACCTGAGCAGGTTCTGATGTATGTCTGTGGTATCACCCCATATGACGCAACTCACTTGGGTCATGCGTCAACCTTTCTCGCGTATGACGTTCTCATCCGACGTTTGATCGATCGTGGGCATGAAGTGAAGTGTGTTCGAAACGTCACTGATGTTGATGATCCACTCTTCGCCAAGGCACGAGAACTTGGGGTTCACTACCTTGATCTTGCCGCCGGGGAGGAGGCGCGTTTTAACGCAGACATGGAAGCGCTGAATGTTCTGCCTGTGTTCGCGGCTCCTCGTGCATCGTCAGCGATACCGGACATTCGAAAGTTCATCCAGACAGTTTTGGATGCCGGTCATGCGTATGTCGCTAGAGACTCGGTGTATTTCGATGTGAGTTCATTTGACGGATTCGGTCAGGTGAGCAATTACCCGACTGAAGAGATGCATCGTCTTGCAGCACTCCGTGGTGGAAATGTCGATGATCCCCAAAAGCGCCACCCGCTCGACTTTGTTCTCTGGCAGCCCTCTGCGGCCGATGAACCAGCATGGGAAACACCTTGGGGACCGGGTCGTCCCGGTTGGCATGTCGAGTGCAGTGCCTTGGCACTCCGTGAGCTTGGTGAGCATGTGCATTTGCACGGCGGGGGAGCTGACCTGATCTTTCCTCATCATGAGTGTGAACGAGCTCAATCGGAATCAGCAACAGGAGTGACCTTTGTTGACCACTGGATGCATACGGCGTTGATTTCAAAGGATGGCGAGAAGATGTCCAAGAGCCTCGGCAATCTTGTATTCATTGACGCCTTACGAAAAGAGTGGGATCCGCGGGCAATTCGCCTGGGCATTATCTCGCATCATTACCGAACTGAATGGGAATGGAGTGACGATCTCATGCCTGCATCAACGCAACGTCTCCAAGAGTGGGCAGCAAGCGTCGACTGTGAAGACGACCAGGACGTACTTGCGAACGTTCGAAACGCATTAGATGACGACCTCAACACGCCGGAGGCATGTCGACTGATTGATACAGCGGTTGCGAAGGGTTCGAGCGCTGCATCCGCCGCATCTTTGCTCGGAATCGAGCTTCTCGAGACATAATCTCGTGTTGGGCACTATTCGGTCTCGTAGACTTCAGGCTCTATGTCAACGCTCACGGTCACTCTTCCTGATGGGTCCTCCAGGGAACTGGAGCAGGGTTCGACGGTGTTTGATCTTGCGAAGTCGATTGGCTCAGGGTTAGCGAAGGCCGCCGTCGCCGGAATTGTCGATGGCAACGAAACTGATCTCAGCGCTGTCCTCATCGATGGCCAGGAGGTAGCAATCGTCACCTCGAACAGCGATGCGGGCCGTCATGTACTTCGGCATTCGACCGCTCACGTGCTCGCCCAGGCAGTAACGAGACTGTTCCCAGGTGCCAAGTTCTCGGTCGGCCCAGCAATCGAAAACGGTTTCTATTACGACTTCGATCTTCCCGATGGTAAAACCTTCTCAGATGATGACCTCGCAGATATCCAGTGCGAGATGGAGCGAATTGTCAAAGAAGATCAACCATTTGTTCGGTCAGAGATGACGCCTGCAGAGGCGCTAGAACTCTTCGCCGACCAACCATACAAATGTGAAATCATCCAGCGCGTCACGAGCGCAGGCGGCGATGCCCTTGATGCCGGAGAGGTTGGGTCCGGCGATGTCATCAGTGCGTATCGAAACTCTGATGCATTTGTTGACATGTGTGTCGGCCCGCACGTACCGAGTACGGGCAAGCTTCAGCACTTTGCACTGCAACGCACATCTGGGGCGTACTGGCGAGGTTCAGAAGAAGCCCGAATGTTGCAACGGATTTACGGCACTGCATGGGAGTCGAAGAAGGCGCTCGATGAACATCTCACGCAACTTGAAGAAGCCGCAAAACGAGATCACCGCCGTCTCGCAACTGAATTAGACCTTCTGAGTTTCCCATCGGAAATTGGCGGGGGCCTCGCAATCTGGCACCCGAAGGGTGCAACGGTTCGCCGCATCATGGAGGATTACAGCCGTGAGCGTCACGAGCGAGGCGGTTACCAATTCGTCTTCACACCTCATCTTGCAAATGGAAAGCTCTTCTCTACTTCGGGCCATCTGGACTACTACGCCGACGGCATGTACCCGCCGATGGAGATGGACAACGGCACGTACTACATGAAGCCGATGAACTGTCCGATGCACTGTTTGGTATTCGGAAGTCGACAGCGCAGCTACCGGGAACTTCCGATCAGATTGTTCGAACTGGGAAACGTCTATCGCTACGAGCGTGCAGGAACCCTTCACGGCCTTCTTCGGATTCGTGGATTTACCCAAGACGACAGCCACATCTTTTGTCGTGAGGACCAACTTGCTGAAGAGGTGGCATCGTTATTGGACTTTGTTCTGTCGGTGCTTCGAGCGTTTGGGTTCGAGGACTTCACCTTCAATTTGTCGACAAAAGATCCAGAGAAGTTTGTTGGCTCAGATGAAATCTGGGAGAAGGCGACAGATGCACTCCGAGAGGCGCTAGAACAGCATGGCCTTGAGTACGGAGTGAAAGAGGGCGATGCTGCGTTCTACGGGCCGAAGATTGACATTGACGTACGAGATGCCATCGGTCGTTCCTGGCAGCTCTCAACAATCCAAGCAGACTTCAACAACCCGGAACGCTTCGATCTCGAATACATCGGGGCCGACAATGCTCGCCATCGTCCGATCATGTTGCATCGCGCTCTGTTTGGTTCGATCGAGCGTTTCTTTGGGGTCCTGCTCGAACATTACGCAGGAGCGTTCCCGACCTGGTTCGCACCTGTGCAGGTGAGAGTTCTTCCGGTCGCAGCAGCACACGAAGAATATGCGCGTACTGTTGAACACTCGTTGGCGGAGGCAGGTATCCGTGTTGACCGTGTCGACGCCAATGACGGTCTCGGCAAACGAATCCGAGCTGCGAAGCTCGAAAAGTTCCCCTACGTATTGGTGGTAGGCGACGACGACGTGCAGAACCAAACCGTAGGTGTGAATCCTCGAGGCGGAGATGTCGAGCGGGACGTTCCGCTGACAGAGTTTCTTTCCTCAATTGCATCAGAAATTGAGCAAGGAACTTCTCAGGCGATGACAGCGTGACTGGTATCGACATTTTGTGGAACGGCTGGCGCAATGCCTATGTTCGTTCAGACCAACCAGCCGACCAGGATGGAAGCGTGTTCACACGGCTTCTGGCGTCAGGCGAGCCCGACTCTTCGACGTATGTGGTTCATCGAAGCGAAACATGTTTCGCGGTGCTCAACATTTATCCCTACTCCACCGGCCACTTGCTAGTCGTTCCATATCGCGAAGTGGCCGCAATCGATGAACTTGAACAACATGAACTGATTGACCTTTGGGCGGAGGTGAACAGCAGCGTTGTTGCATTGCGATCTTCACACAATCCCGAGGGGTTCAACATCGGTATCAATATGGGCAAATCGGCAGGAGGTTCGGTTGCTGAGCATCTTCATGTGCACGTTGTTCCACGATGGACTGGTGATTCAAACTTCATGACCGCAGTGGCCGAGTCGCGCACAATTCCTGAGGCGCTCGACGTGACCTATGACCGGGTACAGCATGAATGGCCAACGAATGGCAACGGAATAGGGTGATGGCATGACTGGCGATGGCCCACAGTTGTCAAACGACGACGTCGTCGACGACCTTCCGGAGGATTTGGACCCACGAGCATTCGAGGGCGCGTACCGCTTTCCAGATAACTCCCGGCGAAGAATTCCTGCAGCGATGTATTCCATTCTCGGCATCGCTTCAATTGGTGCGTCATTCGCTGATCTGACGTCCGTAAATGGTGGTGTCTTGGCGGTCGGAATTGGTCTGCTTGGTTTTGGCCTCTACGGTCTGATCTCCGGACGAAAAATGACGATTGATGAGCGCGCAGCCTTAGTTGCCTCTCAGCAAGCAGTCGGTTTTGCCGTTGGACACGCATCCGCACAACAGGTCTGGCGTGGCTACGCAAGTCGACCAACCTGGCGTGTTCTCGCGTACTCGAGCGAGGTGCCACCTCGCCAGCGAGCACTTATTTTGGTCGACGCCGTAAATGGCGAGGTCGTTGAACACCTCGTAGAAGCCAACGTTGATGAGGACGTCGATCATGCTTGATGGCCAGTTCCGAGGTCCTGTTGACCGAATGGTTCGACCAATTGGGCGGGCACTGCTGAAGACAAAGCTGACCCCAGACCATCTCACGTTCTTTGGTCTTGTCATCGCGGCGTTGGCGGCGGTTGCGGTCGGTTCAGGACGACTCATTCTTGGACTCATTCTCGTCATCCTTGCTGCCCTTCCTGATCTTTTTGACGGAGCCCTCGCGAAAGCGAGCAATTCATCAAGTCAACGGGGAGCCTTCTTCGATTCGACAATGGACCGTGTCACTGACAATTTGCTACTCGGTGGCATGGCCTGGTACTTCGCTGATACTTACTCGGCGAGAATGTCAGTGCTTCCTTTCGCAGTCGCCTCTGTCGCATCGCTCATCTCCTACCAACGTGCAAAGGCAGAATCACTTGGTCTCGACGCCAAAGGCGGTCTCATGGAGAGGGCGGAGCGCATCGTGATGCTGTGTCTCGGACTGCTCCTTGAGGGGATCGGGCTTGAACCGGCCCTCGTCGTTGTGTTGTGGATCCTGTTGGTCTTGATTGCATTCACGGCGGTATTCCGGTTTGTCAAGGTGTGGAAACAGGCAGAAGTCGCTGCCGTGACGCAAGAACGAATCGACCTGCGTCGCGAACGACGAGGTGAACGACGTACCGACCGTGAAGAACGTATTGAAGAGAGGCGAATGGTTGTGCAACGTCGTCGAGAGGATCGACGACGCGGTTCGAGCTGAGATGTCTCGACAGCTCAGATTGTTAAAAGCCGGAGAGTTCGTACTCCGTCGCATACCACCGTTGATGATCGAGGGTATTTGTGTCGTCGTTGGAGTCGCGAGCAGATTCTTTGCGCGAGCTTCGAGACGTCAGGCCGCAGGCCATCAACGCCGGGTTGATCCGGCGCTTCGGGGCGTGGCGTTAGAGCGCAGAGTTGATGCTGTATTCACTGGCTATGCGCGCTACTGGCTAGAGAGTCTCCGTTTGCCGTACCTCTCGAATTCAGTTGTCAATAAGGGCATCGCCGTTCATGGATACGAGCATGTTGAGGAAGCGCTGGGGCGTAGCAAAGGCGTCATCTTGGCTCTCCCGCATCTCGGTGGTTGGGAATGGGCCGGGCGATGGCTTGCCGATCGAGGGGTTGAGGTATGCGCCGTGGCTGAGCGCCTACAAGACGAAGAGCTACATGAGTACCTCACAAACTTGAGAGCCACGCTCGGTGTGCACGTGATTCCTCTCGGGCCAGACTCTGGAGCGCAGGTTCTTGCGGCGTTGCGTCGAAATGCAGTGGTGTGTCTGATTTCTGATCGGGACTTGCAAGGTGACGGAGTTTCGGTGAACTTTTTTGGAGAAACGACAACAGTTCCAGGTGGCGCAGCCACGCTTGCCCTTCGTACAGGAGCAAGCATTCTTCCGACAGCCGTATTTCATTCCCCAGGGACAGATGCTCATATCGGTCTTGTCAAACCGCGCATCGAAGTAGAACGTACGAGCGGGTCTCTGAGGTCGGATGTCAGTCGAATTACCCAAGACCTAACCGATGAACTCGCTGAACTTATTCAGCGGTCTCCGGCGCAATGGCACCTATTGCAACCAAACTGGCCAAGTGATCGAGGCTGAGTAGATATGCGGAGTGATGCGCTGAGAATTGCGATGTTTTGTCCGTACAGCTTGAGTATTCCAGGGGGTGTTCAGACGCAGGTACTCGGCTTAGCTCACGCGCTTCGCCGTAGTGGTCATGAGGTGAGAGTCCTTGGTCCGTGTGATGGGCCCCCTCCCGCCTCGTTTGTAACCCCACTTGGCGATTCACTTCCGACTGCTGCGAACGGTTCGGTAGCGCCACTCGCACCGGATCCAAGTGCGGCGCTGCGAACGATCCGAGCTCTCCGTGATGAACAGTTTGACGTCTGGCATCTTCACGAACCCCTTGCGCCCGGTCCAACGCTCACCGCATTGACGCTGCGTTCACAACCGATAGTCGGGACCTTTCACGCTGCCGGTCGTTCAAGTAGCTATCGTTTTCTTAAGCCGATTCTTCGACCTCTCGTAAAACGTATCGACCACAAAGTTGCGGTATCCAACGATGCAAAGCTGCTCGTGGAGCAACATTTTCCTGGCGAGTACGAAGTGCTCTTCAATGGCGTTGAACTGGTGTCGGAGTCTGCCGAATCTCATCCAAATGACTCCGATGTTCGTAATGACGAGGGCGAAGCATCGGTGTTGTTTGTCGGGCGCCATGAAGAGCGAAAGGGGTTAGTCACCCTTCTAGAAGCAGTGGAGGTGTTGTACCGCGATCGCCAAACCCGGGTGACGTGTCACATCATTGGGCATGGACCTGACACAGAAACCCTGCGTGAGCGGTTCGCGGATCCCGAGCGGTTCAGATGGCATGGCCAAGTTTCCGAATCTGAAAAGCTCACCCGCCTTCGAAGGGCTACAGCGTTCGTTGCTCCAGCGCTGCGCGGGGAGTCATTTGGCGTGGTGCTGTTGGAGGCGATGGCTGCCTCAACCGCAGTTATCGCCAGCGATATTCCTGGCTATCGCAATGTGGCAACCGATGGTCTAGATGCTGTCTTGGTTCCGCCAGGAGACTCTGTAGAACTAGCCCGCCGTATTCAAAATGTGCTGGCAGACGCCGAGTTTCGAGATGCAATTGTCGCTCGTGGTCTCCAGACCGCAGCGTCGATGTCGATGGACCGGCTGGCTTCGTTATATGTCGATCGCTATCTCCAGGTTCTAAATTCCCCGTGATGAAGATTCACGTCGGCGTAGTATGACGATATGACAATTCTTATTGTTTTGGTAATCGTTGTTCTCCTGCTTCTTTTTGTGGGAAGTTTGTACAACGGTCTTGTACGCAAGCGCAACGCAGTTGACAACGGCTGGTCTCAGATAGACGTGCAATTGAAGCGAAGGCTCGATCTCATTCCAAATCTTGTCGAAACCGTCAAAGGTTACGCTGAGCATGAGCGTGAGGCGTTGGAGGCCGTCATCGCTGCACGAAACGGTGCCGTGGCCGCTCCAGATACTCCTGGTGCGCAGGCGGCCGCCGAGGGCCCAATCGTCGGTGCGCTGCGCCAACTCTTCGCAGTGTCCGAGGCGTACCCGGACCTCAAGGCCAACACCAACTTTCTCGCGCTGCAGGAAGAACTCAGTGCGACAGAAGGCCGGATTGCCTACGCGCGTCAGTTCTACAACGACGCTGTACTTCGCTACCACAATGCAATCGACCAGGTTCCGGGTCTGATTGTTGCGAAGATGTTCTCGTTCGATCATAGGGAATACTTCGACGCCGGTCCCGAGGCTGATCAAGTTCCGTCTGTCAGTTTCTAGACCCAAATGCATGAACTGATTCGCTCCAATAAGCGCCGAAGCGCGCTCGTAATTGCGACGTTCTGCGCCGTCTTTGTTGCAATCGGATGGGTCGTTGGTTGGACGGTCGGAGGGGGATGGACGCTCACCATCGTCGCTCTGGTGCTCTCGCTCCTCCTATCTGTCGGGTCCTGGTGGTCATCGGCGACAATCGCGCTGAAGGTCAGTCGTGCCCGTCCTGCGGACGAAACGGAATATCGTCGACTTCACAATCTGGTGGAGGGGCTGTGCATTGCAGGAGGGCTTCCAAAACCTGGGGTCTACATCATTGACGATGAAGCGCCAAATGCCTTTGCGACAGGCCGAAATCCACAACATGCAGCCATCGCAGTAACCACAGGTCTCCTGAGCAAAATGAATCGTGTTGAATTGGAGGGTGTTGTTGCCCACGAACTTTCACACATTCGTCATCACGACATAGCGGTTTCAACGATCGCGGTCACGTTGGTTGGCGCCGTTGCATTGATGAGTGATCTAGCACTCCGGACACTATGGTGGAATGGTGGTCGAAGCGCACGGAGCAACGACCGTAACGGCCACAACAATCCTCTTGCGATTCTCGGTTTTGTCCTCATCATTCTTGCTCCGTTGGTCGCGAAATTGCTGCAAGCTGCAATCTCGCGACAGAGAGAATCTCTTGCAGATGCTGGCGCTTGTGAATTGACGAGGTATCCACCTGGTCTCATCTCTGCGTTAGAAAAGCTCCAAGCGGACACAACTGTGACGCACAGTGCGAGCACTGCGACTGCGCACATGTGGATCGAACAACCAATGAGCGGAGTTGGTGACAACGGCCGCCTAGGTTCAGTACATAAACTTTTCAACACCCACCCGCCGCTCGAAGAGCGGATTCAAGCATTGAAGGATCTTTAATGAGAATGTCAACAGCGCGACGCGTAGCAGTTATCACACTCTGTCTCGGTGGCCTTGTTGCCGCAAGTTGCGGAGGAAGTGCTGAGGAACTGATCGATCAGGCCTCAGAGGCGTTAGATGATTTATCTGAAGCCAATGCAGGTGATGGCACAACCTCAGACTCGGAGTCTTCGTCATCAACGTCTGATGGTCAGTCGTCTGAATCAGACGGAGAGGTTGCAGCCGAGGAGCCCGATTATCGAATGCCATTGACCGGCGCTCCATTGACATCTTCGGATGAGATTCCGAATCGGCCGGCCCTCGCTGTGAAAATGCCAAATAACCCCCAGGCGTTACCTCAGACCGGACTCAATGAAGCCGACGTTGTGTTCGAAGAGATCATCAACGACGGCATCACCCGGTTCGCAGCGGTCTTCCATAGCCAGGGTTCAGACCCGGTTGGACCGATCCGTTCAGGCCGAGCACAAGATGTTGACATCCTGTCGAACCTCAATTCTCCGTTGTTCGCTTGGTCAGGTGGAAACCCAGGCGTGACGCGAGTAGTTAACAATTCGACGCTGACAAGCCTGAGCTATGTCGGTGGTTATGGAAATGCCTATTACCGACGTGACGGCAGGGGAGGGGCACCTCATAACCTCTTCTCGTCGACCGAGACCCTATGGGATCTCACTCCAGAGGAATTTGCGTTACCTCCACAGATTTTCCCGTACATGCTTCCTGGCGAGACAGCCGAAGGTGACTCGGCTTCCATCATTGAGATCGAGTTGGATTCAATTCTTGCTCGTTGGGATTACGACGCGTCGTCCGGTCGTTACCTCCGAAGCGAATACGGAGAACCCCACATGAGCGAATTAACTGGTCAGGTGTGGGCCGACAATGTCGTCGTCATGCTCGTTGAATACCGGCAGAGTCCAATTGACTCTAAGAGTCCAGAGGCAGTCACCGTTGGAAGCGGGCAGGTACTTGTCTTCACCGATGGTGTGGTCAGAGTCGGTGCTTGGCAGCGTTCCTCGAACACAGATTCATGGAATCTGTACACCGATGAAACTCTCAGCACACCACTTGGCTTGAGTGACGGACGGACGTGGGTTGAACTGCCTCGCAACGACCCTGAAAATGTTCGTTATGTGTCGTAGCAGTGGTCGTGTCGACCCTGTGAATAGGTAGATTGACGTTATGTCCAACCCCCAAACTGGCTCATTCCCCGTTAAGCGTGGTCTTGCTGAAATGCTTTCCGGTGGCGTCATCATGGACGTCGTCACCCCTGAGCAAGCAAAGATTGCTGAGGATGCTGGTGCCTGTGCAGTCATGGCGCTTGAGCGAGTACCGGCCGACATCCGCCGTGATGGTGGCATTGCCCGTATGAGTGACCCAGACATGATTGAGGGCATCAAGGCTGCTGTAACCATTCCGGTAATGGCAAAAGTTCGTATTGGACATTTCGTTGAGGCGCAGATCATTCAGAGTCTTGGTGTTGACTTCATTGACGAATCTGAGGTCCTTACTCCAGCCGATGAGGCGCACCACATTGACAAGTACAAGTTTGATGTTCCTTTCGTCTGTGGCGCAACGAATCTTGGTGAGGCACTCCGTCGAATTTCGGAGGGTGCAGCGATGATCCGCTCGAAGGGTGAGGCCGGCACAGGAAATATTGTCGAAGCAGTCCGTCACCTGCGATCGATTCTCGGTGATATCAAGCGTGTTGGACAGGCAGACTCAGCTGAGTTGTTTGACTGGGCAAAGCAATTGCAGGCTCCACTGCCGCTCGTTCAGGAACTCGCTGAGACAGGTCGACTTCCGGTTCCGTTGTTCTGCGCTGGAGGTATTGCCACCCCGGCAGATGCCGCTCTCGCGATGCAACTCGGTGCAGAGGCAGTCTTCGTTGGTTCGGGAATTTTCAAGAGCGACGAACCAGGTCCTCGTGCCCGTGCGATTGTTGAGGCAACCACTCACTTTGAAGATGCTGATGTTCTTGCCAAAGTGAGCCGTGGGCTTGGTGCGCCGATGACCGGCATTGGCATGGACGAGATCAACCAGCGTTACGCCGAACGGGGTTGGTGAATATGCCCTCGTCAGAGGAGCCCCCTGGTGAATATCGGGATCCTTGCGCTCCAGGGCGCCTTCGCTGCGCATAAACGGGTGTTTTGCGATCTCGGTACGCAGGTAACTCTGATTCGAACGCCTGATCAACTGGCTCACGTTGATGGACTTGTCATACCGGGTGGTGAAAGCACCACGATGTCCATGCTGTTGGGTTCGAGTGGATTACGCGAGCCCGTCATGCGTCTTATTTCGTCAGGGCTTCCAGTATTTGGCACATGTGCTGGACTAATTGTGCTGGCGTCTGAAGTCATTGACGGGCGCATTGATCAAGAACCACTTGAGGTCCTGGACGTGAAGGTCCGACGAAATGGTTACGGACGACAGATAGACAGTTTCGAGACGCAATTGTTCATCGACTGTGGCACGCACGTAAGCGAGATGAATGGTGTCTTCATTCGTGCTCCGCGAGTTGAATCAGCTTCTGAAGCAGTCAAGGTCTTGGCAGAGGTCGACGGCGATCCAGTTCTGATACGTCAGCGGAATGTATTGGCCGCGACGTTTCATCCCGAACTGGGCGACAACAACTGCGTGCACGAGATGTTCATTGAGATGGTGGCCGAACACGGCCAAACGAACACAGAGTCAGAACAGGTGAGGAGCTAGCAATGTCTGGGCATTCCAAATGGGCGACGATTAAGCACAAAAAGGGCGCAGCCGATAAGGCGCGCGGAAAACTTTTCGCAAAATTGGCGCGCCAGATCGAAGTTGCAGCTCGAGCCGGTGGTGGTGATCCCGATATGAACCCTGGTCTTCGTTCGGCGGTCGCTAAAGCCAAGGGATCGCAGATGACCAATGACGCGATTGACCGAGCGATTAAGCGAGGGACAGGTGACGCTGGCGGCCAGTCTTACGAAGCAATCACCTATGAGGGTTATGCGCCGTGCGGAGTTGCGTTGATGATCGAGGTGCTCACCGACAACCGAAATCGAACAGGTGCCGACATTAGAAATATCTTCACAAAATCTGGTGGTTCAATGGCGGAGCCTGGTGCCGTCAGTTGGCAGTTCTCTCGTCGTGGCGTCATCGTGGTTGACGGAGCTGCATCAGAGGAGACGGTGTTTGACCTTGCGCTCGAAGCAGGCGCTGATGACGTGGCGAATGAGGCTGGTGCTTGGAAGGTGACGTGCGATCCTTCATCGACGCCAGCTGTGAGCGAAGCGATTGTCGCTGGTGGGCTTACCGTTATTTCCGCTGAATCTCCGTTGGTGTCAGACAATTTGGTGCCTCTCGATACCGTTGAAGACGCGAAATCAGTTCTGAGAATTATCGAGTTACTCGAAGACAACGACGATGTCCAAGATGTTTACGCCAATTTTGATGTGAGCGATGAAGTGCTAGAGAGTGCATCAGAATGAGTGACGCAGTTCGTGTCGGCGACATGGCTCCAGATTTTTCGCTTCCAGCGACCGGTGGACTAGAAGTTGGGCTTTCCTCCTATCAAGGGAGGCCCGTCGTCATTGTCTTCTACCCTGGAGATGACTCGCCCGTTTGTACGAAACAGTTGAACTCCTATAACGACGGCCTGAATGAGTTCGAAAACCTTGATGCGCAGGTTCTCGCAATCTCTTCACAGGATCTTGTTAGCCATGACGCATTTTCGGACAAGTACGGCCTGAAATTTCCTCTGTTGGCCGACACTGATAAATCGGTTGCAAAGTCATACGGAGTTCTCGGTCCGCTCGGATTCCCTCGTCGGAGTGTGTTCATTGTTGATGGAAGTGGTGTCATTCGATACGCCCATCGAGCCATTGCTGGACTTTCTTACCGACCTGTCTCCGAACTCATCGAGGCCTTGAACAGCCTCTAAAGGGTTGCATCAACACTAGGTGGGCAATCCTCAACTAGAATCGAACCTATGTTCGGTTCGACTGCCAGTTCTTGCCGCGTCATTGGCATTGACCCTGGTTTGACGCGCTGTGGCTATGCGGTGATCGACTCGGCACGTGGGTCATCTGTGCAGGCTCGATCTTTAGGGGCATTCACGACCTCACCACAGATGGAGTTGCCCGCACGGCTCGCATCGCTCCAAGCCGACGTCCGTGAACTCCTTGACGAATTTGAACCCGATGCGGTGGCAGTTGAGAAAGTGTTCTTTCAGGTCAATGTAAGAACGGCAATGAGCGTTGGGCAAGCAAGCGGAGTCGCTCTCGCGGAGGCCGCTCGATCAGGGTGCATAGTCGCGCAGTACACGCCGAATGAGGTGAAGATGTCAGTCGCTGGATACGGGGGCGCCGATAAACAGCAGGTACAGCGGATGGTGCAACAGCGACTTGGTCTGTTGGCTCCACCTCAGCCCGCTGACGCGGCAGACGCAGCAGCTCTCGCCTTGTGCTACCTGGCCAGTTCACCGCTTCGAGCGGCAGTAGATGCAGCCTTAGGTGGACATTCGTGATCGCAACACTAAGAGGTCGTGTTCTGGATCGCTCCACCGACGGTGCGGCGATTCTTGAGGTGGCAGGGGTCGGTTATGAGGTTGCGATGACTTCTCGCAGTTTGGGGTCGCTATCGCCTGACTCTGAAACCTTTCTGTACGTGCACCATCACATCCGCGAGGACAATCAACAACTCTTTGGCTTCCCAACGATGCTTGAACGGGCGACATTTCGAATTCTGATCGCTACCCACGGAGTTGGCCCTTCACTTGCTCTCGCCATTCTTGAAACACACACTCCTCATGCTCTTGTCGATGCTGTTGCCACCTCTGATGTCAACGCGCTCACGATGGTGCCCGGGGTGGGAAAGAAGACTGCCGAGCGATTGCTTGTGGAATTGCGGTCGCGACTGTCCCTTCCAGAGATCGACTCCCCAGCAGGCGAACATTCTGGAGGATCAATACGAGAGATTCGGGCTGCGCTCGAGCAACTTGGTTATGACCCATCCGAAATTGTGGCCGCTACCAGTGAATTGTCAGCAGATGTTGATGTCTCTGACGGGTTAAGACAGGCACTTTCATACTTAGGGGCTCAACGTGCGTGAGGAATTTCTTGACCCCGGAATAGAAGACGTATCTTCCGATCCCGCTGAGGTGGTTCTGCGACCGCAAACGCTCGATGAGTTCATTGGGCAGTCAGAACTTAAAGAGCATTTAGAAATCGTCCTTGAGGCTGCAAAAAAGCGAGGACAGGCGCTTGATCACCTGCTATTCGCTGGTCCACCAGGACTCGGCAAGACAACGTTGGCTGGCATCATCGCTACAGAGCGTGGCGTAGACCTGCATGTCACCTCAGGCCCGGCTCTTGAACGTGCCGGCGACTTGGCCGCTATTCTCACCAAACTCGGCGAAGGCGACGTCCTATTCATCGACGAAATTCACCGATTGTCGAGGGCTGTTGAAGAAATTCTGTATCCAGCAATGGAGGATTTCAAACTCGACATCGTTGTTGGAAAGGGTCCGGCTGCATCGAGTATCCGTCTCACAATGCCTCCATTCACGCTCGTGGGCGCAACCACCAGAACAGGGATGATCACAGGACCACTTCGTGATCGGTTTGGCTATGTTGCTCGGCTTGACTACTACACAGCCGATGAATTGAGCGCTGTTGTAACGAGGGCCGCATCGATCTGGAACGTTGCGATCAACGAGGAAGCGGCATCCGAAGTTGCCCGGCGTTCGAGGGGAACGCCTCGAATTGCTAATCGTCTCTTGCGACGTGTGCGTGATTTCGCTGAAGTTCGGTCAGATGGAACCATTTCACCGGACGTCGCTCGTGAGGGACTCAGGGTCTTTGGCGTTGACGACCTCGGGCTCGACAAAGTAGATCGCGCGTTGTTGCATTCTCTTTGCACCCGATTCGGTGGGGGTCCAGTAGGGCTTTCAACCCTCGCTATCGGAGTCGGGGAGCAGCCTGAAACAGTTGAAGATGTCCATGAGCCCTTTCTTATTCAACTCGGCCTGATAGCGAGAACACCGCGTGGCCGTATTGCCCTCCCAGCTGCGTATTCACACATGGGTGTCGAAATTCCCTCAGGCGCTGTTGGCCAAGGTGAGCAAGTGCCTTCTCTGTTTGAAGACTGATGTTCATTTCTGATTTCGACTACGAGCTACCTATTGAGCTCATTGCGCAGACTGCTGCAGAGCCACGAACTTCGGCTCGCCTGCTCATCGACCAGGGCGATTCACCTCCAGTGCATTCAGTGGTTGACCGACTAGGGAACGAGCTCCGACCTGGAGATGTCGTTGTCGTCAACAACACCAAGGTCCTGCCAGCACGTATTCACCTCAACCGCGAGACGGGCGGAAAGGTTGAGATGCTTCTTCTTGAGCCACTCGCCGACCATGAGTGGGAGTGCCTGCTTCGTCCTGGTGGAAAACTTCGTGCAGGCGAACAATTGTTTTCTGCAACTGGCACCCCGATGGTGACGGTGCTCGGAAGACGAGAAACACCCTCGGCGGCGACATTTTCAGTTTCGTTAGAGGTTGCGGAAGAAGAACTTTTTCAGTTTGGCGTTCTGCCACTCCCTCCGTACATCACTGAACAGCCTTCCGACCCTGGTCGTTACCAAACCGTGTTTGCAGATCGTGCGGCGAGTGCGGCAGCTCCAACCGCTGGTCTTCATCTCACGAAAAAACTGATCGCTGAGCTTGAACGTGTAGGTGTGCGATTTCTCGAAATTGAGCTAATTGTTGGTATCGACACATTTCGACCAGTCGAAGTTGAAAACCTCGATGATCATGTGATGCACACCGAGTCGTATCGCGTCTCACAGATGGTATTTGACGAGGTCAGTAGCGCCGATCGCGTAATTTCGATTGGAACCACTTCAACTCGCGCATTGGAAAGTGCGGCAACTCGAAATGAACTCTCAGGTCGAACCGACCTGTTCATCCGACCCGGATACGAATGGAAATTGGTCGACCTCATGATGACGAACTTTCATCAGCCTCGAACAACGCTGCTCGTCATGATTGAGGCCTTTATTGGCCGCCGTTGGCGTCGACTCTATGAAGAGGCGATCTCAGAGAAATATCGCATGCTGAGCTTTGGCGACGCCATGCTCTTGGACCGCCACCGCTAACGTCACGGTCGTGTTTCCAGTCAACCTTGATGTCCTCGCCACCTCCGGTGCTGCGCGAGCAGGCATAGCAACCACAGCCAGAGGCACATACACGACCCCTACCTTCATGCCGGTGGGGACACGTGGAGCGGTGAAGTATCTCGATGCGCACGACTATCGAGATCTTGGAGCCCAGATTGTGCTCGGCAATACGTATCACTTGATGTTGCGGCCAGGGGCAGACGTCATTGAGCATTTCGGTGGCCTGGGGAAATTCGCTGCGTGGGACGGTCTTACGCTCACGGATTCTGGCGGATTCCAAGTATTTTCATTAGACCCGAAGGTCGATGACGAGGGTGTCACATTCCGAAGTGTGTACGACGGTTCACAGCACCGATTCACTCCCGAAATTGCCGTACGGGTGCAAGAGCAACTCGGTGCCGACATTCAGATGGTTCTCGATGTTTGTCCGCCGCTCCCTAGTCCGCCAGATGTCATCCGACAGGCTGTCGAACGAACATCAGACTGGGCTGTACGTGCTCGTACTGCACATACTCGCCCCGACCAGTCGCTGTTCGGGATTGTGCAAGGCGGCATCAGTACCTCGATGCGAGCAGAGAGCGCTCAGCGAACGGTGTCACTTAATTTCGACGGCTATGGAATAGGCGGTTTATCCGTTGGTGAATCGCGATCAGAAATGCTCCCAGCAATTGATGCTGCAGTTGCTGAACTTCCAGCAAATCGTCCGAGATACCTCATGGGGGTCGGAGACCCAGCATCGTTGGTTGAGGCGGTGGCTCGTGGAGTTGACCAATTCGACTGTGTGATGCAGACGCGCCTCGGTCGACATGGAACCGCTCTCACCAGTGCGGGCCGCTGGCAGGTTAAAGCGAGCGCAAATGCCATGAGCGATGACCCAATCGATCCGTTATGTGCCTGTCAGGTGTGCGCAACGCATAGCCGTGGGTATCTGCGTCATCTCTTCCAGTCAAAAGAGCCCACTGCATCGCGTTTGCTGAGCATCCACAATCTGAAATGGACAATTGATCTGGTGGATTCGATGCGTGAGGCAATCATTAATGGTTCGTTTGAACGCTTGCGCACCTCGATTCTTGACGTTTGGGCGTGAATAGTCTGGGTCGCCCTACGTGTGAGTCGATAGAGTTCTTCGAGTTATGAATCACTACGGAACCCTCCTTGCCCAGGAACAAACGTCCTCTGGCGCCGCCGCTTTTCAGTTCGTTCTACTCGCGGCCGTGCCGTTGGCTCTTTACTTCTTGATGATTCGCCCGCAACGGCGGAAGATGCGTGAAGCGGCCGAAATGCAGGCCTCACTCGCGGTTGGTGATGAAGTCATCACGGCATCAGGAATTTACGGTTTTATCACCGCTATCGAAGATGATTTGTTCTGGATCGAAGTTGACGAGGACGTGCAACTTCGGGTTGTGAAGAGTCAGGTTCACGGCCGAGCAAGCGGACAACCGGTCGCTGCCGATGACACCGCACAGGACGATTCGGAAGACTCGTGACCTCCCGACGGCTCCGCTGGGGCCTAATTCTCTTTGTGGTCGTCGTGGCCGGCCTTCTCGGCCTTAATCTTGGTACGGGTAACCAACCAATTTTGGGTCTGGATCTCCAAGGTGGAGTCTCGGTCATTCTGCAATCAACTGATGAGGCTTCTGCAGATGATCTTCTTGTGGTACAAGAACTCATTCGTGATGAGCTTGAGACACTTGGCATTGCTGAGCCAGATGTTCGAGTCGAAGGAACCAATATCGTCGTTGACCTCCCAGGGGTAAAGGACCAAGCGCAAGCTCTTGAAGCAGTTGATGTAGCGGGAATAGTCAGTCTGCGGCCGGTCCTCGCGTGCCAACCAGGTTTGACGCCAGGAGATTTGGAAGAAGATCTTCCGGATGGCACTGAGGCATTCATCACAACGGATGGTCTGCAAACATGTATCGTCGGGCCATCTGGTGGGTCGGGTGAAGTTTTTGAGCGAGGAAGTGCGCAGGCACAGATCAACCAACTCACGAATCAATGGATTGTGTCGGTTGATCTGCGTTCCGACAGCCAACAGATCTGGAATGCTCTCGCTGCAGAGTGCTACTCAGGGGTAGACACCTGTCCAACGCGTCAGCTCGCCATCGTCCTTGATGACATCATTCAGTCCGCACCGACAGTGAACCAGCCGTCCTTTACTACGGGTGTGGAAATTTCTGGAGCATTCACTGAGGATGAGGTTCGTTCGCTTGCACGGGTTCTCAACCGAGGCGCCTTTCCGGTCGGTGTAGAAGCTCAACGGGTTGAGACGGTTTCGGCTACCGCTGGAGCAGATTCCTTGCGAGCGGTGTTTATTGCTGGAGCAATCGGCCTTGTCGTGATGCTCGCCTTCTTGATCTTGTACTACCGATCGATCGCCGTGATCATCGTCACTGGGCTTTCGATGTGGGGTGCGTTGGTCTTTTCGCTCGCTGCATTTGTTTCAGAGTCGACCAACTATGCGCTTAGCCTTGCAGGAATCACCGGCATCATTGTTGCGATTGGTGTCACCGTCGATAGTTACCTCGTGCTGTTTGAGCGATTGAAGGATGAGGTTCGTGCGGGCCGATCGCCAAGAAATTCAGGTCCTCGTAGTTTCTCGTCCACGTGGCGCACCATCGTTTCAGCAGATCTTGTTTCAATTTTTGCATCCGCAATCCTGTTCTGGCTCAGTGTTGGGTCAGTTAAGGGCTTCGCGTTGTATCTGGGCTTAACAACGTTGTGCGATCTCATCGTTTGTTGGTTCTTCACTCGTCCAGCGACGATTCTCTTCACAAGGCGTGCGGCTGTTGAGCGAGGCAACATTCTTGGTCTCGGAGGTGCGAAATGAGTGATGAGATGAGAACGACTGTCGCCGAGATTGCGCCGACTGGTCGTGGCCGACTTTTCCTCGGGCAAACCGCAGTCGACTTTTTTGGCCGACGCATTATCGGAGTCGTCGTTTCTTCCCTGCTGTTTCTTATTACGTTGATTTCGATGTTTGTGCAGGGTCTCAACCTTGGTATCGATTTTGAGGGCGGAACCTCTTGGGATGTCCCAGCAACTTCTTTCACCGTGCAAGACGCTGATGAGGTACTGAATTCTTCAGGCGTTGACACCGAAGGTTCGCGGATTCAGTTGCGCGACTCAGATAGCGGCTCGTTTGTCAAGGTTCAAGTTCGTTCGATCACTGACGCTCAGGCCAGAGAAATTAGTGCTCTTCTTGCCGAGGCCGCTGCAGTTGATGTTGATGACATCAACGTCAATGTGGTCAGCGCAAGTTGGGGTAGCGACATCACGAATAAGGCGGTGAGAGCGCTCGTCATTTTCTTAATCGTGGTCGCAATTTTCATATCGCTGAGGTTCGAATGGAGAATGGCAGTAGCTGCAATTCTCGCGATGTTGCATGATGTTGTGATCAGCGTTGGGCTTTACTCGTTGTTCGGTTTCGTTGTGACTCCCGCGACTGTGATTGCGTTTCTCACTATTCTCGGATACTCGCTTTACGACACGATTGTCGTATTTGACCGTGTCAAGGAAAATGAGACGAGATTTGCCGGTGTACGAATCGGCTACGGCGATGTCATCAATGTCTCAATGAACCAGGTGATGATGCGATCGGCGAACACCTCGATTTCATCGGTGTTGCCTGTTATTTCTCTCCTAGTGGTGGGCGCAGGTGTTCTCGGAGCATCCACCTTGAGTGAATTTGCTATCGCGCTACTGATCGGAATGCTGATGGGCACGTATTCATCTGTATTCGTAGCTGCACCAACTCTCGCCACCCTGAAGGTCTCATCTGAAATGTGGCGCAAAGACGGAACAGCGCATGTGGCCGGCGAAGATCTCCGAACACTCGTTCTTGGCGGTTCTGTATCTCGGCGTGCTCGGTCTGCCGACCCAAGCGAGAACACTGGCGAACGTTCCGCACCATCGTCGAGTGCTGCATCAGTACTTCGGCATGAACCACGCCCGAGAAAGAAGCGTCGTCGCTAAGACTTGTTGGCGGTCTCGGATAGTCTTCCTATATGACAACGTCCGAATGGATGACACCATTTCTTCGAGAGATTGTCGACTATCCAGTCGATGGCGTCACCTTCCAGGACATCACTCCGTTACTCGGCAGTCCCGCCACTTTCGGTAGAGCGGTTGACGACATCGTCGCAACTCTGCATGACGAACAGATCTCAATGGTTGTCGGTGTTGAAGCTCGTGGATTTATTCTTGCGGCACCCGTTGCATATCGACTGAGGGCGGGTTTCGTTCCAGTGAGAAAACCTGGGAAGTTGCCGTGGGCCGTTGCGCGTGAGGAATACGATCTCGAGTACGGATCGGATCGTCTTGAAATTCACCGTGATGCCATTCGCCATGGAGAACGTGTCCTCGTTGTTGACGACGTTCTTGCAACTGGTGGAACCGCTGAAGCCACTTGCAAACTCGTTGAGGCTCTTGGGGGAGATGTCGTAGGCGTCGCCGTGTTACTTGAACTCACCGCATTATCTGGTCGTCAGCGACTCGGAGATCGTCGCGTTGAGAGCCTTTTGAGGATGTAACGAGAAGTTATGGCAACTGTTGACCGAGTTCTTCCGTGGCGCCGCCATAGTGAACAGAACCTGCAGGGGCACCTTTCACCTGTACTCGAGTCCTACCGTAAGCACCACCCAAAAGCGTCGACAGCAATAGTTACACGCGCGTACGACGTGGCATCAGAGGCTCACGGCACCCAGATGCGCTCGAGTGGTGAAAGTTACATTCATCATCCGCTTGCGGTTGCGAAAATTGTTGCTGAATTTGGTCTCGATGACATATCTCTGGCGGCTGCGCTTCTACACGACGCTGTAGAAGACACGGAACTTTCCCTTGACGACCTTCGCCGAGATTTTGGTATCGATGTTGCAGAAATCGTGGATGGTGTCACGAAGCTTGACCGGCTTCAATTTGATTCGAAGGAGGCACAACAAGCAGCAACCATGCGCAAGATGTTGGTTGCGATGGCAAAGGACCTTCGTGTTCTTCTCATCAAGCTTGCGGACCGCCTTCACAACATGAGAACAATCGCATCGATGTCTCCTGAACGACAGCATCGCATTGCCCAAGAAACCTTAGATATCTATGCCCCGTTGGCACACCGCCTAGGTATTCAAGAGGTGCGTCAACAACTTGAAGATTTGTCATTTGCAGCACTTCATCCAAAACGTTTCGCGGAGTTAGACCACCTCGTTTCAGAACGTACTCCTGAGCGTGATGTGTATGTAGCGCAGGCGGTCGCAAGTGTTCGAACTCGTCTTGGAGAAGCGGGTGTTCAGTGCGAGGTGACTGGACGTGGCAAACATCTTTGGAGCATTTACGAGAAAATGGTGGTGAAGGGTCGTGACTTCGACGACATCTTCGACATTGTTGCGGTACGAGTGATCGCCCCTTCCGTTAAGGACTGTTATGCCGCTCTCGGCAGTATCCACGGCAATTGGCGACCGGTGGTTGGTCGTTTCAAGGACTACATCGCGATGCCGAAATTTAATCTTTATCAGAGCCTCCATACGACGGTCATTGGTGCAAACGGCAGACCGATGGAGGTGCAGATTAGAACCGAGGAGATGCACCGTAGAGCTGAGTGGGGCGTGGCCGCTCATTGGGCCTACAAGAGCGGTAGCGATGAGAGCGATATCGATTGGCTCAACCGACTCGTCGATTGGCAGGCCGAGGTTGACGACCCCTCCCAATTCATGGAGACGCTCAAAACAGACCTCGACCAGGACGAGGTGTATGTCTTCACTCCGAACGGCCGTGTTGTTGCGCTTCCGATTGGCTCAACACCAATCGATTTCGCCTACGCGGTACACACTGAAGTGGGACACGCGTGTTACGGCGCCAAAGTGAACGGTCGCCTTGTCGCACTCGATAGCACCCTCACAAGTGGAGACTCTTGTGAGATTCTGACGTCGAAATCAGAAGATGCGTCGCCATCACAAGATTGGTTGGCCTTTGTCGTATCAACACGGGCACGAAACAAAATTCGTCAATGGTTCAGTCGTGAACGTCGCCTAGATGCAATTGACGATGGTCGAGACGAACTCACTTACGAGTTCAAGCGGGAACGTGTCCCGTTACAACAGGTCTGGACACACGATGAGTTTGTGCGGATTGTTGAAGAAACCTCACAAGGCGATCTCGACAACTTGCTTGCAGCTATCGGCGAGGGACATCAGTCTGCCAGAAGTGTTGCGTTGCGAATGTCGAAAGCTTTCTATCCAGAGCAAGCGGTGGATGCGCCACCGGAGGAAATCCTTCGACACCGTCTTCGCCGTGATAGCGAGTCTGGCGTGCACGTCGAAGGCCTTGAAGACCTTCTTGTTCGTCTTGCAAGTTGTTGCACGCCAGTTCCTGGCGACTCAATTGTCGGGTTTGTGACCCGCGGTCGAGGCATCAGCGTTCACCGATCTGACTGCGCGAATGCACTCGGTTTGAGCGAAGAACAGTCAGCACGACTCATCGACGTCGACTGGGACTCTGATCGCCAGCAGACTGTCGTGAATGCCGGTGTTGAAGTTGTCGCTCTTGACCGCACGAATCTGTTGCGTGACGTAGCAAATGCGCTCGGTGATCATCACGTCAACATCGTGTCGTGTGAGACGCTCACCGGCGACGATCGCGTCGCCAAGATGCGGTTTGGATTTGAGTTGTCAAATGCAACGCAGTTACACACTGTGATTCATCGCATCAAGTCAATCAACTCGGTATACGACGCGTACAGAATTGTTCCCGGCGGCGGACCGGACGGGAACTCCTGAATGATCACCGCAGGAGTTGACTGAGGCCGGTAACCTCGCCACGTGCCCGATTTCAGCACAAGCCCAGGAATGCGTGACATCACCGCGCCCGAATCGTTGCGGTGGCGGCGTTTTGTCGATGTCTTCGAGAGCACTGTGAGCGCTGCCGGATACGAACTTGTCATCCCTCCGCTTCTGGAAGACATCGGTGTCTTTACACGACTGGGTGAGGCCACCGACGTAGTCACGAAAGAGATGTACGACTTCGTGGACAAGGGAGAGCGTCATGTTGCGCTCCGACCGGAACAGACCGCAAGTATTTGTCGGAGCTTTGTTGAACATCGGCCTACCACACCATTTAAAGCCTGGTATTCAGGCCCTAATTTTCGTTACGAAAAACCGCAGCGAGGCCGATACAGGCAGTTTGACCAGGTCGGTGTCGAGGTTCTCGGCTCACTCGACCCATTTGTTGACGTTGAAGTTGTGCAACTCGGCTGGACCTTCTTTTCATCGCTTGGATTGCAACAGATTGAGCTTGCAGTCAATTCACTTGGGGAACCAGAGGATCGCGCTGCCTACGTTTCAGCTCTTGGGAAATATTTCAACGATCGGTTAGGGGAGTTGTCCCCAGAGTCACAGCAGACACTGTCAAGAAACCCGTTGCGTGTTCTCGACAGCAAACGTCAACAGGATCAAGCGGTAATCGCTGAAGCTCCTCTCATTAACAGTTTTTGGTCTGACGGAGCAGCTACTCATTTCGAGACGTTTTGTAATGGGCTTTCCTCGGTCGGGGTGCCGTTCTCGGTAGATCTAAAACTCGTACGTGGCCTTGATTATTACCGAGGCACCACCTTCGAATATCGAGGCGGCACTCTTGATTCAGCGCAGAATGCGTTGGGTGGAGGCGGTCGTTATAACGGTTTGGTTGCTGACCTTGGCGGTCCAGACACTCCGGGTGTCGGCTTCGCGATTGGGCTTGATAGGACGCTGCTCGCATGTGACGATGAAGGCGTATTTCCAGCGCCCAAGCTAAACGCCGATGTGTTCGTTGTTGATGTAGGTGATGGCAGCGATGCGCTGTTGATTTGCACCGAATTGAGATCATCTGGGATTCGAGCTGAACGTAGTTGGGACAGCAGAAGCATGAAGGCCCAAATGAAAGCAGCCAACAGAAGTGGTGCCCGCTTCGCAGTACTCATCGGTGAGGATGAGCGAGCCTCGGACACTGCCCTGATTCGAGATCTTCGAACCGATGCAGAACAGATTTCGGTGCCAAGGAGCGATTTGCTGGCCACACTGAGTACACACTTTTCGTCTTTGCAAGGAGCAGAGTAATGACATCCCCCTCACAAGGCTTTGGCGCGACCACTATGCGTTCACACCTCTGTGGTGACCTGAGAGCGGCTGACATTGGCACTGAGGTTGCAGTGTGCGGCTGGGTCGGTCGGAGGCGCGAGCATGGCGAGCACCTCGCCTTTGTTGACCTACGTGATCACAGTGGTTTGCTGCAGTGCGTTATCAATAACAATGTTGATGTTCGATCAGAATACGTCGTTCGCATTACGGGAGTAGTTCGCGCTCGCCCTGAAGGAACTGTCAACGACTCACTTCCTACAGGCGAGATCGAAATAGGCGATTGCGAGGTTGAGATCCTACGTCGAGCCGATCCGCCCCCGTTCTCTATCGACGACCGCGCAAATGACGTCGATGAAAATGTGCGTCTTCAATATCGGTATCTCGATCTTCGACGCACCAGGATGCAGAGAAATCTCCGCGTTCGCGCAAAGGTAAATAGCGCGGTGAGAACCTCAATGGAACGCCAAGGGTTTGTTGAAGTCGAGACACCGATGCTGGTGCCGTCCACACCTGAAGGTGCCCGTGAGTTCCTCGTGCCGAGTCGCAAATCGCCTGGCGAGTTCTATGCACTTCCGCAGTCACCACAGTTGTTCAAACAGTTGCTGATGGTTGGTGGCACAGACCGGTACTACCAAATCGCTCGATGTCTTCGTGATGAGGATCTTCGTGCGGATCGACAGTACGAGTTCATGCAGCTCGACATGGAAATGTCGTTCGTGAATCAAGACGATGTTCTTGATGCTGTGGGAGATGCGGTTCTATCCGCTGCCGAGGCGGTATTGGGGGAGCGCCCACCCGCTATTGAGCGAATCACATGGCACGACGCAATGAACCGGTTTGGCGTTGACAAACCCGATCTTAGATTTGGCATGGAGCTTGTTGAACTCACCGATGTATTTGCTCGTACGGAGTTCAAAGCATTTGCTGGTGCAGAGTCGATAAAGGGAATTCGTGTTGAAGGTGCCGCTTCAGAATTCGGCCGTAATCAACTCGACAAGCTCACCGACCGAGCGAAGGGAATCGGCGCGAAGGGGCTCGTGTGGCTCAAAGTCACGACAGAGGGCTTTGACTCACCTGTTGCCAAGTTCTTGAGCGATGATGAATCAGATTCCGTGCGTCGCCTTACGCAAGCATCCGAGGGTGACCTCATTCTCATAGTTGCCGATGAATGGGCAACGACATGTGAAGTCCTCGGAACGTTACGGAATGATCTCGGGAGGCCACCTGTTCATGAGGGTCCGTACCGTTATGTGTGGGTGGTGGAATTTCCACTCTTCGTCGGTGTCGACTCAGTGACTGGAAACCCTCGCCCAGGACACCACCCGTTTACAAGGCCTCATCCAGACGATGTGGATCAGATCGAATCCAACCCTCTCTCGGTGCGATCAATCGCGTACGACTTGGTGCTGAATGGTTGGGAGCTTGGTTCGGGTTCGATCCGAATTCACGAACCAGAACTGCAACGCCGGGTATTTGCTGCACTGGGAATTACCGAGGAAGAAGCGGATAGCAAATTTGGATTCTTCCTTCGACCCTTTGATTACGGAGCACCACCGCATGGCGGATTTGCGTTTGGGCTCGACCGTCTGACTGCAATTCTTGCGGGGGAGGACAACATTCGCGAAGTGATTGCCTATCCAAAAACGCAAAGCGGCGCTGACCCTATGACAAAATCGCCTCTACCGGTGGAGCCGACCGTTTTGAATGATCTCGGACTGCGGGTGCTTCCGAAAGCTGATTGATTCAGATACGACAGGAGTGAACATGAATCAGGAACAACTACAACGCGTTCGTAACGACGATGGCTTTATTGCAGCCCTCGACCAGAGTGGCGGAAGTACGCCGAAAGCGCTGGGGCTATACGGCATCGCCGATGGTTCGTGGTCCAACGATGAAGAGATGTTCGATCTTATGCACGCAATGAGATCTCGAATCATGATGTCGCCAGCATTTTCGGGTGAGCGTGTCCTCGGTGCAATTCTTTTTGAAATGACGATGGATCGTCAGGTTGATGGTCGCTCAACCGCTTCATATCTTTGGGAACAAAAGCGTGTCGTTCCGTTTCTGAAAGTCGACAAGGGTCTTGCAGATGCTGTCAACGGCGCTCAGGTGATGAAACCGATGCCTGATCTTGGTTCACTTTTGGATCGCGCGGTTGATGCGGGCATCTTCGGAACCAAGATGCGTTCAGTGATTGCTAACTCCGACAGCCTTGGTGTGGCTGCTGTTGTCGAGCAACAGTTTGAAATTGGTGCTCAAATTTGCGCGGCTGGTTTGGTACCGATTATCGAACCCGAGGTCGACATCCACGCTCCAGACAAGGCAGGCGCTGAGGAACTACTTAAGGCTGCAATGTTGGACGCACTCGCACAGGTTGATCCAGCGTCGCCTGTGATGCTGAAGTTAACGCTTCCTGAGGTTGAGGGGTTGTATGACGTCTTCGTTGAACACCCTGCGGTTGCTCGGGTCGTCGCTTTGTCTGGTGGCTACAGCAGAGAAGAGGCGAATGAACGTTTGAGCCGAAACAAGGGTGTCATTGCAAGTTTCTCGCGAGCACTTACCGAGGGACTGCAATCTCAGCAGACTGACGAAGAATTTGACTCGATGCTCGATGCCTCAATCGAAGGTATTTTCCAAGCATCACGCAGTTAGCCCATTGGCCTGATGACAAGGCCGGTAAGAAGTTTTGGTGTAAAGAACGTTGATTTTGGCGGCATGAGGTCGCCTTGCTCAGCCGTGCGGACGATCTCCTCGAACGGAACTGGCCTTATGAGAATGCCTGCTGAGGCCTGACCAGATGTAACGGCAGACACGACGTTGGAGACCCCGTGTTGGTATCTGACAGAATGAGAAATCGATGTGAGGGCGGTTTCGAGTCGAGCACCGTCAAGGTCACGGTCGCCTAGGTCAGCGTCACGCCGGGGCACGAGCAGTTCGACAATGTTCTTCCCTGAAACAAGGGCAATCGCAGAGTTGTCAGCCATCAGTTGGAGGACTTGCTCATCTGCTGGGGCTTCAGCAATGACGTTATACGACTGCAAAAGCGCTTCCCGCAAGACGGTTACGTCGACATCTGTATACAGGCGATGAATTGCCGCGACCGCCAATTGTTCTGGGCTCATCTCGTTGACAAAAACCATTGTCGTTGAGGCTTCATCTGCGATTTGTGGTTCGCGATCCTGGGCATATGTTCGAAATTGGCGGGCAACGCCATAACGATGATGCCCGTCAGCGATCAACACATCGGCAGACTCCACGAGTCGTTGAATTTCAGCGATGCGGCTTTGGTCAGACACCCTTTCGACAGTATGAGTGACGTCGCCGATCCAGACTAGGCCGAGAACTACACCTGGTGCACACAAGGCCACACACCCTCCAGGTGCCCGCGAGCGTCCCCAAATCGGAGAAAGGTTGGCCTGGGTAGCAATCGTCAGGTCCAGCCGATCGGTACTCGCTTTTGGAGTTGTTCGCTCGTGCGGAAGAACGCCCCCTGCCTGATCATCAACTACCTCTAATGCGCCGATAACACCACTGATGGTGCGCACCACACCTGTTTCATCCGTAAACGTCATTCGGTAAATCGTGAAGGTTGGTTCGTCGTCGCTCACGACCACCCCGGTGGATCGCCATTCGGCCATCTTGGTCGCGGCTATCTCATATGGATTTGGTCCATCGATTGCTTGTGGCACATCGATCCACGTCACGTTCGACGGCGATGATGCGCGAAGCGTTGCGACCTCCTCATCACTCAGCACGTCATATGGAGGAGCGACCGATTCCTCGAGAATCTCTGTTTGAAATCTCAAACCCAAGAAGGGAGCGAAAATTGGCATGCATCAACTCTGCCACGCGGAGGCAGGAATTCCCATGTTTCCGTGCTACACAAGTTGCGTGGCGAAACTCCGACACCTGATTTGCGATCTCGACGGCGTGGTATGGAGTGGAAGCGAGATGATTGAAGGATCGGCGACGGCACTGTCCGAACTGCATCAGCAAGGGGTGTCAATCTGGTTTGTTACGAACAACTCGAATCGGCCGCCTTCCCATTATCTGGAACGACTTGCGCGGGCTGGCATCGATCATCACAGTCAGTTGATTACTAGCGCACAAGCAGCGGCCTCAATGCTTCATGAAGATGAACGGGTCCTGATCTGCGGAGGACCAGGAGTCGAAGGGGCTGTCACTGAGGTTGGTGCCATCGCCGTGTCTAATACTGGCGATGAGCAAGAACAGCCAGTTGACGCAGTGATCGTTGGTTTGCACACCGATTTTGATTACGAGAAACTTCATCGCGCGTCACGTGCAGTGCGAAAGGGCGCACGCCTGATTGGAACGAACTCGGATGCAACCTTTCCAACTGTGTCTGGACAAGCTCCGGGGGGCGGAGCGATCCTGGCAGCAGTTGAAGCAGCTTCCGGTCAAGTGGCTCAGATCGCAGGTAAACCACACGAGCCAATGGCAGAGGCTCTTCGGCAGAGGATCGGAACATTTGACCCCACAGCAGCAGTCATGGTTGGTGACCGCTACACGACGGATGGCCGATTTGCTGCTCGTCTTGGTTGCCATTTTCTCGCAGTTTCAAGTGGTGTTGCGCCAGATGCGGTCGACGTCTCTGTGTGGCACGAGTCACCATGTTTACATGACGCCCTACCTCATCTCCTTGGGGAGTTGTAGTGGCGCAGCAACGTCGGCGCCTTGATGTCGAGTTGGTTCGCCGTGGCTTGCTGCCGAGTCGCACAGCAGCTGCGGAAGCGATTGCTGCTGGCAGAGTTCGTGTGGCAGGTGCGGTGGCCGACAAGTCGTCTCGATTGGTCTCGCCAAGTGAATCCGTTGCTGTAGATGGACCACCGGCTCGCTTTGTGGGACGAGGCGGTGAAAAGTTACTGGCGGCCTTCGAAGAGTGGCCAGGTATTCCTGACGCTGTCAACGGCAGCCGTGCGATTGACTGCGGATCGTCAACGGGAGGATTCACAGACTGCTTGTTACAACATGGTGCAGATTCGGTTCTTGCCGTCGACGTCGGCCGAGGACAGTTACACCAGCGCCTTATGACGGATAGCCGTGTGACGTCGATGGAGAGAACAGATATCCGCGAATTAAAGCCGACGGCTGTTGGCGGTCTGTTCGACGTTCTGGTAGCGGATCTCTCCTTTATTTCGCTTACGACCGTCGCTTCTTCTCTCATCGCTCTTTGTGAGGTCGGGGCGCCGATGGTATTGCTCGTGAAACCCCAATTTGAGGTCGGACGGCAAATCGCGTCAGAAGGAAAAGGCGTGATTGCAAATGACTCCGACAGACAAATGGCATTGGATAAGGTCTGCAGCGCTTTCGAAGGGCTTCGCTGTGACACGATAGGGGTTATGGAGTGTCCTATTCACGGAGCCGACGGTAATCGTGAGTATTTGCTTGCGCTGAGGGCGCCCAGTGTTGGGTCGGTGACGCAATGAAGGTGCTCGTAGTCGGCCACCATCGTCAGCCCCGTGCGATTGATCTTGCTCGAGTCGCAGCATCCTGGCTTTTAGAACGTGGCCACTCCTGTGGGATCGGTGAAAGCGATATCGCGGCGCTTTCAGAGTCCGGCTTGCAAACCTTTGAGGGCAATCCGTCTGAGGCGGATCTTGTGCTCTGCCTCGGAGGTGATGGCACCGTTCTTCGTGCAGTTCGTCTACTTGATGGTGCTCCAGTACCGATCATTGGTGTCAATCTTGGAAATCTGGGTTATCTGACCGAAGTCGAGGGCGACGGGTTGCCAGATGCTCTTGAACGATTCACCCAGGGGCCTGAGCTGGGAGAGTGGTTCGCTGAGGATCGGATGATGCTGAGTGTTGAGGCCACTAGCTCGGATGGGTCACCGTTGGGCCAGTGGACGGTGTTGAATGAAGCGGTTGTTGAGAAACGGCAATCAGGTAACACCGTTCGGCTCAATTTGATCATCGATGGAAATGCATTCACTTCGTACGCAGCTGACGGATTGATCGTTTCAACGCCTACGGGATCGACTGCATATTCCTTGTCGGCGCGTGGTCCGGTCGTTTCTCCACGACACCGTGCAATGTTGGTAACCCCAGTCGCTCCTCACATGCTATTTGACAGGAGCCTCGTGCTTGATCCTTCCGAAATCGTCGAGATTGAGGTCGCCGGTCATCGCTCGGCCGCGCTCGTCGTCGATGGGGTCACTGTGACTGACTTAGAAGATGCATCGAGAGTGACCTGCAAGCCGTCCTCTCGAACAGCCTCCTTCGTTCGCTTTGGCGAGCATCGTTATCACCAAGTCTTGAAGGCGAAGTTCAGCCTGTTCGATCGATGACATGATTCGAGAACTCCACATTGAGGATTTTGTTGTTATCGAGCGGGCGACGGTGCTCTTCAACTCTGGACTCATTGCCATAACAGGAGCGAGTGGTGCGGGTAAGAGTGTTCTTCTTTCGGCGCTCTCATTGGCGTGCGGAGCTCGAAGCGAATCCGACGTAGTTCGGGCCGGGAGCGACGAGGCAAGAATTGATCTTCGTATCGAGACGACCAACGAAGATGGAACTGTCGCCGAACATGTGCTCTCCCGTGTTGTTCCTCGAGACGGTCGATCTCGCGCGTATATCGACGGCCGTCCATCGACCGCATTTGCGCTTGCAGAAATGTCCTCCTCCTTCGTTGAAATTCATGGACAGCACGAACAACATCGGCTTGGAAACACTCGTGTTCGATCAGATCTTCTGGACGAATTTGGAGTTATTTCGAGAGAGGCGACCGACAGACTTGCGGGCGACCTTGCCGCTCTAAAAGCCGAGATGGCAACACTTGGTGGAATCGCGAGCGAGCGTCAACGCGAGATTGATTTCCTGGAGTATCAGCTTCGTGAGATCGATGAGGTTTCTCCACAACCCGACGAATTGGTGGACTTGCAGACTGAAGAAAAGCTCTTAGGTGACGTCGATCGTGTGCGAAGGGTCGCCAACGAAGCGATCTCCATTCTCGATGACGATGACGACCTGAGATCACTGCTGAGGGAACTAGAGCAGGTCGAGAGTTTCGAGGAGTCTGCAACGCGTCTCGATGGAGTGCTCACAGAATTGTCCGATATTGCCCATGGCCTGCGCTCGCAAGTGTCTGAGCTAGAAGAAGATCCCAGCCGTCTCAGTCGTGTACGCGAGCGAATTTCGTCGCTGAAGGGTCTTTGCAGACGTTACGGAGAAACAATTCTCGAAGTTCTCCACTATCGCGACGAAATCGCAGAGCAGTCTGAACGCCTTCAACACCACGATCTTCGATTCCAAGAATTGGAAGCTTCGTTAGCAGTTGCTGAGAAGGAATATCTAAAGGCCGCAGATGACCTAAGACGAGAGCGTTCTGATCGTGCTCCACTACTCGCTCAAGAGGTGAACAGTCATCTCACGCTGTTGGGGATGCCATATTCCCGTTTCGACGTTCAGGTTGATGGCGTAGATGGGGGAGCGGTCGATTTTCTGTTTTCCTCAAATGGCTCAGATGAGTTGCGCACACTCGGCAAAGTTGCATCAGGTGGAGAAACAGCTCGCTGCATGCTTGCACTAGATCTTGCAGCAGGTCGACGGAGTGGTGCAATGTGCACAGTTTTCGACGAAATTGACTCTGGGGTAGACGCATCGGCCGGTGAAGCGATCGCACATGCCCTGAAAAAGGCGGCAGAAGTCCGCCAAATAGTTGTGGTCACTCACCTTGCGACGGTTGCTGCCGCTGCGGATGCACACCTCGTCGTGACCAAGGACCACATAGACGGTGTACCGATTTCTAATCCGATGTATGTCGATGATGACGCAAGGGAGCAAGAAATTGCGAGAATGCTCACCGGCTCACACGACGAAGAATCGATGACAGTCGCACGTCGGCTCCTTGATCGTTGAGATGGACACCATCGGAGTCCCAGGCGAGGTATGGTGTTATTCCGTCAGCAACGAGTGTGGGCTCGATTAGGACGGAGGATCAGTTGCCCAAGCATATTTTCGTAACGGGTGGTGTGGTCAGTTCTCTCGGCAAAGGGTTGACCGCGAGTTCTCTTGGTCGTCTCCTCAAAATGCGTGGGCTTCGCGTCACCATGCAGAAGCTTGATCCTTATATCAACCTCGACCCAGGCACGATGAACCCCTATGAGCACGGTGAGGTTTTCGTTACTGATGATGGAGGCGAAACCGACCTTGACCTTGGCCACTACGAGCGTTTCATTGATGAATCTCTTACCCGTAGTTCGAACGCGACAACCGGTTCGATTTACCAAGCAGTCATGGCCGCGGAGCGAAAAGGCGATTATCTCGGAAAAACCGTTCAAGTAATTCCTCACATCACAGATGAGATTAAGCGCCGGATTGAGCGCGTTTCGACTGATGACGTCGATGTTGTTATTACCGAAGTGGGAGGAACAGTAGGTGACATTGAGATCCTGCCATTCCTCGAGGCAATACGTCAGTTCCGCAAGGATGCAGGTCGTGACAATGTTTGCTACATCCATGTGACGCTCGTTCCATTCATTGGGCCTGCAGGAGAACAGAAGACAAAGCCAACACAGCACTCAGTGACCGAGATTCGTAGCCGAGGCATTCAGCCAGATGTCATTGTTTGCAGAAGCGAAGCACCACTTTCGACTGAGTTGAAACACAAAATTTCGAACATGTGCGATGTTGATGAGCGAGCGGTTGTGAACGCGTTCGATGTTGGCAACATTTATGAATTACCACTGTTGCTGCACGATGAGGGTCTCGATTCGGTATGCCTCGACATTCTCCGCATAGACGACAAAGAGATTGATCTCAGCGGTTGGAATGGGTTGGTTGAAACGGTTGAAGCTGCAACAAAACCGGTTCGTATTGGCCTGATCGGTAAGTATGTGCAACTTCAAGACGCATACCTTTCTGTTGTTGAGAGTCTCAAGCATGCAGGGTTTCATCACGGAGCCAAGGTTGAGATCGAGTGGATACAAGCAGAAGACGTGGAGGGGCTGCTTGGGCAAGGTCGATTATCAGACGTTGACGGACTTGTGATCCCTGGTGGGTTCGGCTCCCGCGGGTTTGAAGGCAAGATCGCTGCAGCCCGACACGCCCGAGAGAACAACATTCCATGTCTTGGTCTTTGTCTCGGTTTGCACGCGATGACAGTCGAGTTCGCCCGCGATGTAGCGGGCCTTGACGAGGCAAACTCCACCGAATTTGAGGCTTCCAGCAGGCATCCAGTCATCGACCTCATGCACGATCAGCGTGATGTCACCGACTTGGGTGGAACGATGCGGTTAGGTGCGTATTACGCCGTACTCACCCCTGGTTCGAAGGTTCATTCTTCTTATGGAGAGCCCGTTGTCAGCGAACGTCATCGACACCGGTACGAATTCAATCCTGCGTACCGCTCGCGGTTAGAAGAGGCTGGCCTGGTATGCAGCGGTGTTTCACCAGATCGACGCCTCGTCGAGTTCATCGAGATCCCAGATCACCCGTTTTGGGTGGCAACGCAGGCACATCCTGAGTTCAAGAGTCGCCCTGATCGTCCTCACCCGTTGTTCCGCGATTTGATCGGGGCTGCACTCGAGCATGCTGATCGTCAGGAGAAGAGCTCCGCGAGAGTGAATTGATGGGCGGTTTTCGTCATCACGGTGACGAACTTGTCCATACAGGTGGTGTTTGGAATGTCGTCGTCGGCACCTTTAGCGACCCTGGTGGCAACACCTTTACCCGAGATGTCGTACGGTCGCCGGGTTCGGTGGCTGTTCTCCCGTTGATGTTCGACCCCGAAGGGGTTCCGTCAATCATCCTGTTGCGGCAGTACCGGCCTGTGTACGGCGAAGCCATTCTGGAGGTTCCAGCCGGGATGCGAGATATTCCTGGCGAACCAATATCTGAAACTGCCCGTCGGGAACTTCTGGAAGAGGTCGGCTTGACTGCAGGAAAACTTGAACACGTATTCTCGCTCAAACCTTCTCCAGGGATGTCAGACGCAATAACCGAACTCTTCATCGCAACGGACTGTGTCCAAGGGAATTCCGATCGTCAAGGTCCCGAGGAGGAACATATGCAAGTCCATCACCTCCCATTACAAAGGGGCCTCGAGCTTGTTGAAGAGGGTGAAATTACAGATGCCAAAACCGTGGTGCTCTTGTTGCTCGCAGAACGAATGCTCTCGCGAGAGGATTCTTTGACAGAGTGAATTCTTCCCGTCTTGATCCTTCGGCAATGCCTCTAGAGGTCGAAGATTTTCTTCTCTGGCTCTCTACAGAGCGAGGACGTAGTTCACACACGGTTGATGCGTATCGACGCGACTTGCGACGTTACGTCGAGTTTCTTAATCGCTCAGAAAGTGACCTGTCGGGTGTCGACGAAGAAGCGATCGTCGCATTTATCGCCGAAAGAGAAAGGGGTGGTGCTGCGTCCACCTCGGTCGCGCGAAATGTTGCGGCGATTCGAATGTTGCACCGCTTTTTGGTGACGGAATCGATTCGGGGTGACGATCCGGCGGGTGGTCTTGATGGCGTCAAGGTGCCATCAGGAATTCCGAAGCCTCTTGACGAAGACTCGATCGTCCGAATCATTGAGTCTTGTTCTGCAGGAGATCCGTTATCTCGCCGTGATCGAGCAATTCTTGAATTGATGTATGCCACCGGGGCAAGAGTGAGTGAGATCGTTGGGCTTTCGACATCAGATATCGACTTTGATAGTCAATTGGTCCGCCTATTCGGGAAGGGAGCAAAAGAGCGAATTGTTCCGTTTGGGTCAAATGCATTGTCTGCTCTTGATGATTGGTATGGGACACAGGGCCGGCCACTTCTTGTTCCGAAGCAATGGCGCAAACGTGATGATGCCGAAGCTGTGTTTTTGAATCGCCGTGGTGGCCGTATTTCTCGGCAAGGAATCTGGCTCGTCATCAAACAAGCAGGAGAACGTGCTGGAATCACCGAACAACTATCGCCTCATGTCCTTCGGCATTCCTGTGCCACACACTTGCTAGATCACGGTGCTGATCTCCGAATAGTTCAAGAAATGTTGGGGCACGCATCAATCTCAACGACTCAGTTGTATACCCGAGTGAGCCAAGAGCGACTATGGGAGTCGTATGTTGCAGCTCATCCTCGTGCGAAGCGGAGAAATTCTTCGTGCTGATCCATCTCGTCCGACGAACCTGGTATTCCATTCGACCGCCGAGCATCTCGGCGGTCAATTTGAATGAAATTGCGACCCTACTCAGCGAAGCGGAACTCGCGCTCTGGAAGCGGATGTCACGTGCTGATCAGTCACATTCGGTGATGGTCCTGCAACGGTTTGACGTCCTCACCCAAGGTGCCCCGGCGAAGATTCGCGCCGGTGTGCTCTTACACGACGTCGGAAAAATTTGTTCAAATCTCAATACCTTTGAACGTATCGCCGCGACAGTCGTAGGTCCGCGTACCAAAAAATTCCGTCGCTATCACCAACATGAAGAACTCGGCAGACACCTGTTGGTTCAGGCTGAGAGCGATGCCCTAACAATTGAAACCGCAAGTGGAGAGGGCGCCTGGGGCCAGTTGTTGCGACGAGCGGACGACATCTGAGGTGCCGTTAACGACTGAGTAACAATCGGCTTCTAACGACGACTGTGACTGCGCGAATCAGCATCCAGAATGCAAGGAGACCCCAGATAGTCGCCAGCCCCGGACCATTGCGAACACTGTCAAATACGAGCACACTCGCCATCATGACCGTATGTCCGAAGGCGGCTAGGCCTAAGAAGCGGTTATCCGATAGACCGATGAGAACTCCATCTCCTCCAAATGCGATCGCACCGGGAATGAGCCCGACTGCAAGCAGCTTTAGCCCACCGGATGCTGCGTCTCGGACGGCCTCATTCGCTGTAAAGAGCGCCGGCAGTTCGTTGGAAAGGACGAATACAACAATCGCAATGCAGATTCCGACAACAGCACTCCAGAAATAGACCCGCTGAGCGATGAGCCGTTGGTTCGTACGCTCTCCAGAACCTCGAGACTCGCCAAGGAGCGTATGAGCAGGGATAGACACAGCATCGAGACAGAGTGCGAGCAACAAAAACGATCCATTCACAATTTGGTGTGCAGCGAGCACCGCATCTCCACTTCTTGCTGCGAGGACGGTTCCCGAAGTGAAAATTGCGAGCATCGAGAACACCCGAATGCCAAGATCACGGCCAACGCGCATGAGCTCACGCACCATCGATCGATCCAATTGCCACTTCCCACTATTTGAGAGATGGGGAATACAGATTTTCAGTAACCAAATGGCTCCCACGTATTGAGCAATCACTGTTGATAGGGCAGAGCCTGTGATCGACCAGCCCGCCCAGAACACCAAGGGAACTTCAATCACTGCATTCAGCACGTTGCTCGCCATAAGAACAACGAACGGGCGTCGATAATCGGCGTGCCCCCGAAGCACCCCTTGCGCAGCAATCATGGAGACGACGGCGGGTAACCCGAGGGAGGCGATTTGTAGATACCGAGTCGCATGAGAAGTGACCTCATCTCCTGCACCCAACGTAGACACCAATGGTCCTGCAAAGACCAGTAAGACCACACATGCAAGCAGACCGATGCTCGCACCCAAGATGAGCGCATGTCGAGCAAATGAAACCGCCCGATTGTTGTCAGTCGCGCCTCTGGCATTAGCGATTCGCTCGGTAGTTCCGTAAGCGAGAAAGTTTGTGCCAGCAACAATTAACGCCAACACGGTTGCGGCAGCGGCAAGCCCCGCAAGTTCTTCGGCACCAACGCGCCCAATAATTGCAGTGTCGGTGGCGACATACAACGGCTCAACTGCGAGTGTTCCGAGTGCTGGAATAGCAAGCCGAAAGAGCGTTCGATCGACCGCCTTCCGAGAAACTGCGGGTGAGGTTGTTCTAGCGGGAGAGGAGCCCAATGGCTTCGTACGCCCGTTGTAGGGTTTCGGCTGCTTGATGCTGGGCGCGTTCTGCTCCAACATTTAGGAGGCGTTGCAGCTCAGCTCGATCGTCCATCAACTCGTGGTAACGCGTTTGGATGGGTTCAAGCATCGCAATTACTGCGTCTGCGGCGTCATTCTTTAGTGGGCCGTACTGCGAGTACTCACCGGCAAGTGACTCGGCACTGCCACCACTCGCTGCCGCGAGAATGTCGAGAAGATTCGATACACCAGGCTTTTCCGAAACGTTGTAACGCACTTCGGAATCAGAATCGGTAACCGCTCGTTTGAATTTCTTTTCAATCGTTTTTGGATCATCAAGCAAGAACACACATCCCGCATCAGATTCTGACGACTTTGACATCTTTGACGTTGGAGCCTGTAGATCCATTACTCGTGCGCCTGCCGCAGGAGTAACCGCTTCGGGAATCACAAAGGTGTCTCCAAAACGACTGTTGAAGCGAATTGCAATATCGCGAGTGATTTCAATGTGTTGACGCTGGTCATCTCCTACCGGAACCTCATTCGCGTCATACAGCAAAATGTCTGCAGCCTGAAGTGCGGGATAGGTAAACAGTCCAGCGGCAACGAAGTCAGTTTCACGCTTTGCAGACTTGTCTTTGAACTGTGTCATACGGGACAGCTCGCCGTACGAGACAGTGCATTCCATGACCCAACCGAGCTGTGAGTGCTCAGGCACATGACTCTGAACAAAGATCGTTGCCACGTTCGGATCGAGACCTATCGCAAACAACATTGCTGCGAGGCTCACTGTCGATTCACCAACGATCCCGGGTTGTGTCGTCACGGTAAGCGCATGAAGGTCGACAATGCCGTGATACACGTCCTTGTCGTGCTGGCCGCTGACCCAGTTTCGGAGTGCGCCGAGGTAGTTGCCGAGATGGACATCTCCGGTTGGCTGAATACACGACAGAACCCTGGTCACATCGACAGGATATCGGTGGAGGGTCGCAGTCAAGGAATGGGTTTTGGCACTAGCGTGTTCATGTGGCATTTGCTGTTGAAACACCGGTCTACGAGGGCCCGTTTGACCTGCTTCTGCAACTCATCTTGAAAGAGCAAGTTGATCTCTACGAGGTTGACCTTGCACGAATTGTTGATGCCTATCTCGCTGAAGTAGAGCGACTCCAATCGTTGGATCTCGACGTTGCTACCGAGTTTCTTCTGATTGCAGCAACTCTCGTTGAACTCAAGACGCGTCGGCTCCTTCCAGGACAAGACGACGGCGATCTAGACGAGGAGTTGGCGTTGTGGTCAGAACGCGACCTCCTTCTCGCCCGCCTTCTTGAATGCAAAACATTCAAAGATGTTGCTCAAGTACTCAACGCGCTTTCCGAGCAGGCCGACCTTTGTTTCCCTCGTCGTACGGGTGCCGATGAACGTTTTGCAGGTCTCACACCAGACCTCCTTGAAGGAACTTCAATCCGGCGTTTGCAAAGCGCGGCGATCAGAGCACTGATGCCAAAACCCGAACCTGTGGTTGATCTTTTTCACGTTTCACCAATCCGAGTCACGGTCGCAGAAGCTGTTGAAGAACTTCTTGCTGAGTTACCAATCATTGGTCGGATCAATTTCAAGCGCCTCACCGCCGATTTAGTTGAGCGTGTCGAGGTGATTGTTCGTTTTCTGGCCGTTCTCGAATTGTTCAAACAAGGAATCGTCGAAATCGAGCAGTTCACACAATTTGGTGAAATTGACGTGGTGTGGGTCGGCGACGCAGACACCGATGTATCAATACTTGCTATCGACGACTACGAGGGATGATCATGGCAGAAGAAGGAAGCATTTCAATTCAGGCAGCGATCGAGGCAATCGTGATCGTCGCTATTGAGCCAGTCTCAACTGAACTGCTTGCTCAACTGCTGGAACGTCCTCTCACTGAAGTCGAAATGGCCTGCGAGCAACTGGCTGCTGAATACCGATCTAAAGGTGCGGGTTTTGAGTTGGTAGAGGTTGCTGGTGGCTACCGCTATCAATCGGTTGCTGAATATGCGCCGTACGTCGAGCGTTTTTTGCTCGATGAACAACGCGCCCGTCTCTCAGGAGCCGCACTAGAGACTCTGGCGATTGTCGCCTACAAGCAACCGATTAGCCGGGGACAAATCGCGTCCATCAGAGGTGTTGATCCCGACGGAGTCCTGAGAACGCTCATGGCGCGAGGCTATATCGATGCCGTTGGCAACGATGATGGACCAGGTCAAGCAATTTTGTACGGTACAACCTCTACGTTTTGCGAGAAGCTTGGCATTGCAAGCCTCGATGATCTGCCGTCGATAGCTGAGTTCATCCCTGATGCAGAGGTCGTTGAGGCGCTCGAGCACGGTTTACGGATTGAGCCCTCAGCTGAGCCCACTGCGACCTGAGATGCGTGAAGAAGTTCCTTGGTACCTAGATGACGCCGATGGGTCATCTGAGGGTGAGCGCCTGCAAAAAGTTCTGGCACAGCGAGGATGGGGGAGTCGTCGCACTTGCGAGATTCTCATCAGCGAAGGTCGAGTAACGGTAAATAGCAAGGTCGCAGAGCTTGGCTGCCGAGTGAACGTCGAGCACGACGAGGTTCACGTCGATGGGGTTCCAATTGGTATCAAGCCCGACTTGGTGTATCTCCTGCTGAATAAACCTGAAGGCTCAGTCACCACGGCAAGCGACCCTCAAGGACGACCGACCGTCTTCGATCTCGTACCTGAACATGCGGGCCTTCATTCTGTAGGGCGACTCGACATGGCAACAGAAGGTCTCTTGATTCTCACAAATGATGGAAACCTCACGCATGCAGTTACGCATCCGTCGAAGGGCGTCGAAAAGGAGTACCTCGTTCAAGTCTCGTCCGCATTGTCGTCGGGTGCGCTTCGTACGCTTCGCGATGGCGTCAAATTGGACGATGGGCTAACGGCGCCAGCCAGGGTGTCGCAGCCAGAGCCAGGAATTCTGAGAATCGTGATTCATGAGGGCCGTAACCGTCAAGTTCGTCGGATGTTTGATGCAGTTGGACATCCCGTGAATCGCCTTGTTCGAATTCGTATCGGGCCCATACGTGACAACAAGCTTGCTCCCGGATCGTGGCGAGCACTTGAAACACCAGAAGTAATTGAACTCAGCAAGGCGTGCGGTCTAGAACGGTACGCTCAACGACCGTGACTCATCACCAGAACGATCGTACGGCCAATGTGGTCGGGCTTGGCCTCATCGGCGGCTCTGTGGCGTGTGCCCTGCGCGCCAAGGGGTGGAGGGTGTGCGGTCGCGATGTTGATGAACACGTCGTTCAACGAGCCGTTGCCGATGGGATCATCACAGAAGCATGTCTTGACCCCGATGCCGTTGTCACCTTTGTAGCGGTGCCGGTCACCTCGAGTGTCGAGGTTGTCAAGGAAATGCTCGAGCGAACTTCAGGGGTTGTTACTGATGTCGGCTCCGTAAAGGCACCGCTGTGCGATGCTGTGAGTAGCACACGGTTCGTTGGCGGGCATCCGATGGCAGGTAGCGAACTCGAAGGGCTCGACGGTGCCGACCCACAGATGTTTGATGGCGCTATTTGGGTCCTCACGCCGAGCAAAGACGTTGATGACGACAATTTCTCGTTGGTCGCTGGGCTTGTGCGAGAGTTGGGTTCCGAGGTCGTAGCACTTGACCCAGCTGAACATGACCGCTTGGTGGCGGTAGTAAGTCACCTCCCACATCTCACCGCCGCCTCCCTCATGTCGCTTGCCCAGGATCGTTCTGAAGAGCACGCTTCTTTGCTACGCCTTGCGGCCGGTGGGTTTCGCG
Source organism: Ilumatobacteraceae bacterium (assembly GCA_038100275.1). Classification (GTDB taxonomy): domain Bacteria; phylum Actinomycetota; class Acidimicrobiia; order Acidimicrobiales; family Ilumatobacteraceae; genus Casp-actino5. The sequence continues at coordinate 50,553 of JAYNVD010000003.1, forward strand.
ACATGACGCGTATCGCAAGCGGATCACCCCGAATCTGGATCGATATTTGCCACGAGAATCGTTCTGCCATCCTTGAGGCCATCGACGACCTCAACGCAGCCCTTGCGAATGTGCGGTCCTTTATTGCGGGGGAGGAGCGTTCCTCTCTCGAAACAATGCTTCAGAAGGCACGAGAATCACGTGCCAATCTCCCTGGTCGTGTTACCGATCCTGCCTCACTCTCAGAAGTCCGTATTCGTATCCCGGACCGTGCCGGTGCCGCAGCCGAAGTCTTCACGCTCGCCGCTGAACTTGGCGTCAACATCGCAAACTTCGAGGTCGTGCACCTGGCTGAAGGTAACCGCGGTGTCGCCGTCGTCCTCGTTGACACTGCAGTTGTCGAGATGTTCCGTGGCGGTCTCATCGCTCGCGGATTCCGGCCGACGGTTACAGCATTGACATGACCTTCCGCTGTATTCCCGTCATCGAGCCCTTCAGAGCGACGGTCAGGGTTCCTGGCTCAAAAAGTGTCGCAAACCGTGCGTTGACCTGCGCCGCACTATCAAACGGTGAATCGAAACTCGAAAATATTCCAAGCGGCGACGACACCGAGGCAATGCTGTCGTGTGTCCAGCGGCTTGGTATTGAGGTTCAGCGCTCAGAACGAGAAATTGTTATTCGGCGCGCTCAGCCGTTTCTTTCAGCAGAACTGCATGCGGGCCTTGCGGGAACGACATCACGTTTTCTGACAGCTGTCGCCGCGACTTCAACCGCGGAAACTCTGATCGATGGTGATGATCGACTGCGGGCGCGACCATTTGAACCTCTCGTTGAGGCCTTGCGGTCACTTGGAGCCAACATCCGAGACACCAATGGTCGACTTCCGTTGCGCATTCAAGGTCCGATGAAAGGGGGCTCGATCGAGATTGATGCGACAATGTCAAGCCAATTCATCTCAGCCCTGATGATGATTGCGCCGACCCTGTCAGGCGGCCTTCAGATCAACTTGAGGGGGGAGCTGATTTCTCGTCCATATGTTGACCTCACGACCTCGGTCATGGAGATATTCGGCGTGTCTGCGAAGGTGATGAATACGCAGATTGTGATCGAGGAGCAGACGTACAAACCAGCGTCATTAGTAGTCGAACCGGATGCTTCGTCAGCCTCCTATCCGCTCGCAATAGCTGCGGTGACCGGCTCGAGCGTGACTATCGAAGGTTTTGGGTCCTCATCTCGACAAGGTGACGCCCGAATCACCGACATTCTCCGGGAGATGGGCGCCGAGGTTGATTCCGGAAAGATGTCGACCACGCTCACTGGACCGCTACCGGGATCTCTGCAAGGTATTGACATTGACATGTCGGATATTTCTGACCTCGTCCCAACCGTTGCAGCAGTAGCGTGCATTGCTGGAGGTCCAACACGTATTCGTGGCGTTGGGTTTATTCGGGCCAAGGAAAGTGACCGTATCGGCGATTTAGCGGCCGAATTGAGGAAGTTCGGCGCCGAGATACACGAACATGACGACGGCCTTTCAATCGTGCCACAGCCATTGCATGGAGCTTTCGTGGAGACCCATGAAGACCACCGTCTCGCAATGGCATTCTCCATCATTGGGGCCGCTGTGCCCGGAGTTGAGATCAACGAACCTGATGTGGTGTCAAAGAGTTGGCCTACCTACTGGGACGACCTCACACAGATGATGAAATGCGAATGATAAGAATCGCGGCATTTGATCTTGACAAAACATTGACGGATCGAGACTGCCTCGTGAGATTTTTTTGGTACTTGTATCGACGCGGGGAACATCTCAGTTACCGCCATGCCTTCAAACAGGCTGGGCTCTCACGACTTTCATTCAAAAAAGGGCTGTGCGGACTTTTACAAGGACAGAGTGTTGATCACATTGAGAAGTGTGCCGCTGATTTCTTCAATCAACGAGCGCAGTTTTGGCTTCGCTCTGCAACGGTCAACGACCTACGCGAACATCAATTGCGTGGTGACCGAATCGTCATCATTTCGGCATCACTCAGCCTCTACGTCAAACAATTTGCTTCAGGGCTCGGTGCTGACTACTTGGCGACAGATCTCGCATCCGTTGGAGGAATTCTGACTGGCAATCTCGATGGGAAGAACGTTAGGGGAGAGGAAAAGGTGTCGAGACTCCGCCATTGGCTGGCCGCACAGAATCTTGAGCGCACTGATGTTCATCTGACTGCCTACGGAGATTCTTCCGGCGATAAACAACTACTGAACTGGGCTGATCAATCTGTGTGGGTGAAATAACTAAAGATTTGAGCCCTTGACCGCACGGCGTTGCTGGAAGAAATCGCCCACCTGGTTGAGTGAGAGCACTGTCACGGAGAGAGCCAACGATGGCCAAATTACCTGCGCGACATTGATCTTGATGTCGCGACGAGCCTGGTTGATCATGTTGCCCCAGGTTGGTGTTGGCAACTGCACGCTCAATCCGAGGAAGGAGAGCGACCCTTCAACAACAACAACAAAAGCCGCCGCCACCATTGCGTACGCAAGGAGCGTGGGCAAGACATTCGGAATCACTTCTCTAAACAAGATCTTGCTCGGCTTAGTTCCTATCGCTCGTGCAGCAGTCACAAATTCTCGTGATGAGATTGCAAGGGAATTTGCCCTCGCCACCCGTGTATAGGCGGGGATAGAGAGCACACCAATCACCGTGCTGATGACGAAGAGATTGCGAACCTCAAAGATTGAAACCAGAGCAAGCAACAGTACGAGTGCGGGGAAGGCCAGGATCACATCAACGGTCGCCATGATGATGGTCTCGGTTTTGCCTCGGACGAATCCGACAAGCGACCCGAGAAACCCCCCAATGATGACACCACAGGCTGCTGAGACGATGACAACCACAAGCGAAACCCATCCGCCATGTACGAGTCGGGCGAACGTGTCTCTCGCAATTGCGTCTGTACCAAGCCAGTGGGCGCCAGACATTCCTTCAATCGGTTCACCGGTACCAAACGTTCCTGTGGCACGATCAAAGCCGTTCGTCTGATAGTTCGGATTTTGCAAGGGGAGCGAGCCGCCGAACCAAGCCGTATCGATCTTTGCGTAAAGGGCACCAACGACCACGAGCACTAGCCAGAGGGATGCCATCTTTACGCGCAGTGGCATTGACTGCACCACCTGTCGAAAGGTTGCCTTCTTCGGCGCAACGTCAGTGGCTCCAACGACAGATGATGACACGTTGCTAAGGCGATCTCGTGGAAATTCGGGTTTCATGGGACTCGTACCTGTATTTGACATTGCTAGCTCTTACGGATCCGAGGGTCAATGACTGCATACAGCAAGTCGACGATGGTGTTGATGACGACATAAGCAGTCGCAATGAACACAGTGATTCCCTGAATGACGATGATGTCTCGCTGGTAAATGGCATTGATCAACCTGAAACCAACGCCGGGTATTGCGAACAGGGTCTCGATAATTACTGTGCCGCCAAGTAGCGCGCCAAAGTTGATTCCAACAATCGTCATCAGGCTGAGAGAACTTGGACGTAGCGCGTGTCGAAGCAAAATAAAACGGTCAGAGAGCCCTTTTGACCGTGCGGCGAGAATGTAATTCTCTTGCAGGGTTGCGATCATGTCCGATCGAACAAGTCGCGAGAAGATCGCCATCTGTGTCATCGCAAGCGCAGAGGCCGGCAGAATTGCAGTTTTAAGGTTCTGCACGAGACCCTCTGTAGTGATGCGATTCCAGTTAGAAGCTGGCAGCCAGCCCAGCTTCACGGAAAAGAGCCAAATCAGGAAGATTCCGACGATGAAGTTCGGAATTGACAGGGCTACTTGAACACCGGCTGAGGTGGTGCTGTCCTGCCAGCGGCCCTGCCTATACGCTCCCAGCACCCCAATAGGAATCGCCAGAATGAGTGCCATGATGATTGCCATAAAGGCCAGTTGCGCAGTTACTGGCAAACGCTGCGCGATGGTTGTGAGTACATCTTGATCGGTGATGTAACTCTGTCCGAGATCGCCTGTTAGAGCGTCGCCTAGCCAGTTGACATATCGGACGAGGAATGGGTTGTCGAGGCCAAGATCAGCCCGAATCTTCGCCACAACCTCGGGGTCGCGCACGGCGTCGACCCCGAGGATGGCGTTCACAGGATCTCCGGGAAGGAGAGCTGTCATTGAGAACGTCAAGAACGTGACAGCAAGCAGTGTTGCCACTAACCGTGCAAGTCTCGTTGCAATGACCTTTCCCATAGCTCTCCTTCCCAGCTCCTAAGTTGTTACTTACGAAGCGATGAACACTTCGGCCCAGCGTCCCTCAGCATTCGGGAATCCGATGCCGAGTTCGCCAGAAGGCACATGCCAACTGTTGAGACCAACGATGTTGCTCTCTGTTCCAATGGCGGTTGCGGTGTGGCCTGAGTACCAGATTGGTACTTGGTCAGCGAACTCAAGCATGATCGACTCGTAGAGACCCTTACGTGTCTCGAAGTCATCAGTCTTGGTAGCGGCAACAGCAGCTTGGAATGCCGTTGGGCTGAACCAGTTGGAGAAGTTCAACGGAGACACCACTCCAGGAATACCCGCTGCCTCAGCAATCTCTGCGGTAGGCGGAGCGAGCGCAGGGTTGATGGCGACTGATGGGTCACTGTCGTCGCTCCAACGCCAGCAGTGCAGCTGGTGGCTACCAACGAAACCATTGTCACCGCCAAGCGCAATACCAATGTGCGTCTGCTGGTCGTAGTTCGTCATGGTGACGTTGACCAATCCGCTTGCGGTGTATGCCTGCTCGAGTACCTGCATCGCAGCAATCAAGGTTGGGTCTGGCGGGCAGGACAGTTCGGCGTCGATTGGTTCACCAACGGCCTTGCCATCAGAACGCTCTGGGTCCTCGATGTACTCGGTGAGGAGAGCGACACCACCTTCGAAGTCAAACTGCGGCCAAGCATCTGCTGCGGCCTGGCTCCACCAGACTGAGTCAGGGCTGAACCACTGGGTGCCAGGCAGTGAAATGCCCGTACCACCGAGTGCCTCAATGACCTGCTCCTGGCTGTTCATGTGAACAAGCGCACGGCGAACACGCACATCGTCGAATGGTGGAACGAGCACGTTGAACATGCCGCCACCGACGTTGTTGCCCTGGAATTCAAACAGTGTGATGTCGGCGCCATCGTCATCTCGTGCCGCACGTGCGTCACGAATGGTTCCTTGACGAAGTGTTTGCATTGCATTGACGGTTCCTGAAAGCAGTGCGTCAAGGCGAGTTCCTTCGTCAGGAATTGGCCGGAACGAAATGGAGTCGAGATACGGAAGCGCATTGCCGTCCGGATCAGTTGCCCAGTAGCTGTCGTTGCGCACAAACGTCGTCTCGTTGTCGAGGTCACGTGAGTCGATCACAAATGGACCAGTACCAATTGGTGCCATTGAATAGCCTTCCGAATCAGCTGCTGCCGCTGCCGGTTCGAACACCATTCCGATCGGTGCACCGGAGAGTGATGCTGGGAACGCTGATCCACCCTGCGACAGGGTGTATGTCACTTCCAGATCGCCCGTAGCTTCGACCGACACAAGGTTGGCAGCTGCGACAGCACTCGATCCGGCTGCGCCTGCCTGCTGAATCGGGAACATATCTGCAATTGTCTGTGCAGTCAATTCGACGCCGTTGTGGAATGTCACCCCGGAGCGAAGCGTCATTGTCCAGACGGTGAAGTCCTCGTTTGGTGTGATGCTTTCGGCCAGATATGGCGTGTAGGCGCCGGTGGCATCTTGCTCCATGAGCTTGTCGTACACGGCTGCCATCATGTTGTAACACGGTGATGAACAGGTGTCCTCCCACGGACGTAGGCCAGTTGCCTCAGCCTCAAGCCCCACTGAGATGGAGCCACCGTAGTTAATAGTGTCTTCCACTTCTTCAATAGCAGTGTCGACATCACCCTCGGCTTCGTCGCCAGCCTCAACAGCGGGCTCTTCAGCAGGGGCTTCCGCCTCTTCTGAAGTGTCCTCTGATGTATCGGCGGGTGCGCTGTCATCACTTCCCCCACAGGCGCCGGCGATTAAGCCTGCGGCTGCGAGGAATGCGACTGCGCGATACAGACTTTTACGTCTCATTGCAGTTACCCCCATTTTGGTTCCCTTGATAATTGTTTGCTCCTCCATGATCGGGAGTCATGAAGGATCGGAGTGGCATATCGCCACAACGAACCATGTTGAAATTTCGGTTTAGCGCCGCTGGCATTATGAGGCCTCCACCAATGGATGATGACAAGCGACGTAATGA
>JAYNVD010000003.1:56805-84344 GCA_038100275.1 Ilumatobacteraceae bacterium
ATCACGACACGCCCCCTACGGATCCTCAGAGACCAACGTCATCGTCGGCTCTTCGGCGGCACATTGTTCATCTGCGAACGGACATCTTGTTCGGAATCGACAGCCTGTCGGAGGGTTGATTGGGCTCGGTATTTCGCCACCGAGAACGACCGATTCATCAATCTCGGCATCTGGGTTGGGCTCGGGATGCGAATCCATCAGCAAGCGCGTATACGGATGAGCTGGACGTGCATACAACTCGTCTGATTCAGAAATCTCGCACATCTTTCCGAGGTACATCACAGCAACTCGGTCGCTAATGTTCTTCACGACGGCAAGGTCGTGGGCGATGAACACCAGCGTTAGACCGTATTTGGCTTTCAAATCTTCCAACATGTTGAGGATCTGCGCCTGAACCGAAACGTCAAGAGCAGACACCGGCTCGTCGCAAATAATGACCTTCGGTTCCATGACGAGCGCACGTGCAATCGAAATACGTTGGCACTGTCCGCCCGAATATTCGTGCGGGCGCTTGTATCGAGCACTATCGGGATCAATACCCACCGCATCAAGAATTTCAGAGACGAGTTTCCACTGTTCGTCCTCAGCCTTTGGACCCCAAACATCAAGTGGTTCCGCAACGATCTTGCCGATTGTCCGACGCGGGTTCAGCGACGAGATGGGATCCTGAAAGATCATCTGGATATCGGTTCTTCGAGACGTCATTGCCGCCCGGTTGAGCGATGTCAACTCTTCGCCATCTAGTTGAACAGACCCTCCAGTTGGGGCAGGCAATTGAAGGAGCGCACGCCCCGTGGTCGATTTACCGCACCCCGACTCACCGACCAGCCCAAGAGTCTCACCACGCAGTACATCAAAACTGATGCCACTTACGGCATGAACGACCTTGCCGCCCTTCGCAGGGAACTCAACGGTGAGATTCTCAACTCGCAACACGACATCTTCGTTTTGCCGCAGGTGAGCGGTGCCTGATCCTGCCATTACGTAGAGGCTCCTGTTTGCGCGTCACGGTGGATTGCTGCGGCGTCGGACTGAGCCAGTCCTTCAGCGATGTTTGCAGAAAGAGCGGCATCTGCCTCAGCACTTCCAACGGGAAGGTGGCAGGCGAACGAATGGGTCGAGTCTGTAGTGAGTTCAGGTTCTACCTCACGACAGATCGGCTGGACATACGGACACCGATCTGCGAAGGAACATCCGACCGGAAGCGCCGCGAGGTTAGGTGGACGCCCGACTATTGCACTGAGGCGGGTGTGCTTAGGTTCGGAGGTCTTCGGGATTGACCAGAAGAGTGACTGAGTGTAGGGGTGCCGCATCTCGCTGAAGAGGGTCGATGTTGACGCCTTCTCGACAATCTTTCCTGCGTACATCACCGCGATTTCGTTGGTTCTGGTGGCAACAACGCCCAGGTCGTGAGTGACGAGCACCATTCCCATTTTCCGTTCTGACTGCTGCTGACTCAGAAGGTTGAGAATCTGGTGTTGCACCGTCACATCAAGAGCAGTGGTCGGCTCATCGGCAAACAGCAAATTAGGGGAGCAGGCAAGAGCAATCGCGATACACACCCTCTGGCGCATACCACCCGACATCTGATGTGGATAGTTCGAAAGGCGCTGTTCAGGCTCGGGAATTCTGACCCTTGTCAACAATTGGACCGCAAGCTCGTTAGCCGCCGTTTTCGACATCTTCTTATGAGCCCTGAGATGTTCTGTCAGCTGGCGGCCAATGCGGACAACGGGATTGAGGGAGGTCATTGGATCTTGAAAGACCATTGCCATCTCTTCGCCCCAGAAGTCTCTGAGCTCGCGCTTGCTCTTTCCGATCAATTCGGTTCCGTTATAACGCACAGATCCAGTCGTAGATGCGTTGCTTGCAGTGTTGATACCCATGATCGATCGTGAGAGCACTGTCTTCCCACTTCCCGACTCGCCGACGACGCCAAGTGTCATTCCCTCATGCACGTCGAACGAGACGCCGTCAACAGCTTTGACTGCATGTCCGCCAACATCAAAATGGGTTCGTAGATTGCGTACCGAAAGTAGTGGTGTCGAAGACGAACCGTCTAACGATGACAACGCAACCCCCTCCCAACATGTCGAAGTCACCCTGGAGACCACCTCACTTCGACCGAAGGTGGTTCACGAAATGTACATTGTGACGCTCGTCACCTGCAAGTCACCGCTGAACAAATTGTTCAGTTTCTACAGTGCAGAGATCAATGTTGAAATCCCGGTGATCCCAAGAAGACACAAGACGGATGCCCGAAATTGCTGCGGGTTGATCCGCTTCGCAGCTCTGCTTCCTAACACTGTCCCTACGAACCAGGTCGGCAACGCAAAACAGCCAAGCAGTAACAATCGGGTCGTGTACCGCCCGTCGAACGCGAAAATCGCAGTCGTCACGATTCCGCTCACCGCAAAAATGACCGCAATGGTTCCACGAAATTGATCTGGCGTAAGCCGGCGACCTTGAAGCGCAAACACTAAGGGTGATCCGTTTGTCCCTATCGACGTGTTGAGAACTCCGGAGATGAAAGCGAAGCCGTTTTCGACCGATTGGTGAGAAGACTGATTTTCCGCCTTACGGAGCAATACGAACGTTGCAACGATCGTGCTAACGCCAAGAAAGATTCGTAGTGCTTGGTCGGAAATTGCAGTCACGATCCAGAATCCGACCGGCATTCCTGCAACAGCGAAGAGAGAAAATCGAACCGCACTAGGGCGGTCAACCTGGTTTCGAAGGACAATCGACTGGCGGAGCACACTCGTAAGTCCAAGCAGTGCGATTAGTGCGACCGATTCGGTCACCGGCATGAACAGGCTGACGGAAGGCACGGCAAACAACGCAAACCCAAAACCGGCGATCATGAAAATGCAGGCAGCAATGCCCACAATGAGAACGACAGGAATGATTTCCGAGAGGGCTGGGAGGTCCAAGACCGGTCAGTCTGGCAGGCGGATCAGTTATCTGTTGAGCATCACCGGAATATTTCTCGGCCCGCGTACCTGACCGTTCGCCCATGTCGTTTCCCCGTTTGGGTCAAGATCGTAGTTCGGGAAAGCCCGAAGCCATTCCTGTAGCGCGACGGTGAGTTCAAGTCTTGCAAGGTTTGAACCGAGGCATCGGTGGATCCCGAGTCCGAATGCAACGTGTCGGTTTCGTTCTCTATCGATATCGAATTCTTCAGGACGATCGAACGCAGCCGGATCGTGATTCGCGGCCGGGAATGTAACCAACGTCTGATCACCCGCGTGCATTGGGCACCCTGAAATCTCAGTCTCGTTAATGACCTGGCGAGCCATTGTGACGGGGGCATAAAACCTCAACACTTCCTCAACAGCTTGAACCCAGAGAGGATCATCATTCGGTACCGACACCAAACGTTTGCGCTGGTCGGGCTGTTGGGCGAAATGCCACAATCCAGATCCAATGGCGCTCCACGTCGTATCGATTCCGGCGAGCACCATGAGCTGGACATAACCGACTTGGAGTTCTTCAGAAACCGGTTCACCATCAATTTCGGCGTGCGCGATCAGGGTTAGTAGGTCATCCTTCGGCTCTCGCCGACGCTCTGCAAGGGCGGCCGATGAGTAGTCAACCATCTCGGCAATAACGCGCATCCGCTCATCAAGGTCTTTAGGAGCGAGTTGAAAGTTTCGATAAATCCAATCTCGGAACATGTCAGCGTCAGATTCCGGAACACCCAGCATCGAACAAATACCATGCACCGGAATGTGCTGACTGTATTGCTCAGCCGCATCGGCGATTTCGGAGTCTCCAATTTGTGAAATGAGGTTTCGACAGAAAACTCTCATGTCGTCCTCCATCAGAGCAATCGTCTTCGGATTAAACGACGGAAGGAGCAGTCGACGATGTCCGTGATGATCAGGGGGATCTGAGGTAATCGGTGGTGCGGCTCGCGGGGGAGCGTCAGGTCGTGCAACGGAAACACGCCAAGAGGAGAAATGTTCTGTGTCCTGTGCAATGGCCTGCACAGCTTCCATTGTCACTGGAAGAAACGCTCGCCCATATCGCTCAGTGCTCGCGACTGGACATTGCTCTCGGATGTTGTTCCAGATCGAGATCGCATCCGCTCCCCAGGCCGGATCAAGCCAATCCCAGTCGTGTAGCCAGTCGGTAACTGGACGCTCATCTGTCTGTGAGTGGTCGTATGCCATAACGCTCCCCAAGTCGTCTGACGAAAAGAATAAACGGATTGTCAAGCCGGTACGCCCTTGACCATTGGCTCGTTGTCGCCTTCCATCATCTGCAACTTCTAGAATTCAACTCGTGCCTGTTGCTCATCCTCGCTCAATCGGTGAACTCACCGAACTTCTTCGAGAAGAGTCTCACACCGTGTTGCTTGCAGGAGGTACCGACTTCATGGTGGGACTCAACCATGGTTCAACAAGGCTCGCACCGGACGATCTCATCGTTGACCTCCGGTCGGTTGCAGAGTTGTCGACCTTAGAGGTTGATTATGAGCAGCGAATTCTCAGACTTGGGGCCGGCGTCAGATGGGACGACCTCCTTGCTGCTCCGATAGCCGATGTAGCACCCTGCCTGAGCCAAGCTGCTCGAACCGTCGGCAGTCATCAGATTCGTACTGCAGGAACTATTGGTGGCAATCTCGCGACTGCGAGTCCCGCAGGCGACGGAGTGTGTGCTCTGGTGGCGCTAGACGCAACCCTTGTACTCACATCAAGCAGGGGGCAACGAACCGTTGCCGTGTCTGATTTTGCGATCGCACCAAAGAAGAATGTCCTCGAGCGGGATGAATTTATTGAGCGAGTTGACATTCCGATGACCGCGGGTTGGCAGGGCTACTCAAAAATTGGGACTCGGAACGCAATGGTTATTTCGGTCGCCGGAGTTGCAGTCGTCTTGTCATCTGAGTCCAAAACCTGCCGAATCGCTCTCGGTTCTGTTGGGCCAACCATCATCTTGTCAACAGAAGCCTCTCAATTTGCGGGTGCCGCCATCGATTGGGAGAACGCATCAATCTCCAGTGCAGACGTAGAGACTGTCGTTGAAATGACGAGATCGTCGGCTTCACCGATTGACGACCACCGGTCGACTGCTACATACCGGAAGCATGCGGTAGGTGTTCTGACGAAACGACTCATAGAGCAGGGGCTATCAACGCTGAGGGAATCGCTATGACATCGAAAAGCGATGAACGACATTTCGAGTTGTCGATCAACGGCAATCAATATCGCGTTGCCGATAGCTACCCAGGCGAGAGCCTTCTCACCGTTCTTCGAGATCGACTTGGTCTCACAGGAGCGAAAGGCGCGTGCGAAGAAGGGGAGTGCGGCTCGTGCTCAGTACTACTCGATGGCAACTTGGTCTGCTCGTGCCTGGTACTTGCTGCCTCTGTGACGAATTGCTCCGTCGTCACCGTGGAAGGGCTTGGCGGCTCAACGGACGTTCAAACTGCATTTGTCGAATCCGGTGCAATCCAATGCGGATTTTGCTCTCCGGGTCTCATCATGGCGGCAACGAATCTGCTGGAGCGCACTCCAGAGCCGACACTTGACGAGATTCGTGAAGGGCTCGCTGGAAACCTTTGCCGATGCACGGGATACGGACGGATAATTGACGCAGTTCAGGTAGTCGTTCGGCAACGGAAGAATGGCAAGCCATGAGCGACCTTGACATTCGCGAGGCCGTCATTAGCGGTGGCTTAGGGCAGTCTTCACTACGACCAGATGGTGTCGCCAAGGCCGAAGGGTCCTACGAATTCTCATCAGATCTCTCTGCCGACAACATGCTGATCGGTAAAACACTCCGCTCGCCTCACCAACACGCCCGGATCGTTCGAATCGACACACGTGTTGCGAGTGCCATGACAGGCGTCCATCGCATCATTACCGCTGAGGACGTCCCCGGAAAGGCGACATATGGATTGATCGCGTCAGATCAACCGGTCTTCGCAAGTGATGTCGTTCGATACATCGGTGAACCGGTTGCTGCGGTTGTTGCTGATGATGAGGAAATCTGTTCTCGCGCTCTCGAAGCAATCGATATTGAATACGAGGTTCTTACTCCACTCATCGATGCTCGACTTGCTACGGATACCAATACTCCGCCAATTCACCCTGATGGAAACATCATCCGTGAGCAGAATGTGATCTGCGGCGATACCACTGTTGTGGGCGACATTGTTGTTGAAGATCACTACACGATCGGTATGCAGGACCAGGCCTTTCTCGGGCTTGAATCAGCGCTCGCAATTCCAGATGCAGATGGTGCAGGAGTTGAATGCCATGTGGCGACGCAGTGGCTCCATGAAGATCTTGGCCAAGTAGCTGCATGCCTCAATCTTCCAGAAAGCTCCGTACGACTCGTTCTAGGTGGAGTAGGCGGAGCATTTGGGGGAAGGGAGGACATTTCCCTCCAGGTGCATGTGTGTCTCCTTGCCCTCGCAACCGGTCGTCCCGTCAAAATGCACTACTCACGAAGTGAGAGTTTTCTCGGCCACGTTCACCGTCATCCAGCTCAAATATGGATGCGGCATCACGCCACGAAGGATGGAAAACTGGTCAAAGTTGAAGCTGAATTTGTTTTTGATGGCGGAGCTTACGCATCGACCTCCTCAGCAGTCCTCGTCAACGCAGTCACACATGTTCAGGGCCCTTATCGCTGTGCGAACGCCGAGGTTAGGGGAGTAGCAGTCCGCACAAACAATCTCCCATGCGGTGCGATGAGAGGATTCGGCGTCGTCCAAGCATGTTTCGCTCATGAGCGACAAATGGATCTCCTCGCTCAGGCGTGCGGGCTTGACCCGATTGAGATTCGCCGCCGAAATGCAATGTCGACGGGCGACAAACTGATCACCGGCCAGGTTGTAGAAAGTGTTGCGCCCGTTCTGCAGATTCTTGAGGGTCTTGAGCGAATGCCATTCCCCGAAGATGACAACTCTGGAGAGACTCACCCGTACCAGATGCCCGGAGGTGCAGGTAACACCACAAGAGCGAGTGACGTACGACGAGGCGTTGGGTACGGACTCGCGATTAAGAACCTGATGTATTCAGAGGCGTTCGATGACTACAGCACGGCTCGTTGCGCACTTCGAGACGGAGTAGTCACACTCAAATTTGCAACTGCCGAAGTCGGACAGGGCTTCATCACGATTGCGCCGCAAATTGCACGTACCACCCTTGGCCTCGAGAACGTTGTGCTTGAACCCATCGATACCGGTGTCGGCTCTGCCGGATCGACGTCAGCCTCCCGCCAAACTTGGATGAGCGGCGGTGCTGTCGAGGCGGCGTGCCTCAAAGTTCGTCAACTGATTTTCGAACACGTTGCCGCAAGCACTGGCAGCGACCCTTTCGCTCTCGTTATTGAGGGCGATGCGATGGTCGACACCGCGACGGGCGAACGACAGTTGATGAGTGAAGTTGTGAGGGGTCTCGAATTTGATGAAGAGGTTGAATTCCGTCATCGACCCACAGTCCCTCTTGACGAAAACGGCCAAGGAGCGTGTCATACGGCATTTGCATTTGTTGGTCACCGAGCAGTTGTCGACGTTGACGTTGAACTCGGGCTTGTGAGGGTCGTGGAGATCTCAACCGTTCAAGATGTTGGGCGCGCTCTCAACCCGCTCTCGGTTACAGGACAAATTGAAGGTGGTATCGCTCAGGGCCTCGGGCTCGCGTTAATGGAAGAGATCGTTCAGCAGGATGGGAGAATCATGAATCCGTCGTTCACCGACTATCTCATTCCAACTATTGCCGATATGCCGCCCGTTGTGGCTGAACTGATCGAAATACCTGACCCACAGGCACCGATGGGAGCCAAGGGTGTTGGCGAGCCACCAACAATCAGTTCAACACCAGCGATCATCTCCGCAATCCAAGACGCATTAAGCCAGTTTGGGGCGAGGAGTTCTCACCTGACGAGGGTTCCAATTCGACCGTCAGATATCACCGAAGCGGTGAATACGACCCGTCGCGACTAGCGTCAGTGTCATGGCCGAAGAGCGTGAGATTCTTAGTTGGGAATTGTTTGGAAATGCGTCGCGCGAACTTGCGACGATGATTGCAGAAGATGGCTACGAGCCAGAGATGATTCTGTCCATTGCACGAGGTGGCCTTCTCATTGGGGGCGCGCTCGGATACGCGCTCGCAGTGAAAAATACGTACACAATGAATGTCGAGTTTTACACGGGAGTCGATGAGCGCCTCGAAGTGCCCCGGATTCTTCCCCCAGCCCCAGATTTCGTCGACTTGGCAGACGCGAAATTGCTGATTGTCGACGACGTCGCTGATACTGGCCACACCCTTAAGAGCGTTCATGAATTCTGTGCTGGCAAAGTGGGTGAAGTTCGCACCGCTGTGATCTACGAGAAGTCTCACTCCGTAGTGCAATGTGACTACGTCTGGCGGCGCACGGATCTTTGGATCAACTTCCCATGGAGCGATAAACCTCCTGTTGTTGATCGTGAAGGAATTGTTGCCGACGCATAACTGGCGGGCGGCTATATCTCCAACAATTTTCGTAGACGACTGGGTGGCACAACTCCGACTATCCGCTCATGTTCTTTCAAGAGAATGACAGGTTCGAGCGGATCAATCTCAGACAACCGGTCCATCACGAGTTCATGCTCATTGGCGTTTGGATAATTCGAAAATGGTTGCAGGAGATCTCCCAGAATCGTCAGATGACGATCTTCGAACGGAACTCGTTCAGCATGATCAAGCATCGCAAGGCCAACAGCACTGCCGTCTTCGACCACTATCGCCGCTTCGGCATCTCCAAGCCGTTGCGCCTCTGACAACATCTCAGCAACTGTGGTGTTGATGTCAAATTCGGCCAGCATCCGCCACGCAATTGCTCCAACGGTGATCGACCGCACCTTCCCCTGAATCTCGGCAAACGACAATTCGGTTCGTGCATTTCCAAGTACGAAGAGGCCGACAAGCAGAAGAGAAACTGAGCTTCTGCCGCGTACCACTAGGACCAACGCTCCTGCCACAATCAGGCCACCAACCACAACGCCGGAGCGAGCTGCTTCGCGCGACGCACGTAGACGGTCGCCATGCATACGCCACCTGACTGATCGGAGCACACGACCACCGTCAAGGGGAGAGCCTGGCAACATGTTGAACAGTGCTAGAGCAGCGTTGAGATAGGAAAGCCAGAGCGCAACTCTGCCGAACTCACCGGCGAGACCGCCACCCGGAAGCAGCCACCATGCAGAAATGGCGATAATCGCCGACAGGGCACTGGCGGCAGGCCCCGCGAGCGCAATGAGGCCCTCTGACTTTGGCGTAGGGGCTTCACTCGCCAGCCTCGCAACACCACCGAGCGCCCACAGGTCGATTGAAGTCGTTGATACGTCACATTTTGAAGCAACGAGAGCGTGTCCAAGTTCGTGAAACAATATCGACGAGCCGAAGCACAGAACTCCAAACACTGTTGCGGGAAACGACACCGCTGATCCAAGGGAGAACGCGAGGTATCCGGCAACAACCAGTGCGCTCCAATGAAGGCGAACGGGGATACCCCTAACTCGGCCACACGTAAACGTCATGGGTGCACGACACTCTGCGAGAATGAAACAGGGTTTTGCAGCTCGGCGATTTGGTAACAACCTGGCGCTTCACGAATTGCGGCCCATCGCGGTGTGCCGTATTCAAAGTGCCACCACTCACCCTCGTACACAATGAAGTCCTGGGCCCACATCGCGGAACAGAGCAGTCTTCTGAGTCGGCGAACTGGAGTGTCATCAGATTCAAGGGCAAGAGTGCGTGCTTCGTCGGTGAATGAATCGAACGCAGTACCCAATGCAAGGGGAGTGCCCTCAAATGAAAGCGTAAGGTCAACAGTTCCGCCGCTCACGTGAGGTGGTGGAAGTCGCACATCCCGACTCGGAGGAGCAAGGTACCCCTCAGGAAGGTCTGAATTCCCGTATGCAGCGGCGAACAGTTCTGACTGCAGATCGAGCGATCGCCATCCATCGAAGATCACAAGGTCGAATCCAAAAGGGAGTGAGGCAGTCACTTCAAGAAGACGCCGGGCGACACCATTACGGAGAAACGTTCCTTGACGGGCATGTTGCCACCCTTCATTTCTATACGCCTCAATACATGTGAACGTGTTCGACACATCAACCAACAACTCACGACAGTCATCCTGTATCGGAGTCATCTCATCGGGTTCCACGAGCAATGGAAGTGTTTCTCCGACTGGGAGAATTGCCATCCAATCAACGTCAAGTTCATCTGGCCTTCTCGTCAGGTGGCCTTGTTCGAAACTGGGCACACCCGAACGCTACCGTTTGGAATGTGACAGCATCTGACCAGCATGGCGACGTTCTGACAGCCGAGGCAGTTGTCGTCGGGGGAGGACACAACGGTCTCATTGCGGCGGCATATCTCGCTCATGCCGGAGTGTCGACGGTGCTTGTTGAGGCACGCAACGAGGTAGGTGGCTGCGCCTCAACAGTTACTGATCTCGGCGCACGATTCAATATCTGCAACTGCGACCACACCATGGTTCGCGCGCTCCCAATCTTCGATGACCTCGAGCTTTCACGACACGGACTTCGATATCTGGAAGGTGAGTTTTCATCAATTCATTCGAGTTATGAACCAGATTCAACTTGGCTTTTCAGGCACAATGCGGAAGAACATCTCGACACATTGAGTAAAACTCATCCACGTTGGGTGGAGCCCTACCGCAACTATCTAAATGACGCTCTTCCAGTTGCGGAGCTTGTGATCGAAATGGCACGCACCACACCTTCGACACGACACTTTCTTCAACGCCTCGCCACGATGAAAGGTAGGGGCGCTCGCCGCCTTCTCGCGTGGAGCAAGAAGAGCGCCCAGGACGTTTACCAACACTATTTTGACGACTGGCAACTCTGGATGCCCGCAATAGTTACAGGGCCCACCGTTTGGGGTGTTCATCCAACGACACCCGGCACAGGCCTTGCCGGTGCGTTGTATGCCACCAAGCACCTCATCAAAACAGCTCGACCAGAGGGCGGCAGTGGGGCCCTTACTGACGCGATTCATCGATCATTCACAACCGCCGGTGGAACGTGCCTCACCGGAGCACGGGTTACAGGACTGATCATGCGAGGTAACAGAGTCGCCGGGGTCAAAACTGCCGACGGCCGAAACATTTCCGCCAAACATGTGCTGACCTCAAATGATCCACAGCAAATCTTCAACGAGTGGGTTAATGGTTCAACGGTAGACACAAACCCCGCTGTCGAACGGTGGCGGTCACAACCGGTACACGATGGCTACGAGTCCAAACTCGATCTTGTCATCGATGGATTGCCGGTCTACAAATTCGAGGAACGCCTTCGAAAGCACATTGGTGACTCAGACCTCCACACGCCCACAACCGTCGTCTCACCTACACCAGCCGACCTCGAAGAAGCACATAGTCGTCGACAGCAAGGGGCGATCGCTGATCGACCAAGTCTGCTGATAAATATTCCGACAAATCTCGATACCTCTATGCAGCTCGACCCAACTGAGCATGTGTTGAGCCTCGAGGTACTGTTCACCCCTTACCAACACGACTGGTCGAAGACCAACGAACCTGATCGCTGGATAACACTCCTTGACTCACTGTGTGAACCCGGCACGCTAAAGATCAAGCGCTGGCGAGCGATGACACCGGATCGTTACGAAGAGGAGTTCTTCATGCCACGAGGTCACACCCCTGCCTACGCCGGATCACCTCTGGCGACATTTCGTGGAACGCCAAAAGACCTCACTCGGCACTATGGGCCAATTGAAGGCTTGCATCTCGCAGGTGCAGCAGCGTTCCCTGGTGCAGGCATCTTTGGAGGAGCAGGCCGAAACGCTGCGTTACGCGTGTTGCAAGAGCTTGTTTGACAGCTAAAGAGAGACCGGACGAAACGGCAGCGCCTCAATTTTCGCTCCTGAACACGAAAAGGGTGGGTGCCGTTCGGCACCCACCCCAATCCGTTTACTCAATCAGAAGCCGATTGAGGTGTCGATGTACTCGTTGGTGACGAGGTCTTCTGGTGTGAGAGTTTCGTCGAACTCAAGACCAGCCAACGCAATGTTGTCGAGCATTTCTTGGATCCGATCAAGATCCATGTTGCCAACTGTCGCGTCTGGGCCGTTACCGACGAGGCCATACTCAGCCATTGCTCCAGCAGCAAACTCAGCGTTACCAGCGGTGTACACCCAGCCGTCATCGAACTGCTCGTTGATGTCAACGATCTTTGCGTTCGTGCGGGCAGGATCACCGTGGTAGCCCACTACTGACTGCTGGAAGATAGGAACGAGTTCGGTCAAACAGGCATCCATCTCGTCCTTCATTGAAGGCTTGATCGCGATGGTCTGGCTGTAGATCGGGAATCCATTGTCATTCAACAACGTGAATGCAACGTCCTTGCCCCATTCCTCATAGGTGTTCTTGTACGCATACGGCTCAGAAGAAGCAAAGCCCTGCTGAGCAATAGCACCCTGTTCTGCAATGAAACGTGCAGGAGTTGCATCGTATGAAGGATCAATCTGATCTGCATCCAGCACACCGAGCGCCACGAAGACATCGGCATACGTCTGGCCAGCGAAGATGTTGATCGTCACACCAAGCTCACCAAGATCGTTGAGATCCTCAACATCTGGATACGTCTCTGGATCCCACATGATCATCTGCGGGTTCTTCTCCAACGGCGCAACAACTGACAACAACGGAGTGTCCTGCCACGACAGAATCTGCGCATCAGTATTGGCATACGCCAAATGCACCGAATCATCGCTGTACAAAATCGAGCCAGGCGAAGAGAAGCCAATAGCAGGGCCACCCTCACGAATCTCGAAATCGATACCAAGATCAACACCACCAAGAGTCATCGGGCCAACAGTCGCACCACGATCCTTCTCAACGGTGTAATCATCACCGAGCAAGTTGTACAACGCACCATGCTCAGAC
Source organism: Ilumatobacteraceae bacterium (assembly GCA_038100275.1). GTDB lineage: Bacteria > Actinomycetota > Acidimicrobiia > Acidimicrobiales > Ilumatobacteraceae > Casp-actino5. Next base: position 69,736 of record JAYNVD010000003.1, read on the forward strand.
TCCGTATGCCAGTCAGTCTGAATCACCAAAGGATCAGGACAAATACCAGCAAGGCTCACGCCCTGACCTTCAGCTTCAACTGGGAAGCCGATTGAGGTGTCGATGTACTCGTTGGTGACGAGGTCTTCTGGTGTGAGAGTTTCGTCGAACTCAAGACCAGCCAACGCAATGTTGTCGAGCATTTCTTGGATCCGATCAAGATCCATGTTGCCAACTGTCGCGTCTGGGCCGTTACCGACGAGGCCATACTCAGCCATTGCTCCAGCAGCAAACTCAGCGTTACCAGCGGTGTACACCCAGCCGTCATCGAACTGCTCGTTGATGTCAACGATCTTTGCGTTCGTGCGGGCAGGATCACCGTGGTAGCCCACTACTGACTGCTGGAAGATAGGAACGAGTTCGGTCAAACAGGCATCCATCTCGTCCTTCATTGAAGGCTTGATCGCGATGGTCTGGCTGTAGATCGGGAATCCATTGTCATTCAACAACGTGAATGCAACGTCCTTGCCCCATTCCTCATAGGTGTTCTTGTACGCATACGGCTCAGAAGAAGCAAAGCCCTGCTGAGCAATAGCACCCTGTTCTGCAATGAAACGTGCAGGAGTTGCATCGTATGAAGGATCAATCTGATCTGCATCCAGCACACCGAGCGCCACGAAGACATCGGCATACGTCTGGCCAGCGAAGATGTTGATCGTCACACCAAGCTCACCAAGATCGTTGAGATCCTCAACATCTGGATACGTCTCTGGATCCCACATGATCATCTGCGGGTTCTTCTCCAACGGCGCAACAACTGACAACAACGGAGTGTCCTGCCACGACAGAATCTGCGCATCAGTATTGGCATACGCCAAATGCACCGAATCATCGCTGTACAAAATCGAGCCAGGCGAAGAGAAGCCAATAGCAGGGCCACCCTCACGAATCTCGAAATCGATACCAAGATCAACACCACCAAGAGTCATCGGGCCAACAGTCGCACCACGATCCTTCTCAACGGTGTAATCATCACCGAGCAAGTTGTACAACGCACCATGCTCAGACTCCGTATGCCAGTCAGTCTGAATCACCAAAGGATCAGGACAAATACCAGCAAGCACACCTGATTCAGCAACAGGTGCAGTTTCTTCTGCTGTGGTTTCTTCTGACGCCGACTCTTCTTCAGCATCTCCATCGTCACCACCGCCGCAGGCGGCGATGAGCGACACTGCCAATGCGAACGCAGTGGCGGTTCTTAATGTTTTTCTTCTCGTTAAACGGTTAATCAAGGTTCTCCCCCTTGGATTTGGTTTGGGTGGGTGGTTTGGGTAGGTGGGTGGATGGAAGTAGGGACTATTGAGATCTATGAGTTTGAGCCCGAAGACTCGTGCCATTTACCGATTGCAAGGTTTTGAAGCCAGCCAAAGAACAAGAACACGACAACGCCAAGCGCAGAGGACATAATGACCGCAGCGAGCAGTTCTTCGCCCTCAAGGCGACTCGAATAGCGCTTCAGAAGCTGTCCGATACCGACGGCACCTTGCCCAAAGAAATAGTCGCCAACGATCGCGCCAATAACCGAGAGCCCGGCCGAGATTCGCAGACCTGCAAAAATTGCCGGACGAGCTGCCGGGAACGTCAACTTGCGGAGCCGCGTGAGCCGAGACGCGTGATGCAACGTAAAGAGGTCGTGAAGACCACGTTCGGCAGATTGCAACCCAAACAACGTGTTCACGATGATGGGAAACAGCGAAATGATCACGCAAACAGCAATTCGTGAGGTCGTTCCATAACCCCACCAGAAACCAATCAACGGAACGATTGCGAGAATCGGAATGGCCTGAAGCATCACCATGTAAGGAAAGATCGCACGTTCGACGAGTTTTGTTTGACTCATAATCGTCGCTAGGAAGAAGCCGATCGCAATGGAAATTGCGAGACCAATGAGTGCAACGCGTGTCGAACTCCACAACGCCTGAAGAATCTCGGAGAAGTGACCCCAATCTAAGAATCCAACCTGGATGATCTCATGCGGCGGACGCAGCAAGAAGCGGCGCTCATCGGTGAGCAGACCGTACGAAACGTAATACCAGGCAGAGATCAATACGAGTCCGAGAAGGAGCGGCGGCAAAAATTGCCGAGTAAGTTCTCCGAACCTTCCAGTTTTCTTTACCGGACGCTTCGAAGGATCTGGTACATCTGTGGTGACGGTCGATGCAGTCTCAATCTGAAGGTCGTCTTGAGAAAGTGTCATTAGTGCGCGCCTCTCAATTCTCGAGAAATCTTGCCGCTGAGTTCGGCAAATTCCGGGTCAAACCGAAGTTCGGGTTTGCGCGGATAGTCAAATGGAACGTCAAATTCGGCGACGATACGCCCAGGCCTCGCACTCATTACTAAAACTCGAGTCGACATGAAGACGGCCTCAGCGATCGAGTGAGTGATAAACAAACCTGCGAAACCCTCAGACTGAAAAAGGTGCTGGGTTTCATCATTCAGGTGCTCTCGCGTGATCTCGTCAACCGCGCCGAAGGGCTCGTCAAAGAGGAACACGGGTGGTTTGAGGGTCAGGGTTCGAGCCAGCGAGGCTCGCATCTTCATTCCACCGGAGAGTGACCTGGGGTAATGATTAGCAAAACCAGAAAGCCCAACAGTCTCAATAGCTTGAATAGCCAACTGTCTGCGTTCGTCCTTCGGAATATCGTGCAATTCAGCGAGCAATTCGACATTACCCAAGACTGTTCTCCACGGAAGGAGCGTCGCATCTTGGAAGACATACCCGAGCCGATCGCGATCAACAGAGACATTTCCCCCAGTCGCCTCAAGAAGGCCGGAGGCAATTTTGAGCAGTGTTGACTTTCCGCAACCAGAAGGGCCAACAATTGTGACGAACTCTTGTCGGGAAATGTTAAGACTTACGTCACGAACGGCTTCGGTGCCATCAGGGAATGTCATCTGAATGTGATCAAATGACAACACTGGTCCTCGAGTTCCAACCAAACTTTGGGTGCTCTCAGAGGAAGTCATGAATTTTCTCCGGCGATTCGACTCACGTTTGAGAACTTAGCGCTTTCACTCGTGTAACTCTGAACAAAATGCTCCGATTCGCACAGTTTTTACTTAACTTTCCATAAACGTTCACAACACAGGCGCTCTCAATGCCCGGACCTCCGCCAGGAAGCCCTACTTACTGAGCCCACGCCGGGACCCAACAATCGAGCCCAGCAACCGGGTGAAGATGCGTCACAAGACCTGACTTGGTCCACCAATGAAGCGAAAACATGCCGGACTCTTCGGTATATGAGGTCGTCTCGCCGGCGAATGACGGAGAGACCTGAGCGGCTGTCGATGGCGATGCAAAGGCGATCGTTCCACCAAACGATGAGGAAGCGGGTCGATGCAAATGTCCACAAAGAACCGCATCAATATTTGCGAAACGACGAACGACTTCGGCCTCGGCTGCAGCGCCTCTCAACCCGTACTCATCCATAAAGCCAATTCCGCTCTCAAATGGAGGATGATGCTGAACAACAACCACGCGTCGATTAGGACGCGATTCGAGTTGAGACTCAAGCCATGACAACTGGTCGACGCTGAGTGATCCACCATGGTCACCAGGAACCGTCGTATCGAGCACGACAAACGTCGTCGCAAAATCACCCTCGTCGATGTCAATGACGTAATCAATGCTGTCATCACCTGAACCGCAATCTGAAAGCTGCGGGAACAGCTTTCGCAAACCGGCACGATCGTCGTGATTACCCGCAACCACGATTGGCGACTCCAAGTCACCAGCAAGGACTTCACCGAGGTGCTCATACTGTTCTGGGGTTCCGTCGTTGACCAAATCGCCGGTAAGAAGAATTACAGCAGGCTGAGTGCTCAGAGTTTTAAGAGTCGATAACGCCAGCGACAAATTACGTGCGGTGTCCACACGACCCTCCATCAGCTCTCCTCGCTTGAAGATATGGGGATCACTGAGCTGGGCAATCAACATAACGCTGATACTAGAGCAACGTTTCGACCCGCCTTAGATAGCGAAGCGGGCCCGAAGTTCGTCACCGCCCGAAATCAAACTGGGTGATTTCAGCCATCTGATCACCAAGGCGATTCACAGCATGTTCAAAGAGCTCAGCACCTCGTTCAGCAGATGCTCCTGTGGGGTCGCCGATGTACCCAGCTTCATCGAAGTCATTCGAGAGCCATCCAAATGACACCGAACCGCCAAACTTCACATGTTCATTCTCGGCGAGCGCTTCTGGCACTTTTCGCTCAGCTCTCGAGAGGTCCACAAGATCAGGGCGCAAATGCATGAATACCGAGGTCTCATTCAGACCGCCATGAATTCCCATCCCTAGTTCATCTTCAGTAGACGAACCACCGTATGCAGGAGGAAGGGAGGGGTGCACCAAGAATGTTTTGAGGCCATACGCCAGCCTCAACTCTCGCAATGCGGTGACGAGAAGAGTTGTATTTCCGCCATGACCATTCAGCAATACGAGCCGCTCCGCCCTGGTCGTCGAGATTGAACGACCGATGTCGCGCAGCACAGACATCATCGTTTCTGCCGAGTACCACAGCGTTCCAGCGCTCCATGCATGTTCATTTGATTTCGAAATCGAAAGGGACGGCAATTGCCAAAGGTCAAGATCTGACCCAAACCGTTCAACGACTGAATTTGTTGTCTCGGTTGCAATGACATCGTCAACCGACATTGGCAGATGCGGACCATGTTGCTCAACAGCACCCACCGGAAGGATCAACGTCGAGCCTTCGGTAATGACGTCTCCGATATCTGGTCCAACGATGTCTGCATAGCGTCGACTCTCAGTTGCTTTCATTCTCATGAATCTACGCTGACGCGTAGGATGCGACCATGACCCAACCCCGGACACTTCTTTCAGGTGGCATCCTCAACGATGGCAGTAAGCCGCACATTCTGGTTGATTCTTCCGGAACGATTGTCGCGATATCGGAGCGGCGTGAAGATGTTGTAAGCGAGAACGTGGCAGTGATCGATCTTGAGGGGCGTCTTCTTCTGCCGTCTCTCGTTGAACCGCATGCCCATCTCGACAAGTCACTTACGGCAGATGTCGTTCCGAACCCCAAGGGTGACTTAATGGGGGCGATTGTTGGATGGAGAGATGCAGAATCGTCAGGAGTTATTGCACATGACGAGATGGTGCAAAGGATTTCACGATCTTTGGAAATGCTTCTGATGAGTGGCGTCACCCTCGTACGCAGTCACGTAAATGTTGGTGGGCCAGTATCCACTCGCTACCTCGCGGCAGCGATCGAGGCGGCGCAGAAATATCGGGATCGTATGGATATCGAGTTTGTCGCGTTGACCTACATGCCGATGAGCGGAGAGGGAAGTGACATCAACCTCATCGCTCTCCACGAGGCCATAGAGCTCGGTGTAGACGTCATCGGCGGCTGCCCCCATCTCGAACCAGATTCAGACGCTTGCGTTTCAATCGCATTTGAACTCGCCGAGCGGCACGGGAAAAAGGTCGATCTTCATGTTGACGAAACGTTGGACCCAACTGCGCTCACGATTAAGGATGTGATTCGCTACTCCCGTGGATCGCAGATTGCCACGACTGCGAGCCACTGCGTCAGCCTCGGCATGCTTCCGAGCGAACAAATCAAGCCACTCGCAGCTGCTATTGCAGAAGCCACCATTTCAATTGTGGCTCTTCCTCAAACAAACCTGTTCCTACAGGGTCGAGATGACCCGGTCGCTACTCCGCGAGGACTCACCGCCATTCATGAGTTACTCGCCGCAGGAGTAAATCTGGTTGCAGGAGCGGACAACGCGCAAGACCCGTTCAACTTTGTCGGGCGAAATGATCCGTTTGAAACAGCAGCCCTTATGGTGATGGCGGGACACATGCTTCCGGCAGACGCGTTTTCAACAATCAGTTCAAACGCAAGAGCTGCCATCGGGGCCCCAGAGGTGAACATCGCTGTAGGACAGCCAGCAGACCTACTTGCAGTTCGAGCATCGACCACTCGACAGGCGATCGCAGAAGCCCCTGCCGATCGAGTCGTATTCAAAGGAGGTCGTGTGGTGGCGACAACCTCAGTGATGAGTGAGTTGCCAGCTCTCATCCCGTAGTGTCGGCGCCATGGCGCAACGCATGGCCCTCTATCTCCAAGACAAACATCCGATCTCGTATGAGATCGAGATGGCGAAGTACGCAGAGTCGAAAGGCTTCTCAGAAATCTGGCAAGCAGACACTCGACTGGCCCGAGACTGCATCGTACTCATGAGCGCTCTCCTTACTGAGACGAAACGAATGCGTATCGGATCCGGAGTACTACCCATTTGGACCCGCAACCCAGCAGTTATTGCATCCACGTGGAGCACGATGTGGGAACTTGGTGGACTTGTTGATGGGCAAGGACGAGTGATGTGCGGCATTGGCGCCTGGTGGGAACCAATCACAAGTCGGGTAGGGGAGAATCGCCGGATTCCGTTGCGTGCAATGCGCGAACACGTCGAAGCACTCCGAGCGCTCTTCACAATGGAAGAGGTCTCTTACGAAGGCGAGATCGTCAACTTGGACCGTGTTCGGCTTGACGTCGCATACGGCGATAGCTCGCCAAGAGATATTCCGATTTACATCGGGGCAACCGGACCGAAAATGTTGGAACTCACCGGAGAAATCTGCGATGGGGTAGTACTCAATTACGTCGTTTCTTCTGACTACGTCAAATCTGCTGTGGACCTCGTCGAGGCTGGGGCTCAACGTGCAGGCAAAACCATTAATGACATTGATCGTCCAGAACTTCTTGTCTGCTCACTCTCTGACGACGACCCTGAAGAAGCGTTACTCACGGGCAAGTCGCTGGTGGCGTATTACCTGGGAACAGAACCGCACATTATGGAAGCAAGCGGGGCTGACCCCGAACTTGTTGAGCGGGTGAAAGAGGTCGTTGGATGGCCCGCCACCGAAGCCGATTACCGGAAAGCTGCTCACCTCATTCCAGATTCGCTGGTTCGCTCACTGATGGCCGTTGGAACGACAGCTCAGTGCCAGGAGAAGGTGGCTGAATACATCGATGCAGGAGTGACGTGCCCGATCTTGTACCCGATGATGGACGACATCAAACCTGTGATTGATGCGTTTGCCGGATGGGCACCCCATGACTAAGACGACCGTGATTCATGGAGGTGCCGTTGTCACCGTCAATGAGACGGCAGAGGTACTTGATCCCGGCTGGATTCTCATAACCGATGGAACGATCACCCAAGTCGGGAGAGGCGAACCCTCTGGCGAGCTCCTCTCATCGGCCAGTGAGGTCATTTCCGCTGATGGCTGCGCAGTAATGCCCGGCATGACAAATGCCCATACCCACCTGTTCCAATCATTCTTTCGAGGCCTCGCGGATGATCGCCCTCTGCTCGACTGGCTACGCGACTGCATCTGGCCAGCGGCTGAGCACATCACTCCTGAAATCGCCTATCACGCGGCGAGAATCGGGTTGCTTGAGAACCTGCTGACGGGTTGCACCAGCGTCATTGATCATCAATATGTCCATCCAGGGTCAGAGGGAGACCTCATCGACGACGCAGTCTGTCGAGCGGCCGACGAACTCGGAATCCGTCTTCTTCTTGCTCATGGCTGGGCCGACCGGAACTATCACGAACCGCTTGCAGAGGATGCAGCAACCGCCATTCGGCGAGCCAAACAAGCCTTTGATAAGTGGGACGGACACGATGGACGAATAAAGATCGAACTCGGGCCGCTGATCCCGTGGGGCTGTTCCGATGAAGCAATGACAGAAACCCTTACCGCAGCGCGTTCATGGGGCCGGGGAACTCACGTTCATTGCGCTGAAACCGCAATCGAAGTTGAGATGAGCCTTGAAGAACGCGGAATGCGCCATGTTCCCTGGCTTGAAAGTGTTGGGGCGCTCGCCTCAGACGTCCAACTCGCGCATTCAGTCTGGCTAGAGGACGACGAACTAGATGCCATTGCACGAGCCGATGCTGTGGTGGTGCACTGCCCGGTTTCAAATATGTACCTTGCATCAGGTGTTGCCCGCGTGCTCGACATGCGCAAACGCGGCATCACCGTTGCTCTCGCCAGCGACGGATCCGGTTCCAACAATCGTCAAGATCTTTTCGAAGCGATGAAAATATCTGTACTCCTGCAAAAGGTGCACCACCTGAACGCAATGGCGTTACAGCCCGAAGAGGCCATTGAGATGGCTTGTGTCGGAGGTGCCCGGGCCTTCGGCGAGACGGATCGACTCGGGAGAATCCAAGAGGGGCGTGAAGCCGACTTGGTGATCGTAAATCTCGACCACCCTGCAGTTGCACCGGTACATAGAGTGCCGAGCGCGATTGTGTTTAACTGTGCCCCACAACATGTGCGAGATGTGTTTGTCCGAGGAACTCGCGTAGTGGCAAACGGCGAGCATCATTCGGTTCCGATCGCTGAGGCAGTCGAACAGGCCAAATCTGCTGCTGCGACTCTCTTCCAGCGAGCGGGTATTTCCTCTCGTCTGGGCTAACTTCGAGGGCGTGCCATTACTTGTCGGATACCACCGCCCCAACACGTTGAGCGAGGCAGTTTCGTTACTTGCTCAGCCTCATCACGTTCCTCTTGCAGGAGGAACCGTTCTTAACGCCGACCGGTCGCGTTCTGACTTAGTTGGTGTCGATCTTCAGGCGCTCGGTCTTGATTCGATCGCACACGAAAACTCAACTGCAACCATTGGGGCAATGGTCCGCCTCTCGGAAGTAGTTGGGGCCTTTGACGGCGATCTCCTGAGTGAAGCCGCACGACGCGAACTCCCATCGACGTTACGCACGGTAGGAACAGTTGGAGGGTCTGTCGCGGTTGCCGGAAGTGAGAATCTCGTCGTTGCGGCACTGCTCGCATCCTCCGCCACTGTTGCAACCGATGACGAGGAGAGACGAGATCTGGTTGACTTCCTCGCAGAGCCGCGGGGCCTGATCGTCTCAGTCGATGTCGATACGTCCGGAAGCTGGGCATTCGAGCACACCGGTCGGACTCCAATGGATACCCCCATTGTCGCCGCAATGGGTAGGGCTACTGCGAACGGGCTCAGCATCTCGGTTACCGGTGTGAGTTCTACGCCGGTCGCTGTGTCGTCTGTCGACGAGGTTGAGCACATCATTCCAATTGGTGATTTCCGAGGGAGCAGCGAGTATCGACACCATCTCGCGGTCAAACTCACTGAACGAGTGATCGGAGCCTTGTCGTGACTCAGATCACCCTTACCCTCAATGGGCGAACCGTGCACGGCCAGGGTGAAGTGCACGACACTCTTCGCTCATTTCTTCGATCCCAAGGAATGTTCAGCGTTCATTACGGCTCTGACAGCGGCGAAACCGGTGCCGGTGCTGTTCTCTTTGATGGCCGTCTTGCGAGCAGCGATGTAATTCTTGCAGTCCAAGCTGACGGCCACGAGGTCGTCACGGTTGAGTCCCTCAATACGAGTGCAGAACTTCATCCAATTCAGGCCGCATTTGTTGCTACCGGTGCGTTCCAATCTGGATATTCAGCCGGCGCGATGGTGCTTGGAACCCTTGCGTTACTAAAGGAATCTCCCTCACCAACTGAGGAGCAGATTCGCGACATGCTCTCGGGGATTCTCGACAGAGAGACGGCGTACGTTAAGCCGGTTGAAGCAATTCATCGCGCGGCGGCGGTGCTGCGAGGAGAGGAAACTGCACCATTTACTCCAGTAATTCTTCCTTCACTTACCCAGGGGGGAGAACCATCTGACTACGACCCATCCGATGCACCTCCGATTGCTCCATCAGCAGTGCCGCGGCTTATTCCATCTCGCGACGTGCCAGAGATGGCAGTCGTTGGTAAGCCAGAAATTAAGGTCGATGCGATTCGTCTCGCAAAGGGAAATCCGGCATTTACCGACGACATCGAACTGCGCAACATGCTGTACGCAAAGGTGTTACGGAGCCCCCACGCTCATGCTCGAATTCTCGATATTGATGATTCGGCGGCACGGGCACTCCCGGGCGTCCATGAAGTCCTGCATTACAAAAATACTCCCAGGGTGAAATATGCCTCTGGCGGTCAGTCATGGCCGAATCCGCACCCGCACGATCAGGTGAGTTTTGATAACAAGGTTCGCCACGTCGGTGACCGAGTTGCTGTTGTTGCTGCAGAAACACCAGAGATTGCCGCCCACGCCTGCTCGCTCATCAACGTCACCTACGAAGTGTTACCTGCGATTTTCGATGAGCGTGATTCGATGGCAGACGACGTTGTGGTGATTCACGACGAAAGGGACACCGTCGAAATTCATGATCGTGACCGAAATATCGTTCATCACATTGCAGCCCGACGAAATGATCCTGTCGGAGCGGTTGAGCGAGCTGAGGCAAACGGCCACCATGTGTTCACCCAGACCTTCAGGGTGCACCAGGTCCAACAGTGTCCGATTGAACCGCATATCTCAATCGCCTGGCTTGACGAAGACGAGCGCCTCGTCATACGCACAGCCACACAGGTGCCGTTCCACGCTCGACGTATGGTTGCTCCTCTGCTTGACCGAGACATCAAGGACATTCGCGTGGTGAAGCCTCGAATCGGGGGAGGGTTTGGTGCGAAGCAAGAGATGCTCATCGAAGACATCGTTGGGCACCTTGCGCAGGCAACACGTCGGCCGGTTCGGCTTGAACTCGACCGCTCAGAGGAATTCATCGGCAGCCGCACACGACATCCACAGACGCTCACGTTCACCACAGTGGTTGACAATGATGGAAAATTGGTTTCACAAGACCTCTACATCATTGGAAATACCGGTCCGTACGGGACTCATGGATACACGGTTCAAACCGTGGCCGGACTTCGAGGACTCACGCAGTACAACGCCCCGAACAAGAGGTTCCGTTGCGATGTGGTGTACACCAACATTCCGGTTCCAGGCGCATACCGCGGATACGGCGCACCGCAGGCAGAATTCGCACTTGAAGCCCACATGGATGACATCGCAGCCGAGCTCGGCTTCGACTCGATCGAGTTCAAGCGTAAGAACTGGCTGCGCCTTGGCGATGAACTCAATATCGCACCGCATCTTGGTGAGCGCGTTGCAAGCGATGAAGAACTTGATGAGTACCCAAGAGTGCTATCGACTGGACTCGAGGAATGCGTTGCCCAAGCGCTTCGAGAAATTGAGTGGCACCGACGCGATGACCCTGAGTGGCGTCAGCCGAGCGATCAGCCAAATATTCGGCGTGGTCTTGGCTTCGCCTATTGCATGCATGGAACCGCCATCCCGTTCCTCGATATGGGTGGATGCTCGATCAAGTTGAACGACGATGGGTCATTCAACATGCTCGTTGGGGCAACCGACCTCGGCACTGGTGCCGACACTGTTCTCGGGCAAATCGCAGCCGAAGTGCTTGGGGTACCACTCGATGACATCAAGGTGTATTCGAGCGACACAGATATGACGCCGTTTGACACAGGTGCATATGCCTCGTCAACGACATATATCTCCGGGACCGCTGCGATGAGAGCTGCAGAGGCCGCTCGCGAACGCATCAAAGAACGTGCCGCAATGCTTCTTGGAGTCGAGCAACCCTGCTCTATCGAGTTGCGAGACCGCCGTGCGTATGCGCCCGATGGCCGTTCCGTTTCGATGGAAGACATTGCACTCGACTCGCTGCACACCCAAGAGCAGGAACAGATCATGGGTACCGCTTCGTATGTGTCGCCCGAGTGCCCGCCTCCGTTTGCGGCACAAGTCATCGAGATTGAGGTCGACATCGACACCGGGCAGGTCACGGTGAAAAAGATGGCGATGGCTGTCGACTGTGGCGTGGCGATTAATCCGGTGACAGCATCAGGTCAAGTTGAAGGCGGAATGCTCCAAGCGCTGGGGTACGCCCATTGCGAAGAATATGCATTCGATGACAACGGCAAGATGATCAACGATTCGTTCGGGCCGTATCACATCTATCGAGCCGATGAAATGCCCGAAACTGCCGTGTATCTCGTGCAAACCATGGAAGACAGCGGGCCATTTGGCGCGAAAGCAGTTGCTGAAATTCCGAAAGACGGTGTGGCACCAGCCCTCCGACATGCACTTCAGAACGCCATCGGTGTTTCAATCAACGAGATTCCGTTCACGCCGGAGCGAGTCTGGCGAGCAATGAACTCATCACCAGCGACTGCGTAGCCAATGATTATCTGCCCTGACTGGTTAGTGACATCGGCAGAACATGCCGAGGCGTCAGTTGCAATTCGCATCCATAACGGAACTATTAGCGCGATCGCACCTGCGTCAGAACTCATCGCCACATTTCCAGACGATGAAGTCACCGATGCATCAGGGTGCGCTGTTCTGCCTGGATTCGTCAACACACACGTCCACCTTTACGGCACGCTTGCTCATGGCATCGTCATTGAGACACCTCCCACCGGCTTTGAGAGTTTTCTTGACGATTATTGGTGGCCCCAAGTTGAAGACAGACTTGACCAGCAGATGATCGCCGCAGCTTCCGAATGGGTTTGCGCAGAGATGCTGCGAACCGGGACCACAACGTTCTTTGACATTTGTGAGGCGCCGGGAGCATTGAGCGGCGTGCTCGAGACGGAAGCCGAACAAGCACGTCGAGTTGGACTTCGAGGGATTTTCAGCTTTGAGGCAACCGAGCGCGCCGGCGCAGAGATCGCTGAGCTTTCGCTGAGAGAGAACATCAATTTCATCGACGAACATCAAGACGATGACCTCATCTCGGGTGCGATGTCGTGGCACACGGTGTTCACATGCTCTCCGTCATTCATCGAACGAGCGGCCGCGGAAGCCCGGTCAAGAGATACGTGGTTTCACGCCCACTGCAACGAAGGCACCCACGAAGGAAACTGGGCACGTGAACAACTTGGTCGCGACACGATGGCGTTCTATCGAGACCTCGGAGTTGCGGGGTCATCATTCCTAGCCAGTCAATGCGTGCAGATGACAGAGGACGAGCTCGACATCATTGCGAACAGCGGCACTCGAGTGAGTCACATGCCACTATCCAATTGTGAAGTTGGAGGGGGCATCGCTCCGATATCGGAACTTCTGTCAAAAGGCGTCACGGTGGGCTTAGGTACTGACGGCTATGTCAACGACATGTTCGAAGTGATGCGAGGGGCGTTCTGGCTGCAAAAAGCACGACTTCTCGACCCTTCATCGACGCCGGCGCACCAAGTGCTCCAAATGGCAACAGAAGGCGGAGCCCAAGCCCTTGGGCTCCAAGATTTGGGCCGACTTGAGCCTGGCTGGATTGCCGACCTTCAAATCGTTGAAACTGACCTACCGACGCCGATTGATCCGTCAACAATTGCCGACCAATTGGTGCTCTGGAGAAGTGGCCATCATGTGCGAGACGTCATGGTTGCAGGGGAGTGGCGCGTACGAAACAAAGAAGTGCTTGGCATCGACCTTGAGCGCTCTACGGCACGAGTCAGGGAGGAAGCGAGTCGGTTGTGGGGTCGATAGAACTCGTTGCGCAAGCATTGAACGCTGTGGAGTCTGGCCGAAAGGCGGCAATCGCAACTGTCGTTCGAACGGACCGTTCTGTTCCACGTCGAGTGGGCGCTTCGATGCTCATCCTCGATGATGGAAGCCGAGACGGAACAGTCGGTGGCGGCGAAATGGAAGCAAGGGTGATCCGTGAAGCCATGGCGTCCATGGCCGATGGCCAGCCACGACTCGTCAACTATCGCCTTGTGGACCCCTCAACAGGCGACCCCGGTGTGTGCGGAGGAGAGATGGACGTCTACGTTGAGCCATATATGGACACCGCAACACTTCTCGTCATAGGCGCTGGACATGTTGGAAAAGCTGTCTCTGAACTCGCGCTGTGGAGCGGCTGGAGTGTTCACCTATGGGATGACCGCCCTGAGCAAATATCGGCACTGCCTGATGGCGTGAACGGTCATGGTGGCGACCTTCAATCTGCGCTCTCAGAAATCCCTCTTGACTCGCGAGCAGCAATCGTGATGGTCACGAGAAATGTGGCACTCGACGTCGAACTGGTGCCACTGATCGTTTCCCAAGAGGCTGCCTACATCGGGTTAATGGGTAGTGCCCGAAGGTGGGGGACGACGAAAGAAGCGCTGTTGAAAGCAGGATGCTCGGAATCTGACATCGAACGAATCTCAACCCCGATCGGTCTCGAAATCGGCGCCGAAACTCCAGAGGAGATTGCCATCAGCATCATCGCCGAGGTTGTACGTGCGACCAGCACACGATGATCTCATCGTTCTTCGCGGCGGTGGCGACATCGCCACCGGTGTTGCATGGCGCCTTTATCACGCCGGATTTCGTGTGCTCGTCACGGAACTCTCTTCGCCGCTGGCGATTCGTCGCACCGTTTCACTATCGACAGCGATCACAGATGGCGTGACGAGCGTCGAGGGTCTCATCGGACGAAAGTGCGAGGACAACCCAGCCATTAATGAGTGCTGGGCGTTAGGCGAGATTCCCATAATGGTGGCTCCTACGCTCGCTGATACTGGTGAACACGACTCCATCGCCGCCGTTATCGACTGTCGTCTCGCAAAACGTCCACTTGACACGACAATTACGGATGCCCCTATCGTCGTCGGACTCGGCCCGGGTTTCGTTGT
>JAYNVD010000003.1:84444-89228 GCA_038100275.1 Ilumatobacteraceae bacterium
TGTGAGGTGCTGGCTCCGTTCACGGGAATGATTCGAGGGCTCATCGCCAATTCTTCGACCGTAACGACAGGGATGAAGATTGCTGATATTGATCCCAGAAATGACCCGTCCGCCTGCCACCAGATTTCCGATAAGGCCTTAGCGATTGGCGGAGGCGTAGTCGAAGCGATCTGGCGACTACAACTTCAACAATGACGCCCATCCCAAGCAGTCACCTCGCTAATGCGCTTCAGTTGAATTCTCGTGAACTCATTTCGCTGGTCGGCGGTGGTGGAAAATCGACTCTGCTATTTCAACTTGCTCGGACTCTCCAAGGTTCGACGATTGCCACGACGACAACAAAAATGGGGGAGAACCAAACCGGCGGGTTAACTGTCGTTGATGGGCGAAGGTTTGATGTATTGCACCACCGACACAAACAAGACCCTGTATTCGTGCGCCAGACCGTTCGAAATCAAAAATCAATAGGTGTGCAACCAGAACTGTGCGATGACTGGTTTGGCGACGTTTCGATGTGCGACAACATCGTCGTAGAGGCCGACGGAGCTCGACATCGACCGTTTAAGGCTCCAGCGAACTTTGAACCCGTATTCCCAGCTCGGACGACGCTGGTACTTGCAGTGATAGGTGCAGATGCACTCGGTCGCGTCATCGCCGACCAATGCCATCGACCCTTACGAGTAGCGGCTATTGCAGGTTGTAGTCCCTATGAACGACTGACGCCACAGCGCGCTGCAGCGGTGCTGACCTCTCCGAATGGTTCGATGAAAGGAAGCCCGGAAGAGTCAAGGAAAGTCGTCGTCATCACCAAAGTGCCTCATGACGATGACGACATACTCACTGCCAGGCTCGTCGCAGAGTTGCAGGCCGAATTATCCGCAACCGTCGAGGTGGTCTCGATTGAGTACGAACACCTTGGGTAGGTTGACGACATGATGTCGCTTGCGCTGAACATCATCCCCGATGGATCAATTAACGCAGTTGTCCAACTTGCCAAAGTCGCAGAAGGGGCAGGTTTTGAGACATGTCGCCTCTACGACGAAGGCCTCGCGACGCACGACGTGTATGTCGCTGCATCAGCTGTTGCCTTGGGAACAACCTCACTACGTATCGGCCCTGGAATCACTAACCCATTTACCCGGCACCCTGGGCAGACTGCGGCTGCGATTGCAAGTCTCGGAGAGCTAAGCGGTGGTCGGGCGATTGCCGGATTTGGCGCAGGTGGTTCACTCACCTTGGATGCATTAGGACTGACACGCTCACGCCCAGTGATTGCGTTGGAAGAACTCATCACAATCTGCCGAGCGCTGTGGTCTGGCCACCAGGTTGAATTCGAGGGTGAAACCGTTTCGCTCCATCACGCAACACTTGCCTGTCCATTTCCTCAAATTCCAATTTGGATTGCTGGGCGTGGACCCAAGGTGCTTTCCCTTGGTGGACAGCTTGCAGATGGCGTGATTCTTGATTTTCTTCACGAAACAACGCTCTCTGACTCGGTGGAACTTGTGCGAACGGCTTCGGAGAACTCCAAGCATTCGGTTGCCTTGTCGTATTCGACGGCCATTGTCATGACTGATGATGACCTCGAGGCTGTTCGCCCTCATATGACCTATCGACTATGCGACTCGCCACGACAGGTTCAAGAACTCATCGGAATGTCGCCAGATGACGTCGACCGTATTCGTGCGGCCATGGGCGACGGCCTGCACGTTGCTGCTCGCCACGTTGCTGACGATTGGGTGTTGCCTTTCGTAATCCACGGCTCAGTAAATGACTGTCGAGAACAAATCTCCGGTCTCGTTGATACCCATAACTTGAGTGAATTCATGCTGCCGGTCTTTGAAATGCGAGATCCACGAGAATATGTCGAGCGCGTTGGTGATCTTTTTAATGGTTGAGTTTCACCGTCACCACAATCCGCGTCGCTGAAGAACCTCTTTCAACACCTCAGGTTGGTCGGTCATGATGCCATCAACGCCCAAATCGAGAAGGCGTTCCATCTCTGCTGGGTCATCGATCGTCCATACGTGGACCTGCAAGCCTCTGCGGTGGGCACGGGCAACAAAACGTTCGGTGACAACAGGAACCTTGCCCGCTCTCGGTGGTACCTGCGCCGCATACGCGCCTTGGGGAGTAGGGGCTCCCGTCGTCAAGCGCGTTGTCTCAACCGGCCCGAGGCTGGTACACACCTGCGTTCCAAATGCCTTTCGAACGGCCCGTAGCCGCCGGTCGCTGAAACTGCCAACGCAGATTCGATGCAAACAGTCGCGTTCACTGAGCAACGAGGTCAGCGGCTGCAGCGCGTCATCTGATTTGCAGTCAACGTTGATTCGAGCGTCGGGAAACGCCTCAAGAAGGTCACTGAACCGCGGAATCGGGTGTGTACCGTCAACACGGGCCTCGCTGAGTTGAGTCCACGTCAGATCTTGAATCTTGCTCGGAATACCACACGTACGTTCAAGGTCAACATCGTGAAAGGCAACGAGTACCCCATCAGCGGTCAGATGTACATCTGTTTCGAGAAACGTGTAACCGAGGTCGACTGCATGTTGAAAAGCCTCAAGCGTGTTCTCTGGGGCTTCACTCAGTCCGCCACGGTGGGCGAATGCCAGAGTCCCTTCCCATTCAAGAAAGGGGTGTGGTGCAGGTGGTCGCCCAACCACGTTCAGATACTTCTACCTGCTGCTGCCCAATACTCATCTTTCAGCAATCGCTTGTAGAGCTTGCCGGTTGGATGCCGTGGCAATTCCTCTCTGAAGTCGACAGAACGAGGACATTTCACATCGGCGAGATGTTCGCGGCAGAAACGAATAAGTTCGCGCTCCAATTCGCCAGCTGCGTCAGGGTCCGCTGGCATTTCAACAGGTTGAACGACTGCCTTCACCTCTTCACCGAAATCATCATTTGGAACGCCAAACACTGCGACGTCGATGACCGACGGGTGGGTGACGAGCAGATTTTCTGACTCTTGCGGGTACACGTTCACTCCACCGGTGATGATCATGTACGCCTTACGGTCAGTGAGAAAGACAAATCCATCTTCATCGAGATATCCGACGTCACCGAGCGTGCTCCAGCCTTTGGGGTGACGAGAACCGGCAGTCTTCTCTGGATCATTGTGGTACTCGAATGTTCCACCGGCTTCGAAGTAAATCGTTCCAGATTCGCCAGCTGGAACTTCTTCACCGTCTTCACCGACGATGTGAACAACACAGTTCAATGGCGACCCGACCGTCCCAGGATGAGCAAGCCAACCCTCGCTATTGCAATAGACGAAACCGTTTCCTTCAGTTCCGGCGTAGTACTCGTGAATGACAGGGCCCCACCATTCGATCATCTGCTGCTTGACGGCAACAGGACACGGTGCTGCCGCATGCACGGCCGCTTCGATCGTCGAGACGTCATATTTCTCTCGCGTCTCTTCATCAAGTTTCAGCATTCGAACAAACATCGTTGGAACGAGTTGCGAATGGGTCACCTTGTACTGGTCGACATACCGCAGGTAATCCTCGGCATCGAAGTGCTCCATCAACACGACTGTGGCTCCAATCGCTTGCGTCGCAAGACAAAACCGCAGTGGTGCAGCATGATACATCGGAGCAGGGGAGAGGTACACCTTGCTCGCATCCATTCCAAAGAGAAGTTGCTGCAAACCTTCGATGCTGCTCGACCACTCCTCAAGAGGAACCTCAGGCAGTGAGGGGAACACCCCTTTCGGACGTCCGGTCGTTCCTGACGAGTACAACATGTCTCGTCCTGCTGTTCGATTCGCTAACGGTTCACTACTCGCCGCCGCGACAGCATCTTCATAGGAGCCATGCCCCTCGATCGTTCCATTAATCATCAATCGCAAGGTGACGTTCGGGGTCTCCTCACGAACTTCGGCCGCCTGCTCGGCCTTGTACATCGATGTAATGAAGGCCTTCGCGCCACAGTCATTCATGATGTAGGCAAGTTCGTCTGAGGTGAGCCGAGATGAGGCTGCGGTATACACAACGCCGGCGTAGTGACACCCCCACAACACTTCTAGAAAGCTCGGATTGTTCTCCATGCAGATTGCGACGTGATCACCTGCATGAATACCGGCATCACGAAGGACGTGGCTGAGTCGATTTGCCGCTGCATCAAGCTCTGCGAAGGTTTGCACCTCACCGCTCCCGGCCATGATGAGAGCAGGCTTATCGGGCTGAGTTTCAATATGTGATCCGGGGAACATGCTCGCAACCTAGTACGTCGCTGCCACTGCATCCGAAACGCACAGAATCCGGTACTCGCTACTGGGGGACTGTGTCTGCAGGAGAAGCTTGCAGCGACACACGTTTGCACATTTCATCAATCAATTGACCAGCTCTCAGCACGGCGTCATCTTCGACAAAGCGCCCCTCGGCATCAAACTCGTCACCAAGAATCGTTGCCGTGGTTGCAGGAAATTCATCGCTGGTAGCACTGTTTCCGGAGAGGACGATCGCGGCTGCGGTCAAGTCACGTTCAACGACACCGCCTGCGGTGATACCGACCGCAAGGTAGATCTGTGCCACATCGTTGAGCGGTGTCGTATCGTCGATTGTGAGCAGTTGTTCACACCATTCAGGAATCGGTTCGACCGGCACTACCTCCGCCAATGTCGAGGTGGCAATTTCATTGGCTGCAGTGGTCGAAACAGTCGTTGCAGAGTTTGAGCGTTGCTCACGCAGGGCGGCGATACCAACAGAGCACATAGCCACGAGAAGAATCACCCAACGCCATGCACCCCTCATGGCTCAGGCACCCGCTCGTATGAGAAC
>JAYNVD010000003.1:89328-92651 GCA_038100275.1 Ilumatobacteraceae bacterium
TGCAATCACAATCTGCCCTCCGACCCAAATCGCTATGGCGCAGATATGTAACGAGATTCGGATGGCATCAATTGCTGGAGTGAGTGAATTCATTGTCCTTCCCTCAGATATCGCTGTTCAAAGCCGCTAGCACAGTGCTCGCAGAAAGTGATCGGTCATCCATTTTTGGGTGGGAGAGCAATCCGCCCCCGAGCAGCACCGTTGATGCCGCCTCGATAACTGTTTGAAGTTCTCGGATATTTCGTGGTGGTGGGAAATATTCATCTTCGTCGGTAACGCGCACGAGTTCAATGCCGTTGGCAGGCGAAAGCCGCTCTACAACGTCACGCACCAACTGTTCAGGAGCAGATGCTCCAGCAGTTACACCAACGACGCCGGCAAGACCTGTTGGTAACTCATCCGCCGTATTGATACGCACGACATTTGCACAGCCTGCATCCACTGCGAGCCGGGCGAGTGCAGTCGTATTCGAAGAGTTTGCTGATCCAATCACCACGATTGCATCGCAACGCTCGGCCATTGCGAGTAACGAACTTTGGCGATTGGTAGTAGCGAAGCACAAGTCACTTCGACCGGGTGTCCACACATTTGGGAATCGTTCTTTCACACGAACCGCCACACCTTCCCAGTCTCGGTGGGAAAGAGTCGTTTGGGCCAGAAGAGCAACAGCCCCATCATGGTTTGGAAGCGCATCAACTTCCTCGATACTTTCAACGCGATCGATGGCATCCGGGGCTACTGCCATCGTCCCCACTGCTTCTTCATGACCTTCGTGACCCACGTACACAATTCGGTATCCCTTGGCGGCCCGGACTTTCACCTCGTGATGAACCTTTGTTACAAGAGGGCATACCGAGTCGACCACGAATGACCCTCGTTGACGGGCGCTCGCAACGACCTCTGGGGCCGAGCCATGAGCCGACAACATGATGGGGCGCCCTTCGGGCACTTCATCTATGTCGTCAACAAATTGCACCCCTTGAGATCGGAACGCGTCGACAACGATCTGATTGTGGACGATTTCGTGATAGCAGTACACGGGAGGCTCGAATGCTCGAACCATCCAGGCAAGAGCCTTAATCGCCATCTCGACCCCAGCGCAAAACCCGCGTGGTTCAGCAAGCAGAACGCGATCGACTGACATGGTGCGACCAAATCTAGCCGGGGTAGTTCAGAGGTAGCCTCTTCTACCGCTATGTCCTCACCATCCTCAACGCGCCAGCGAACTGACGGCCCCGTCATCACCGGGGTCGAAGCAGATTCACCTGCGGCCGTAGCCGGCGCGCTCATTGGCGATGAAATCACTGCAGTTGATGGCGTCATGCCGCGAGACATCATTGAGTGGCAGTGGGCGATTGATGTAGAGGACCCAGTGATTTCAGTGGCGAGAGGGGGGCTCGAGGTTGATCTTGATATCTCGAAGTCCGAAGGCGCTTCGCTTGGAATCGAAATTGAAAGCGCGGTCTTTGACCGAGTGCGGACTTGCGACAATCACTGTGAGTTCTGCTTCATTCACCAATTGCCTAAAGGGATGCGTAGGAGCCTCTACCTGAAAGACGACGACTATCGGCTGAGCTTCCTCTTTGGAAATTTCACTACTCTCACGCGTTTCACCGAAAGCGATCTTGAGCGGGTCATCGAGCAGCGTTTATCGCCGCTTCATGTCAGCATTCATGCGATTGACCCGTTTGATCGTTCTCGCATGCTGAAGAATCCGCGCGGCGGAATGAGCCTCCGTTGGCTTCGAGCGATGCTTGATGCTGACATTGAAGTCAAAGGCCAGATCGTTGTGTGTCCGGGGGTTAACGATGGCGACGTCCTCGAACGCACGATGCTTGGCATTGCTGACTCGTTTGCCGATCTCGCGTCGGTGGCCGTCGTTCCGTTGGGAATTTCGAAGTTCAATACGGAACCCGCCATGCGAGCGCACACCCAAGAAGAAGCCCAGGCTGTGCTGTCGACCGTGCTCGAGTGGCAAGAACTCTTCCAATCACTAGTAGGACACCGAATGGTGTTTGCGGCTGATGAGTACTTCCTGCTTGCAGGCCGCTCATTTCCACCCCTCAAGGACTACACGACATGCGATATGCATGAAGATGGCATCGGAATGGCGGCGACATTCCGAGAAGAATTTCTTGGGCTTTCCACTTCAGAAACAAGCCCCCAGCGAGGGTTTTTTGCAGCAGTCGATGTTGGCCAGTTGACGAATCCTGCGGCGTATACCGGTCTACGATCAACCCCCGTGACCCTCTCAGCGTCCCCTCGAAAATCTTCGAACAAGGTCACCATTCTCACGAGCGTCTTGGGCGCTGATGTAGTGAAGCCGCTCATCGACGAGTGCGACACCGATCTCGACGTCGAAGTTCGTGCGATTCACAACAGCTATTTCGGAGGCAACACGGGTGTGACCGGTCTCCTCACGGGGACCGATATCGCTTCAGCGCTTGACGGCGCTGACCCTGCTCGTCGCTACCTACTTCCCGATGTTTGCCTCTCCGATGCCGGACAATTTCTCGATGGCCTGTCCGTCGCCGACCTCCCAGTATCTGTGGAGGTCATCGCAACCCATGGCCATGCCCTTAGAGCAGCGTTAGGACACAAGTAATGAACGAAGCGCAGGACCTTCCTACCGTTGTCATCGTTGGCCGACCAAACGTCGGGAAATCAACCTTGTTCAATCGCATTGCGGGCGAACAGGTTGCGATTACAGAGGACCGTCCCGGCATTACCCGGGACCGCAAAGAACTTGAGGCGGAGTGGCTGGGAGTTCCATTCACCATCGTCGATACGGGCGGTTGGATGCCTGGCGGTGATGAACTCGATGAGAAGGTCAGCCGACAGGTTGAATCGGCAGTGAGCACGGCCGACCTCGTCCTCCTTGTGGTTGACGCGAGTGTCGGAACAGTCGCCCAAGATGATGAAATCGCTGCATGGCTTCGTCGCAGCGGAGTGGATGTCATCGTTGTTGCGAACAAGGCTGATAACGACATTCGCGAGCGAGAGATGTGGGAGTTCCTTGCCCTGGGACTTGACGAACCCGTCCCAGTAAGTGCCCTGCATGGTCGCCGTGCTGGCGACCTTCTTGATGTCGTGCTCGCAAAACTTGGCGACCGCGCGAAGTACCGCGAGGAAGAGGTTGCTCCTTGGCTCGAAGAAGAACCTCTCGATATTGCTCCGGATACCCCACGAGTGGCAATCGTTGGCCGACCGAATGTTGGTAAATCAACCTTGTTCAATCGACTTGTTGGCGAAGACCGTTCTGTCGTGCACGACATGTCGGGCACGACACGTGACGCAATCGACACGTTGGTCGAAACCGAAGA
>JAYNVD010000068.1:0-5060 GCA_038100275.1 Ilumatobacteraceae bacterium
GATACGAGACACGCTCAAGAAATGATGCAACCCGAATGATGGAGGGGTTCGAAATCGCTCCGGTCTGAATCGCAGCATCGGGAAACACGTCCTGAATGTTGAAGACGAATCGGCCGCGCCGAACCTTGGCAACGAGCCAACCAGTGAGCCCGAGGGTGAGCGGCGGGCTCATCGCTAGCACGGCATCGACTTTTCGACACCAGCCTCCCGGCCGCACGGCGGCAAGCCCGGCGAGAGCTGTGAAACCAACGAAACCGAGGGCTCGCCGAAAGAGGTTTTTCTTATTCCCTCCGGGAAGTGGATGCACTCGTGTAATCGATCCCCATTCAGTGACTTCACGACGAATGAGGCGACCTGACCAACTTGATTCGATCGCATGGTTGCGGTACCAAGGAAGCGAGGTGACGACATGAATCACATGCCCTCTCGCAACTAGCCCGTCAACAATTCCTGTCATCACAGTTCCAGTCGGAGCAGTGTCAGGTGCAAAGTGCGGGCAAAGAACAACAACCTTCACGAGTTGCTCACCGCCCGCAGATATGCCTGGTGCAATGCTCGACCAGATGCCTCGAGCGCGAAGTCCTGAGCACGACGGCGTCCCAATTCTCGATAACGATCCCCATCTGAGACCGCAGTCTGAATTCCTTCAGCGATGCTGTGCGCATCGACACCAACGAAGACCGCTGCGTCTCCGCCGACCTCCAAAAGCGCGGGAATCCGATTACAGACGACCGGTGTTTCGAGAGCCATCGCTTCGATAACCGGCGCACCGAACCCTTCTTCTTCGCTCGGGATGGCAACAACATCAGCCGCTGCTATCAACGCGTTCCGGATGCCGTCAGGAACGCGACCCATCCGCACAATCTGATCAGGGCGAGGTGCGGCATGAATGGCCGCCAGCACCTCATCTTCAGCGGCACCAACTCCACCGATCAGAACAAGTCGCGCGTCTGGCAGGAAGTTCGTGACGGCCTCAATGAGTTTGAGGTGACCTTTGTGAGGGTGCGTGATTGCGGGGTACACGACCATCGGGCCGTCACCACCGACCTGAGAGCGCTGTCGCTCGACCTCCGCATCGTCCGCAGACAGTGCCGGAACACCGTGGGGTACGACGAGAATGTTCTCCCTATCAATGGCAAACGAACCCGCTACGTCATCTGCGACATGAGCGGTGGGCGTCACGACCACAGTCGCTGCCTTCGCTGAACGAGGCATCATCGCCTGCAGATATTTCAACCGAGATGTCGAAAAATAATGAGGGAATCTCAGGTACTGCAGATCGTGAATCGTCAGTACGGTCGGGACACGAGGACGAATCAGAGGAAGTGTTCCTCCGCCATGATGAACGAGATCAGCATTGCGTGTTGCTCGAGCGAGCAAAGTTTGCTCGACCAGCATCCGAGTGCCACGCCGGTCAACATTCAGCGAACTCACGACCTGATGCATCGATCGCAGTTCATCGCGAGCATCTGCGAGCGCTTGGCCCAAGTGAAGGGTGAATTCGATTGACGGGCCAACTGCCGAAGGCTCGGCTAACGCGAGACCGGCGAGTTGGCGAACCAGATATTCCTCCGAACCGCCAACACGACCATGTGCACACCACAGCAAGTTGACGTGGGCTGAGACAGCGTCGTGTGAAGTCACGATTGAGCCTTCACTTCACGGTAGACCTCAATCATTCGGTCAGCGGCTGCCCTCCACGTGCACGTTTTTGCTCGCTCGATGCTTCTCGCGGCAAGGTCGGTTTCGTTACCGAGAGCCTGAGTCAGCCCATCTGCGATCGAGTCGATATCGAACGGGTCAACTAGCTGTGCAGCTCCCCCAGCGACCTCTTCGGTCGCAGTTCCCTTGCTCGTGACGACGGGGGTTCCCGCTGCCATGGCTTCCAGCACTGGAAGGCCAAAACCCTCTTCCTCGCTTGGATAGGCCATCAACGTGGCGGCTGAATACAGCGCCCGCAGATGGGCCCGCTCGACATGGCCGGCAAGGAACACTCGCTCGGATGACGTTTGGAGAGCGGCCGGAATACCACCCCACCCCGATGGGCCCGCAATCACAAGCGGCGGGGCGTCAGTCACACGGGCATGTGCATCGATGAGCCGTGGAAGATTCTTCCGAGGTTCGAGCGTGGCTACCGCGAGAACAAATTCCTGAGGGAGCCCATATTTTTTGAGCACTTGGTCAATGTCCTCTGCGCTGACATCGACGAGATCGACTCCCCAGGGCACGACGGAGACCGATTCAGCAGGGAAGCCTGCCTCGAGTAGATCATTTCGAACAACATCGCTCGGACACGCAATTGCTTCTGCCTTGCGGGCTCGCTCAACCGCGTTTGTCAGCACACGAGCACCTTGTCGAGTAAGTCGGTCGGGTCGCTTCAAAAATGCGATGTCGTGGATCGTGACCACACCAGGGGCACGCGACGGCGCAGGAATCCCTGCGGTCGAGTGGCACACATCGACTGGTCCGGTCGCCGATTCGATGATGGGCCACTTCAGCCGTCGCCAAGATTCGTATAGCCATGGTCGAGCGAGCGGAAGCGAGACGACCGGAGCGGTTGGCTCGTAGCCAGGCTGAGGCGATTCTCTATGCCGTCCTGCTACGCCGACAAGATCGATGCCATCTCGTTGTGCGAGTTCTTGGGCGAGCCGAAGCATTGACGTTGCGGTCCCACCTGGCACGTCATGCCAGCATTGCTCCAAGGTGTAGGCGACGCGCACGGGTTACATCCTGCCCCAGTTTGGCGCTCAGTTGTTGCCATGCAGCGCGGCAACAAGTTCCTTGAGTGGCTCCAGATGGTCTCGCAATGGCTCACACCCTGCTGCTCGCCACACCGAATTGTCGAGGACGCTGTTCATCGGACGCGGTGCGGGTCGGGGTGGATCAAGATCAGATGTCGCGATCGGGAGAACCATCGATGGGTCTCTGCCTGCTGCAGAAACGATTTCTTGGACAAACTCAAACCAACTCACTGGTCGCGAATTCGTGAGGTGATGGATTCCCGATCGACGTTCGACCGCAAGCCGTCGAAGCGCTGGCGCGAGATCAGCAGTGAAGGTCGGGCAACCTCGCTGGTCGTCAACAAATGACAGTTGGTCACGTTCGTTAATGAGTTTCAACACCGTCGCAACCATGTTTGCGCCGTGCTCGCCACAGACCCACGAGGTACGTACGACTGCCGCATCAGGCCCTGCTTCGCGCTCCCCTGCGAGTTTTGATGCTCCGTACACCGATTGAGGGTTCGGCGTATCCCACTCGACATATGCCTCGTCGTTGGTTCCATCGAAGACGTAATCGGTACTCACCGTCACGAGGTGGCTGCCTGCACGCGCAGTTGCCTCTCGCAGCCAACGCACGCTGAGCGCATTAGCGGTAAAGGCGTACTCGCGGTTTGATTCGCAAGCGTCGACGGCAGTCCACGCCGCACAGTTGATTACAGCGTCGGGTCGAAGCGACGAGATCGCAGCGTGAACAAGTTCTCGTTGTGTGATGTCAAGTTCCGCTCTTGTCACCCCAGTGACGTCGTCACCAAGAAGTTGGCAATGCGACACAACGTCATGACCGAGTTGCCCACCAGCGCCGGTGACAAGAATCCTCATACGACCATTGTTGCCGATCGTTAGCGGGAAATTCGCGCCTTCAACGGTTCCCACCAGTCTCGGCGGTTGCGGTACCACTCGACGGTCTCAGCGAGACCAGTCTCAAAGTCTCGGGTGAGCGACCATCCGAGAGCACTGATGCGATCGATATCGACCGAGTACCGACGGTCATGACCGAGCCTGTCTGCGACCGGCTCGATAAACAACTCATCTCGACCGCACAGTTCAAGCAAACGGTATGTGATCTCACGATTCGTGATTTCGTTGTGGGCGCCGATGTTGTAGATCTCGCCGATCTCGCCCTTTTCGAGCACCACTTGGACCGCTCGATTGTGATCTTCTACGTGAATCCAGTCGCGGATATTGCCGCCGTCGCCATAGAGCGGAACCTTGTGCCCATCGAGGAGGTTCGTCGTAAAGAGCGGGATGAGTTTCTCTGGGAACTGGTAGGGCCCGTAGTTATTGGAACAGCGTGTCACGACGACTGGCAGTCCGTAGGTCGTCACATAACTCAATGCAATGAGGTCGCTACCTGCCTTCGCGGCCGAGTACGGACTGCGAGGAACCAATCGATCAGCCTCTTGGAACGAACCAACATCGATAGAGCCGTAGGTTTCGTCGGTCGAGATGTGCACGAAACGTTCAATGTCTGCACGCCGGGCCACGTCGCAGAGCACGTTGGTTCCGAAGACATTCGTGTGCACGAAGGCGTATGGGTCTTCAATCGACCTGTCGACGTGGCTTTCCGCAGCAAAGTGCACCACGATGTCGTGACCCGGTAGCGCTGCTTCAACGGCATCACGATCGCAGATATCGCCTTGGATAAATGCACAACGTCCATCCGGAGCGTCGATGAGATCGCGGATGTTCTCGAGGTTGCCGGCGTAGGTCAGTTTGTCGAACACCGTCACCGAGTGATCGCTATTTGCAAGCAGCCAACGGACGTAATTTGATCCGATAAATCCGGCAGCGCCGGTAACGAAGTACTTCATTGTGAAACTGCTTTCGGTCAGGTGCGCATCGGCCAATATGGCCGCCGACCTTCGGGCAAATTGCTACGGGTCGGGTTCGTCTGGTCACGTTCAGAAACAATCGGGTCGGTCACCACCCAGTCAGCACCGATCTCTGGATCGTTCCATGCCACGCCAAGTTCGTCAGCCGGGTTGTAATACCCATCGACGAGGTACGTCATGACGACGTCGGTGACAGCAGAGAACCCGTGAGCAACACCGGGTGGGATGTACACGCCCCAGTGGTTCTCACCGGAGATGTCGAAACACGCGGTTGCGCCGTCTGTTGGGCCGCCGGCTCGGAGGTCGTGGAGCACAACTCGGGCAGTCCCCAGTGGCACGTACCAATAGTCGGCTTGATGGAGGTGATAGTGAAGGCCGACAAGTGCACCGGCTTGCTTATTTGATCGGTTCGACTGAATCATCTCGCGAGAGTTCGGAAACCACTCGC
>JAYNVD010000021.1:0-20678 GCA_038100275.1 Ilumatobacteraceae bacterium
GCCCCGCACCGTCACGCCGAGATCAAGAAGGCGCCGTTGCAGTGCCGCAACAGAGTCACCCAGTGCACCCGGACGGAGACCGACCAGCTGGGAGAATTCTGCGGGCACTGCAACAGCAGAATCGTTGGTATTCGAAGCACCAGTCGTCAGCGACAGAAGTGTGGCTTCATCTGCAACACCAGATGCGCCAATCCCGTGAGAGGACTGATAGCTCTTCAGAGCTGATTCGCTCACACGACCAAATGAACCATCAGCACCACCACGAAGGGTGATTCCAGCGTCGATGAGAAGCTGTTGGACAGCCTTCGCAGCCGACCCGACAGAACCGAACTTCACGCCAACCAACTCTGAAATTTCGGGAGCGAGAGCCGGGGTTTCTCTTGAAGCTTCGTTCTGTGTCGCCTCCGCTGGGCCAGAAGAGTCGGAGTTGGCGCTCAACCGAGCAACAGTTACTTCATCGGCAATACCAGTAACAGGGAGACCAGCAGCTGCCTGAAAGGCCTTCAGCGAGGCTTCAGTTGCGGGACCAAACGAACCGTCTGCGCCACCCTTAGGTGAAAATCCGGCGGAAATAAGGGCTTCTTGAAGACTGGCAACCGAATCGCCCTTTGAACCAAAGGCCAGCCCTGTCAACGCCGAAACCGTTGTGCCGACGGCAATCGCCGTAGCTTCATCAACCGAGTTCGTAACTTCAAGACCGACTGAACGCTGAAATTCATTGACTGCTGCAAGCGTTTTCGGCCCAAATCGACCGTCAGCTCCACCAACGACCGTGATTCCTTTGGCGATAAGCGCCTCTTGCAGAGCCTTTACCGAATCGCCGGTAGAACCGGTCGTCAAACCCTGCAGGGCAGTGATTGAAACTGAGGTTGCTTGAACTGAACCGGCGGCTGAAAGCAGGGGAGCGACAACCAAACCTGCTGCGATGATCTTGTAACTGAGGCGCCGGGGGAGGCGCTTGCGAAGTGAAACTTTCATTGTTGATCTCCTGATCGGGTGCAGGAGATTCATCGGCACATCACAAACATTTCTGAAACAGAATGTGTGCTGTCGGGGAGTGACTCCTCCGAAAGGCTTTACGGCACAACGGTTTGAGAGATAAGACCCGTGTTAGGCGTTTTCAGATTTACTTTACATAACGATGATTATGGGCGTTCTTTCAGAAAGGTCCCATGAAATGGCTCCTGGATTGGATGAGTTGAAACTCTCGAATCAGACCGTGACACTCGCTCTCGGCTCTTGACTCTCGCAACAACGCGCATAACACCGAACTTGATCGAGCCGTGGTTCAGCAGAAACCATCCCGTTCAGGGGCCCAAGGGGCTCCGCTAAGTGCGTACGGACATTCAGAGCAGGTCGTTCTCGTCAGGAACGTGACCTTACCTTACGCCCAAGGCGTCATGACGACGGTTATTTCGTCATGACGCTATTCGCCAGATCCTCCGGGTGCGGAGACTTCGTAGTTATGTAGTGGTTTTGCGCTGTCGAGTAACCACTGGATGATTCTTCGGAGTTCTTGAGGGTCGTCTGGCGCATCAACAAGGTCGCGTTCAGTGTCTTCAACTGCGCATGCCAAGACATATAAGGCGTCGTGCAGCGCATCGAGTTCCTGACGAGCCATGACCAACTCCCCCTCGCCAAGTTCCAATTCTCTTGCGCGATTCTGAGCCACCCAATTCCATTGCCTGCATCGCTGAGAACAGAAACGTTTGGGTCGTCCACGCCCGGCGCGCATCTCGATCGGCCGCCGACACCAACCGCAATGATGTATTTCCGTCATGACAAAAATCTACGCAACAAACTCTGTGAAGACGATGTTTTACGTCCCGACGTTGATTTGCTCGAGGACCAAGTCTGGTTCGTCGTTTTCGAGACGTTGCAGGCGGTATCGACTTTCGAACAGTGCGACAAGTCGGCCGTCACCTCGCCGCATGATTCGAATGCCACCAATTTCCTTCAAGCGCTCGGCACTTACCTCATCGGTGAACCGGATCGACTCGTACGGTGAAGGTGTCACCTCTGATGGCGCGTTGAACTCCAACTCCAACCGTGACGCAAAGACTTCGAACTGCAACTGCCCCACCGCTGCAAGAACCGGGTTCGCATCTCCTTGCTGCGGGTCACGAAGCACTTGCACGACGCCCTCAGAGTCGAGCTGGTCAAGTCCTCTTCGGAACTGTTTGAACTTTCCAGTATCGAGGGGACGGGCCGAGGCAAAGACTTCCGGTGCAAATCTCGGAATCGCTGGAAACTCGACTGGATCTCCGACATACAGCGAATCACCGATCTGAAGGTCAGCGGCATTCACCAAACCGACAACATCGCCTGGATACGCCTCGTCAACAGTGGTTCGCTCTGCCCCGAATACTTGAGATGCATACTTCGTTGCGAACGGCTTCCCTGTCCGCTGGCAAGTGAGCACCATTCCGCGCTCAAACATCCCAGAGCACACTCGAACAAATGCGATTCGGTCACGATGCGACCTATCCATGTTGGCCTGGACCTTAAACACGAATGCGGAACAGCCAGCGTCAAGCGCCCGCGGCTCGCCAGCAATGTCAAGTCTCTCCCCTGCCGGTGGAGCAAGGTCGACAAGCGTGTCGAGAACATGGCGTACACCAAAGTTCGTCAATGCAGATCCAACAAATACCGGCGTTGATTCAGCAGCAAGAAATGATTCACGATCGACGACTGCACCAACCGCATCGAGTAACTCGACATCGTCGAGCGCCTGCGACCATGCACTCCCCTCCTCCTGAGCGGCCTGCTCAATCGAAACAATTTCCTCTGGAGCAATCGCAGAACCACGAACAGTACGGGTGAACCGAGTGAAGTCGCCTGAAGTTCGATCGATCACGCCTCGAAAGTCTCCAGGGATCCCAACTGGCCATGTTGCAGGTGTCGGGCGCAACCCAATCTGCTCTTCAATTTCATCAAGAAGCTCGAGTGGGGCACGTCCAGGACGGTCGTACTTGTTCAGGAAAGTGATCACAGGCAGGTTGCGACTACGACACACCTCAAACAACTTGAGCGTCTGGGGTTCGATTCCCTTCGCAACGTCGAGCACCATCACCACCGAATCGACAGCCGCAAGTACCCGATAGGTGTCCTCTGAGAAGTCACGGTGCCCAGGTGTGTCCAGAAGATTGAACTGCATCCCCCGATAATCGAACGTCAGGGCGGTGGAAGAAATCGAAATACCTCTCTTTTTCTCCATCTCCATCCAGTCACTAGTTGCTGAGCGTCGGCCTTCGCGAGCCTTTACTGCACCGGCTTCCCCAACTGCACCGGCGTACAGCAGAAACTTCTCGGTCAACGTCGTTTTCCCCGCGTCAGGGTGACTAATGATCGCGAATGTTCGACGTCGAGACGCCTCAAAAACTGGCTGTGACACGGCGGGCAGGCTAACTGGCCTGTGATACTAGAGACGTGATGTTTCCAGATCCCCCAGGATGTTCCTTCGCCAGCGATAATGCCGCTGGAATCCACCCAGAAGTTCTTGCCGCAATTTCTGCCGCAAATAATGGTCACGCATTGGCCTACGGGGCTGACGCGTGGACCTCACAGGTTGAACAGGAATTCAATGAACTCTTCGGTCAGAAGGTCTCGGTATTTCTCACGCTGAACGGCACCGGAACGAACATTCTTGCACTTGCCACGATGTTGCAGCCTGGAGAATCGGTGCTGTGCACCGACTGGTCCCATATCAACGACGACGAAGCAGCGGCTCCCGAACGAATTCTCAGCACCAAGCTCATCCCGACGCCCTCAGTTGACGGGAAAATGAGCGTCGACTCCATTCACGCCCGCGCAGAGGCTCTCGGAAATATTCACCATGCCCAGCCAGGGGTACTCTCGCTCACCCAAGCAACCGAATGGGGAACTACCTACTCCGTCGACGAGATCGGTGAACTCTGCGACGTTGCGCACTCATACGGAATGCGAGTTCATCTCGACGGTGCCCGCATCGCTAATGCCGTCGCTGCCCTCGGCAAGGGACGGGCAGGCCTGCGAGAAATGATTGTTGAAACCGGCGTCGACACGGTGTCGTTTGGGGGCACCAAAAATGGGCTGATGGCGGCGGAGGCAGTGATCCACCTCACCCCCTACCCCGTGCAGTTAGGTCAACATTTACGCAAACAGGTAAACCAACTCGGATCCAAAATGAGGTTTGTTGCCGCACAATTTCTTGCTGCTCTGGCCGACGATCGCTGGCTTGATTGGGCGTCTCATGCCAATTCAATGGCGACCATCCTTCATTCAGGAGCGTCGAGCATCCTCGGAGACGCAGCTGGTGCACCTCCTGCGGTCAACAGCATGTTTCCGACCTTGCCTGATTCGGTCGCGCATCCACTGCGAGACTGGTGCTTCTTCTGGGGTTGGAATTCTGCGTCGTCCCAACACCGGTGGATGACGTCATGGGACACGACACCTCAAGACGTTGAGCGATTCCTCGAGGGCCTTCAACTCGCCGTCAATCACTCAGAAAATCACAATTGACCCGACCCATTGCCAACATCTAGTATCTCGTTTTGGGTCCTGTGGGGGGATCTCACAACAACTAGGGGGAAACAATGAGCAACGTTCTCGATTTCATCACTCGGCATCTCACCGACGACGAGTGGATGGAAGACGCAGCGTGCAAGGGAATGACTCACCTTTTCTTCCCAACTCCCGCTGAGCGCCCCCAAACCCGAGAGCGTCGCGAAGATGCAGCCCGCGAAATTTGCCAATCATGTTCAGTGAAGTTGGTCTGCCGCGATTTTGGCCGCGACAACCACGAGTACGGCCTGTGGGGCGCAGAGAGCGAAGATGAGCGCCACACCGCTGGCTATCGTCTCATTGCACCCATTGGGGTCCGCGCCCGTCAATCGAGCTGAACAACGTGGCCTCAGTGCCAGGTCAAACCGGATCTGTCGTTGTTGTCGGTAGCGCAAATCTCGACCTAGTTGCGTCAACCTCACGACATCCGCTACCAGGCGAAACGCTGATCGGGACCGACTACAACGAGTATCCCGGAGGCAAAGGACTCAATCAGGCAGTGGCCGCCGCTCGTGCCGGAGTTAAAACGACATTCGTTTGCGCAATCGGCAACGACGATGCAGGCAGGTTCCTTCGTTCAGTCGCCGCCGCTGAGGGAATCGATCTCGCTGATCTGTACGAGTCGCCAACAGCACCAACAGGCCGTGCCCTCATCGTCGTCGATGACGCAGGCGAGAACTCAATCATCGTAATCCCCGGATCCAATGCCGAGTGCCCGCCAGCAACAACCATGAATCCTGCAGACGTTGTGCTCGCCCAACTTGAGGTGCCGATTTCCACCGTCGCGGAGTCATTTAGAGCCGCCCGAAATGTTGGCGCTACTACCATTTTGAACCCTGCCCCCGCCGCAGAACTCGACAAGTCCGTCCTCGCCTTGTGCGACATCGTCGTACCGAACGAACACGAAGTTGAATTGCTTGGCGGCGTGAAGGCCCTCCATGAATCTGGAGTGCAGACCATCATCGTGACGCGAGGTGCACAAGGGATTGACCTCCACCACGGTGGAAAGCAGACATCCATCCCCTCGTTTGCAGTTGACCCTGTAGATACCACCGGAGCCGGCGATGCGTTCTGCGGAAACCTTGCGTCATCACTGGCCTCAGGAATGACGATCAACGATGCGTGCGAACGGGCC
The DNA here is from genome assembly GCA_038100275.1 of Ilumatobacteraceae bacterium. Classification (GTDB taxonomy): domain Bacteria; phylum Actinomycetota; class Acidimicrobiia; order Acidimicrobiales; family Ilumatobacteraceae; genus Casp-actino5. The sequence goes on from JAYNVD010000021.1 coordinate 5,678, forward strand.
TTAGCTGCAGGGGCACTCGCGACAACAGTGCACGGAGCTGTTCCCTCGCTCCCCTTCCAGGCCGACATCGAAGCGCTTATTTCATCCGTTTCATAACGACGCCGAACCAACCGTCAAGCACTATTTCTTCGATCACTGCGCATCCGAGCGATTTGTATCGGTCAACAACAGCGGCGCTTCGGTCGACGTGCAGTCCCGAAAGAATGATCACTCCGTCTTTTACGGAGGCGTTCACGAGCGATTCTGCTAGGTCAAGCAATACTGGGGCGAGAATGTTCGCTGCAATGAGACCGAACTGTTCCTCCGACGGCACCTGCGACCCGCTACGAAACTCAGTCGTGTCCGACACTCCGTTGCGCTCTGCATTGCGCTCTGCAATCGCAGCAGCCCCGAGGGCGCGGTCGACTCCGAGCACTCGCTCTGCCCCATAGAGTGCCGCAACAATTGAGAGAACACCTGACCCTGAGCCCATATCAAGGATCGAGAGCCCTTGAAGATGTTGCCGCGTTAACGCATCTGCCACGATCCGAGTTGTTGGATGGTCGCCAAGCCCAAATGATTCCTCCGGGTCAATAACGACTCGCTTGTCGTACTCATGAAATTGAGTGGTGTCCCGCCACGACGGAATAATCACAAGTTCGTCGTTGATAACAACAGGTTCAGCAAAACTCTTCCAAGCCTCACTCGGGGTGGTGTCGACCCACTCGAGGCGGCCTGCCCAACGCTCGGCACATTCTGAGATACAAGCGGTACTTGCTGCAGCGTCACCAATCACTGACCACAACTCGACAGCCCCATCAACCGCTCGTTCTTCTACCGCTCGAGCACCAAATTGCATGAGGAAATCAACCCCCAATTCGACTTGGTTCGCGTCGAGCGATAGCACTACGTGAAGTGCTTGGCGAGCATCAGACTGCCCGTCACTCATCAATTCGTCGAAGTTCCCTACGGAAGCGTTGACCTCGCTCAACATACGACTGGGCTGCAAGAGCGATCATCGAAGTGTCGGCACGCCCCTCCTTGATCGTTGCGGGAGAGCCAACTGCGAGAGCGCCAGACGGAACGTCAACGTCGTACAGCACCACCGAGTTCGCAGCCACAATCGCTCCGGGGTGCACAACCGATCGATGCAACACCATTGCACCATTCCCAACAAGTGATCCATTCATAATCGTGCACCCTTCAAGGTGGACGATGTGGCCAATCACACAATCGTCACCGACAACTGTGTGATCCATTGGGGTTGTGTGCAACACAGCATTGTCCTGAATGCTCGTCCGTGCACCGATTCTGATCTCACCGTCGTCCCCGCGCAATACCGCTCCTGGCCAGATGGAAGAGCCTGGTCCAACCGTCACCGAGCCAATTACCACCGCATCGGGGTGCACATAGGCCGACTCATCAATCTGGGGAACTTGGTCACCGAGCGCGTAAATAGGCATATGCGAACCGTACCGAAGTATCGAGATGAGTTCCGAATTCAATTCTTCTATTCGGATGCGATGGTTCAGAACACGAATGGTGGCCTGATCCGATACCGTTTCTGCCTATGTCCCGACGGATTGAAATCGAACTGACGAGCAGCCAAGCAGATGGCAGTTGGACTTGGCGTGCAGCCGGAGCGAAGAACCCGAAAGGAGTCGTTGAAGGTTCGGTCCTCCCCAACGATGCAGCCGTAGGGACAATCCTCAAAGTTGAAGTCGAACAGGGCATTGACGGCATCACTGTTCGTTCTGTTGTCGGCGGTCGTCAGCGCTCCGACACGACTGAAGTGCTCGAGCTCATCGGCGGCGGCGACTTTGACCCTGTTGTAGAAACTCGAGCAAAGCGTGACCGTCGTGAAGGTGGCCGCAAGGGTGGTCGTGATGGCGGTCGTCGCCGTCGTAATGATGGTGACGGCAAGGACAGCGAAGATCGTCGTCCGCGTCGAGAGAATCAGCGGCGTGGGCCTCGCTTCACTCCCCCGCCTGAGTTGCCGCAGCGACCAAAGCCAAAGCGTCTAAAAGCGCAACGGCATCACCGCAATGAAGTGCTTGCTGCCCTCCCTGAAGAACAGCGCCCAATTGCCGAACTTGCCCTTCAAGGAATCGCAGCGGTGCGAACACGTCTTAAGGCCGACAATGAGAAGGCGACCAAAGAAGGCCGTGCGACAATGCCTGAGGCATCAGTTCTGAAGCTCGCCGAGGAGCTTCTGCCCCGTCTTCGAGTGGCTGAATGGTACGACCGTGCTGAGGCAGCCAAGAAACTTGCCGGGCAGATCGATCTCCGAGACTTACGTTCAGTTGTTGCAGCAAGTGACGACCCGATGGTCGCCCGAGACAAGAGCACCCGCGCTCTCGCTGATGAACTTCGCGATCTTCTTCGCGTTCGTCAAGAAGAAGAGCTTCAGTTGTGGTTTGGTGATGTAGACGCAGCACTCGCTATTGGTCGAGTGATCCGCGCCCTACGTCTTTCCTCTCAGCCACCAAAAGCTGGTGTTCCGTTCCCGGCCGAGATCTCGCAACGTCTCATCGACTCAACGAATGCGACATTGACTCCCGTCGAAACATCAGAGCGCTGGATTGCAGTTCTCGAAGCAGCAGCGTTCTCACCGATCCATCTCCTCATCACTCCAATGGGACTTCCGACGAAGATCAGTGACGATCTTGCAGCAACGGTGAAGCGCCTCGCTCCTGCAATTCCTCAGGTCGCTGCGCTATTCGGTATCGAAGTTGAAGAAGGCGCATCGATGCCTCGGCCACTTCGCAACAATCCAGCTAAGGATCGTCGCGAGAAGAAGGATGCGGCGAAGAGCCGAAACAAGGCCGAAAAGACCTCAGCATCGGCGACAGAATCAAAGAACGAGGCTGATACTTCAAATGAAGCACCGGCAGTAGATACCCCGGCAGAGACACCAGCCGATAGTTCTGAAACTCCGGTCTCTGAAGACTCAGGGATTAACGATTCCCCACATGCGCTCGAAGATGATGATGCTGTTGAGGAAGCCTCAACTGACGATGCAACAACCGCATCAGAAGACCAGCCAGCGGCCGATTCTCCAGACGAATCACCTGAAGATTCAACTGACGACGCCTGACTCGTAAGCCACAGCGGGTGGTCTCTACCATCGAGGCATGTCAGAAATCGTCAAATATGAGGTTCAGGGCCGCGTGGGCATCATCACGCTCAACCGACCAGACGCTCGCAACGCCATCAACGGCGATGTCGCAAACGGGGTCGAAGCTGCCATCGATAAACTCGAATCAGACGACAACGTTTGGGTTGGAATTCTCACGGCTAACACTGAAGGTCAAGAACGGCCAGTCTTCTGTGCAGGGGCCGACCTCAAGGCGATCAACGCCGGCAAAGGCAATGAATTAGGCACGTCTCGGGGAGGTTTCGGCGGGTTTGTATATCGGGAACGTAAGAAGCCTGTCATCGTTGCAGTCGATGGTCTTGCCACGGCGGGTGGGTGTGAACTCGTGCTTGCTGCCGATCTCGTTGTTGCAACAGAACGATCAGCATTTGGACTTGCAGAGGTAAAGCGCAATCTCATTGCGGGCGCAGGTGGTCTCTTCCGGCTTCCACGAGCAATAGGCCAGGCTGCGGCGATGGAGGCGATTCTCACCGGGGAACCCATCCCTGCCCAGCGTGCGTATGACCTTGGTCTCGTTTCTCGACTTGTTCCTGCTGGAGAAGCGATGAATGAGGCTCACAAACTTGCAGAAGCGATTACGGCTTCAGCCCCACTTGCGGTTTGGGCGAGTCGCAAAGTTGTTCTTGCATCAGCGTGGGCCGACGACGAGACGCTCAAGAAGATGACCAATGATGAGTTTGCCCATGTGCTTGACTCCGAGGACACGAAAGAGGGTCTCACCGCATTTATCGAGAAGCGGTCCCCTAACTGGAAGGGTCGCTGAGATCGACCGATACAGTGATCGCCTTAGCAGTGATCGACGCTCGCTCATAGAGATTTTTTGTTTCTCGATCCCCCGGTAGGGCTGTCGCTTCTAATCTTCGGCTTCCTGAATTCGCAGCAATCGCTCTGGCGGCGTCAAGCAGTGCATCACCACAACCAACTTCACGGGCCTCTGGGTGCACAAACACCGTCTCGATTACTGCGACATCACCCTCGGTCATCACGAGATATCCCAGTGGAACGTCATCAATGAGCGCTACGAGAACCACGACACCCGCCGTAAACCACTTTCCTTCACGTGGTTCAACAAGCTCGAGCAGGCGTTTTCCCCCACGCGCTTGCTCGATCCCTCGACGCGCCTGGATTTCAAGAACTTCGAGGTCTGCCACGTCCTCTGGCAGAGCACGGCGTATGAGAGGTGATGTCACCCGCTAACGATCGGACAGTCGTCATCACCGACAGGACAGGTCGGAGCGCCGCTTCGGACAAGCAGGAAGCAACTCGGGCAAACCTTCTCGTCGGAGCGCTTCGGCTGAACACCGTCAACTGCCTCGGCGCTGTTATCAACGACGACAGGTGCTTCATCGTCATCTTCGTCGCCTTCTTCAACGGTCACCATTCGGTCTTTAAGAATGGTGTCGAGGTCAGCCTCTACGTCATCTTCATTGACGAGATCATCGTCATCGTCATCATCATCTTTTGATTGGCGGCGAGTTTTAGCGCTCGACTCATCTTCATCGTCGTCATCTTCATCGTCGTCGTCGTCGCCGTCGTAGTCGTCGCCGTCACCGTCGTCGCCGTCGTAGTCGCCGTCGTCGCCGTCGTCGTCAAACTCTTCGTCGCTGAGTTCTTCTTCATTTTCTTCTTCGTCGACTTCGTCAACAATTTCGTCATCTGCCATGGCGGAGATCCTTCACTTGTCGGGGGTTGACAGGTCGATGGATGTTAGGCCATTTCGCCCTGCCGTGAGTGCATCTACTGCGATTCTGCGCGATCAACGATCACTAATTTGCGCACCTTACCGCTCTGAGACCCGTCTCGCCTCGGCGCGGCGCTCAGAATCTAAGCGTTCGAGGTCCGGTGCTTCAGTCGTGAGATGAGTCATCGAGTTCGCAATTGCACGATGTCCTGCTTGCTCGGCGATCAGTCGATGCATTTCAAGCACTACCCGGCGATATGACGGGTGCCCTTGAGGCGATGAACGAAGTTCGATCAGGTGAATTGCCTCGCGAGCATTGAACTGCATCGAATATCGAATTCGATATGCCATCGCGACGGCGTATGACGCCTGCTGCGCAAAATCTGGTTTCAGCAGGTCATATAGCGCCGCTGATCTCTCCATGGTTTCGTCGAAGAGGTGTCGAACGCCTGCTTCTTCGACAAGGTCAGGTCGCACAAACCCATTATTTGGCGTCAACTTCTGCCAATCAATCGTCATCAAGCGGTGACGCTGAAGGTCGCGGCAACCGCCGTAATCGCTTAAGACATCAAACCGGTAATCAAGTCGTTCAAACGACCTACCAGGCTTATGACGACGATTTTCTCGATCGCCGATCGCAGCCGCAAGAAGTGCTGAGCGCTGATCATCCGTCAACGAACGAACACGCTCTTGCAACTGGCGCTCTGACATTGAAGAATGCGGATAGCAGATTGCAGCGAGCAGCTTTTCCTCGCCCAAAGGATCAAAATCAACAAGTTCGACTTCAGGTGCGCTATCGACAGGGGTCGAGCCAAACAAACTGTCGACGAGCTCTTCTGTTTGAGCGCTGATATCAGACAGATACGCCGACCAGGCACCGCCTCGTTCTGGAACGTCCACTCGACGAAGGAAGCTTGGAATGACCTTCCTGAGCTCAACCAGCATTTGATCGGCGTATTCACGAGCCTCAGGCAGCGGATGTGCTCGCATTCGAAGTAGTAGCGCTTCAAACGCCTGCCCACTGCCGTAGATACCAAGGTTCGACGTGGCAGATGCTGGCAGCATGCCGCGCACCGCATCAAGTGCCTTCGCTCGGGTTGCCTGTCGGTACACAAAATCGCTGTCACCGGGCGATTGCGGAACCGCCCGCCGCACATGTTCTGTGACAGCTTCGAGTGCGGTCGAGTATGACTCGAACATCCGATCCATCTCACCGATGTAACGAGTTCCCACCCTTGACGCAAGGAGGTGCGGATCTCGGTAGTACCGGTAGCGTCCTCCGAGACGGGCGTCATAGGCGATGTATCTAGTGCTCTGCTCGAGGTACGACATGAGTCGGCCACGTTCCAGCACTTTCGTCAGCAGATTCGATGCCTGCTCACATGCAAGATGCACTCCGCCAAGCTGGGCGACGGAGTCATCTCCGTATTCGACAAAAACTTTTTCGTAGAGCTCTTCTGCTCGAGCAAGACCCATCGTCGCGTCGACTGAGGCATCACCAGAAATGTCGAGATCGCCAACGAATTCATCAAGAAAGAGACGGCGCAGGCTTTTTGGGCTCCGGCTGTAGCGAGCGAAAAGCGCACCCTTGACAACTTCAGGCAGATTGACGAGTGCAAAAACTGGTTGATCGAGATTCGTGAAATACCTTCGAAGAATGTCAGCCTCAACTGTGGTGAACTCTTCGGCCACGTACGTCACTCGTGCGATGCTAGGCGGGTGCGTTCACCTCTGCGCGGATCATCGGCCAATCTCAGATGAAAATTGTTCCTGCGTCTGCACGTACGGTGATAGAGATCGATCCAACCGCAGAGATCACCACTCCGTCTGCAACGATCTCTTCATTCTCGTGAACTTGAACATCTAAAAATTCAACTGCCTGTGCCTTCAGCGCAGGGTGAGGTAAATGCGACCCAGACATTGCCTTCCGCCAGGCCTGACGCCGCTGCCGCATCGACATGCTGTGATCCACTTCGAGCACGTCAACGCGTCCGTCGTTGGCGTGGGCTCGAGGGCAAGCCGACAAGCCGTTGAACTCTCCGCAATTTGACGCCAGAAGAACCCGACCCCTCAGTAGGCCAAGTATCCCCTTTCGGCGAATCAACACATTTGAAACTGCCACGCCAAGCCACTCGCCGGACGTCTGGTCAAGAATCTCGAGTAGGTCAACTGACAACTCTCGAGAAATTGTTTCGCCCGATGGAGATCCGAGCGAAGAATGCAATGTGCCGCCGCGAACAACCACCGGACAGTCAGCCAGTAAGCAGTCGGCAATCTCACGATCGGTGACGGCAACAACAGCATTCACGGGAGGCGTTGTGACCTCTATTCCCCAATCCTCTCCTGGACGGATGGTCATCAGACCGGCTCCCCGGGGTTTACTGATTCGACAGGTTCGTCACCACGTTCAGATTCAGCTCCGGCGACGTCGACCACCACACCGCGAGTGCACATCACCACAGCGTTTCTGGCAACTTCCCGAATTTTTGGATCGGGAGAAACGTCTCCGAGTTGACGACACAAGTCAATTACCTGGCGAAGGTTTCGCACGATGTCTCCGCCCGCGAGGTCACCATCATCAACGAGGTCGGCGAGTTCAACACCCGAGCACCAACCATGAGCCAACGCCAAAAAGCCTGCGTCTGGTGGACGGTGAGCTGCGAGGCCATGTTTTCCTTCGATCACGTCAATTTGAAGGCTCACCGTTTCCAATTTCCGGAATCTCTCTTGCAATTCGCGTGTCGGAAACCATGGCGGAGGCGGTTCATCAGGCCCGCGGTACTCATACACGATCGTGGAAAGAAGTCCGGCTAATTCTGCTGGGGAGAGACCTTCAAAAATCCCCGCCCGCAGGGCCTCAACGACGAGTAGGTCAGACTCATGAAAGATTCTCGACAACACTCGACCATCATCGGTCAGCAACCAGTTCGTCTCGTTGAGAAATCCCATCTGGGACATCACAGCAACCACTCCGTCGAAGTCGCGGCCAAGCGACCCACGCCGATTCGAAATGTCACTTTCTAGGCGAGCAAGTTCCTTGGCCCTTCGATCTGCATCTTCAGCCGCCCGCAAACGCTGTTTAAGTTCAGGATCAAGTTCAACGGGGTGGACATGGGCACCTCGCACCTCAGGGCTCCTGCCCGCGCGGCCAATACGTGCTCCTTCAGGTCGAAGCTTTGCTCGTTTCAAGCGCCGAGCTGCTTCTTGCCGAAACTCTTTACGGTGTGGCGAAAACGAGCCCGGCATCACCACTGTGCCAACCACAGACCCATCGCCAACAAATTCCTGAGGCGACATTGTCGCCAATTTTCCGCTTGCGGTGACTACCGAAAGACGAAGACCGCTTGACCGATGTGCCGTCGCTGCGACGACAACCGGCCCTCGATACGCCCCTACAGCTGTATAAACGACATCACCGGGTCGGAGATGACTGAGATCAGAACTGCTTTCTGCAGATTCCGATCGGTCGTTCTTTCGAGCCTCTCGATATTCATCAATGTCGCCATAAGGACTGCGCGCCTGTTCGCGTCGATCGTTGTATTCCGTGCGCCTCCGAGCAAGTCGCGCCTGGAGACGAACAACATCATGATCACGTTGATATTGGGCGAACGACAACATCAACATCTCACGAGCCTCATCACGACTGCATCGACTTACAAGGTTGGCGACCATGTTGAACGTCGGTCTAAAAACTGATCGAAGGTTATATGTGGAACTTCCCGCCAACTCGGCAACTTCTCCATACCGCACGAACGGATTCCACAACACAACTGCATGTCCGACGTCATCAAGACCACGACGCCCTGCACGGCCAGTGAGTTGAGTGAACTCGCCTGGATTTAGTGGCACATGGTGATCGCCGTTGTATTTCGTTGTCTTCTCGATGACCACCGAAGTTGCGGGCATGTTGACTCCAACCGCGAGGGTTTCGGTTGCGAAAACAACTTTAAGGAGGCCCGCAATAAATGACTGCTCAACAATTTCTTTGAATGCGGGCACCATTCCTGCGTGATGCGGCGCAACACCCGACATCAATTGGTTGATGAACTGCTCGATTCCGAGAGCAGCGAGGTCATCCGCTGAAAAGTCTTCGAGACGACGACCAACGATCCGCATAATTGCGTTCTGAGCATCTTGTGAGATGAGTTGCACACCTGCATTAGCGACCATCGATGCCGCTTCATCGCATTGCCGTCGGCTGAAGATGAAATAAATTGCGGGCAACATTGCGCGTTCTTCAAGGATGTCAACGACTTCCAACCTCGTTGGTGTAGCGAGTTTGCGGGTCCCGCCTGACGCGCCCCGCTTACTCTTCCCCGACCAACGATGCCGAGCACCTGATTCATCAAGGCGGACGGCATCACGGTTTACCGCTCCCCCGACAAATGTGGGGAGGAGGTGCATACGATCATTGGTCTTGTCGTAGACCATGTAGTGGTTCTCAAGTGGTACTGGCCGAGTGGTTTCGGTAACGACTGCAGTGCGGTATCGAACTTCAGTCATCCATTTCGCCAATTGTGGAGCATTGCTCACTGTCGCCGAGAGACACACAAGCCGAATAGAAGTATCAAGGTGGATGATGATCTCTTCCCAAACGGGGCCGCGATACGCGTCCTGAAGGAAGTGCACTTCATCAAGAATGACGTAGTCAATCTCCTCTAGGGCTGATGACCCGGCGTACATCATGTTGCGAAGCACCTCTGTCGTCATGACGACGATTGACGCATCAGCATTTATTACGACATCGCCGGTGAGCAGTCCTACTTGGTCCTCACCAAAGAGCTCAACTAGGTCATGAAATTTCTGGTTTGAGAGGGCCTTCAGAGGGGTTGTGTAGAAGCTTCGGCGCTGCCGCTTCAACGTTGCCGCAAGTGCGTATTCAGCAACAATGGTCTTCCCGCTACCGGTCGGCGCAGCGACGACCACATCGTCGCCGCGAACAATTGCGTCACATGCTTCGCGTTGGAATCGATCGAGAGGAAAGGCCAACTGGTCAGCAAACCAGGCATGGACATCACCCGAATCTGGCGAGGATGACTCAGTCAATTCACTCCCCCGCCGAGCGACGCCGACGAGTCAGTAGCGAACCAACCCCGATCGCGACGAAATAGAGAACGATCATCGGAACTGACAGGCTTGCAAGAGAAACCGGGTCACCTGATGGCGTAATTGCTGCCGCAATAAACACAACTCCGACGATGGCATAACGCCACACGCCGAGAAGGGCCTTCGGAGTCAAGACGCCGATGAGTTGCAGGAACACGAGCAGTACTGGCACGGTGAATCCGATCCCGAACGCAATGACCATCAGCGTGACCAACCTGATGTATGAGCTCACCCGAAACACCTGGTCAACCCCGTCCCCCGACCATTCGATGAGGAACTCGATAGCTCGTCCAAGGGTGGAAAATGCAAGCAGACCACCGGCAACAAACAGCACTAACGCACTCGAAATGAAACTCAACGCATAGCGTCGTTCATTTTTGTGCATGGCTGGCACTATGAATTTCCAGATCTGCCACAAGATCACGGGGAGTCCGAGAATGATCCCGCCATACGTTGCAATGCGCATTCTGGTCGTAAAACCCTCCACCGGATCCATCGTGAACAAACTCACCGAATCGAGCGTCGAGTCATAAGAAAGCCCACAGAAACCTGGCTGTCGACGACGACACAACTCTAGGTACGGCTCGGTTAAGAATCGCAGCACCGAGTTGTAGGCGAACAGCACGACAATTGCGCCAACTGCAACAGCGAGCGCTGATCGAATGATACGGGAACGCAGTTCAGCGAGATGGTCCATGAGGCCCATCGTTCCGTCAGCAGGAATAGACCGTTTCTTCCTCGGCCAAAATTTCACGAGCTAGACAATCCTTCGTCATCAGTCTGGGCTGGTGGTGGTGTTGCAACCACAGTCCCCTCCGACTCGGTTGCAGGCGTTTCTGGCGCCGTTGTGCCCCCGTTTTGGCTATCAGGCGCGCTCGACGCAATTGTCTCGTCGAGCGAAGACTTTAGGTCCTTGACCGGATCAGACACGGCTGATCGAAGATCGTCTAATGGTTCTTTCACAGCGGACTGAAACTCTTTAGTGAATCCATCGCCCATTCGGCGGACCTGTGCATACATACGACCGAACCATCGAGCGGCCTCCGGCAATTTTTCTGGGCCCAACACGACCAGCGCGAGTAACGCAATGATGATGAGCTCTCCACCCTGAAGGTTGAACACCTCACTGAGTCTACGAGCATGACAGCATGGCCGGAGTGGAGCAGCAGCATCTTCCTACATTGACTGGTTCAACAATTCTGTTTGCTCACCGCGGCGCCCGTGCACACGCCCCAGAGAACACAATGGAGGCCTTTCACCTTGCAGCCCGCCTCGGTGCATCCGGGATTGAAAGCGATGTCTGGGTGACGAGCGACGGTGTCGCAGTTCTGGACCATGATGGGAAAGTTCCTGCAAGTCGACTGCGCTCACGCTCAATACGAGATGTTCTGGCCGTAAACCTTCCTTCACACATTCCTCACCTCACCGATCTACTTACGCTCTTGCGCGATCGGCCCGATCTGCATCTCTCCCTCGATATCAAAGATGACGATGCATTCGAAGCTACTTTTAATGCACTCGAGGATTCAGGGAGCGACCTCTTCCCTCGGGTGTGGTTGTGCCACCCACAACGACAGATCCTCGTCGCCCATCGATCATCCTTTCCAGATGCACGACTTGTGAACTCGGTGAGACTGAATTCAATTCGTGAAGGGGTCGAAGTTCGTTGTGCTTCACTCGCCAACGATGGAATCGATGCTTTAAATATGCGAATCGACGATTGGAACGGTGGGCTTGTCACGCTTGCGCACCGATTTTCGCGATACGCGTTCGGTTGGAATTTGCAACAACCCCATGAACTCCGAAGTGGGTTGCGAATGGGCCTCGATGGAGTATTCAGCGATCATGTTGACCGAATGGTCGACGCTGCAACAAGTCTCGAGTTATAGCCACTGCCAATTCGATCGAGGCCAGAACACGACGAATGCACGGCCAACGATGTCGTCGAGAATAATTGGCCCAAGGGCTCGGCTGTCTTGCGACCCTGCCCTGTTATCACCCATTACGAATACTGTGCCCTCAGGAACAATCAGCGGGCCAAAATCACCACCGCAGTTTCCTGGTGTGACAACTGTCGGATCAAGGTAGGGCTCGAGCAGAAGTTGTCCGCCGATACGCACCTCACAACTCCGCATTTCAATTTCTTCACCACCAACAGCAATGACCCGCTTGATGAGATCACGCTCAGTGGTTCCGCGAATCTCGTGAAGCACAACTACGTCGCCACGATTCGGATCATGAAGGCGGTAAGAAACCTTATTGACAAATACTCGATCGCCTGTCTCGAGCGTCGAATACATCGATGACCCCTCAACGACGAAATGGGCAAGAAGAAACGTTCTCACGCCAAGAGCAACAACCAAGGCAATAACGACCACCAAAGCCCAATCGAAAAAGGCCTTCGCACCTCTCCCCAACGCAGCGAGGCTCGTGTTCATGGAAGGACCCAAATTCTCATCAGTATCAACTGCGAGAAACTTTCCTTCATCGATCTCATCCATAACCACGACCAACCGTATCGGGTGCTGGCCTCACACGAAGGTCACAATTGTTCGATGAGACGATCGACACGTTCATCCGTTGCAGCAAAAGGGTCTTTGCATAACACAGTGCGCTGGGCTTGATCATTGACTTTGAGGTGCACCCAATCAACTGTGACGTCTCGGCCTCGTTCACGCGCACGACGAATGAAGTCCCCTCGGAGGCGCGCTCGCGTAGTTTGAGGAGCCATGTCTCGAGCCGACTCGACAGAATCAGCGGTGCACATTCGTAGTGCACGTCCTCGTTCTTCAAGTTTGTAAAACATTCCTCGCGTTCGAGAAACATCGTGGTATTGAAGATCCATGAGTTGAATTTGCGGGTCACTTAGGTCAAGCCCGTGCCGTTCGCGATAAGCCTCGATGAGTTTGTATTTGATGACCCAATCGATCTCTCGATCGAGTTGTAACGGGTCATCTTCGATAGCGGTGATGCAGTGTTCCCACATCCGAAGTGCGATCATCTCTTCGTCAGTGAAGCCTCGGCGGTCGGCGTAAGTCAGTGCCGCATCAAGAAACTCTCGTTGAATATCAAGGGCGCTGATTTCTCGGCCATTCGCGAGTTGAACGCGTTGCCGACAGGTCATGTCATGGCTGATGTCACGGATTGCTCGAATCGGATTTTCGAGAGACAGATCTCTAAACGACATCGATGGATCCTCAAGCATCCGGAGCACACAAGCGACAACACCAATTTTCAAGAACGTGGTGTACTCACTCATATTGGAGTCACCAACAATGACGTGCAGGCGACGGAAACTCTCGGCATCTGCGTGAGGCTCATCGCGAGAATTGATGATCGGGCGGCTCCGCGTGGTCGCTGAACTGACTCCTTCCCAGATGTGGTCGGCCCGCTGAGAGAGCGCATAGATCGGCCCGCGGGCCGTGTTGAGAACCTTTCCGGCTCCTGCATAGATCTGCCTCGAAATGAGGAACGGAATGAGATTTGACGCGTAACCCGATGGATCATCACTTCGCCGGGTGAGGTAATTCTCGTGACAGCCATAGGAGTTGCCAGCAGAGTCCGTGTTGTTCTTAAAGACGAATACCGTTCCTCGCACCGACTCTGCCTCAAGGCGTTCTTCAGCACTGATCGCGAGACGCTCAACGATCCTCTCGCCGGCGCGATCATGAGTGACGGCGTCGAGAAGCGAATCACACTCAGGTGTTGCATATTCAGGGTGTGAGCCGACGTCGAGATACAGACGTCCGCCATTTGGCAGGAACGCGTTGGATGATCGCCCCCACGCCATTACGTCACGGAAGAGATAGCGCGCTACCTCATCTGGGGTGAGGCGTCGCTGTCCTCGAAATGTGCACGTGATGCCGTATTCGGTTTCAATCCCGTAGATACGACGATCCATATGTCAACGGTAGCGAACGCCAACTACGGCTGCCCGATCGTTCATTTCAATTGGAATCTGAGGGTCGAACCGACTGCGACGCCAAGGGCCGCTGAAAGTCCGGAATCATCGATGACAGCCGCTACGGGGTATCCACCGGTCACGGGATGATCACGCCCAAGAATGATTGGACAGCCGCTCGGGGGAATCTGTAACGCCCCAACAATCATCGGTTCGCTTTTTCCACTTGCAGCTTCCGATGCCAGTTGCAGCGCACCTCCAGCCAATCGAACTCCGACGCGAGAGTTGTTCTCAACAATCCAGCTCGTGGAGGTCAACGTCTCAAGCGCAGATAGAGACAGACGATCGAGGTGCGGTCCCGGAAGTATCGATACATCAGTCTCAGCTGTCTGTGGAGCGATGAGATCCGACGGCGTGCCACTCGTGAAGCCGTCAATGCGCAAACTTGCGCCAACCGAAACATCGACCGCAGTAATACCTGCCATCGTGTCTGCGCTGAGCGAGCCGAGTACGGGGTCACCGGAGAATCCTCCCGCAACCGCGAGGTAGGCCCATTGGCGTCCGCTCGTCGCGCTCACCTGGATACGTTCGCCTTCGACCATCAGCCGAGGCGAGGTCCATCCGCTCATCGATACGAGACAACGAGTGACGCATTCGAGTACGAGTCCACCGGCTGTTTCGAGAACGGGTGTGGTTGGATCGTTGCCAAGGGAGCGATTGAGAGAGGAAGCCAGCGTCTGATCGACGATCCCAGATCGGCCAAGCCCGAGATGAGCGAATCCAAATCGACCGCGATCCTGAATCGATGTCGCAATACCCGATGCAACCACCCTGAATGCGGTCGTCATTCGCGAATGAACCTCACACGCTGGCCCGGCTCGATGAGCGCGGGAGGGTCACGATCGAGGTTCCACACGGCAGCAGAAGTCGACCCGATGAGGTGCCATCCTCCTGGTGAGGCAGTTGGGTACACAGCCGAGTACATCGCAGCAATCGAAACCGAGCCGGCAGGAACACGGGTACGCGGGGTATCACGACGAGGTAGTTGGAGCACCGGATCAAGTCCCGAGAGATAGGCGAAACCTGGGGCAAACCCGCAGAACTCTGCGACATAATGGCCTGCAAGATGCCGATTGATCGTTTCCTCGATCGACAGTCCACACTGCTCGGCAATTGA
>JAYNVD010000021.1:20688-28090 GCA_038100275.1 Ilumatobacteraceae bacterium
TCTATAGCAGGTACTGCTCTCTGCAATTGAAGGAAGATCCTCGCCTTCTTAGCGAACAAGGATCTCGACCGGCGAAGCGCTGACAGCAACTTGAGATTCGTCAGCGATTCGAACAATCTCATCAAGTCGAGAAAGAACGCTCTCTCGAGCAAACTGGTGCTCGCACCTCACGAGCATCGTCGCCTCGGCAGGAACGACCTCTGAAACACCCTCAATGTTGAGACTTCGCACGGCATCGGCAAACGCTGCGGGCAAATAGCCATCAAGACTCATGAGCAGACTGTGAGTGCCCATCGGCACGATGTCAATGCCGTCGATGATGCTCACGTGAACGGGTAGATGCCGATCCCCTCGGCTTCGAGTGCACTTCGAATCGCGCGAGCAATATCAACAGCGCCCGGTGTGTCTCCGTGGATACACAGCGACTTCAGCGGAACGGAAATATTTCGTCCTGACTGTGACGTAACCGTCTGGGTCATCACCATGTGGACCGCACGATCTGCAATCGCTTTAGCATCGGTCAGCACTGCACCCGGCTGTCCCCTCGGAACGAGAGTTCCATCATCGTTATACGCACGGTCAGCAAATGCTTCTGCTGCAACGTCTAGACCTGCTTCTTCAGCCGATTGCAAAAGGGCCGAACCCGGGAGACCAAGAACTGCCATCGAATGGTCGTAATCTGCAATCGCCTCGACAATGGCGTCAGCGACCGATCGTTCTGCACAGGCGACGTTATAGAGCGCCCCATGAGGTTTCACGTACGACACTTCGCTTCTCGCGACCTGAGCGAACGCATCGAGTGCACCAAGTTGGTACAGCACAGCATCAGTAAGTTCTTTCGGCTCCATCTCGATACGCCTCCGCCCAAATCCGACAAGATCCGGGTACGACACTTGGGCCCCGATCTGGACGCTGTTCTTCACCGCGTCAACACAGACATCTCGAAGAGTTGAGGGGTCCCCGGCATGGAAGCCACACGCAATATTTGCACTCGTGACAATTTTGAGCATTTCAGCGTCGTCACCGAGCCGCCAAACGCCGTACCCCTCACCGAGGTCACTATTGAGATCAACCGATGGCATCGATTGTCATTCTTGCAGGGCGCGAGCAATCTCTGTAGGTTCTAGACGGCGGAAACAGCGGCGCTCACCGTTTCGTTCAAGAAGCGCAACTTCCAGCGAACTCGATGCCAACTCTCGGCCATCACCTGCAAGAGCAGATACCCCAAGTTTGATCGCCTCATCAAGGTTGAGGCCCTCTGCAAAGCCACTCGTCAGCCTGGAACTAATTGCTTCAGACTCTCCGCCAAGCGCACACGTGTCAGGACGGTCGATAACGGTGCCGTCATACATGATGTGAAAAATTTGGTCTTCTGAGCCGCCATCGGCTCCGACCTCTGCGACAAGAATTTCAACCTCCATCGGCTTCATTCCGTGAGTGAATGAGTTGCCGAGCAGCTGGGCGTAATCATTTGCTAACCCTCGCGCATCAACGTCATCGCGAGAATATTGGTATCCCGTGAGTTCGGCAGAGCGAATGCCGGCAACTCTGAGTTGGTCAAATTCGTTGTATTTACCAACTCCGGCAAACGCAATGCGGTCGTAAATCTCGCTTACTTTCCGCAGCGATTGAGACGTGTTCTCTGCGACCAGGACGATGCCATGTTCGAATCGCAATGCAACGAGAGCACGACCGCGGGCTATTCCCTTCCGAGCAAAATCGGCACGATCCTTCATCGCCTGCTCAGGCGCTACGTAATACGGCATGCTCATGACGATGCACCACCAATCTGTTCGATCAGTGTCCGGTACCTGGTCGAAAGTTCATCATCACTCACAAGCGACCATCCCTCGCTGTCAATCGTGGCGACGACTGGAAAAATTCCTCGAACCATGTCGGGACCACCGGTTGCTGAATCGGCATCAGCCGCCTCCCAGAGGCTTCGTGTAACGAGTTCGACCGCGTCATCCCGGCTGAGGTTCGTCCGGAATCCGACCTTCATCACAGTGGAGGCATGAAGCGACCCTGATCCCGTCGCGACATGATCACGTTCTTCGTAGCGTCCTCCGAGCATGTCATAGGCCCACAAACGTCCAACAGATCGGCGGACGTCGTAGCCCGCAAAAATCGGCACAACACCCATGCCTTGCATTGCGGCAGGAACATTTGCTCTCACCATTGACGCAAGTTGGTTTGCCTTGCCTTCCAGACTAAGCGCACTACCCTGAACCTTTTCGTAGTACTCGAGCTGAACTTGGAACAGCCTGATCATGTCGACTGCTGGTCCGGCAGCCCCTGCAATGGCGACTCCAGAATGTCGGTCTGCCTGAACAACTTTCTCCATCGTCCGATGGGAGATCAGGTGCCCCGACGTTGCCCGCCGATCACCAGCCATGACGACACCATTGTCGAAGCGAACCGCAACACAAGTTGTTGCATGTGGCGATTCGATCATCGACCCTGCTGGCAAGTTCAATGGCCCATAGCCAGCGCGCTGCAGGAGCATCGGAAAGTCACTTCCTGGATCATTCCCAGGCTGGAAGACCGGCATCGCCACGTCTATTCACCGCCCTTTTGCACATAAGAACGTACGAATTCTTCAGCGTTTTCCTCAAGGATCTCATCGATTTCATCCAACAGGTCGTCGAGGTCGTCAAGTGCAGGGGTTTCTGCAGGCGAAGTCTCAGTGGCGGTTACTTCTTCGTCCTGACGTTCTGACTTCTTTCGCTGTATTCGATCTGGCATCGCAGTGCTTTCTTAGACGGGAGTTATCCGATTGGTTCGGCGAGTGCGGCTACTAACTCGTCCGCAGTTGCGCTGTTATCAATTACGTTAGCCACGAGTTCTGCAGTGCCGCGTAACGGATCGTCCATTGGAACCCGTCGCAAAGGATCGGTGCCGATATCAAAGACCATCGAGTCCCAATTAGCTGCGATGACCTCATTCCCGAATCGCTCCACACATCGCCCCCTGAAATATGCACGGGTGCTTTCCGGCGGTTGGGTTTTGGCGTGGTCAACTTCAAGATCGCTAACAAGAGAAATGAGACCACACCGCGCTGCAAGTCCTTTCGACGGCCTCATATCGTGATACTGCAGGTCAATCGCTCGGAGGGAGGCTGACCCGGGAGCAAGTTGATGCCGGTTTGCATAGGCGTCAATTAGTCGTTGTTTAGCCACCCAATCGACTCGATCGGCCACCGATGACGGATCACTTTCAAGTCCAGCCAAGATGCTCTCCCAGTGATACAGCGCAAGTGCGCAGTCAGCCACTCCAACTGCTTCTCCCCCGGTTCGTTCAACCCACTTTCGTGCGATTTCGTAGAGTTGCCACTGCACCTCAATGGCCCGCACGGTTGTGCCTTCGTAAGTAGAAATTGCAGCTTTCAGGCTTGGGTCATGACTTACTTGGGTGATTGCTCGTACCGGAGTTGCGAGCGCGGGCATCTCCATTGCCGGGTCGTCTTCAACAGCTGCAAGGAGCATTGCGGTTGAAGCAACTTTGACGAACGTTGCGACCTCTGACATGTTGGCATCGCCCGCGATGACATGGAGCCTCCGATACTTGGAAGCGTCACAATGGGGCTCATCTCGGGTGTTCACAATCGGCCGGCGAACGGTGGTTTCAAGACCGACTTCCTCCTCGAAGAAATCAGCTCGTTGCGAGAGTTGGAAGCCAACTGAATCCCAAGGCATGCCAGGGAGCTCACATCCAACCTTTCCTGCTCCAGCGAATACCTGTCTGGTGACGAAATGTGCCATCACCGCCGAAATCACTTTCCCAAACGGCAGCGCTCGGTCGACGAGATAATTTTCGTGACAGCCGTACGAGTTTCCCTTGCCATCAGAGTTGTTTTTGTGAACGAGAAGTTCTGCGCCATCTGGAACAAGCAATTGGGCGGCGCTAAGCGACTCACGAATGATTTCCTCTCCTGCACGATCCCACACCACGGCTTCTCGTGGCGTCCGAACCTCAGGAGTTGACATCTCTGGATGCGCATGATCGACGTAGTAGCGAGCCCCGTTGGTGAGAACTGCGTTTACTGGGGCGTACTCAAGTTCGGGGTCAAACTCGTACGGGTCAAGCGGGTCGGGTGATCGGGCGTCCCTTCGTGGGTCTTCGGCGATGAGATCGAATGCGACTTGCTCTTTGGCAGCGCCGGTATACGCATTGATCAACAGAGCTGACGCAGTGACCGGATTGTTGTCTGCTCCACGAACAAGGATCCCGTACTCAGTCTCGAGACCGCATACCTTTGGCACGGCCATTGGTTTACAGGTATTGCCCGGTTTGTGTCCGCTCGATCGCTCGTCCACCGCCCGCCAGGCCAGCTTCGCGATCGACGAGCGTTCGAATGAAGACAATTCTTTCGCCTTTTCGGCCTGACACCTTCGCCCAATCATCTGGATTTGTCGTATTCGGCAGATCTTCATGTTCCATGAACTCAGATCGCACGGCGTCAATTAAGTCGCTGGACGACACCCCTCGTTCTCCCCCAGCAATGACTCGCTTGATTGCGGACTTCTTGGCACGCCTCACAATGTTTTCGATCATCGCTCCCGAAGCGAAGTCCTTGAAGTACAACACCTCTTTGTCACCATTTGCATACGTCACTTCGAGGAATCTGTTGATGTCGTCGGTGCGGTACATCTCATCGACCGCGGCATCAACCATCAGGTCAATTGACTCGCCCTCACCGATCGGTATTTCATCATTGAGGTACCTCAAGAACACTTGTCGAGCCGCGACTGCATCCGGACGGTCGATCCTGATCTTCACGTCGAGACGGCCAGGTCGAAGAATCGCCGGATCGATGAGATCCTCTCGATTCGTCGCTCCAATGACGATGACGTTTTCAAGCCCTTCGACACCGTCGATTTCGGCGAGCAACTGTGGCACAACAGTCGACTCCATGTCCGAGGACACGCCGGTTCCTCGGGTACGGAACATCGAGTCCATCTCATCGAAGAACACGATGACTGGCCAACCTTCGTCACTCTTTTCTCGTGCCCGCTCGAAGACCAATCGAATCTGCCGTTCGGTCTCGCCAACATATTTGTTGAGCAATTCAGGGCCTTTGATGTTGACGAAGTAGCTCCGCCCTTTGTCCTCACCAATTGCGGAAGCCACCTTCTTCGCCAAGCTGTTTGCGACAGCTTTTGCGATGAGCGTCTTGCCGCATCCAGGCGGTCCATAGAGAAGAATTCCCTTCGGTGCGGGCAGACGGTGCTCTGCAAAAAGGTCTGCGTGAAGGAACGGAAGTTCAACTGCGTCTGCGATTTCGGCAATCTGGCGATCAAGACCACCAATGTCGTCGTAGGTGACATCTGGAACTACTTCGAGTAGGAGTTCGTCGACATCAGGGCGACCGAGGACTTCCAACACTAAAGCGGAGCGAGCATCGATTCGAACCCGATCGCCGACCCTGAGCCTGGTTCCACGCAAGCCATCACTCAATGTGCACACAGCATCTTCATCAGCACGTGCCGTCACGACCACCCGAATTCCATCATCGAGCAGTTCGCGAATGGTGCCAATGTCACCAACGGTGTCAGGGCTCCGGACACCGATAATGACCATCGCTTCATTGAGGGTTACTTCAGCGCCGGCCACAACGTCGGCCGAGTCAACCTCAGGGCCTACCGTGACACGGAATTTGCGACCGGTCGAGAGAACGTCAAAACTTCCATCGTCATTCTGCAGAAGTACAACTCCGTAGGTGTTTGGAGTTGCAGTGAGACGTTCAATGTCGTCGCGAAGGGATTCGATCTGTTCTTTCGCTTCGCGAAGGGTGCCACTTAAACGTTCATTTCTTGAGATCGACCCGGCAAGTTCGCCTTTTAGTTCGATGACCCTGGCTTCGAGGGCGCGGATTCGATGGGACGGTTCCGCCACACGCTCCTTGAGACGCTCAACTTCGGCCGTGAGACGATTGATCTCAGCCAATGGTTCTGAATGATCTTCCACCGCCGCCTCCTCTCGCTGCAAACATCATCCCACACGAAATGGAATCTTTCATCCACGAACCTGCGAATTCACGGCGGAAGAACTGTGAATGACCGACACTTGAGCGTTACACTTTCTCGCAGAAGGTATTCGACTTTTACTAAGGAGCCCCGACCATGAAGGTTTGGATTGACCAAGATCTCTGCACCGGCGACGGACTTTGCGAAGAAATCGCACCGGACGTGTTCGCATTGCTGGACGATGGTCTCGCTTATGTGAAAGAGGGCGACAAAATTTTCGCTGCGGCCAAAGGCAACCCACAAGGTGCCGATGGAATGGCAGAATTCGCTGACAGCCAACTTGATGGAGTGGTCGAGTCAGCCGAAGAGTGCCCTGGTGAGTGCATCTACATCGAGCCCTGAGCTCACTCGTCGTGTGAATCTGCGGCCTCGGCCGCTTCGGCCTCCTCTTGGCGCCGTTTCTCACCCTTACCGAGGAACCGCCCGGCCGTAAGAAAGCCGGTGTGGGCAACCATTCGATGATCAGGGCGAACCGCCTGACCATCAATATGCCATCCGCGATGCAGCACCTCGATTGTCCTGGTGTCTAGCCATCGTCCTTTCATCTGCTCACGAGTTTGCGCAGCCTGAGTAATCGATGGCGTGTAGGCAACGAGAATGCCTCCGGGTCTCAGCACTTTCTCGGCGTGAGGAACGACAATCCATGGCTCAGGAAGGTCGAGAACAACCCTGTCGAATGGGCCGTCTGCGGGATCAATGCCTTCGTAGGCGTCGCCAATTTTTACGTTGTATCGATCGAGGACCTCTTCGCCAAGAAACGACACCACATTTGCTTTTGCCCGATTCGCGAAATCTTCACGAATTTCGTAGCCGGTGATGTCTGCGCCCCATCGAAGCATCGTCATTGACAATGCTCCCGAGCCGACCCCACTCTCCAAGACTTTTACTCCAGGGGAAATATCTGCCAGCACGCATATCGGCGCGAGATCTTTCGGGTAGATCACCTGCGCGCCGCGTGGCATCTCGAGAACAAAATCTTCGAGTGTTGGCCGGAGTACCGTGTATTCCGCCCCATGTGTACTTCGTACTACCGTCCCCTCAACCACAGCAACTACATCGGCGTGTGGAACAAAGCCCGCATGGCTATGGAATTCGCCACCTTCGACTAATTCCACGAGGTAGCGACGGCGCTTTTTGTCGAGTAGCAGGACGCGTTCTCCGTAATTGAACATTTGGTTATTTGCCATCTTGGCTCCCCCACTGGGCATCGAACATTTTGCGTGCCTTCTTATTGAGCACCATTCTGACGGGAATTGACTCATGTCCGGACGCCGAGTCGACTAGACGGCAAAATGCACAAGCTTGGTCAGCACTCGCAGAGGGCGCCCCGCATATTGGACACGAACTCGGCGCATCCACCACTGCAGTTTGTTCGA
>JAYNVD010000069.1:0-4886 GCA_038100275.1 Ilumatobacteraceae bacterium
ACTCTGACGAATCGTCAGCAGGTCGTAGCCACATACTCACCATGATGCGGAGATATAGGAAGGCTGCAATTACTGCCGCGAGCATTGCAATCACGGCTAACCAGTAACTGCCCTCGTCGACAGCTGACTGGATGACACCCCACTTCGCGACGAACCCGGAGGTGAATGGCACGCCTGCCTGCGCGAGGAGGAACACCGTCAAAGCCAGGGCAAGGGTTGGACGACGACTTGAAAGACCGTTGAAACCATCAAGTGATGTGTCGCCACCACGGCCAACGACGGTGATCACTGCGAACGATCCCACGACGAGCACTGAGTACAGGCCGAGGTATGTCGCCACTGATTGCACCGACGAGAACATCGCCGCTTCACCGGCCGACCATCCTGACGCTTCGATGCCAACGAGAATGAAACCGGCGTGACTCACCGAAGAGAAGGCCAGCATTCGCTTCACATCTGTCTGGACGACAGCAAGAAGCGAACCGATAACAAGCGAGAGAACGGCGAGCACCCAGATGATCGGACGCCAGTCGTCTCGATAGAACGGCAGCGCTGCAACAAGAAGTCGCAACATCGCCCCAAATGCAGCGACCTTTCCAACCGACGCCATGAACGCCGTGATATTTGACGGAGCACCTTGATACACATCAGGTGACCAGACGTGGAATGGCACCGCGGACACTTTGAATGCGAAGCCAATCAGCATCAAAGCGATACCGGCGAGAACGAGTGCATCGTTGCGACCAATATTTACTTGCCCTTGAAGACGGCTCACCATCTCGGCCATCGAGGTCGTTCGGGTACCGCCGTAGAGCAGCGCAATTCCGTACAAGAAAAAGGCTGAAGCAAGACCACCAAGAATGAAGTACTTCATTCCTGATTCTTGGCTTGCGGTGCGACGACGGTCTGACGCAGCGAGCACGTACAGCGCCAACGACAGCGTCTCGAGGCCAAGGAACATCACGATGAGTTCATTCGCGCCCACCATGACCAATGCACCAGTCGCTGCCACGAGAAGTAGCGAATAGATCTCAGGTCCATCGTTGTCGGTGCCACGAAGTTCACCGTCAGATATCAATGCAACCAACGCAGTTGCCGAAAGGATTGCGAAGGTTAAGAAGATCGACAATCTGTCGACAGCGAGCACTCCGCCGACAACAGTTGACGCCCCTTCACTACCGATGTCGTTCCAAATAAAGATCGACAGCACCGCAGCTGCAACTGTGAAAGCGACCGTTGAAATCGCCATGAGGCCGCGCGGCCATTGCGGTGTGAGAGCACCAACCACCATGAGCAACAATGCGCCACCAACGAGCACGAGGTGCGGTGACAACGCAAACCAATCAACAGATGGTCCGACGAAGAGATCTTGAGCAATCATCAGCCCTCCTCCCCATGCGAATCATCTTGAACATCAGACGCTGGTGCAGTCGGTTGTGGCTCAACGAAGTCAGTCCGATCCTCGACGTGCTCAATCAACGCATCTACTGCTGGCTCAATTCGCTCAAGCATTGGCTTCGGATACACGCCAGTGAAAACGATGACTCCAATAAATGGAAGGACAACGAGCGCTTCCTTGAGGCGCAGCTCCGCAAATGTTGAATTCTCCTCGTCGGGTTCGCCGTGGAAGACCCGTTGATATGCCCACAACAGATACAGAGCAGCAAGGATCACGCCAGTTGCTGCGACGACAACCCACCAGCGAGCTGTAAGGAATGAACCGATCAGAATCAAGTACTCACCGACAAACCCGTTCAACCCAGGAACGCCAATCGATGACAACATCACCACTGTGAACGCTGCAGCAAAAATTGGGGCAACATGCTGAAGACCCTTCAGTTGAGAGATCTCGCGGGTATGGCGACGCTCGTACATCATTCCGACCATTAAGAAGAGCGCACCGGTCGACACACCGTGGTTCACCATCTGCATCACCGAACCGGTGATCGCTTGCGACGTGAAGGCAAAGGTGCCGAGAACAATGAAGCCGAGGTGCGCAACCGATGAGTACGCAACGAGGCGCTTCAGATCTTTCTGCATCGTCGCAGCGATTGCTCCGTAGATGATGCCGATGACAGCCAACGTCAACCAAAGCGAGCGACTCCAATACGACGCCTCAGGGAAGAGATACAACCCGAAGCGAAGCAGACCGTACGTACCCAGCTTCAACATCACACCGGCGAGCACAACCGAACCAGCGGTCGGGGCCTGAGTGTGAGCGTCTGGCAACCAGGTGTGCAGTGGGAATATTGGAACTTTCACTGCGAATGCAATCGCAAACCCAAAGAACAACCATCGCCCAGTTGATGCCGCGAAGTTTGCTCCCTCGGCCAACTCGACGAGATCGAATGTGACCTTGCCAACTCCGTTATCGCGAGCAATGAACACGGTCGCCAAGATTGAGACCAGCATGAACGCCGAACCTGCCATCGTGTACAAGAAGAACTTGGTCGCTGCATATTCACGGCCCTCGTAGCCCCAGCCACCGATCAAGAAATACATCGGCACAAGCACGATTTCGAAGAACACGAAGAACAAGAACAAGTCAAGGCTGAGGAACGATCCCATCACCCCAGCTTCGAGTAGCAGCAGCCATGCAAAATACGGCTTGTCACGTCGGGGGTCGTCGTTGTGTGGGTCGATTCCGGCAATCGCAAGCGGGAACAGCACGCCGGTCAGCAAGACCAAGAAGAGCGAAATTCCATCGATGCCGAGGTGCCATGAAATACCCCATGACTCGATCCACGGATGTTGACTTGTGAACTGGAAGCCCGACGAATGGCTGTCGAAGTTCACGAAGGCCCACACCGAGAGCGCTCCGGTACCTACCGAAGCAAGCAAGGCAACAAGTTTCGAATACTCAGGTCGACGATTCGACAGCACGGCAATCAGGAGCGCCCCAACCACTGGGACAGCAATCAACATTGACAACAGTGGGAATGCCACTTCGGTCGAGGTTGCAGCAATCATCACAACACCCCCCGCAAGACGACGAACCACACAAGGATCAATACGACTCCGATGCCGATCACACCTGCATAGTTGCGGACATTTCCACTCTGCACACGGCGAACCGTGCCCGAGGTAGAACGAACGGCAGTTGCAACGCCATTTACTGCGCCATCGACGACCTTGGCATCAAACCATGCGATCGCATCAAACATCTTCCGGCCAGGTCCTCCCATAAATGCCGAAACACTGCGGTCATAACGCCAACCCTCGGCGAGAATCGCCGGCTCAACTGCGCGCAACTTACGGCGGCCGTACACCATGACCCCCAACACGATCCCGGCAAGAGCGCAACAGATGGCCAGCACTGCGAGCCACGCCTTCGCGTCGTATGCGGATGTTCCTGAAATGACCGCCTCACCAGGTGCGACGACTGGATGCAGCCAGTCTTCCAAGCGGTGCCGAAGGTCTTTCGGGATGATGCCGAACGACGGCAACTGAATGATTCCACCGGCGAAGGAAAGCACCGACAACACGACGAGTGGGAACAGCATGATTCCAGGTGATTCGTGCGGCTTGAAGTCACCATGAGCCCCATGGTCTTCTGCGTGACTTTCCCATTTCGCCTCACCGAAGAACACCATCATCACCTGTCGGGTCATGTAGTACGCCGTGAGCACCGCGGTCACGAGACCAATCACATACAGCACAGGGCTCTTCGCCAAGGTGAAGAGCAAGATCTCGTCCTTCGACCAGAAACCGGCGAACGGCGGTACGCCAGCAATCGCAAGCCAACCGATGATGAACGTTCCAGCGGTGATCGGCATCACTTTTCGCAAGGCACCCATACGACGCATGTCCTGTTCGTGATGCATGCCATGAATCACCGAACCAGACCCGAGGAACATGAGCGCCTTGAAGAACGCGTGCGTGACCATGTGGAAGATTGCGGCGACGAACGCACCAGTACCCACCGCAAGGAACATGTAACCGAGTTGCGAGACCGTCGAGTAAGCCAACACCTTCTTAATGTCGGACTGAGCTACCGCGATTGTTGCTGCGAACAGTGCTGTCAATGCTCCAACCCAGGCAACAATGCTTGGGGCCCAATCTGCTGCTGCCGCAAGCATCGGATTCATCCGGGTCATGAGGAATACACCAGCAGTCACCATCGTCGCTGCGTGGATCAAGGCCGAGACCGGGGTTGGGCCTTCCATTGCATCGGGGAGCCACAGGTACAGCGGGAACTGTGCTGACTTGCCGACTGCTCCGACAAAGAGCAGTAACGCAATTCCGGTTGCGGTAGAGGAGGCGAGCGATCCCGATTCGGCTGCAGAGTTGAGGGCGCCGTAACTCACTGACCCAACAGCTTGGAAGCCGAGGAACATTGCCAGCATGACGCCCCAGTCACCAATGCGGTTGGTGACGAACGCCTTTTTGCCAGCGGTCGCTGCCGAGTCACGAGTGTGCCAGAAGGAGATCAAGAAGTACGAACACGCTCCCACACCTTCCCAACCGAGGAAGGTGACGAGCAGGTTCTCACCGAACACGAGCATCAACATCGACAGCACGAAGAGGTTGAGATAGAGGAAGAACTTCGAGAACTTCGGATCACCGTGCATGTAGCCGATCGCAAACAGGTGAATCAGGAATCCAATTCCGGTCACGAACAATGCCATCGTCACTGACAGTGGGTCGGCGAGCAACGCCATGTCGATCTGGAGCGATGAGACCGGCACCCACTCAAACAGAGTCACGACATGCGAACGATGGTGCTCGTCGATTGACAACAGGTCGAAGAACACCCCGACGGTGACGATGAACGCACCGAAGACTGCCGCAGCAGCGACAAAACCGGCGGCCGGCTCACCGAGACGGCGACCAAAGACAAGGATCAACAAGAACCCGAGCAGCGGAAAAGCAGGGATTAACCACAC
>JAYNVD010000022.1:0-16357 GCA_038100275.1 Ilumatobacteraceae bacterium
GGGATTCGAACCCGCGACCCTCACCTTGGCAAGGTGATGCTCTACCAACTGAGCCACGTCCGCGTAGCGCCTAGAAATCTACCATCACCGCGCGCCGAGCGGACAACGGTTCAGCAATCAGCTACCAGAGCCGTCAGCTGGCCGCAGGTCAACGGTCAAGGTCAACACACCATCGGTTAATTCCCAAGACGCATCACTTACGATCGCAAAATCCATGTAGTCCTGCTTGGCCTGGTCGATGAATGCTTTCCGTTCGTCACCGGCCACCGGGGGAAGCGGACGTTGCTTCACGGCAAGCGCACGTTCTTTAAATCGCTTCAGCATTCCATCGACGTCGAGACTTGGCTGGGAATCACTCATGCTGAGAGATTACTTCGTTGCCATTGCCTCCGTCATCTGGAATCACTGGAGTTGCTCCGGTTCGAAGCGCTGCCTTCTGTTCAGCATCAGCCTCTCGATAACGGCGGGAACTCATCTCTTCGAGAACTGTGAGCGACAGGTCGTCGACGGCGGTCGCACGCCATAACCAGATGGCGAGACCTGCGAGCGAGATTGACAGCAACATGAGGATGATGGCGATAATGACCACAGTCGCAGACGCAGAGGTGTCCCCAACCGACACGTCAGCCGCCCACTGAGTTACCTGCCAATTCAACATCACCTCTGAGTGTGCCAGACCTACCGCTGATGTTGCGAACAAAAGAATGTTGTTCGGCCTGCGAGCGTGACGCGCTCGAGAGGCACCCCATCGAGAGGACATACAGCGTGCGCCCTTCTGATCCCCGGGTGAAGCGTGCCGTTATGGCTGCCACCGCGATCCCTTAACTCGGAGACCGTCGTGGAAATCTGCTGACCAAGCCTCATGAGTTCATCTTTGGTGAGTGAAGAAAACGGTCGACGCGGGTCAATTTCAGCATGGAAGAGCACCTCGTCAACCAGCATGTTGCCGAGACCGGCAATGACACCCTGATCGAGAAGTAACGCCTTTGTCGAGATCTTTCGGTGACGACATGCAGCCAGCGCATCTGCAAGGTCGCCTTTGTCCGCCATGAGATCAACGCCCAGCGTCGACCAATCTGGATCGAGCGTGAATCGTGCCCAACGTCGAGGGTCGTTCACCCGCAACGAACCCTTCGTCGTGACCATCACAAGACGATCCCACTCGATTCGTTCTTCAGCAGGCCCGTACTCGAGAGCCGCTATCGGTGCGACATCATTGACGATGAGCCGACCGGTCATCGCGAAGTACATCTCAAGTTGCGCTCCATCGAGCACAATTGCAACCCGTTTGCCATGACGCTTGATGCCGATGATGTCGCGCCCAACGAGACTCGCCATCTCCATCGGGTCTGCACAACGTTCGTCGACGTCAATCGAGATAATCCTGTGACCAACAAGCTGAGCAGCAGCAATCGCGTAGATTTCAGCCTCAAGCCCTTCGGGCATCAGTGCTAGTCCAGCCGTTCCAAGAATTTCGTGATGGGAACGCTCATCTGCTCAGTCTCCATGAGGAAGGCGTCGTGACCGTGGGGTGAATCAATCTCGACAAACTCCGTTGATGCACCCGCCGCGATAAACGCTTCTGCGATCTGTCGTTGCTGATATGCGGGATAGAGCATGTCACTTGTTACGCCGATCGATAGGCATGGCATATCGACATCTCGCAGCGCCCGCTCAATCGACTGGCGCCCCCACGAGATGTCGTGGAGGTCCATTGCCTTCGAAATGACGAGGTAACTGTTGGCATCAAAACGTCGTGCCAACTTCTCGCCGTGGTAGTTGAGGTAACTCTCAACCTGAAACTCTTGCCAGAGCCCAAAGCGATCACCCGCAGAACGATCGGCCACAGCGCGTCCAAAACGCTCTGTAAACACGTTGTCACTTCTAAAGGTGACTTGAGCAACCTGCCGTGCGATTGACAACCCTTCGGCTGGACCATCTCCGGGAGCGGCTTCGTAGTAATTGCCATCCCGCCACTTCGGGTCGATCGCAATCGCTCGTCGGCCAATCATTCCCCACGCAATCTGTTGGGCGGACGCCTGCATACAGGTCGCGATCGGAATGATCGATCCCACTTTGCGGCGATATGTTGCCGCCCATTCGAGCACCTGCATGCCGCCCATGGACCCCCCGATAACAGAGGCCCAGCGCTCGATACCGAGGTGTCGCGACAGGCGTTCTTGGGCTCGCACCATGTCCCTAACCGTCACCACCGGGAATTCAGGTCCGTAGGGGGATCCATCCGGGCTACCCGGATTCGGCGACGCCGGGCCAGTAGACCCTTGACAACCGCCAAGGACGTTTGAGCAGACGACGAAAAATTCATTCGTGTCGATTGCCAACCCGGGGCCGATCAGCGCATCCCACCACCCCGGCGCTGGATGCCCTTGTTCTGCCCGACCCGAGGCGTGGGAATCGCCAGTCCACGCGTGACAGATCAAAATTGCATTCGACGCGTCACTGTTGAGCTCACCCCACGTCTCGTAGGCAAGCGTCACAGACGACAACACCGAACCCGAATCGAGCGCGAAGGGGCGATCTCCTGCAAAGGTGAAGAACTTGCGTCGACCAACCGGGTCACCTTCAGTCCACGCGCCAGATACCGGTAGTTCGTCGCTCACTCTGTTCACCTCCTCGCTTTTCGACAACACAACAACACGGTGCATCTGAGCGAATCGGCGCCGGTTTGCCGGTTATCCGACCGCATCGCACGTAAGTGCAAGCACCTTGGGGGCGAACCCAGGTTGCCGGGCCGGGAGCCTCACGACTCCGACCGCTCTAAATGCACTCAGAACGTTAGCAGTATTAGTTCGTGTCCGCACAGGTAACGTGCAGCGATGCGAGTACTCGTCATTGGCGCCGGTGGGGTTGGGTCTGCGTTTATCTCAATCACAGCCCGCCGAGACGCGTTTACGCATCTAGTTGTTGCAGACGTCGATGTTGAACGGGCTCAGCGAGCTGTAGATGAGGCGATCGATTCGGGCGAGCTCAATTCCACCCAGCAGGAGCGACTTCATGCCGAGCAGATTGATGCATCCAACGACACTGCCGTTGCAGCATTGGCTCGCAAACACAACGTTGATGTAGTGCTGAATGCGTGCGATCCACGATTGAACCCTCCTATCTTCCAGGGGGCATTTGCCGCTGGGGCGCATTATGTCGACATGGCTATGCACCTCTCAGAGCCACATCCGACAAAGCCCTACGAAAAGACTGGTCGCCGTCTCGGTGATGCCCAATTCGCTCAGTCGCCGTTGTGGAAGAACCGTGGGCTGATGGCGCTCGTCGGGATGGGGGTCGAGCCGGGGTTTTCAGATGTCGCAGCGCGTTATGCCGCGGATCATCTGTTCTCAAAAATAGAAGAGATCGGTGTTCGAGATGGTGCCGATCTCGTCGTGGACGGCTATGACTTTGCTCCAACGTTCTCAATTTGGACAACGATCGAAGAATGCCTGAATCCCCCAGTCATCTACGAGCGTGAACGCGGCTGGTTCACAACGCGACCGTTCTCTGAGCCCGAGGTATTCACGTTCCCTGAGGGCATCGGACCAATTGAGTGTGTCAACGTTGAGCACGAAGAAGTGATCCTGATTCCACGATGGATCGATGTCGAGCGCGTCACCTTCAAGTACGGACTCGGACGTGAGTTCATTCAGGTTCTGAAAACATTGGAGAAACTCGAGCTGGTCTCAACAGAACCGGTTGAAGTTCGCGGGGTGAAGGTCTCGCCGCGAGATGTTGTCGCTGCGGCTCTCCCCGACCCTGCAGAGTTGGGAGATCATATGCGTGGTCGCACGTGTGCTGGCACGTGGGTGCGCGGCCTCGGTCTTGACGGAGAGCCTCGGGAGGTCTACGTCTACCACGTTGTTGATAACGACTGGTCGATGAGTGAGTACCGTCACCAAGCGGTGGTGTGGCAGACGGCCGTGATGCCGGCGGTCGCCATCGAACTTATGTCATCTGGCACGTGGTTTAGGGCTGGCGTGATAGGGCCTGAGGCACTTCCCTCTGAGCCATTTCTCGACCTGCTCGATTCGTATGGCGCCGAATGGGAATGGCTCGAATACAAAGACCGAGCACCGCTCGTCACTGAGGACTAGTCGGTTCCCGCATAGCGCAAGCGGCTGTTCCTCCTGGAAGGCGGTAACGGTTGTTTGCTACCCATCGATATGCAAACGCCCCGAGCCGGGTGATGAAGGGCCAGCAGAGCACTCGGCCGGCAACTCCCCATATCGCTCCCCGGCTCCTCATGGCTGCTGCAATCGCAAGATGCCCACTGGACACCCTGCCATCAACACCAACCCATTGAAGTGCAGTCGCGCACTGTGTCGGTGAGAGCCCAAGTTCCTCCAGGTCAGCGAACTGCCAAGGTTCTACGCGATCCAGTCGAAACCACCTCTCAGCTTTCTTTGCCGACGATGTACAGAACGCGCAATCTCCATCGAAGATGAGCGCCGGAAGAGAGTTGACCTCACTCACATCGCACCGATGACGGGTTGTGCGTACCGCATTCGTTGCTCGTAGCCAGCTTCATAGGGAAGAAACCCTTGACGATCGGGATACAGCATTTGCACAACCTGAACCGAAGTATCGCTGTATTCGCTGGCTGCTGGGCACCACTGCATCACCTGCTCTTCGGCAAGCGGGGCAAAGGCGCATCGCTGCTCGCCATCGAGAAGGCCAACAAGTTCGCAGCCGGTTGGAATCTCGGTACCGTTTCGCAGCGCATCAACAGCAACACCAATCACATCATTTGCAGTTGCTGGAGCGAGACCGATGACAAGAATTTCTGGGAAGCCCGTAAGAGCAGTTACTCCGATCGAATACGCATGGGCGGGGCTTGCGGAGGCATCGCGGACCTCAGCGCGAACAGCTTCGAGAGCCCATCCGTTGGTTTCAAGCATCCACTCAATTTTCTCGCGATGCGAAATTGAAAAGTCAGCCGGGTCGAATGTCACGTTCCCCATTCTCGCGCAGACTCGCACCAGCCGCACTGGCCAGATACTGTCGTCGCTGATGCGACCGATGTGGACGAAGTTTCTTTCCCCGAAGTGGGTTGCCTTTCATCTTCTCGTGCTGTTCGGCTGCGTTGCGTTGTTCAGTCTTGGCCTGTGGCAACTCAGACGACTTGATGAGCGGCAGTCGTTTAATGCCACAGTCGAACAACGATTCGATGAACCCACAGTTCCTCTCAATGCTCTCATTCCTGAAGAAATCGTGAATGACAGCGACGGCGCCTCCGACCTTGCGAGCTCAATTGAGTGGCGGGCGGTCACCGTTTCGGGCACCTACTTACCAGAGCATGAACTTCGGGTAGTTAATCGTTCACAAAATGGCCGCGCCGGTGACAACCTCGTGGTTCCTCTCAGACTTGACGATGGCCGAGTTCTTCTTGTCAGCCGCGGATTCATTCCGCTCGGTGTTGAAGATCCTGAAATCCCCGGCATCACCGTTGAGGTAACGGGGCGCCTCCACCCAAGCCAAGAACGCTCAATACTCGGCGCCAAAGACCCCACCGAGGGCGCGCTCACCGAGATCCAACGGATTGATCTTGCACGGCTAAACCCGCAGATTCCGGGCGACCTTCTCCCTGTGTATATGGACCTTCTCTCGTCTATTCCACCTGAGACACCCGGCATCCCAGAACCAGTGATTGCTCCCGACCTCAGCGAAGGCAACCACCTGTCGTACGCCATTCAATGGTTCACCTTTTCGCTCGCAGTAGTTGCCGGTTGGATCGTCGCGATGCGAGTCAGTTGGAGACGAGCCCTTCGGTCCTCCACCGTTGCGTAATGGTTTCGGCGAGTTGCACCGTTGGGACCATCGGATTCACCGATGGAATTGCAGGAAACACCGACGCATCTACGACGTAGAGATTTTTGATGCCGTGCACACGGCCGCATCGATCTGTCACCGACCCCATTGCACACCCACCAGATGCATGGCTGTACACCGGTGTTGTTGTCGCGATCTGTTGCATGAGCCATTCGGTCTCTTCACCTGCGCAAGGAACCTCAATCGGTTCCACATGTGACTGAGCCGCATGAGCTTCTTTCACTGCATCGGCGAGTTCGGCCCGCTCGCGCTCGAATTGACAAAGACTGAACTGAATCTCGACTGAACTTTCCGAGTCAAGCGAGACAGCACCTGAGGACTGCGGCCGCATCAACGCTGGCACAACCCAAAGTTCATCGCCGATCACCGTCTCAACGACTTGAATCTGTCCCGTTCGGTACATCTGCATCGAACCGTGAGGGCGCTGGTCATCGTTGCGGTATCTGAGCGCAACACTTGGATGATCTTGTAGGCCACGACCTATCCCATCACCATCAATGCCGGACTTCAGCAACAACGCTGGTGACATCAGTGCGCCCGCACAGAGCACGACAAAATCTCCTTCGACGACTTCTCCCTCGCTGAGTTCAACTCCACGAGCCCGTCCATCGTCGAACATCACTCGCTCGACCGTTGAGTGAGTTCGAATATCAAGGCTCGCCCCTGACGGGACCTGATCGAAATAGACATCAGATACGGATACTCGTGACCCACTCCTCAAGACACGTCGCTGAAGACCGTCGCCTTCAATTGGCAATAGGTGCGGGCTGTGGAACGGCCCAACGCTTGCCGCCCAGCCAGGATTAATCGACGAGCCGCCACCGAGCCCAGACCCAGACGTGTAGGTGACGAGTGGGCCGTTGTCGACTCGACGAACCAGAAGGCTTTCAATTGTCCGTCCAGGCAAACTCGCTGCCTCATGAAGGTCGTCGGGCGTCGACCCGTCCACACCGCGTTCAAGGACGATCACCGCCGCTCCCGCGGTCGCTAATCGTGCGGCAACGACAGACCCGGAGACTCCCCCGCCGACAACGATCCACCGCTTTGCCACAACGACATCCTGCCACTAACGCATCAATATTAGGCACCGATCCTTCGCTCAAGACACTTCTCAGCCATGATCTATATATGTCATCGACTGACTTACCGACTGGGTTCATCGAGATCGAGACTCAAGTGGACGGTTCAGAAATTCTTCGGCCGACTGCACTGTGTCGCGGGCCATGGGATCCAGATTCCTGTCACGCAGGTCCGCCCACCGGAGCACTCGCACGGGCCGCCGAGCAGGCACTCCCCGATCTTCAACTTGTTCGGCTAACAACAGAGATCATGAGACCAATCCCAATGGCTGGGTTCACGGTGACCGCCGAGGTCACAAAACCGGGCCGCACCGTTGCAACTTGTGCGATTGAGTTACGAGACCTCAATGGAGTTCTCATTGCCCTGAGCCACAGCGCTCATCTCGCTTCACGTCGACCAGAACCAACAATTCCGACGACGCCGACGTCAACGATCTCTCTGAATGACTCAACGCCGGGGCCATTCGTCTTTGAGGCAGCTCGTCACGGGTCGCTCGGATTCATCAATGGTGTTGAAACCCGTTACCCGGCCGGCGAGAACAACACCGTTGGCCCAACATCGATCTGGCTGAGGACAGTACCGATCTTCACGAACGCTCCGTCATCTGGTTTTCAACGAATCTGCCCGCTCGCAGATTGCGGTAACGCCATTTCACGAAATGGAGAACCACAGGAGTTTGGATTTCTTAATACCGATCTCAGCATCCACCTCCATCGCGAGCCTCGCGGTGAGTGGTTTAGGTCACAAGCCGTCTCGACGTGGAATGCAGACGGCATCGGAATGTCTGATGCCCTGCTGTTCGACGAAGACGGAACTGTCGGCCGAGCCGTTCAATCACTTGTCATCTCAGCCGCGTGAGATGTAATCAAGCAAGTTTCTCGACGAAACCCTCAAGTTGACGAAGGTTGCGACACTCGTACACACCATCGGTGAAGTTGCCGTACTCACCCACGATCGAGTCACCGGTATTCCAGTACGACTTCGGCTCTGGATTCAACCAGTACACGTGACGAGCCTTCATGCGCATTTCTTTGATCACCCATGACTGGCTCGCGTGGTAGTTGTTGCGGGCGTCACCGAGCAAGAGCACAGTTGTTTTCGGACTGATGTCTTTGCCGTAACGCTCCCAAAACACTTCAAACGCATGGCCATAGTCAGAGTGCCCGTCAACCCACACCACGTCGGCTTCAGTATTCACCCGGTGGATTGCCTCTGTGATGTCCTCAGTTGCTTTGAAGTAGTCGGTGACCTCATCGATTCCGTCGATAAAGACGAATGATCGAACTTTCGAGAATTGGTTCGAAATCGCGTACACCAGCATGAGTGTGAACCTTGCGAATGCCGCGACCGAGCCAGAAATGTCAGCAACAACCATGAGTTCTGGCTTTGATGGGCGTGGGTACTTGAACTTTGGTTCCGCAGGAACGCCGCCATAGCTCAGTGAATGGCGAACAGTATTTCTGAAATCAAGTGGGCCTTTACGGCCGTGCCTACGCTTGCGAGCGAGTTTGGCTGCGAGCTTGCGAGTCAGTGGTTGAAGCGCTTTCCGAAGGCTCACCATCTCTTCACGAGAGGCATGCATGAACTCGACATCTTCAGGAAGAGGCTTACGAAGCGTCTTCGCCATCGCTTCGACACCACGATCCTCTACCAGGCGACGGCGAATCTCAGCTTCGACCTCTGCTTTGAATTCGGTGATGCGATGCTCAAACTCTTCACGTTCGAGACGCTGTTCAAGACGGCCGGCATCACTTTCTTGTCCGTGATTGGCTGCATCGACCATTTTGGAGAGCATTCCATCGAGGTCGAGATTGCGAAGTGTGCGGTACAGGTAGTAGGTGCCGCCCACCGGACGCCCAGGCTCCATTCCAGCAAAACGCTGGACCGCCTGGCGTGCAAGGGCCTTCATTAATGCTTGGTCACCTTGCATCAATGCCTGCATCAGCAGGTGAGCGATTTCTTCAGGCGTCAGTGCGTCCAGCGATCCAGCTCCGCCGCGCCCGTCACCCTCTTGTGAAGCGTCTTGCATCTCCCGCCAGAGATCATCAAGTTCAGATGATTCACCGTCAGCATTTGCCAACTTGTATTCCGGGCCGCGGAGGCTGAAGTACACCTCGAAGACAGTTTCAAATGACCTCCAATGCGCCTGGTTCTTAATCAGCGTTGCACCAAGCGCATATTTAAATGCTTCACGATCTTCGATCGGAATGTGCTGGACCGCATCCATTGCGTCCAGATTCTCCGTCAAACTCACGGGAAGGCCAGCCTCGCGGAGTTGAATGACAAAGCCATTCAACAGGTCGAGCATCGACCGGGTTTCGGTGGCGCTCATGAACGAACCCTCACTCGTCGACCGAAAGGTCCTTCGCGGCCTTTGCGATGTCTGTCTGGTACTTCAGAAGAATATGCAAGGTCTCTTTTGCCACAGTTTCATCGATCGTTTCGATGTTGAGTAGCAGCAAGGTACGTGCCCAGTCGAGAGTTTCTGAGACACTCGGTGCCTTCTTCAGATCAAGAGAACGGATCGACCGAACGACCCGGGCGATCTGCTCGGCCAAACTCTCGGTGACCCCAGGAACCTTTGCCAGCACGATCTCGCGCTCGCGTTCCATCGATGGATAGTCAACATGAAGAAACAAGCAGCGGCGTTTCAACGCTTCGGATAATTCACGCGTGTTGTTTGAGGTGAGGAACACCAACGGGATCTGCTTTGCCTCGATTGTGCCGAGCTCGGGAATTGAGACTTGGTATTCAGAGAGAATTTCGAGCAGCAAGGCTTCGGTTTCGACTTCGACTCGATCGACCTCGTCAATGAGTAAAACCACGGGATCTTCAGCAGTAATCGCTTCAAGTAGTGGACGGGTCAGCAAGAACTCATCAGAGAAGATGTCATCGTGGATATCTGACCAGGAATCAGAGTCTTTGTCGGCTTGGATGCGAAGTAACTGCTTCTTGTAGTTCCATTCGAACAATGCTTTCGCCTCGTCCATACCTTCGTAGCACTGCAAACGGATGAGGCGAGCACCGGTCATTTCTGCAATCGACTTTGCAAGCTGCGTCTTACCGGTACCAGCTGGACCTTCAACGAGAACAGGCTTACCAAGCCGGTCGGCGAGGTAGGCGACGCCGGCAATGCCATCGTCTGCGAGATAGTCGATATCTCTGAGCCCGTCTCGGACTTGTTGAACACTTTCAAAGCGGTGAACTAGTTCAGAAGCCATATGACCCGACGCTACTTTGCGAGGCCCCAAACAACATCATTGGCTTGCCGCCCAGCAGAGATTTCACCACTATCCTCTCCGCTCAGTGACAGGCTCGATCGAGAATTCATCCGACAAGACCATCGATTCGGAAATATCGTCCCCGCTTCCCCAGGTGTCGATTGCGGTCGCAACCTGGGGACTCTTCGCAGGACTGTCGTTCTTACTTGCCGGAGTCGGCCTCTACGCGACTCTCGTCGGCGTTCGGGCCGAACTTGAGGAGTTCAACACTGCGGCTATCGGCATCATCGGAGCGAGTTACTACGCCGGTTTCGTGATCGGTTCTCGAGTAGTGCTCAACATCGTCGGAACAGTTGGTCACATTCGCGTCTATGGCGCACTATGCGCGCTGCTCGGTGCGACCACCCTGCTGAGTGGTCTCATTGTCCACCCTTTGATATGGATCGTGCTACGACTGCTGTCGGGCGCAGCGATCGCTGGCGTCTTCGTCGTTGCCGAATCGTGGCTCAACCAACTCGCCAGCAACCAGAATCGCGCCCGGGTGCTTTCCACCTACGCAATGGTCACGATCATCACCTACGGAATTGGCCAGGTGGTCTTCACCCTTCTAGACCCTCTCGCCATCGCAGCATTCACAATTGCCGGCATTGCCATCATGCTCGCCGTGCTTCCGGTTTCGCTATCGGCGGTGGCAAACCCACCAGCAGTTACCCCACCAGAACGACTTCCTCTCAAAATGCTCTTCCAAAACGCTCCAACTGGTGTTATCGCTGCGTTCGCTACGGGAGCCGTCATGGGGTCAATCACTGCCTTTGCACCTATTTTCGCCGCAAGGTCAGGAATAGAAACCGCACGGATAGGGCTGTTTACCGCGATGCCTGCAGTTGGATCACTGCTGCTTCAGGTTCCGATTTCATCACTTTCGGATCGCCACGACCGTCGTCGGGTCGGCGTCTTCACCGCAGCCGCAGCGAGTGCAGCGACCGTACTTCTACTGATCGGGCAGGTTGGCCAACCACTGTCGTACATCGCAATGGTCTTGCTTGGCGGAACGATGTATCCGCTGTACTCAATCGCTGGCGCCTATACAAACGACCGCCTGCGGCCCGAGTTACTGACAGCCGCTGCCGCCCAACTCGTCGTTCTCTTCGGAGTGGGCGCCTTCATCGGCCCACTCGTCATGGCGGCTTCGATGGGATTGTTCGGCGTAAATGCCTACCCCGCAAGCGCCGCTATCGGTCTTGGATTGATCTCGTTGTTCTTGCTTGTCCGTATCATTCAGCATCCGAGCGCCGAGCGCGCAACTCCAGAAAAGGACGTTGCACTCGATACGCAGGTTCTGCAGATTCCTGCAACCGCAGTAGCGATGGGACGCCGACTTCGATATCGGCGGCCAGTTCGTTCGTCAGGCGCCAGGTAACGACGTCACGCCAAGCATTGCCGCAGCCGAGACAGTGTTCTCAAGCAAACACGCGATCGTCATCGGACCCGTTCCGCCCGGCATCGGGGTAATCGCACCAGCAATGGCTTGCACCTCATCGAACAACACGTCGCCAACGATTCCGGTTTCCGAACGTGATACGCCAACATCGATCACTGTCGCACCGGGCCGCACATGCTCGGGCGTGATCATTCCCGCTTGGCCGACAGCGGCGACGATGATGTCAGCCGAATGGCAAACCTCGACGAGATCTGAGGTTCGCGAGTGCGCCAACGTCACTGTTGCGTCGCACCCTTTCCGCCCAAGAAGCAGCATTTGCGGCAGACCAACAAGGGTCGATCTTCCAATCACGACCGCTCGCTTGCCCACGGTTTCGATGCCATAGGCCTCGATGAGTCGCATCACTCCTAAAGGAGTGCATGGAGCGTGACCTGGCAACCCCCGAACCAACCGGCCGAGCGAACGATCAGTCAACCCATCAACATCTTTCTCCGGTGGGAGCAACGCAAGGACCGGTTCTGCATCAAGATGATCGGGTAGCGGCAGTTGGACGAGAATCCCATGCACATCGGGATCAGCCACCAGTTGAGCGACGGCGTGTTCGACCTCTTGCTGAGTGGCAGAAGCGGGCAACTCAACGCCGCGCGACTCGATGCCTGCTTCGGTGGCTTTCCGGTGCTTCATATTCACGTACACACGGCTTGGAGCATCGTCGCCAACGAGCACTGTTGCAAGGCAAACCGATGGCGAACCAGCACCTTCGATCCGTGCACGAAGCCTCATGACGGTTTCATCACGGAGTTGATTGCCATCGAGAAGCACAGCTCCGCCCTCGGTGTAATTAGGTTCCGCTGCTTGCATCACGAAGGCAAGTCTACGAACGGCTTTGCGTAAGCCTCATCGGTCTACGATGCGCATGTGTCCAGACCAACAAATGTCGGCCGACGATTGGCACTTCTCGACACCGTGGTTCACCACCTGGGTGAACATGGCGTTCGGGTTACCTCGCTTCGAGGAATCGCTAAGGATCTCGGCATGCACCCGAACGTCCTTGCGCATCACTTCGGTACAAGAACTGACCTCATGCGGGCAGCTCTTAACAGGGCGGTGGCGCTTCAACTCGTTGAACAGGAACGCCACCTTCGTCGCAATCCCGGGATGACTCAAGGAGAGCTCATTCGATCCTGGTGGAAATGGATCACCTCGTCACCAGAGCGACTTGCACTTGCCCGTATTGGTATCGAAGCGATGAGCCTCCCGGCACAGGTCTTACAACTCACCCCTGGTTCCTCACGATTCTCTTGGGAAGTCGGGATGCGGTCACGACTCATCGACACAGGGCTAAGTCGCTCAGCTGCAACCTCTGAGACCTCGCGAATTACTGCTCTCGTCACCGGCCTTGTACTCGATGTGGCGAATGGGGGCTCAAAACGGATTGCGCTAGAGGTACTCGATAATTCATTGCGCGATCTTGATGGACGTGTCGCAATGGAGACTGGCGCAATTACTCCCGCACCATTGCCAGACGCGAGTTCGGCCGACCCCGAAGGGCCGGCCGAACCACTTGTGATCGTTAACTGATCAGGCAGCTGCGCGAGCAGCGGCGAGCCACTCATCAACTTCTGCACGGTTGTCCACGATCCACTGCTGAGCGAGATCAAGGACTGCGGTGCCTTCACCCATTTCCACGTTCATCAACGAAACGTCGAGAACGCTCATCTGGAACAGCTCAAGAAGCTTTGCGGCTGCAGGGTTGGCCTCGAGCCACTCGTTGTTTGCTGAGACCTGAATGTCAGCAGCGACCCATCCGAGTTGGCAAACGCCATCTTCTGAACCTGGGCACTGATCCGCACCGATTGATGCGGTGCCCGGACGCTGGTCGTGGGCCTCGCCACCTTCAGCACCAGTTGGGTTTGAGTCGTCAATGACGTCTGCGACTTCAAGCCAAACCACGTTGTCGCCAGGACGAAGCTGCGTGATGTACGCGCTTGGTGTCCAGGTGTAGACGATTGCTGGCTCGCCAGCATCGGCCTTGGTAACTGCTTCAGCGAACATGGCGTCGTAACCAGCGATGGTCTGCTTGATGTTCTCCCAACCAGAGAATGCGATCTGGCTCTGGATGATGTCGTCGCAGGTCCAGCTCTCCGAGCAGCCATAGATGTCGGCGATGCCGTTACCGGGATCTGGGTCACCAGCGTCGTATGCAGCAATTGCATCGGCATTCGAGTTGAAGTCATCAAGGGAGGTGATTCCGTATTCCTCAGCGAATGACTTGGTAATGAGGTAACCCTGGAGGCCACCAGCCATCATCATTTCACCAACTGCGGTCACGTGGTCACCCACGAGTGAGCCGTCTGGAAGTTCGTTTGCCAGCCACGAGTTGTGGCCTGGGTACCACGAGTTAATCCAGAAGTCGGCATCGCCCTGCGCCATAGCGATGTACGCGTTTGATGGTCCAAGTTCAAGATCCTTTGGATCGCTGACGTCATAGCCGAGTTCTGCGAGGAGTAGGTGCGCAACATAGGCGTTCGGGTCTTCAGTCGACCAGTCTGCCTTCGCCATTGTCACGGCTACGCCTTCACCTGGGGTGAGGTTGACCTCTTCAGCTGCTTCTTCTTCAGCGGCTGGCTCCTCGGCAGCGGGTTCGGCTGCGTCATCGCCACCGCAGGAAGCGACGAAGAGTCCGAGGGTCACGAACGTTGCCGTGAGTGCTCTCTTTTTCTTAATCATGTTTTCTCCTTTGGGGTGTGTCGTCACGCCGCAAACAGTTCACGCCGCTCACGATGTAACACTTGCTGTTTCTCCAGCACCGTTGCCGATGCTGGAAACCTTGTAGCGATCATGAGACCGCCTCTTCGTACACTTTTGACCGCTCAAAAACGGTCACGATCGATTTTGCTGACGCCACAGCCAGCGTTCCGGCGATAAGAGCGAGCATCGCTCCTACACCGCTGTAGTAGTTGTTGTCGGTTGCTCTTGCGAGCGTTCCGATGAAGCCGATGGAGAGCCCAGCGACACCTGCGCCAAAGCCCATTGAGATAATTCCCGACATCCACCGACGTCGATTCGAAAACCCTGCAGCACCAGATGCTCCGATGGCTCCAACTCCTGCGACAACGATCGCTCCGAGCGCCCACGGGCCGAGCTGCACTCCACTCGGATCGGTTCCAGAAATCACAATGCGTTCGGCACGTTGAGCCTTCGCTCGAATGACCTGAATTTCCGTTGCAGCAACACCCATGTCCATTTCACCGGCTTCTGCCATGCGCTTTACTTCGTCGATTTCAGCTTCGAGCTCTGGAGTCATGACGACTCCCCCACGTTCGTCGAGTTGCCACATTGACACCATCGAAATAACTGCCATACCGAGCGCGAAGGCCGCAACCACAATTTGTGAAAGTCCGATGCGTTGACGGAGCGGCCGTCGCGGCCCATAGGGAGCAGTTGCAATCCATACCGCACCAGAAATGACCGACAGCAACGAGCCAGCCAACGCCACGAGGACGCCCGCTCCCGCTGAATAGGTCGGTGATAACTCGCTCGGGCTTGCAACGAAATAGCCGAGCACCGTTACCGTCATTGCGATCGCAATGACCAATGCAATGTCTGGGTTGAACACTCGAGCGCGACGACGACCCGAAACCACAAGCCCTACTGTTGCGACCACCATAAGTGCCCCGACCACAACGATGTAGGCGAACCATGAGCCACCTTCAGCATCAAATGCACCAAAGGAAGATCCATCAAGCCCGGCGTCGTCAAGCCTGGAGTAGCCAGTGAATAGCGAACCGTTCGACGCCCAGGGCATCGCCAGACTCAGCAACGACACGACTGCGCCAAGTCCCATGAGCCCAGCAAGAAGTCGTTCAGGAGAGCCGAGTGGAGCGACTTGGCCTTCTGCAACTTCTTCCTCACCATTCGAGGTTGCCAATGTTGGGTTGAAGTCAGGGTTTTCGAGCAGCAGTTCTGGCTCACGGCGAGCTCTCCACGCAGTGGTCATTCGGCTAAACAACCCAGCACCCCCGGTTTGTGTTTGGGAGATGCGATCGAGAATGACAGCGAGAAGGAAGAACCCAAGTCCCGCAGATGCAGCAAGGTTGACATCCTGTTGACCAAGTGCTCTGAACAACAGCGCTCCCATACCACCCGCACCAAGGATTGCTGCGATACCGAGCATCGAGAACGCCAACAGCAGGGTCTGGTTGATGCCGGTCATGATGGCTGGCCGGGCGAGCGGCAACTGTACGTCACGAAGTACTCGCATTTCGCGAGCGCCATACGCCCGAGATGCTTCGACCACATCCTCAGGAACCTGTCTAATACCAAGGTTTGTGAGGCGAATCAGTGGTGGCAGGGCAAACACCATCGTTGCCATGGTCGCTGACACGCGCCCGACTCCCCAGAAGTACACGAACGGCAGCAGGTAGACGAATGAGTGGATGACCTGCATCGCATCGAGGGTTGGTCGCATGACCTGCCAGACCGAGTCAACACGACCCGACAACACCCCTAACGGAATACCAATGATGATGCAGACAATGACGGCGACGAGGATGAACCCGATCGTGCGTGCAGTTTGAACCCAAAATTCATTGCCGAGAAGCCCGCAGATGATGAGCCCAGATGCTGACCCGAGGGCGACCGTAAAGTTTCGGACCAGCCATGCAACGACAAACATGATCGCAACAACCACGAGCCATGGAATTGCAATGAGGAACCGGTCAACGAGGTTCTCGAGCAAGAATTCAAATGGCCAGGCAATTGCGTCGAGCACCCCGCC
>JAYNVD010000022.1:16367-27325 GCA_038100275.1 Ilumatobacteraceae bacterium
TGTTGAGGGTGATCCAGTTGACAGCCTCTTCGATCCAACTTCCAAATGGAATATTGAACTCATCGAGAACGGCATCATCGAGAATGCCGGGGCCATCATCGGCGCGGAGGAAACTCACAGGAAGACCTCCCGCTCAAAACTGTCAATCAACGATTCAACGCGACCAAGTTCTTCCATGATGTGACGGGGGTCGAGGTTCCCAACCAGTTTTCCGTCTTCGACCACCGCAATAGGCAGGCCACGTCCGGCGTGGGCGTAGACCTCATTCAGGGTTTGGCGTGGCTCACAACGTTCAAAATCAGTACGCAATGCTTCGCCGACGGTTGTTGCGCCCCGTTCGAGAGCCTCGAGGCCGTCAGCAACTGTCAGCAAAGACTCAGGAGCGCCATTTGCATCGAGAACAAACACGCCGGCTCGATCCTCAATTGAGCGAAGTGCTTGCGCAAGCGAGTCAGTCG
This sequence comes from Ilumatobacteraceae bacterium, assembly GCA_038100275.1. Lineage (GTDB taxonomy): Bacteria > Actinomycetota > Acidimicrobiia > Acidimicrobiales > Ilumatobacteraceae > Casp-actino5. Next base: position 16,826 of record JAYNVD010000022.1, read on the forward strand.
CCATGACTGGTTTCGGTTCAACCATGACTTCTTGAACCTCAATGACACGTCCTTGATCAACATCTTGAACGAACTCAGCAACGTAGCCAGACGCTGGCTTCGTGAGGATTTCTTCAGGCGTACCGATTTGCACAACTCGTCCGCCACGCATGATGCACACACGATCTCCAATGCGAAGGGCCTCATTGAGGTCGTGCGTGATGAACAGGATCGTCTTTTTAAGTTGCTTCTGAATCGCCATCAATTCGTCCTGCATCTGACGACGGATCAATGGGTCAAGGGCGCTGAACGCCTCGTCCATCAACAAAATCGAAGGGTCGCTTGCAAGCGCTCGAGCGAGACCAACTCGCTGCTGCATTCCACCGGACAGTTGAGAAGGCATCGAAGTTGCGTACCGCTGAAGGCCAACAAGCGAAAGTGCTTCCATCGCCGAAGAAAGACGAGCGGCTTTTTCAACACCTTGTACTTCAAGTCCATATGCGACGTTGTCGATGACATTTCGGTGCGGGAACAGCGCAAAGTGCTGAAACACCATTCCCATTTTCTCTCGGCGAACCGCCTGCAATGCACGGCCTGACAGCGTTTGAATGTCAACGTCATCAACCCACACACTCCCTGTCGTGACTGTGTGCAGTTTGTTGACAGTTCGTATTGCAGTCGACTTGCCCGAGCCCGATAAGCCCATGATCACGAAGAGTTCGCCTTGGCGAATATCGACGTTCACATCAGCGAGTCCAACCACATGGTCGGTCCACGCTTGAATTTCCGTCTTTGAATGGCCGGCTTGCGCCAGCTCAAGGGCACGACCACGCGGTTGTTCCCCGAAGATTTTGTACACGCCCTCTAGGCGGATGGTTCCAGTCACGATGTTGAAATATGTCGGCTTGGGCCACCAAAACGCCAAGCAACTCCCAGGGAACGCACTAGCCCAGATTTCCGGACCCGTGTCACTCACCTAGTGTCACTCAAAGCGACCTCGGAGAAGACCTTAGTCGGTTTGAGCCCACCGTGCCATTATTCATTGCTCATCTGAGCAAGAAATTATGCGATCTCGTCGTTAACGCTTCTTCGAACGACGCCGAGCAGCGCGATTTCCCGCCCGTCCTCCACCGGTTCGACTGCTCGCCGCCACCGGCTATGAACCGCGATTTCCAGCCGACTTATACGGCTGTGCCCGGAACCACAGGTTGCACGCCCACTTTTCACCATCTCCGACTGGCATGCCGCCGTGGAGGGAATTCAGGTGAAGGTTTGTTGCCTCGTCTTCAATATTGTGAAAGATCACCAACCGGCCCGGCTTTGCCTCAACCTCGAGATCAAGTTTGGGGAAAATGGTTCCGCCGCCACCAGCAACTTCGTTCAGGTACATGAGAGCGGTGAGCACTCGTTGACCACCGTTTTGGGTTCGTAAGCGTCCTTTTTCGGTCCGCAGATCCCATCCGTCGAAATGGGGGCGGTACTCCTGCGTCTCGGCGTAATGAACAACTTGCATCGACTCAGCGTGATGAGGCGGAATATTGACGAGGTCGCTTACCCGGTGAATGATGTCCTGAACTTGCTGCGAGTCGGCATATCGCACCCACGCCACCGATCCCGTGCGGGCTGCAGAAGTTGTGTTCACTCTTGTTGAGGTGACTTTTGCTTCCTCAAGCCGCGGCGCAGCGATATCGATGACATGTGAACGATCTTCTGAACTGAGAAAATCGTCGATTACCCAGACAATTGGGTCGTTGGCGAGTTGTTCACCGATTGGGTATGAGTCTGCGAGCCTCATCGACTTAGTTTTGCACGCAAATGTCAGCCGTGGCTTGATCGCTGAGCAGGGAAATCACTACCCGCTCAACTATCGGAAAAGGTCGCGTGAGATGTCTCGGAGTACCGGCGCCATGGTGGCCTCATCGTCAAACTCAAAATCGATTCCACTCACGACAGCAACCGGGATTCGCGAGGTGTTTCCTTTGACGAGTTCTGCGGCAGCAGTGACTTCGTCGACAACACACAGCTCTTGAACCTTGAACTCATGGCCATGCGGATCAACCTCGCCGATGTACGAGCGCATCGAATGCATTCCTGCGAGCCCAATGCAGATATCGGTTTGCCCTTCACGCCATGGTCGACCAAAGGTGTCGCTGATGAGCACAGCAACATTCACACCGAGGTCAGCAAACCGCTCGCGCAGTCGCCGAGCAGAGGCATCAGGGTCTTTTGGAAGGACAACGATCCGGTCATGAGCTCCGCTGGATGACTGATCGACACCTGAATTTGCACAGACGAAGCCGTGGTGGGTTTCGGTAATGAGCACAGGACCGAGCTGTCGCACGATGCGCCTGCTCTCACGAAGCACGATCTCAACGACCCGGGGATCTTTCTCCCACTGCTGCGACCATTCTTCTGCGAATGTTGACGGCGTCACGTCCGCAAGTTCAATAATTGCACCCTCGGCCTTCGACACAATCTTCGATGTCACGACGACGATGTCACCGTCAGCAATCGGTGTCTGGGCCGACAGCGCTTGAGCGTGAATCATGCCGGCAAGGTCAGCGCCAACCTCAATTTCAGGCAAGCCAGCAACTGGCCAGATACGGATTGAACCGTCGAGAGACATGCGGCAAACGGTAGCGGTTCACAACAAAGTTAGGCACCATCGAACCCGCTCACGTGAGGCCACTTTCGGCCTCACGTCCACACGTTCAATTTGCCACTGCTAAACAGGAATCGATGACGAGTATTCGATCGATTGATGCCATCACGCTCGTGGCCACCAACATGGAAGCGTCGATTTCGTTTTATTCGGCACTTGGTTTCACGCTGTCGTTTGGCGGCAATGATGCCGAGTTCACGACCATGTCGATCGAACCAAGCGGCCCTCACGTCAACCTCATCTCTCGGCCAGCCGATAATGCCGTCAAGACAAGTTGGGGGCGCGTCATCTTCCATGTCGATGACGTCGACGATCTTTATCGCACAGCAGTCGCAGCAGGTCTCGCTCCACAGAATGAACCGACTGATGCCTCATGGGGTGAGCGATATTTCGCGATCTTTGACCCAACTGGCCACGACATCAGCTTTGCGAAGCCGCTTGGGTAACGCCGGAAGCGTTTCAGAACCTCAGGCTGGCTGGCAGGTCGGACACCACCACACCCGACGGTTCGCAAGCTCGGTTGACATGACGGGGGTCGCACACCGTCGGCACGGTTGGCCAGCCCGCTTGTACACATAGAGACGATTACCCCGTCGGAGATCACCCGGTTTTTTCGCACCAACTTCAGCAGGGTCAACTGTCACAATCCGTCCGACACGTTCTCCGACTTTCATCAGCGAGGTTGAAAGATTCCAGATGTGCTCCACAGTGTCGTCGTCAACTTCGCCCGCCGGAGTTCGAGGGTCAACCCCGGCAAGAAAACAGAACTCTGCTCGATAGACATTCCCGATGCCGGCGACAACGGCCTGATCAAGCAACACCTGAGCAATCGGGGTCGATCGGCGGGCTAGTGAAGCCTTGACTCGGTCGAGGTCGCCTTTGCGAACAGCGAGTGGGTCTGGCCCGATCCGTTGCCGAAGCTCTTCTTCTTGTTCAGAACTAATAATTTCGCATGCTGTCGGTCCCGACAGGTACATCACCCCCGTGTGACCAAGCCATCGCATACGAGTGCCATCGGAGGGCGCAGGAGCCTTCTCAACATCTGTGAATACTTTGAATTTTCCGAAGAGCCCGAGATGAATATGGACGGTGAGGTCACCTTCCCACCGGTGGAAAAGATGCTTTCCAAGAGCGTCCACGCCCTCCAACCTGCGGCCAGTGAGTTCCGCAGCCCCATCGGAGAACCTGCCCTGCGGAGAGTCGACTGCGAGAACCTCGCCCGCAAATCGGCGACGTTGCAGCCGAGCCGCTCGGTGAATGGTGTGCCCCTCAGGCACGGAATTCACCCCTGCGACAAACATCAACCAGCGAACACATCACTCCCAGATTGTGACCAAGAAAACTGCTCTCGGCTATTCCTTCTCACAATGCTTCGAGCATGGTGACATTTGCCATTCCGCCACGCTCACACATTGTTTGCAAGCCACGCCCCTCGCCCCGACGATGCAACTCATGCACCATGGTGGTCATCAACCTTGCCCCCGTGGCGCCCAACGGATGGCCAAGCGCAATCGCTCCCCCATGCACATTGACGCGCTCAAGGTCAGCCCCCAACGCCCGCTGCCAGGCAAGCACAACTGAGGCGAATGCTTCATTGTTCTCCACGAGGTCAATATCTGCAATCGCGAGATTCTCTTTCTGCAAGGCTCGCTCTGTTGCAGGAATTGGTGCCGAGAGCATCTCCAAAGGGTCTGATGCACTGACGCTCAAATGCGAAATTTTTGCGAGCGGCGAAAGCCCGTAGCGCTCGACGGCGTCTTCGCTCGCCACCAACAACATCGCGGCAGCATCTGCGATCTGACACGACACCGCTGCAGTGAGTCGCCCATTTGGCTTGAGAACCGGCAACGACTGCATCTTCTCAGCATCAGGCATGCGAGGACATTCATCGCGAGATAGCCCTGCCACCGGAACAATCTCATCATCGAATACCCCGCTGTCGATTGCGGCGAGAGCCTTGCGATGAGACTCGAGGGCAAATCGCTCCATGTCGTCGCGTGAAATATCCCAGCGCTGGGCGATCTGCTCCGCCCCATCGAACTGGTCAAACCTGTTATCGCCGTAACGCTTCACCCAACCGGGTGACGACGTGAACGGGTCAAAATCATCGTCACCCGGAACGACGAATGCCTGCATCATCGGCACCTGCGACATCGACTGAATACCGCCTGCGACCACGACATCTGCCTGACCCGCCATGATCGCTTGCGCTGCGAAATGCACTGCTTGCTGCGACGAACCGCAGCGCCGGTCGATCGTTGTGCCCGGCACATGTTCAGGCATATCGGCCACCAGCCAGGCTGTTCTTGCGATGCAGCCAGCTTGCGGGCCAACCGAGTCGACATTGCCGATCATCACGTCATCGACCACCCCTGGGTCAATCGTCGATCGATCGATCAACTCAGAGATAACAGCCGCGCCGAGATCGGCTGGGTGCACCTCGGCGAGGCCACCTCCAGCTTTCCCAACTGGAGAACGCACTGCTTGAACGATGTAGGTCGGAGTTCCTCGTGTTGCCATAACCCGCAACCTAGGAAAATCTCACCGATCGATGTCGGTGAATTAATTTTCGCCTATGCCGAGTTTGAGAATTATCTAGCGGTCGGCATGTCGAGCGATGCGTCACCAGGCATGCCTGACTCCGGCCATCGCTGCGTGACAACTTTCGCCCTCGTATAAAACTCAACGCCCTCTGGCCCGTGCACATGATGTTCGCCGAAGAGCGAATCCTTCCACCCACCAAATGAGTGGAACGCCATCGGCACAGGAACAGGAACGTTCACACCGACCATTCCGACGTGAACGCCTCGCACGAACCTCCGTGCGGCAGCCCCGGAATTTGTGAACACCGCTGTTCCGTTTCCGTACGGATTCGCATTGATGAGGCCGATTGCCGAGTCGACATCATCAACTCGCACAACCGAGAGAACTGGACCAAAGATTTCGTTGGTGTAGACATCCATCGAGGTGTCGACACGATCGATCACAGTTGGCCCGACGAAGAATCCGTTCTCGAAACCTGGAACAACTAAACCTCGCCCGTCGACACGGATCTCTGCACCCTGAGCTTCACCTGAGTCGATAAAGCCGATGATTCGATCACGACTTTCCGGAGTCACGATGGGCCCCATCTCGCTCACAGCATCTCGCCCGGACCCAACCTTGACCGAACGAGCCTGCGCATCGACTAGTTCCATCAGACGATCGGCTTCGCTTCCGACTGCCACTGCGGCAGAAATCGCCATACAGCGTTCGCCAGCCGAGCCAAAGGCCGCCGCTGCGAGTTGTTCTGCAGCGAATGATATGTCGGCATCTGGCAGCACCACCGCATGGTTTTTCGCTCCACCAAGTGCCTGCACTCGCTTGCGATTCGCGGTTGCTCGACCATGCACGTACTGCGCAATCGGAGTTGAGCCGACAAATGAAACGGCGGAAACGTCGTCGTGGTCGAGAAGAGCATCAACCGCCACCTTGTCGCCATGAACCACATTGAAGACACCTGCTGGCAGGCCAGCCTCCGCGAACCACTGTGCGAGCAACACTGATGCCGACGGGTCTCGCTCAGACGGCTTCAACACAAAGGTGTTTCCACATGCGATCGCTACCGGAAACATCCACATCGGCACCATCGCCGGGAAGTTGAACGGTGTGATTCCGGCGCACACACCGAGCGGTTGACGGAAGGTGTACGAATCGACCCCTCCCGACACCTGATCGGAATATGCACCCTTCGTCAACGTCGGGAGCGAACAGGCAAACTCAACAACTTCAAGACCGCGCTGAACTTCTCCAGCGGCGTCAGAAAGCACTTTGCCATGCTCATCAGAAATAATTTCAGCGAGCTGGCCAGCACGACTGTTCACGATCTCTCGGAATGCAAACATCACTTTCGATCGCGCAGCGAGCGATTCCTCAGACCAGGTCTGAAACGCATTACTCGCCGATCGAACTGCGTCGTCAACAGTTTGCTGGGATGCGAGCAACACCTCGGCTTGGACCTCGCCAGTTGCCGGGTTCCACACCGGTGATGAGCGGCCGTCACCACCACTGTCGGAGGAGTTATCAATCCAGTGGGCAATAGAACGTGGAGCCATTGCGTCAGGCTAGGCGAGCACATCACGCTACGTCGGCGTTGGCCCACTCACTGGTGCGATTCATCGACCAGAAACGCGTCATACTCGGCACATGTCGAATGCCCCAGTTGTCAACATTGACCCATCTGCGTTCTGGGATGACCCGTTTCCAACTCTTGCTGAGATGAGAGCCACAACACCGATCTGCTTCGTCCCTGAACTGAATGCGACACTCATCACCCGGCGTGACGACATCCATACTTGCGAGAAGAATGTGGCGGTGTTCTCATCAGACCAACCCGGCGGTCTGATGAATGTTCTGATGGGCCAGAACATGATGCGCAAAGACGGCGATGATCACCGCAAGGAACGCTTCGTGTACTACCCAGCGATCAGCCCGAACAAGGTCAAGGCCTGGTGGGCATCGGTGTTCGCAGATCTCACCAACATGGTGCTCGACGATCTCATCGACCGGGGTTCAGCTGATCTTGTCCCCACCTACGCAACGGCACTCAGCGGAGAGGCTCTCAAGGTCATCACCGGGCTCACTAACGCAACATTCCAAGAGATCAACGACTGGAGTCAGGCGATGATCGACGGCATTTCGAACTACATCGGAGCGCCTGAGCCCGAAGCTCGCTGCAACGCTGCGACCGCAGCAATCGACGCTGCGATTGATGAGCGTCTTCCTGAACTCGAACACACCCCTGACATGAGTTTGCTGTCGGTCATGCTGCAGTCAGGTATGCCACTCGACCAGGTTCGAGCGAATATCAAACTCACCATTTCAGGTGGACAGAATGAACCCCGCGACGCAATCGCTGGAGCAATCTTTGCGTTGCTGACACATCCAGATCAGCTCGACCTAGTTCTCAATGGTTCGGTGACATGGCAGCAGGTGTTCGAGGAATACTGCCGCTGGGTTGCACCTATTTGCATGTCCCCTCGTCGCATCGCCCAATCGCACACCTTTCAGGGAGTGACTTTTGAACCCGAAGAACGAGTCATGTTCATGTTCGGGTCAGCGAACCACGATGAGGACTACTTCACGAACCCCGCGTCGTTCGATATCACGCGAGATGTCTCACCCAATCTCACGTTTGGGGCGGGTCCGCATGTCTGTGCGGGGGCAGCCGCGTCGCGCAGCCTCGTCGGAGATTTTGCACTTCCGCTCGCATTCGAACGCCTGCCCGATCTTCAACTCGATGAATCTGCAACGCCGACCCGCTTCGGCGGCTGGGCATTCAGAGGCCCTCTCAATATGTCGGTGAAATGGACCACGTAATGAACCTGCGCTGTCGTTGCTTCGACTGCGCTCGCATGTGAGGTCACCACCCCACTATTGCGTCACCTCTAATCTCCGATCATGCGTCTTGGACTTATCGCCGCTGCCCGAATCACCGAACGAGCGATCGCCGATCCGGCCCGTGATCTCGACGACATCACGCTGGCTGTCGTTGGGGCGAGAGACCTCGCCAGAGCGCAACAGGCCGCCACCAATTGGAATGTTGAACGAGCGGTTGGCTCATACGAGGAAGTCATCGAGAGCGACGACATCGATGCGGTCTACATCGCAACCCCAAACGCGCTTCATCGTAAGTGGGCGATCGATGCGCTGCGATCCGGAAAACATGTGCTGTGCGAGAAGCCTCTTGCATCAAATGCGGCTGAGGCTCGCGAGATGGTTTCGATTGCAGAAGAAACCGGGCTGATCCTTATGGAAGCGTTCCATTGGCGCTACCACCCGCTCGTCGCTCAGATACAGGAGCTATTGGATGCCGGGGCCATTGGCGACGTCGAAGGAGCAGATGCAGCGTTCGACCTCGCCGATGGGCGCATCCCGATGACCGACATCAGATGGGATTACTCAATTGCGGGTGGCTCACTGATGGACCTCGGCTGCTATCCGGTGCAGTGGTTGCGATGGCTGTTAGGTCCGACACCCGAAGTCGTGTCCGCAACTGCTGTGTGCCCGGTCGAGAAGGTTGACGGCCGGATCGATGCAGAACTGCGGGGGCCCGATGGCCGTGCTGCCACGCTGTCGTCATCAATGATTGAGCCAGACGGCCGAAATGACATCAGGCTCTCGATCTACGGCAGCGACGGGACAATGATCGTGAAGAACCCACTTGCACCACAGATGGGGTCTTCGACCACGGTCGAGCGAGACGACTCTCAAGACGTGCACGAGGTTGATTCCTCGGCCAGTTACTTCCACCAACTCGTTGCATTTCATGAGGCAGTGAAGACGGGCGTCTCACCGGTGACGTCTGGTGACGACTCGATCCAAACGATGGATGTCGTTGACGCAATCTATGAGGCGGCTGGTATTGGTCCCCGACAAGCACTTCCTCACTGACCTCGATCGTCTACATCACAGAGAAAACTAAAACGAGGTGAATACGCGACGCGACAACCCGATGACGCTTCTTCGCCAAGATCAACCCTGCCGTAACATCTGGCATATGGCTTCGCCAACCGAACGTGATGTTGAACGTGAAGTACTCGAATGGTTCCACGGCTCGTGGAATCCGAATCTTTCGCTCATCGAATGGCGGACACGGCTTGTTGAGTCTGGTTGGGCGGTGCCATCGTGGGATCCGAAATGGCACGGCCGTGGCCTACCGGCATGGGCCGATCGTGTTGCGCATCGAGCTATCCGCCAGGCAGGGGGTGTTGCGGTTCCGCTTGGCGGCGGGATGAGCCTTGCTGCTCCCACCATCTACGACCACGCATCAGATGAGTTGAAATCGAAGTATCTGCGCGAGACCATCACCGGCGAGTTGACGTGGTGCCAGTTGTTCTCTGAACCCGGTGCGGGGTCTGATCTTGCTGGCTTGCGCTGCACGGCTGTTCGTGATGGCGACGAGTGGATCATCAATGGCCAGAAGGTCTGGAACACGATGGCGCACGACGCCGATATGGCGATTCTTGTTGCACGCACCGATTGGGACGTGCCGAAGCATGCCGGAATCACCTACTTCCTCATCGATATGCGCCAGCCCGGTGTCGAGGTTCGCCAAATCGTTGAGATGAATTACCACGATTCGTTCAATGAGGTGTTTCTCACCGATGCACGGGTGCCAGCGACAGATGTTGTTGGTGACATCAACGATGGTTGGAAGGTCGCGCGCGGGACGCTCGCCCATGAACGCTCATTTGCATCGATTGGCAATGTCTACTTCGCTCCGGACGCTCATGGTCGCGTCATTGATGAAGCGAAATCTGAAGCCGCCGAGTTCAACAGGACCTACGAGTGGTACCCGCAGCGAATGGGTCGCGCTGACCTTGTTCTTCCAAGAGCTCAAGCTCGAGGCGTGAGCGACGACCCCGTCATCAGACAAGAAATGATGAAGCTCTATAGCTTTCACCGGGCGTCCGAATGGACTGCCGAGCGAGCGAAAGCCGCTCGAGCGCTTGGCAAGCCGCCAGGCTCGGAGGGTTCAATCGGGAAATTGGCGCTCTCACGTATTGCTCGGGATGCAAATCATGTGCACTCGATGATTGCGGGAGCACAAGGCATGCTGAAAACAGGAGATGACCCGCAAGATGCTGTCGTCGCCGAGATTCTCGTTTCTACGCCCGCTCAATCGATCGCAGGCGGCACAGATGAAATTCAGCACAACATTCTCGGCGAGAACGTGCTCGGACTTCCGAAAGAGCCGGCTACCGATCGCGGGGTCGCATTTAAGGACGTGGGTAAGTAATGAGCGAATTCATTGATCTGCACAACGACGCGCTTCGACTATCGGTCGGTGACGATTTTGTTGCGACGATCGAACTCTC
>JAYNVD010000023.1:0-3852 GCA_038100275.1 Ilumatobacteraceae bacterium
CGCAAGGAACGAGACCTTCTCGATGAAACTGCTGTTCCTCCGTCGATGAACTTTGTAGCGATTCAAGACGCTCTGTCGAACGGCGCTCTCCTCGTTGATGGGCGAGATCCTGAGGACTTCTCACGCGGGCACCTGAAGGGTGCCATCAATGTTGGGATGGCCGGCCGCTATGCAGAATTTGCCGGGTCAATTGTTCCATCAGACGTCGACATCGTCTTGTTTACCGAGCCCGGACAGGAACTCGAAGCAAAGAACAGGCTTGCACGAATTGGATTCGATCGGGTGATCGGTGTCGCCGAGAATCCGTATGACATGCTCACCTCACATTCAGACAGCACTCAGGTCGCAAGTCGCCTCACCGCAGACGACTTCAACGCCCGCGTTCGCGACATTCCCAACTTGCAGATCGTCGACGTCAGGAACCCTGGTGAGGTTGCAGATGGCACGGCGCATGACGCTCAAACCATTCCAGTCGGACAGATTCCCGCTCGTCTCGACGAACTCGATGCAAGTAAACCGACCGTCGTGTTCTGCGCCGGCGGGTATCGATCGTCGGTCGCAGCAAGCCTGCTTCGCCAAAAAGGGTTTGGCGACGTAAGCGATGTCATCGGGGGATACAACGCCTGGCTTGAAACGACTCAGTCGGCATAACAGGCTCAGCGCCTACCAGTGCATCAAATGGTTTAAGGGGAAACAATGACACGGCTTGGATTTGTACTCGAAAGCGACTCATGTATCGGCTGTCACGCCTGCACGGTTGCCTGCAAAAGTGAACATGACGTACCTATTGGGGTGAACCGAACTTGGCTGAAATATGTCGAAACTGGTTCATTCCCCAACACTGGTCGGTCATTCACCGTCATGCGATGCAATCATTGTGACGATGCGCCATGCATGAAAATCTGCCCGACGAGTGCGCTTCATCGCACCGATAACGGAGTCGTTGATTTCGACGACAACATCTGCATCGGCTGTAAGGCGTGCATGAACGCATGCCCTTACGACGCGATTTACATCAACCCAGACACGAATGTTGCTAACAAGTGCAACTTCTGCAACCACCGGGTCGAGGTCGGACTCGAACCCGCATGCGTTGTGGTCTGCCCCACTCATGCCATCGTCAGCGGCGACCTTGACGACCCGAACTCAGAGATCAGCAAGATCGTCGCTCGCGACAAGGTGTCGGTTCGTGCTCCTGAGCAAGGCACGTCACCAAAGGTGTACTACCGCGGAGTCGATCAGGCGGCGCTTGATCCCACCCGAACAAAAATTGCCGATGACGGAATGATCTGGGCCGATACAACGAAGGATCATCCAACCCTGACACATGTTATGGCAGAGCACAGCGGCACTCAGGTCACCGGCCGCACCGCATATACAACGACGCACCCGATGACCTGGAAGTCCAAAGTTTCCGGATACCTGGTGACAAAAGCAATCGCAGCGGGTGTCATGGGAATCGCTGCGTTGCTCGTGCTTCTCGGCCATGGCGATTCGTCGTCCGCAGCCGGGTTACTTCCCGCGGTCATTGCCGGGGTGTTCACTGCGATCACTGGAGCATTGTTGGTTGCTGACCTCAAGCAACCATCGCGTTTTCTCTACATCTTGACGAAGTCAAATACCGAGTCATGGCTTGTCCGTGGAGCGTGGATTCTCGGCGCATTTGCGGCACTTGTCGGCCTATGGGGGCTTCTCGATCTCATCGGAAGCAACTCCGCCCTCCCATGGCTGTCACTTCCGATTGTGATCCTGTCGGCAGGGGTTGCCGGCTACACCGCGTTCTTGTTTGGGCAATGCGAAGGAAGAGACCTTTGGCAGACACCGCTGCTACTACCGACATTGCTCGCTCAAGCAGTAGTCGCTGGTGGATCGACCTACCTCCTGCTTGACCTCGTCATCGATGTTCCAGAGTTGAAGGCATTGCGCATCACAACGCTCGCTGCTCTTGGCGCTCTCGCCCTCCTCATCACAACCGAAGTTGTCTCTCACGGATCTCGAACCGTCGAACTCGCAACGCTCGAGATGACCAAGGGCGCATATGCCCAACGCTTTTGGCTAGGCGGAGTTGTAACGGGACTTGTAGTCCCAATCATTCTCATCTCACTCGCCCTCAACGGAACTGCATCCCAGAGCCTCGGTGCCATCGCCGCAGTCTGCGCACTCGTTGGCCTCTTCTCATACGAAGATGCCTTCGTTCGAGCTGGCCAATCGGTTCCGCTGTCCTGAATCGAAATATTGGAGAACCCAAGATGACACTTACTAACCATCCTCCCCCCGATCAGTGGCACAACTGGACCGAACTCGATGCCAAGGCATGGCCAGAGCGTGTTGAACGTAACTACACGCTCGTTCCAACGACCTGCTTTAACTGCGAGGCCGCATGTGGACTTGTCGCATTCATCGACAAAGAGACAGGCGAAGTCGTCAAGTTTGAAGGCAATCCCGAACACCCAGCCAGCCGCGGTCGCAACTGTGCAAAAGGCCCAGCAACCATCAACCAGGTCACAGACCCTGAACGAATCCTCTACCCGCTTCGCCGGGTCGGTGAACGTGGCTCAGGTGAATGGGAGCGCATTACCTGGGAAGAAGCACTCACCGAGATTGGTGGACGCATTCGAACCGCCATCACTGAAGGTCGCGGCAACGAGGTCATGTACCACGTCGGACGTCCCGGGGAAGATGGTTACACCGAACGAGTTCTCTCGGCTTGGGGAGTCGACGGCCACAACTCACACACCAATATCTGCTCGTCGAATGCACGAATTGGTTACCAGTCATGGATGGGTCTCGATCGCCCATCTTCTGACTTCGCCAATGCTGAAGTCATTTTCTTGATCTCATCGCATCTCGAAGCAGGCCACTACTTCAATCCACACGCGCAGCGCATCATGGAGGGCCAAGAAAAAGGCGCCAAGGTCATTTGCGTCGACCCACGTCTTTCAAATACGGGAGCAAAGGCCGACTATTGGCTCGCCCCGTGGCCGGGCACTGAAGCATTCATGCTGCTCGCCATCGCAAGACTCCTCCTCGAGAACGGCACTTGGAACCGGGATTTTGTCCGTCGCTGGGTGAACTGGGAGACATACCTCACCGCAAAGCGCCCCGATTTACCTTGCGAGTTCGAGTCACTCGAGACCGCGCTGCTCGATGAATACGCCGAGTATTCAATTGAGCGGGCAGAACATGTCTGTGGTGTGTCCGGTGAGGATCTGCGTGAAATTGCCGAACTCATCGGTCGACATATGACGAAATTCGCATCGCACAACTGGCGTTCCGCCGGAGCGGGCAACCTCGGTGGATGGCAGGTTGCGCGTTGCCTCTTCTTCATCAACGTGCTCACGGGCTCTGTTGGTACACCCGGAGGCACCAGCGGCAACGGATGGAACAAGTTTGCTCCTGCCCCACCGAAGGGCGGTCAGCCGATTAAAGAATGGAACGAACTCAACTGGCCGGTCGAGTACCCGCTCGCTTACCACGAATTGTCAATTTTGCTGCCGCACTTCCTGAATGAAGGACGGGGCAAACTCGACACCTATTTCACTCGGGTCTACAACCCGATTTGGACGAACCCCGATGGTTTCTCATGGCTTGAGGCTTTACAGGACCCAGAGAAGGTGGGCTGCCATGTTGCGCTTACTCCAACATGGTCTGAAACGGCTTGGTTCGCCGACTACGTCCTGCCGATGGGGCTCGGTTCAGAACGTCATGACATCGCAAGCTACGAGACGCATGCTGGACGATGGATCGGCTTCCGCCAGCCGGTGATGCGGCGCTACGCCGAACTCTCTGGACAAAACGTTGATGCCGACAGCAGGACTCACGAGTTCAACGTTGGTGAAGTTTGGGAAGAAA
>JAYNVD010000023.1:3862-27005 GCA_038100275.1 Ilumatobacteraceae bacterium
ATCGACCTCAGTTGGCGTATTGACCCTGACGGAACGCTCGGCATTCGCGAATACTTTGAGAGCGACGAACGCCCAGGATCCCCGATGGGAATCGACGAGTACTACGGCCGCATGTTTGCCGACAATGTGCCCGGTCTCGCCGAGGCTGCAGCGGCTGCAGGCCAGACACCGCTCGACTACATGCGGGATCGCGGTGCATACGATGTGCCCGGAGACCCATACCGCCCGTACGAGCGGCCGGTTGACCCGAGCGCAGTCGATGGATGCGAGAAGGACGCTGGCGGTGTATTCCGTAAGCCAAATACAGAAGGCACGTGGAACGGTGATGCCGCATCGCTTGGTCAGCTTCACCTCGCCAAACTCGGTGACGGAAGCCCTGCAATCGAAGTTGATGGAGAGCTCAAAGAGGGCTTCCCCACCCCGTCAAAGAAACTTGAGCTCTTCTCAACCACACTCAATGATTGGGGATGGCCCGAATACGCAACACCGAAGTGGATTCCAAGCCATGTGCATTGGGAAGACCTCGACATCGAAGGCGACGAGCGTGTCCTCCTGCCGACCTTCCGAATTCCGACCCTCATTCATACCCGGTCAGCGAACTCGAAATGGTTGAACGAAATCTCACACCGACATCCACTGTGGATCCATCCAAGCGATGCTGAAAAGCTTGGCATTAATGAAAATGGACTAGTTCGAATCACGACCCGCATCGGTCACTTCGTCATCTCATCATGGCGTACCGAAGGCATCAGGCCTGGTGTCGTTGCCGCTTCGCACCACATGGGTCGCTGGCGGCTTGAGGAAGGCAAGGCCCGTTCATTCGGTGCCGGGCTTGCGTCGATTAGCAACGATGGATCTTCTTGGAAGCTTCGTAAAGAAAAGGGAATTGAGGCCTACGAATCGGCAGATCCTGATACCAATCGAATTTGGTGGAATGACACTGGAGTGCACCAGAACCTGACCTTTGCTGTTCAGCCAGATCCCATCTCGGGAATGCAGTGCTGGCACCAGCGGGTGCGCGTCGGCCCTGCACAACCAGGTGACGAATACGGCGATGTCGTCGTGGACACTGCAAAGTCCCGTGAGGCCTACCTCGATTGGCTTAACAAGACTCGGCCAGCCCCTGGCCCGAACGGTCTGCGCCGCCCGATGTGGTACGCCCGACCGCTCAAGCCGGTCCCAGAGGCGTACCTCCTCTGACGAGTACGCACCGTGGCCAAAACCCCCAGCCCTCCTATCGGCAAGCTCTCTCGTTCGAGTGAGGTGCCGCTTTGGCAACAGCTTGAGTCAGAACTCCGCAGTCGACTTCAACGCGGTGAGTTTGTTGACAAGTTCCCGTCTGATCGCGAACTCATGGAGGACTACGGCGTAAGTCGCCATACTGCGCGACACGCCGTCTCATCACTCGGCCGTGATGGCATTGTCGAGCGGTCTCGTGGAATCGGAACATCGATCAACGCAAGGCGTATCACACAGTCGCTTGGCCACCTCTACAGTCTTTTTCAAGTTGTTGAGGCGGCTGGAATTGAACAGACCAGCGTGGTGCTCACAGTTGGAACCACTGTCGACAGGGGTATTGCGTCGGAGTTGGGGCTCAACGAGGATGCACAGTTATTCCATCTCGCCCGTCTTCGTCTTGCAGCAGGACGCCCGATTGCAGTGGACTACGTTTGGCTACCGGGCAGTTACACCTCACGCCTTCAGGGTGCTGATTTCTCGCATACGTCGCTGTATGACGAGATGGAGCGCTCAACCCTCGGAAGACCGACTTCGGGTTCTGAACGGGTATCGGCAGTAGTTCCTTCTGAAGCTGTGCGACAGTTACTTGAGATCGATGGCCAGACCGGGGTATTCCAACTGGTACGACACGGTGAACGCTCAGAAACGATCATCGAGTACCGCCAGACGTTTATCCGAGGTGATGATTTCTCTTTAGTCACTGATTGGCAACGTGGCCAGCGGAGCGAAATGCGCCTCGAACAGAACAAACCGATTGCAGATCCCATCCTCTGAGGTCGTAGCCTCTCGGTATGACCAATACTTCAGCCCCCAATAACGGTCGCGAAATCGTCATCGTCGATGCGGTTCGTAGCCCGATCGGTCGCCGTAATGGCGGTTTTGCAGGGATGCACCCTGCTTCCCTCCTTGGCAAGATCCAAAGTTCGCTTGTCGAGCGCACCGGCATCGATCCCACCGCAATCGAGCAGGTTGTTGGTGGTTGCGTCAGCCAGGTTGGCGAACAGAGCTTCAACGTCACCCGCACCGCATGGCTTGGAGCTGGTCTTCCCATCGAAACCGCAGCAACCACAGTGGACACTCAGTGTGGTTCAAGCCAGCAAGCGACAAACCTCGCCGCTTCGCTCATTGCCTCGGGCACGGTCGACGTCGCAATGGCGTGTGGAGTTGAGGTAATGAGCCGTATCCCAATCGGAATCAACTCGTCAAAGAAGCTTGGACTCGGCGTACCGATTCCGAAGGAGTACTTTGCACGCCTCGAGATGACATCGCAGTTCGAGGGTGCTGAACGAATTGCTGACAAGTGGGATATCTCCCGCGATGACACCGACGCATTTGGATTCGAGTCACAGAACCGCGCCGCCCAGGCATGGAACGAAGACCGATTCGCCGGACAGTGGATTTCTGTCGATGCGCCAGTCCTCGATGAAGAAGGTAACCCCACTGGCGAAACCGCTGCAGTAACTCGGGACGAAGGCATCCGAGAGACCTCCCTTGAGAAGTTAGGCCAGTTGAAGCCAGTTGCTCGCGAAGATGGTGTGCATACCGCAGGCAACAGCTCACAGATCTCTGATGGCGCCTCAGCCGTGTTGATGATGACGGCAGAGCGTGCCGAAGCGCTCGGTCTCACTCCGCGTGCCCGCGTCGTCGACACCTGCCTCGTTGGTGTCGACCCAGTTCTCATGCTGACCGGCCCGATGGATGCCACCCGTCGCCTTCTCGACCGCTCGGGTCTCTCCATCGACGACATCGACAACTTCGAGATCAACGAGGCCTTCGCATCGGTTGTCCTCGCGTGGGCCAAAGAGGTCGGTGCAGACTTGGCGAAGACGAACCCGAATGGTGGAGCAATCGCTCTTGGGCACCCGCTCGGCGCCACTGGCTCATTCCTCATGACCAAGTCGCTCTACGAACTTGAGCGCACCTCAGGTCGTTACGGCCTCATCTCCATGTGCTGCGGTGGTGGGCTCGGCACTGGCACACTCATCGAGCGGATCTGATCCGTCATATCTGCGTCGCCGCTATCGCTTCTCTTGCGATGGCGGCGTGCAGATCATCCTCACTACCCACGTCTGGCTCAATCATTCGAGTTATCGATGGTGACACAGTCGATGTGAGGTTTGGGAGCCAAACCGAGCGCGTCCGCCTTATTGGTATCGATACGCCCGAACTCGGCTATGAGGGAGAGCCTGACGAGTGCTGGGCCCAAGAGGCGTCCCTTGCACTTCAGAACACACTTCCGAGCGGCACCGAGGTTCGTGTTGTTCGAGACAGGGTGGCACGAGACCACTACGGGCGTCTCCTCGGCTATCTCTTCATCGACAATGATCGTTTCGTCAACGGCGAAATGGCGCTGAATGGCCACGCGCGGGTGCTCTCGATTCCTCCAAACACTGCCTACCGAGATGAAATCCAGACCGCGGAGTCAGTGGCTCGCCGCAGCAACATCGGTTTGTGGCGAGCCTGCGAAAGTTGAACAAGGTATGTTCATTATCGATGAGCGACCTCAACGAACGTCTCGGATTCGCCCCCGATGACCGAGTGCTAATTATCTCCTGTGACGACCTCGGTCTTACCCACTCCTCGAACGAGGGTGTGCTCTCCGCATTGCGACAGGGTGTTGCGACATGTGCATCGATCATGGTTCCTGCGCCCTGGGCTCGGCATGCAGCACAACTTGTTACCGAGTCAGACGACATTGGTGTACATCTCACGCTCAACGCCGAACATGATTGCTACAGATTCGGTCCACTTACGCATGCTCCCTCGCTGCTGTCAGGCGATGGCGGTTTCCCATCTGCAATCGATGACCTTTGGGAGCACGCCGACCCGGCCGAGGTACGGCGTGAACTACGAGCTCAAGTGACCCGGGCGCAGGCGTGGGGAATTGATGTCACCCATCTCGCCCCTCATCTCTCAGCAATTACCTTGCGACCCGAATTTTTCGACGTGTACCTCGATGTAGCTGTTGAGTTCGAGTTGCCCATCCGTTTGCCGTCAACCGTGACTGCTGCCGAAGCGGGATTCCCATTCAGATCACTCGCTGCAGAAGAGGGTGTCGTCTTTCCAGACTTCTTTGATCATGACTGGCGAGCAGGGTCACGCCAGCGTGTTCTTGATGCGATCGAGCAACTTCCACCGGGAGTAACTGAACTCCACCTCCAACCCGCCGTCGACACTCCCGAGGTGCGGGCACTCACCGCAGATGCCGCTGGTTGGATCGATGACCACCAATTCTTGTTAGAGCCCCAAGTTCAACAAGTTCTTGAATCTGCCAACGTGCACCTCATTGGTTACCGCGAGCTGCGCTCCACAATGCGGTCTTAATCGTCGCTTTCGACAAGGTTGCGAATTGTTGCGACGGCTTCTCCTGTCGAGAGCTCGTCAAACAATGCCCCTGTACTGCCAACAGCTTTTAGCTGACCTCTCATAAATGCGACCGTTGGATCAAAGTCATCGCTTTCGGCGACCTTCAATGGCACCGTGATAACGAGATCTGCGCCATCCGGCCCACTTACCCGTTCGTTGCCTTTTGAGATTTGCAGTCGATATTGCACAGTTGCAGACACTTCAACCGCCCTTCTCAGTTCGCCTGCTGCAAGACACCGTCAAAAAGCGATGTTTCGCCAGTCGAGATAGGTCCACACCTGCTCTGAGCCAGAATCCAATCTTCAGTTGGATACACACGTGCGAGTTCATCGTCATCTAGCCCGAACCAGAACAACGCAGCAGGGTCAACCTGAGTTGCATGCGCACGCAAAGCACCGGTTCGCGCCCACATAAAGTCAGAAACATCAATGCGGGTGGTGATCCGCTCATCTTGACTTGGCCGCGAGAACCATTTCTCATCGAATGGTGATTCACCATGCTTCTGCAGCAGCGCTTCATGAACCCGCTTCATACGCTCGATCGACCACGCCGAGTAGTACAACTTCGAAATCGAATGAGGTGACCCAAAGTCTGGATACGCATCAGGGTCAGCTGCGCGCTCGAAGGCAAGCACGCTGACATCATGAACCTTCAGGTGGTCAGGATGTGGGTATCCGGCCTGATCATCTGAGTAGGTGATGAGAACATCAGGTTTTGTCCGCCTGATCTCTCGAACGAGCCGACCAACTGCCTCATCAAGGTCGGACATGTGGAAGCAATCTGGGTGATTGTTCGACGGACTATCGGCCATTCCCGAATCGCGATAACCAAGCATCACGACCTCAGAGAAACCAATCACTGCAGCCGACGCTTCAAGTTCCTTTGGCCGAACCTCAGCGAGAAGCACTTTCGTCTGTGCCTCATCGAGACCTTCGAACAGTTGACCCGACTCTCGAAGGGCAGGGTTTTGTAAATCCCCCTCTTCCCCTCCAGTGCAGCAGACCAGAATCGCGGAACACCCTTCAGCAACGTATTTGGCGAGGGTTGGTGCGCCTTTTGAGGCCTCGTCGTCTGGATGAGCGTGCACGGTCATGATCACGAGTGGCGTTTTGTCAGTGTTGTTGCCTACGTCGGACACAGGTCTGAGGCTAGCGGTAGCCTGAAGGGATGAACGGGAGGCTGACATTTCGCCGATGGGCTCTCGTGCTTGCACTGCCATTCTGCGCGCTTACGGTCCAGTCTTGCGACACAAATGATGGTCGAGAAATGAAGGCGCCGTCAGCTGGTTCATCGCCGACAGCGTCAAACCGACTGGCGAATTCACCAACATGAGCGACCTGCCTCCTCCCCCTCCTCCGGTGTCGGTGGCCGGAGGTGATTTGGCGAGATGCTCACGACATCCCGATCGATCTGCGGGGCGTCATTGCACGCGATGCGGTTCCGCTGCATGCAACGAGTGCCTCGTTCGAGGCTCTATCGGCAGCCTTTGCCCTTCCTGTCGGAAGGCGGGCACTCCAAGCGCCACAACGAGAGTGAAATATTGGCAGGCGACACAGGGTGTACTCGTTGCCAAAGTCCTCATTGCAATCAACATTGGTGTATTTCTGTTGATGGCAACGATAGATGCTCGCTCGCTCAACGGATCATTAACCCAACTTCAGATTGACCTCGGTCTGAATGCTTCGCTTCTACGTCAGGGTGCTGGCGAGTGGTACCGAATCGTTTCATCGGGTTTTATTCACTTCGGCATAATTCACCTTGGATTCAACATGTATCTCCTCTACCAGCTTGGCGGGATGCTCGAAGTTTCAATTGGTCGCACGAGGATGTTGCTGCTCTACCTTGCGTGCCTTGCTGGTGGTTCGCTAGGTGCCCTCATCTTGCAGCCTGATGGTCTTCACGGAGGGGCATCAGGTGCGGTCTTCGGGCTGATGGGCGTAACGGCCATGGCATATCAGCAACGCGGAATCAACCCGATGCGCACTCAAATCGGCAGCCTCCTCTTAATGAATCTCGCAATCACCTTTTTGGTTCCTGGGATCTCGATCGGTGGCCACCTTGGAGGGGCCGCAACCGGCGGTATTTGTGCACTTATCGTTACTGCTCCTCGCCAGAACAAAGTGAGCAGAGAACGCCAACCACTATTACTCGGCGTGCTTTTTCTCGCCGCTGCTACAGCCTGTGTCGTCGTTGCTGGCTAAGACTGCTAGCGAGTAATCACCACCGCGTACACGCTGTGACACCCTTCGTGCATAGTGCCCTCATGGCAGAGAACAACACCGCCCCGCTGCAACTCATGCTGCTACCCGTGTCTGATCTTCCCGAGTGTCTCCGCATCGACGATGCAACTCGAGTCGCGGGACTACGTCATATCGACGAACTTCGCGCCGAGATGCAACGAAGGCGGAAGCATCGTCACCAGTCGAAACCAGCGGCGTAATTCAACTCTCGGTCAGACGCCAGCGAGCGAACGCATTGCTTCACGCTGGTCAAGGTCTTTATCGAGCGGGAGCAATGCGAGTGCTGCTGTAGTCACCCCATTGTCCAGGTAACGGCCAATTTGCTCCCGGCATTGCTCTGGTGTTCCATGCACGATGAGTGAGTCAACGACCTCATCAGAAATTGCTGCAAGCGCAGCTTTACGATCTCCACCAGACCAGGCAGCCCACATTCCCTCCAATTGAGGACCGCGACCAAGCCACTCTTGGAATTTCGCGTAGACCGGAACATTCATGTATGCCGCAATGGCAAACTTCGCGGCATCACGGACCACCTGCGTGTTATCGCTCGGGCAAACAAAAATTCGCGCAACGATTTCACGTTGCTCTCCCCCTGCCGCATCATGAACGATTGATGCCACCTGCGGGACATCGTCCGCTCCAAGCCAGTTGATAATTGCGCCATCGCTTTCTCTTCCAGCGAGACGCAGCATCTGCTCGCGTAGCGCTGCCACGAAGATCGGTGGAGTCTGTTCTGGTCGTACCCCAAGTCGAAAACCATTCACCTCGAAAGTGTCGAATTCACGGGTCACTTTGTCACCCTCCAACGCCTCTTTTAAGAAGCGAACCATGTCCCGCACCTTCCGATAGGGCTGCTCGAACGGAACTCCGTTCCAGCGCTCCACGATCACATTGCTTGAGGACCCGATACCAATACAGAATCGGCCTGGGGCGGCATCCGCCATCGAGGCCACCGATTGAGCCATACAAGCGGGCGCCCTCGTGTAGGCCGGAATGATTGCCGTACCGAGACGCAAGCGCGGCTCCCATGCAGCTGCGAGAGCAAGTGGCGTAAAGCCATCCGCCCCATCACTCTCTGCACTCCAGATGTCGGTGTAACCACGATCAGCCAGTTCATGCAACCATTCTTTATGGCTATGAAGAGGCCCGGGAAGAGGGACAGTCATACCGAGGCGACGTTCTACAGGTGAGTTCACAGAAGACATAGCGCCACGGTAGTCATCTCAGTGGCTTTCAACCGATACGACTCGGAGACCATCGAACAGGCGAAGGTGACTAATATCACTCGTGTGAGAGTTCCATTAACTGTAAATGACTTCCTTCAACGTGCAGAACTGGTGTATCCCGACCGTGTCGCAATCGTTGACGAACCAGATCAGCCCGCCGACGACTGGGGCCGAATTGATTATCGGGAGATGGCACGGCGAGCGCGAGCTATCGCCGCTGGGCTTGACGAATTGGGCATTGCGCAGGGTGAGCGCATTGCGATGGTCTCACACAATTCCGCCCGCCTCTTGACTGCACTATTCGGCGTATCAGGCTCTGGTCGAATTCTCGTACCAGTCAACTTCCGACTCGTCGCAGAGGAAGTTTCATACATCGTTGAGCATTCTGGCGCCCGTATTCTCCTCGTTGATCCAGAGCTTGAAGAGGCGATGCAGGACGTCGAATGCGAGATGAAGTGGGTGATCGGGGCCGAAACCGACGCCAAACTCATGAAGTACGACGTTGAACCTGCGCCATGGCAGCCCGACGAAAACGCAACGGCGACAATCAATTACACATCAGGAACAACCGCTCGCCCGAAGGGCGTGCAACTGACCCACCGCAATGTATGGCTCAACGCCTCAATCTTTGGATGGCATATGGGGGTAAATGACCG
The DNA here is from genome assembly GCA_038100275.1 of Ilumatobacteraceae bacterium. Taxonomy (GTDB): domain Bacteria; phylum Actinomycetota; class Acidimicrobiia; order Acidimicrobiales; family Ilumatobacteraceae; genus Casp-actino5. Next base: position 12,590 of record JAYNVD010000023.1, read on the forward strand.
AGATGTCTACCTGCACACGCTTCCGCAGTTCCATTGCAATGGTTGGGGAATGCTGTACGCAGTCACCGGCATGGGTGCACGCCACATCATTTTGAGAAAGGTTGATGGCCCAGAGATTCTCCGTCGCATCGAATCCGAGGGCGTGACTTTGATGTGTGCCGCTCCGGCAGTCCTCAACACAGTTCTCGATGCCGCTGCTGACTGGGACGGACCAATTCCTGGTTCTGGCCGCGTCAGGATCGTTGTTGCAGGTGCACCACCGCCCACCAGAACAATTGAGCGATGCGAAACTGAACTCGGATGGGAGTTCGTGCAGATCTACGGTCTCACCGAAACGGCACCACTGTTGACAATGAACCGCGGTCGCGAAGAGTGGGACGACCTCAGCCCAGCTGAACGCGCCACGATGCTGAACCGCGCTGGGGCGCCTGTCGTTGGTTGCACTATGGATATCTCGCCAGATGGAGAAGTGCTTGCCCGGGGCAACATGATCATGGAGGGCTACTGGGAGCAACCAGAAGCCACCCAAACCGCAATCCCTGGAGATTTCTTCCATACCGGCGACGGTGGCCTCATCGATGATGCGAATTATGTGACCATTTCAGACCGGAAGAAGGACGTCATCATTACCGGCGGCGAGAATGTGTCCTCGATTGAAGTTGAAGATGCAATCTTCCAGCACCCCGACGTAGCTGAAGTTGCAGTCATCGGCATCCCAGATGAGAAGTGGGGAGAACTTGTAACCGCTCTCGTGGTCACAACTCCGGGTTCATCTCTGACCGAGGACGATGTCATTGCGTGGACGAAGAAGAAGTTGGCGGGTTACAAGTGCCCGAAGAGAGTTGATTTCCGCAACGAACTTGCACGTACGGCAACCGGCAAGCTTCAGAAGTTCAAGCTTCGCGAGCAGTACTGGGAAGGGCACGATCGTCAGGTCAACTGACAGATCACATTGATGCCGTCGTCACGCCGGCATCAAGAATTGCGCGAGCAACGAGGTCGGTGCCGAACGCGGTCAAAATCGCAAGATAGAGCAGCCCAGTCGCTGCCATCACCGCCGAGTACTGGCGCTCCTTCAGCGCTGCTTTGGTGACCACTACAAGCACGATCGTGGTGAGTGCGCACGCAACCCAAAACCAGCCAAGCACTCCGCCCCACCCATCATCGATCGAGCCATTCAATACGCTCACCATGCCCGTAGGAACTAGCAACATGGCAACCTCCAAGGGCCAAACCTTGCCCAATAGTTCGACCAGCTCATTGAGATGGCGGCGCGGAAGGCCCGGCTGCACGAGGTACCAGTGACCGAGCAACATTGCATTCGTGACCGCTCCGAGGAAGAGAGCCCCGACGAGAAGCCGCAGCACCGAGACAATGTCAGTCCATGGCCCGCTATCAGCTGCCGATAGCCCTGCAGCAATGAGCCCAATGACCCCAATGAGAACCGGGATGAGGTCGAGCGATGGGTTGAACTCGCGACCCTGCGCCGTGGTCGTTGATTCGCGCTCAATTCCGGTCATCGCCGCAACACGCTCTGATCGGCGATCATGTTCTAGCTGCGCTCCACTCACGCCCGCCGAGCGACGCACAAACGATGAGACAAACGAGATCATGATCGATACAGCAACAAGTGCGGTTGCGACGTCCCGAACAAGGTGTGACCCGTAACGGAATCCGGCGATCACTCCCCCAATCGCCAGCGGCCCATACGACAGCCGGAGCATCCATCCATATCCGAGGCTCACTTCCCGATGGCGTGTTGTCACCCAACCAAGCAACATTCCACCCGTGGCCCACTGCAGAAGAAATGTGGAGGCCTCAAGGGAGATCGGCGCCGTATTCACCCATCGCAGGGTATCTCGTTCTTTCTCGACAACATGTGAGTAGCGAATGCCCGTAACCTTGTCGGCGCATGCGGATTCGCGAACATCTCATTCTTGTTGCGTCGACGTTGGCGCTCAGTGCATGCGCCACGGGCCCACGACCAACACTCGTCGAGGACGTTCCGGTTAATGACGCAGGGATCATCGCGATCCTTGACAAATTCGAACGCGCAGATGGGGCAGAATTCACTGCGTCATACAGACTTAACGTGAACTACGGCAATCGTGTGACGAATGCAACCGTCACACAGCAGAGCGGTGAACGATCAATCACGATTGGCGACATCCGTTACCTCGTCGAAAGCGGAAACACACGAACCTGCGAGCTGTCGAATTCAACGTGTGCCAAAGGCCTTGATGACACGAAGGTGAGTGATTTCCAGATCACTCACCAATTCTGGTCCCGGGCTACCGAGCAACGCCTTCGTATTGATGCTGGAAGGAACATCGGGCCGGCAGAGCAGTACGTCGCTGAATTCGCAAACACCACTGCTGATTGCGTCTCGGTTCCGGTCGTTGGCGGAACGAAGGTCTACTGCGTGACCGAAGAAGGAGTACTCGCCCACTACGCAGGCCCCGACCTCCTCATTGAACTCACCTCGTACTCACCAGTCGCGAATAGCGAGTTATTTTCTATCGGCGGAACGTAGTCAGCTTCGCACCGAGTGAAGGTTGTGATCGGCTTGGTTCAAGCTGACGGGGCCAGCATCTGTAGCAACAACGATGTCCTCGAGGCGTAACCCCCATCTACCCGGAATGTAGATGCCTGGTTCGACGCTGTAGGCAAAGCCAGACTCGATAGGACGAACATCTCCGGCAACCATGTACGGGTCTTCATGCTCCTCCATGCCTATTCCGTGACCGGTTCGATGCACGAAGTACTCTCCATAGCCGCCATCGCAGATGATCTGCCGTGTGACTTCGTCAACTACTTCACAGGCAACACCGATGTTGCCAGCGGCCACACCAGCGGATTGGGCGGCCATCAGCACCTCATAGGCAGCCGCAACATCGGTTGGAATATCGCCTGTCACGACACAGCGCGTGATGTCGGAGCAGTAGCCATTCATTGTCCCGCCAAAGTCACACAGCACAACTTCGTTTTCCTGGATCACTCGGCCACCTGGATGATGATGGGGGCTTGCCGCATTCTCACCAGCCGCCACAATTGCAAAGTTCACCTTTTCGTGACCTCTCGCAAGAATCCGACGCGACAAGTCGGCAGATACATCGGCCTCGGTTCGACCAACGAGCTGTATTTGACCTGACTGAAGCTCCGCCGCAATCTCATCAACGGCAGCTGCCGCCGCACGCAACGCGGCAATTTCGGCATCAGACTTCCGCATTCTTAGATCGCCGACGATGCCGACAGCACGCTCCCACCGCACACCTGAGAGTCGATGCGTGAGACCGACGACAAACCTCGCCCACGTTTGATCGCCAATTGCAATTGTTGAACTGCCTGCACAGGACGCAGCAACAAGATCAAGGGGCTCAACTGTCTCATCCCATGGAACAATGTCGAACAAGCCCGGCACTTCAGTAACTCGAGGCGCCTCTAAACGGGGCACAAACAGCTGCGGGGTGCCTTCTGCATGAATTGTCAGCATCGTCAGACGTTCAAGCGGCATAGCGGTGTAGCCCGTGAGATAGGGAAGGTCATGCCCCACCGAAAGCAATGCTGTATCAATTCCTTGATCGCGCATTGCTAAACGAACGGCAACAAGTCGCCGTGAGAGTTCTTCAGCTGACGTTGACATTGTTGACATCCCCTAAGTCAAACACGATTTCAGTTGTCGGTCGAAGTGCGGCCGAGCGAAACCTGGACAGCTGCAACAGATTCTGCGGCGTGGTGGCTCGACCTTGTTAGCGGCGTTGATTCGACATGGCGAATTCCCAACGTCTCTCCCACCGATTTCCAATGAGCGAACTCTGATGGTTCCACCCACCGGGCAACCGGGAGATGATGAGAGGTCGGTCGGAGGTATTGACCGATGGTGACGATGTCAATCTGAAGTGCCGCGAGGTCTGCCAAGACTGCAAAAATTTCGTCTTCTGATTCACCAAGTCCGAGAATGAGACCAGATTTTGTTAACAGTCCTTCTGATTTGCTCGCAGCCAGGAACGAGAGACTTCTTGCGTAACCGGCTGATGGGCGGACAACACGCTGCAACCGTTGGACGGTCTCAACATTGTGATTCACAACGTCTGGGCGAGATGCGAAAAGTTTCTGCCATGCAGAGAGATTTCCGGCCCCGTCGGAGACAAGAGTCTCGATTGTCACCTGCGGGTCGTGTTGTCTGATTGCGGCAACACATTCTGCGACATGTGAAAAGCCACCATCGGCGAGATCATCCCGAGCAACCATTGTGAGGACTGCATGTCTCAGACCCAGTGCAGATACTGCCTGAGCGACACGCTGTGGCTCACCGGCATCGACAGCCTCAGGTTTGGAAGTGTCCACCAAACAGAATCCACACGCCCGTGTGCACCGTTCGCCGAGCACCATGAATGTCGCCGTGCCCTCCGACCAACACTCCGAAAGGTTGGGGCACCCCGCGTCCTCACAGACTGTGACCATCTCGTGGTCGCGCAGTACCTTGCGGGTTGCGAGCACTTCGGGCCCGTGATGCACGACTGGGCGCAACCATTCGGGCTTGCGCTCCGATAGCGAGAGACCGTCATCAAGGCCCGCTGAACGGGCTCGGCTCATGAGTCTTACTGGTTCGCCAGGCCCCTCGCCGCGCGAGAACGGTGAGAGGTCTGTTACCGAGGTTCGCCACTGCACGTCTTGACGTTCAACCCCTGCGTGGCTCCACTGTTGACCAGCAGCCTCAGTTACCGCTGACACGACGTCAGACATCATTACCTGAAGCCCTTCCTCTTCGAGTGAGGTGACGGGTCGATCAGGAATACCGCATGCAACGATGTGTTGACGCATATACGCCATATCGGTTGTCACGTTGAGCGCGAACCCGTGCATGGTGCGATTCCTTGCGACCCGAATACCGATTGCCGCGATCTTGCGAGGTTGATCCGACGTTGCATCTACCCAAACGCCTGGATACCCACGAAGTCGACCTGGATCGGACGCCCCAAGTTCACGCAGCGCCGCAATAAGCACTTCCTCCACGGCAAGCACATGCCGCAATGGTCCAGCGCCTTGGGCAAGCGAAAGAATTGGGTAACCGGTGAGCTGGCCAGGTCCGTGGTAGGTGATGTCACCGCCGCGATCAACTGCGACGAGTTCTGCACCAACTTCTGATGGGTCACACTTCAGGTGATCTGCCAGATTTGCGTGAGGCCCGTAGGTGAAGGTGTGTTCATGCTCGACGAGCAGCAGATGCGAGTCGACGCCACGATGCAGCGCACGTTGCAACTCGAGGGCCTCCAAATAAGGGACCCTTCCGAGCCACCTCACCCGCAAAGGCGTCGAGAAGTTAGTCAGAGTTCTGCCGCCCAATCGCGATTCTCAAGAATTTCTTTTACTCGCAACAGGAAACCTGCCGCGTATGCACCATCAAACGCTCGGTGATCCCAACTCATTGCGAGATTGCCAACCGGATGAACAACGATTGCCTCACCCCCATCGGCGAGATTTGCAACCACTGGTTTCCGCACAATCGCGTCGGTGGACACAATGCCAACTTGAGGTTGATTGATAATCGGCATCGTGAGCACTGAACCCGCAGAACCATTGTTCGAGATGGTGAACGTCCCACCCTGAATTTCATCAGGGCTGAGACGACGGTTCCGAGCGCGATCTGCAAGATCATGAATTTCCTGAGCAATCGCTCGAAGTCGCTTGGTCTCAGCACCTCGAATCACGGGAGCAATGAGGCCTTGATATTCGAGATCAACTGCAATTCCGAGATCGATATACCCATGGACGACAAGATCTGAACCCACGACGCTCGCGTTGAGGTTTGGGAACTCCTGCAACCCATCGACAAGTGCTCGTGCGATAAACGGCAGGTACGTCAGCGAAAAGCCTTCTGCAGCGCGGAAGTCTGCTTTAACTGCCGAGCGAACACGATCAACGTTTGCGAAATCAACCTCGACAACGCTGAATGCGTGTGGTGATGTTGACTTGCTTGCCACCATGTGATCGCCAGTCAACTGGCGAATTTTTGACAGCGGTACCACTGTTTCGCGCCCACCTGTTGGCATAGCCGCCGGTGTTGGCGCGGGAGGCGCAGGCTGAGCAGGCGCAGATGAAACCGCAGTTGCCTGGGCAGGCGCTGGAGCTGGGGCTACTGGAGAAGCAGATCCGACCCGGTCAAGGTGGTCAAGCACGTCTTCTCTCGTGATACGGCCACCGGGCCCGGTGCCGACGAGTGAGGATGAATCGATGCCGTGCTCATTTACCAGTCGACGGACCACTGGCGACAGCAACCTGGCATCATTCGCGGTTGGGGCGCTCGAACTTGCAGCCGGAGCTGGGGCCGGTGCCGGCGCAGGTTCAGGAGCAGCCGGAGCTGGGGCAGGCGCCGGCGCCGGCGTAGGAGCGGGTGCCGGTTCAGGAGCAGGAGCCGGCTCGGGAGCAGCTGCTGGAACCGGGGCCGCAGTCGCTGCTTCGCCATCGCTGGAAACGATTGCAACAATGGTGCCGACATCGATCGTGTCACCCTCAGCGGCGCGGATCTCCACGACGACACCGCTGACCGGACTCGGAACTTCGGTGTCCACCTTGTCGGTTGAGACTTCGAACAACGGCTCGTCGGCGTTGACGACGTCTCCGATGTTCTTGAACCACTGGGTGATGGTGCCTTCGGTAACTGTTTCACCGAGTTGAGGGAGGGTTACATCTGCCATTGTCTTCTCCGAACTAAATCCTTACACCGGCGCTCAACCGTTAAATGAACGACCGGTCATCGAGAGCATTGTCTCACCAAAAAGCTCGCTCAAGCTTGGATGTGGCTGAATAAATTGGGCGACCTCTTCTACCGTTGCTTCCCAGTTGACGGCAAGGTAGCCGCCGGATAGCTGCTCGGTAACCCATGGTCCAACCATATGAACACCCAGTACTTGTCCGGCTGACCCATCAGGGTTCTTCTTCGCAATCACCTTCACCATGCCATCGGTTGAACCGACAATCTGGGCGCGGCTGTTGAACTTGAACGGGTGCTTTCCAACAACGACATCGAGACCAGCGGCTTTCGCTGCATCCTCGCCGGGCCCTGCCCAAGCGACCTCCGGGTCGCAGTAGATCGCCCAAGGAACTCGGTCGTAGTCGACAGGTAGCGGTTGCTCGCCGAGCAGGTGCTTCACGACCATCACTGCCTCGGCATACGCAACGTGCGCGAGCTGCGGGCTGTCGATGAGATCACCAATTGCGTAAACGCCTTCTTCAGTCGTCTGGCAATACTCGTTCGTCGCAACAAAACCGCGTTCATCAACCGAGACAACGGTTGCCTCAAGACCGAGTGGAGCGCTATTCGGGCGCCGCCCCACTGAAACGATGACTGCGTCGACGGCAAGTTCGTTTCCATCCGCAAGATGGACCACGGTGCTTCCATCTGCCTGCGGTGTATGACCGGTAACGCTCACGCCGGTACGAATGTCAATCGATTTTCTTTTGAAACTCTTCACCACCACATTGGCGACGTCGGTGTCGAGGCCAGGAAGAATCTTCGGAAGACCTTCGAGGATCGTCACCTCTGCTCCGAGATCAGCAAATGTGGATGCAAATTCGCACCCGATTGCACCGCCACCGATAACTGCGATCCGCTGTGGAACAGATTCGAGTTCGAGAACCTCATCGCTCGTCATAATCGGACCGCCGGGTTCGAAACCAGGAATCGTCCGAGGAACGGATCCTGCAGCAAGAAGCACATGATCACCCGTGATCTCAGAGGTCGAGCCATCCTCATGACGCACATCAACACGGCGGCCAGGACGAAGAGAGCCTTCGCCATTCAAAACGGTCACTTTCCGCGCTTTACACATTGCGCCGATTCCACCAACAAGGCCCTCTACGATCTTGCGCTTGCGAGCCTGCGTTACTTCAAAATGAACCTGCGGCGAGGAAGACTCAATGCCGAAGTCAGCCGCATGTTGGACATGTCGGTGAACGGCCGCTGTCTCGAGAAACGCCTTTGCCGGAATGCAGCCGCGATTCAGGCACGTTCCACCGAGCTTGTCCTTCTCGACTAATGCGACTGACAGACCAGCGGAGGCAGCGTACAGAGCAGCCGAATACCCCCCGGGTCCCCCACCGATGACAACAAGGTCAAAGTTCTCAGACATCGCCTCTTACGGTATCGGGTGTTAGCTGCCGGCCAATACCCATTGCACGCGTTCTTCACCACGTGTGACGAGGAGCACAGCGGGTTCTGTTGTCGCCGTTGGGAGCACAAATTCAACCTCGCAGGAATGCTGTTCTTCAACGCTTGATGAGCAGTCATTTGGTTCGGCGAAAACTTCTTCACGACCGCTCACAACAACAAAAGAGTCGGTGACCGAGTCGTCATCTAGCCCCCAAACCACTACCTCGATGGACTGCCGGCTGCCAGAGCGCTCCGCTCGCGTGACGGCAATCTGGAGATCACCTACTTCAGCGGTGACGCCGAATTCGATTGGACTGAAGACATCTCTCGAAGAAAACACCTGCGAGATGAGACCGATTCCGGCTCCAAGAATGGCGATTGCGCAGCCGAGCGACAACAACAACAGCGTCTTGGTCTTCACAGGGATCAGACTACGCAGAGATGGCAGGCTTTGAGATCTCGATGTAAATTCTCATTCGAAATGAAGTTTCGACCGTCAGTTGTGCTCGTAGCCATCGCCGCTCTCCTGTCAGGGTGCGCCGTCGATGATCAAGCGGCCGAGCCTGCCCAGTCTTCAACGTCCGAATCGACGTCAACATCGGCAACGACCGCAACTGCGGACACGACAACAACTACGAGCACATCGGCAGCATCTTCACTACCTGAGGTCTACGACTGGACGGCCCCTCTCGTCGGAGGTGGTCTCATTAACCTCGCTGGCTATTCAAACAAGGCTGTCGTTCTGTGGTTCTGGGCCCCGTATTGAGCCACATGCATGAGAGAAGCCCCCTCGGTCGAGGAGGCATCACAGCGTTGGAGCGATTCCATCTCAGTTATCGGCGTGGCATGGTCCGGAGATGATGCGACGTATTCAGATTTCATCGAAAATGGCGGTTTGACGTTTCCTAATATCGATGACACCGCAGGAGACATCTACGGCCGTTTCCAGGTTCCATATCAACCAGCCGCAGTGCTGATTCGGCCCGACGGTTCGAGTGAACTCATCCGAGGAGTGTTCGATGCAGCTCAGCTAGAGGCTCTTCTGTAAACGAGATTTCGGTGCTCGGTCTCTCTTCGATCGGCATTCGCACCTAGATTCTCGCCATGCATATCGTTATCTCAGGCGCATCAGGGCTCGTCGGAACGGCGTTGCAACAGCAGCTCCGCAGAGACGGCCACACCGTCACCAGCCTGGTGAGAACGTCGTCCACAAGCGAGAACGAATCGACGTGGGACCCCTATTCGGGCTCAATTGATGTTGAAGTCCTTAGATCAGCCGATGCGGTCATCAACCTTTCTGGCGCGGGCATTGGCGACCGACGGTGGTCCCAGAGCTACCGCAAAACACTCCTTGAAAGCCGAACGAAAACGACATCTCTGCTCGCAAGTTCTCTTGCGACGTTGACCGCTGACGGGAAACACCGAACATTGCTGAATTCATCGGCAATCGGCATCTATGGCGACCGAGGCGACGAGGAAGTCGATGAGCGCAGCGAACATGGATCTGGATTCCTGGCTGATATCTGTCTCGATTGGGAGGCCGCAACCACGCCTGCTGAGCAAGCCGGAGTTCGCGTGGTGCATCTCAGAACGGGAATTGTGATGTCGAAGAAGGGCGGGGTATTGAAGAAACTCCTCCCCCTCTTCAAACTCGGTCTTGGTGGTCGACTGGGCAGTGGCCGGCAATGGCAGAGTTGGATATCGATTGATGACGAAGTTGGTGCCATCATTCATCTACTCACCGCCGATGTGCAAGGTGCCGTGAACCTCACTGCTCCTAATCCGGTGACGAATCAACAATTCACTGCGGCCCTCGGTCGTGCGGTACGCCGACCAACGTTCTTCAGCGTCCCTGCATTCGCCCCGAAACTTCTCGTCGGGTCAGAGTTCGCAGAGCAATTACTTCTCACCGGCCAGCGGGTACTTCCGACCAAACTCGAGGAGTCTGGATACGTATTTACCCACTCGACATTGGATGAAGCTCTCACTGCCCTACTCTGATTGAGATGCCATCCTCGACAGATCGCCCCGTCGTTATCGTCGGAGCCGGCCTAGCCGGCCTGTCCTGCGCGGCAACTCTTCATCGAGCCGACATCCCGGTTGTCGTGATCGAATCAAGCGACGGTGTCGGGGGCCGAGTACGAACAGACAAGGTTGATGGATTCCTCCTAGATCGGGGCTTTCAAGTACTACTCACCGCATACCCTGAGCTCCACCGCCAACTCAACATTGCCGCTCTCGAGCTTGAGGAATTTGATTCGGGAGCTCTCATCAAGACAGAAGATGGGATATTCGAATTGGGAGACCCTCTCAAGCAGATCTCGTCTTTGCTTCCGACGATCCGAACAGCGGTGTCGCGTGCGGTTGCGACTCCAAGCGATCTTGCTCGATTGCTCTCGCTACGAGTCAGACTCGCCCGAACTGAGGTTCCAGAACTCCTTCGGGGCCCAGACGTCGCGACTATTGATGCCCTGACTTCCTTGGGGTTCTCGAGCAAGTTCATTAACAATTTCTTCCGACCTCTCGTTGGCGGGATTCAGTTAGACCTTGGTCTTCACAGCAGCGCTCGGATGTTCGACACCATTCTCAAAATGCTGTTTGCGGGGAGTGCAGCCGTACCACGTCATGGAATGCAAGCCATTTCTGAACAACTCGCCGGACAGATTCCCAAACATGCGATCCACCTTCAGGCACCGGTTCGCTCTGTTTCAGCAAATGCTGTTCGAGTCGACTCCGGTGAGATTGCAGCATCTTCAGTGGTCATTGCGACCGACGGAAACACTGCAGCCGATTTTCTTGGTCGCCCTACATCTACTCCTCGTTCTGCTGCTTGCGTGTGGTTCGATGCACCCGAAGCGCCTACCGACCGCCGCCTTATCGTCCTCGATGGCAGCCGATCCGGACCCATCGCAAATGTTGCGGTGATGTCGAATGTGTCGTCAAGGTATTCGCCTCCCGGGCGTCATCTTGTCGCAGCGGCTGCGCCCGGACACATGGGCGTTGACATCGAACGTCAAGCTCGGTCTCAGTTGACCTCATGGTGGGGATCTGCTGTCGAGGGGTGGACGACGTTACGCGTCGACCAGATCTCGTACGGGCAGCCTGATCAATCGCCACGTTTTTCGCCCAAGCAGTCAATCGAAGTTGAGCCGGGCCTGTTTGTCTGCGGCGATCATCGCGATACCGGATCGATCCAAGGTGCGCTCTTCTCGGGGCGGCGGTGCGCAGAAGCAATACTGCACGGTCGCAAGTAGAGCAATGCACCCTCTCGTGATTTCGTAGGTCGCTAGGATTTCGGCGTCAGGACAACCCATGCACACGCCATCACCACTCGCCCTCCCGACCGGTTTTCGCGCCATCGTCACGAACATCGGCGTTAAAGACACAACCGATGACCTTGTCATCGTTGCTGCCGATAATCCGGTTTCTGCTGCTGGTGTGTTCACACAGAATCGTTTCGTCGGTCCAAGTGTGACGGTGAGCCGAGAACATCTCTCAGACCAACGCGCAGCAGCAATGGTCATTATCTCCAAGAACGCAAACGTCGCAAACGGCGAGACAGGCATGGCTGACGCGCAAGAAGTTGTTCGGCTATCCGCCCGGCACGCAGGTTGCGCTGAATCAGACGTCCTCATTGCATCAACCGGCGTCATTGGACGCCCCTACCCCATGGATCGCATCAGATCCGGATTCGATGGTCTTAGCCCCCTCGAGTGGCACGCAAATCTCGTGGATGTTGCACGTGGGATCATGACGACGGACACCGTTGAGAAAACCTCCTCGGCAGCCATCGACGGGTCGAACGCGATCGTTGCTGGAGTCGCTAAGGGCGTCGGCATGCTCGAGCCAAATATGGCCACAATGATCTCGCTCGTTCTTACCGATGCCGATGTCGCTCCCGATGACCTTGACACAATCTTCAGACGTGTGGCTGATAAGTCGTTCAATTGTGTGTCCGTCGACGGGGACACCTCCACGAGTGACACAGCCGTTGTTTTGGCATCCGGATCGGCCGGACCAGTTTCGCTCGAGGCCTTTGAACGAGCGCTTGAACATGTGTGTATTGATCTCGCCCGTCAAATCGCCGCAGATGGCGAAGGCGCTGAAACCCTCATCGAAGTACTCGTCGACGAAGCTCGCGATGACGACCAGGCGCGGCGAGTGGCCAAGTCGATTGTGAATTCCCCGTTAGTGAAAACTGCAGTTCACGGCGCCGATCCAAACTGGGGACGCATCGCGATGGCTGTTGGAAACGTCCATGATGACGACATCGACCAGAACCGCGTCACCATCCGTATTGGAAGTAAAGAACTCTTCCCACACCAAGTTTCAGAGCACGAACTTGCAGAACTCTCCGCGTACCTTCAGCGCGACGAAGTGCTTATCCACGTATCCCTCGGCATCGGTGAAGGCACAGCGCGCGTGTGGGGCTGTGATCTCACTGACGGCTACGTTCGCATCAATGCGGACTACACCACCTGAAATTCGCAGCGGATTCGACCATCAGATGTGAGCGCCGGCCGGTCGGCCGACGCTGAATCATCACTTCGGCTGCATGCGAATGCCGCCATCGACACGGATGGTTTCGGCATTCATGTAGCTATTCGTGATGCACTCAACAACCATTGATGCGAGTTCGTCAGGTGAGCCGAGACGCTGTGGGAACAACACGCCGCGCTGCAGGTTTGCCTTGAACTGCTCGCTTGCTTCACCTTCACCGTAGATCGGGGTGTCGATCAAACCAGGGGCAACTGTATTCACCCGAACACCAACCGCAGCGAGGTCTCGAGCGATCGGGAGTGTCATTCCGACAACGCCACCCTTTGACGCCGAGTACGAGGCCTGACCGATCTGGCCATCAAACGCAGCAACTGATGCGAGGTTGACAATTGCGCCGCGCTCACCGAACTCATCTGGCTCGTTGCGGCTCATGGCGGTCGCGCCGAGGCGAATGCAGTCGAAGGTTCCGATGAGATTGATGTTGATGACCCGCTGGAATGCTTCAAGGTTTGCAGCGGAGTCGTAGCTTCCATCTTTACCTACGGTGCGCTGCGCCCAACCGATACCTGCAGAGTTCACCAATGCTTTGAGTGGTCCCATGCTGGTCGCCATCTCGATTGCATTCATGATGTCTTCGGTGTTGGTGACGTCAACCTTGCAGAACGCTCCACCGATTTCATCAGCAACTGCGCTGCCGGCTTCTTCTTGAAGGTCAGCAACAACGACCTTTGCGCCCTTTGCTGCTAGTTGACGGGCGGCGGCGGCCCCAATTCCTGATGCTCCACCGGTTACTACTGCGCTACTTCCATTGAGTTCCATGCCCGCACGATAGGCGACGAGCACCCACTTCCACCCAATTGAGGCGAGAACCTCAAGAGGTGATGAGTCCGTTTACATCAACCAATACATCTGCGGTCCCATAGAGGTACACACAGACTTTTCCATTTCTGTCAACTGGTGACACCACGCCGCCAGCCACCGTCATCGAATTCGTGAAGTTGAGATTCGACACATCGGGCCGCGTTCCACATGGATACACCGTTGCGAATCCGCCGTACTCGTTTGTTTCCGTTCCAACCACCGTGAGGTTAAACGAGGCCGCAACAACTCGCTTGCCGTTAATCGTGGTGTCGGAAGCCACTTGCACTTCGAGCGGCCCGCCGGTTCCGTCGGTCTTCCCTACACGTTCGGTTCGCCGGGTGTCAATCACCCGTGTTGGGGTTTGGTCGACAAATCCTGCACCCCCTCGCATCACACCGACGACGTCAACAATGAGGTTGGTCTCGTCATTCACTGCAAAACAGATCGTTCCGTCCTCGGCGACCGGAACGATTGCCGCGTTTGCCACCGTCTGGCCGGAGACAAAGTTCAAGGAACTGGCATCAGGGACAATTCCACATCCGTAGGCAGTAACAAAACCGCCGTAATCATCTGCGACGGCTCCATCGACAGTGATATTCACCGCAACCGCCGAGACATCAGTTTCGGGGACGTCTCCAAAGCCCGTGACTTTGACTGAAATTGCATCGTTGACCACGGTGCCGGCTTCACCGACTCCCAGACCGCTGCGGGTGTCAATTAGGCGTTGCGGCCGGAGAGCATCGAATGCTGAGCCATTGGGTAGGTAGCCAAATACGTCAACAAGCAGGTCGGCGGAACCGAATACATACAGACAGATCGACCCGGTGTCAGAGAGTCGAACAAGGGCTGAGTTGGCGACTGTCTGCCGTTCATCAAAGTTCAAGGTGCTCGTATCAGGGACGG
>JAYNVD010000070.1:0-4718 GCA_038100275.1 Ilumatobacteraceae bacterium
CTGGATACCTCCTCGAATCGATGTTGGAGTGAGAACGTGATGCTCGCAAGCCGGAGTAAAGGTTAGGGAATTGCAGCCAGCTGCCGAAGGCATGTCCAAACGCACCCTCCGACACCAATTTGTTTGACGTCGTGCGACGGTTCCCTAGACCCAATTAAGCGGTTCTTCGTCCGTCGTGATTCGCACTCGGGACCACTCGGTGCTGATGTCGTCCGCCTCGCCATTCACATTCAGTCGGAAGCATCCAAGGTCAAGTTCGGCTGCTGGTCGTGACAACAGCTGGGCGACTGCAAGTGCTGCCTCGTGGGTTTCGAGCATGCGGGACTGCCACCTACCAAACACCTTGTCGTTTTCGGCGTATTCCTCCGTCATTGACGTGCGAATGAAGGGGAACATCACTGAACAGGCACTCACCATGTCAGCTGATCGACCGAGATTGACTCGCAGTACGTCGGGTAGGCGAAGCACCGCCCAGTTCGCAATGACATACCCAGGTACCGCAACGCCGGGGTCGATCGCCTGTGATGAAGAGATGTAGATGAGCTGGAGGGGACTGTTGTGGTAGATCGCCTCACCCGCCCACAGGTGTGTCCACGACAAGAATCCGTCAATCTTTGTATTCAACACGAGCCGAGATTGGGTGAGGTTCTCCATGAAGTCGGAACGCACCCGGGCACGACGTTCCCCCATATTTTCGTTATCGATTTCAGGAAGCGACCGACCGAACCGGTAACCGCTTTCGGTAAGGCCAGAGTTACAGATGATGACGTCGGGTATGTGACCACCCATCTGTTCGATCGTGTACGAGCGAGAGGCCCACAGGTCGGTATGGCTCGTGACATCCGCCTGAAGTGCGAACGCCTTCACGCCCTGCGCCCGGATCGCGTCAACAAGGTCAAATCCGTCGCGATAACTGCTGTTGAAGTGCACCCCAACAACTTCGGCACCGTTCATTGCCGCAGCAAGTGCAAGACCTTGTCCAAGCCCGCCATCTTTTCCGGAGCCCGTGATGAGCACGCGCTTTCCAGCGAACGCGTCCGCATGCACCCCTGCAAAGTCAAAATGTGCGATGTCAGCAGTAAACGCCATGTCTTCCCCTATGTTCTCCGGGCTCGCATGCACGGACCGACTGAGTTAATTGAGCGTAACAAGCGATCTTGGGGTGTGATAATTCGACAGTGCGTTACGCGTGGCGTAACAGTTCTTTCCGTCACCTATTCGCGATCGCGTTCGCCAAAAACCACGATCCGGCTACCCGATACGGTCACGCTTCACTTCGATACCTGCTTCCTCGCGGTCCCAGGTGTCGACAGTAACGCCTTCACTTTTTAGTAGGTGTTTCTGGACTTTCTGCGTGGGTGTCTTTGGCAGTTCCGAAACGATGCGGATGTAGCGCGGGAGCATGAAGTGTGCCATGCGAGGTTCGAGGAACTCGAAGAGTTCCTTACTATCGATATGACCCCCATTGATGGGTGCGACGACGATCATTACTTCGTCTTCACCGAGCGTGCTCGGCACCGGTATCGCTGCAGCCTCAGCGATGTCAGGGTGGGCAACAACTTCATTTTCGACTTCAAACGATGAGATGTTCTCACCTCGGCGTCGGATGGCGTCCTTAATGCGGTCGACAAAGAAGAAGTTGCCGTCTTTGTCGTACCGGAAGCCGTCGCCGGTGTGGAACCAGCCATTGCGCCATGCCTTGGCAGTTGCTTCTGGGTTCTTGTAGTACCCGTGGTTCAACGTCCACGGGCGATCGCTGCGAACAATCAACTCGCCGATCTGGCCCGGTGCGACCTCGCAATCGTTTTCGTCGACGACTCTGGCCTCAATACCCGGTCGTACTTTTCCGCACAGCCCGGGGATGTTCGGGTGGAGGTCTGACATCAGCGGCGAGGACACCTCGGTCATATTGAACGTCGTCATTGCATCCAGCTTGTAGCGCTCGGCAACACGCATGGCCTCGTCGGTCCATGGCACGATCACGGTTGTGCGCAACGAGTGATCCTGCTCGCCCTCAAACTCTGGGAGGTTCAGAAGAAACGGCACCATTGCTGCAAGCAAACATGTGGCCGTGATGTTGTGGTCGCGGATGGTTGACCAAAATTGGTCGGTTCGGAAATGGGTATCCACAACACATGACCCGCCGTTAGCAAGGGTGGTATTAATGAAAACAGTTCCCCCGACGTGGAAGAGGGGCAGGTTGACCAGAATTCGGTCATCACCATCGAAACGTGGATTTGCTTCGGGCCCCATTGAGTAGCCCTGAAGATAAGAGGAGAGAACAGCCTTAGAGGGTCCGGTCGTGCCTGATGTGAAGATGATGTATTGCGTGTCCCACGGTTCGACAGGCTGTGGCATTTCGGCCAATCCAGTTGGCGGTGTCAGTGCTGATGCCGGGTGAATGGTGAGCCCTGCCACAGTGCTGGCATCAAAGTCGTCACTTCCGACGATCAACACGTCGGCAAGTGATGCGGTGTCGATGTCGTTGAGTCGCGTCGCAAGGTCGGCGTGGCAGATAATCAGCCGAGCGTCCGATGTTCGGACCTGGTGCTCGAGTATTCCGCCTTTGTAGGCAGTGTTGAGGGGAACGTAGACCGCTCCGAGGTAGTTGAGGCCGAACCAGGTAATCACGGCATCTGGTCCGTTTGGCTGCCAAGACAGCACGTGGTCGCCTTTGGCGACGCCGAGGTCTAGGAATGCCTTAGCGGCTTGACGGGTTTGTTGAAGCGCCTCGCGCCATGTCCATGTCGGCCCATTTTGGAAGATGATTGCGATGTCGTCTGGCTTCTCTTCGGCCCACCGTTCGAGGAGGTGGCCTAGGACACATTCCTCTCGAGCGAGCATACGGTGATCGAAAACCGCTGATTCGTCCAACATCAGAACCCCCTTCTGAGATGTTGACGCGACCCTACCCGCCAGCGAGTTCGCAGTTTCGACTGCAAATCAAGGCGCGACGTCACCTACCGTCGACGTATGGCTCTTGACGCAATTCCCGCCGAGTTCGTCGGCACCCTGACCGCCACCACACATGAGGTCGAACGACCTGTTGTTGCGCGTGGCCCATTCGGTACAAAGGTCGTCGCGACGGTCACCGGTGGCACCTTCGTCGGGCCGAAGATCAACGCGTCACTTCTCCCAGGTGTTGCTGCAGGTGACTGGGTCACCATGCTCGCCGATGGAGGATTCTCGCTTGACGTTCGCCTTTCGTTTCGAACCGATGATGGCGCTGACATTTACGTGACCTACACCGGCTTTGCGAAGCCCAACGGAGACGGAACGAGCAGCATCCGCACTTCGCCCCGCTTCGAGACCGGCGACGAGCGTTACGCATGGCTCAACGGCCTGTTCTGCGTCGCAATCGGAGCGACCAATGACGAAGGCGTTGTGTACGAGGTATACGCCATCTGATGCGGTGATGGCGGTGTGACGGTGGCGTGGTCATCGCCTCGTCAGATGATCTATGAGTTGCGTACCGTGAATTCTGCTTCGGGAAACACCTGCAGCGGATCGCAGAAGGAGAGAGTCATGGATTTCGACATCATGGTTGGTCCGAGCCGATGGAACGAGGCGGCAAAGTTAGCGGTGACGGCTGAGAGCGCTGGTTTTTCAGGGCTCATGTTCACCGAGACCGGGCAGACGCCGTGGATGAGCATTGCGGCAGCTGCGATGGCTGCACCGAGCCTTACATACTCGACCGGCATAGCGGTGGCGTTCCCGATGAGCCCGATGGTTGCTGCGAGTCTTGCGTGGGAACTCGCCGACAACACCCAAGGGCAGTTTCGCTTAGGGCTCGGCAGCCAGGTTCGAGCACATATCGAGCGCCGCTACGGCATGGAATTCGACCCGCCCGGGCCACGCATGCGCGACTACCTGCATGCGGTGCAAGCCACGCTTGCCGCGTTCAGGGGCGACGCGAAACTTGACCACCGTGGCCCGTATTACGAACTCACGATGCTCCCACAGCAATGGAGGCCGCTGTCGCACGACCACGGCGATGTCAAAGTCGATGTCTCAGCCGTTGGGCCATGGATGACTCGCATGGCCGGGGCGGTTGCTGATGGTGTGCATGTGCATCCGCTGCACTCGGTTCATTACATCAACGAGCGTTTGTTGCCAGCGGTTGCAGAAGGCGCAGCGAGTGCCGATCGAGACCCTTCCGATGTTGATCTGTTGATTCCGGCCTTCATCGTTCCGGGCGACACTCCGGAAGAACGCGCTGCCCTAGTCCACAGGGCGCGAACACAGATTGGCTTTTATGGCTCAACAAAGAACTACGCCTTCCAGTTCGACGACCTTGGGTTTGAGGGAGTGTCGAGCCGTCTCAACGACTGCATTAAAGCAGGCGACATGGATGGCCTAGCCGCAACCATCACCGATGAGATGCTCGACACGTTCGCCATCGTTGGCCCATGGGATGAGATCGCCGACCGCATCATCGACCGTTACAACGGCCTGGCTGAGCGTGTGATCTCATATCTCACTGTCGATGATCTGGCATCAAACCCAGACAACGTGTCGAAGTGGCGCAATGTCGCAAACGCCGTCACGGCGGCCTGATCGGAGTACGTGGTGAGCGAGAAGAATGTTTCCATCGGCTACCTGGTTCCGACCCGTGAAGCGGTCATGTCAGGTGATTTTGATGCACAAAGGCTGTTGCGACTCGCTGATCGAGCTGAGCAACTGGGTTACGACTCAATCTGGGTAGGCGACTCGATTGT
>JAYNVD010000071.1:0-4709 GCA_038100275.1 Ilumatobacteraceae bacterium
GCGAGCCCCATCTGGACGTCACCTGTGCCAGGTGGCATGTCGATGAGCAGGTAATCGAGGTCGCCCCAGGCAACATCACGAAGGAATTGTTCAACTGCTTTCGTCAGCATCAAACCGCGCCACATGAGCGCTGTTGATTCTTCGACAAGGAATCCAGTTGAAACAACCTCGAGAACGCCGCTGCCGATGACTCGGCGATTCGGGACGATACGCGGCCGGCCATCGACCTCAGATGCTTCGAGCCGATCGCTCATTCCGAGGAGACGTGGCACTGAAAATCCCCAGATGTCGGCGTCGAGAACTCCCACGGTGAAACCACGCTCGGCGAGCCCGGCCGCAAGATTGACCGTTACTGAACTCTTGCCAACCCCGCCCTTCCCACTCGAGATGGCAAGTACTTGGCAGCGCTGACCAATTGCTGTTTCTGGTGCCCGGTCACGAGCTGCTGCTCTTGCAGTCGACATCGCAGCCGAGCGCTCTTCAGAGTCCATTTCGGACCATTCGAGTTTGACTTTGACGACCCCGGGGTGCACGAGAAGGCGTTGCTCGACCATCTTCTTAATTTCCGCCCGCATCGGGCAACCAGAAATGGTGAGACGCACCTCAACCACAACCCGACCTTCATCGGACACCTCAATTCGAGGAATCATTCCGAGCGAAACAACGTCGCTGCCAAGCTCTGGATCAATGACCGTCGATAAGACGTCGGTCACTTCCTCTACTGTTGGCGGAGCCGTGCGTTCTGCCGACATAAGGTCAGAATAGCCATGAGTGGCCTGCGGGTCACCTTGGCAGATACAATTTCGGAAGGTTCAGGAGGTTCTAATGATCACACTTACCGATACAGCTGCTTCAAAAGTCCGCGATCTTCTCGACAGTGAAGGTGCAGACGAGCTCGCCCTTCGCGTTGCCGTTCGCCCCGGCGGATGTAGCGGATTCTCCTACGAGATGTTTTTCGACGGTGAGATTGCATCAGATGATGAGCAGGCAACCTTCGGACAGGACCTCCGAGAAGTGAAGGTCGTTGTTGACCCGGCGTCGGCTCAACTTCTTGTTGGCGCAACCCTCGATTACAAAGACGGGCTTGACCAGTCAGGGTTCGCAATTACGAATCCAAACGCAAGCCGGACCTGCGGCTGCGGGCAGAGTTTCTCCTGACACCAACATCTTCTCGTCGAAAGACCATTGCGCTTGCCGCAGTGGCAGGAGTCGCACTGTTTATCGCAGGTGCTCCATTGTTTCTTTCATCGGTCGAACGGGATCTTGAATCTCGAACACTCGAGCGTGCTGCTGCAGTCGAGCCGTTGGTAAACGGGGTTAGTTTCTCTGGCCAAGATGGAACAATCTTCTGTTCATCTCCGGTGGAATTTCCTGCACAACTCGTCGCGGATCTCACCGAAGTTAGGGGCGTTCACACGATCACGGCCGATCGAACGTGCCGAGTATTGCGTGCGCCGACTGTCGACGGAACGAGCACTGTCACAAACCCGACGACCACCACGCTGAGCATAGGCCCAACAAGTACTGCAGGGTCGTCGCTCAACGAGTCGACGACAACTGAGCCGCTTCCAGTGAGTGACGACGAGTTACTGATATCAGTTCTTCAGAGCGATCCCGAACTCACGACAATTTCTCGACTGGTGCTTGCGGCTGGGTTGGATACGCGTCTCAGTGATGTGTCAATTGTGCTTGCCCCTGTCGATGGCGCATTCGATCAGTTGGGTGCGGACTTGTTGGCTGAAATCGAAAGCGATGTGGCCTCAACAATCGCGCTTGTGGACATCCATATGCTCAACTCAGCGACCTCAGACCGAGTTTCATCTGTAAATGGAATTGTCACTGTCGACGGTTATGCCCAGGTGATTGAAGTGCTCGACGTCGGTGGGAGAGAAATTTGGTTGATCGATACTGTCTTACAAGCCGACGGGACCGGCGTGCTTCCGTTGTTAAAGGTTGAGGTCACGAGCCGAACAGTTGAAATCTCTGGATCTAGCGTGAGTGCTGAGGTGCTCGTCCTACTCACGGATGTATCAGAGGGTTCTGGACGAACAGTTGACGTCAAGTTTGGCTCAACTATCGATGAAGATGCCCCCGATCTCGTCGCAGATGTACTTTCAGTGAGCGCAATCGAGCGGCTTATCAACGCGATGTTCGGCACTCTCGAAGCTGGTTCACTCACTATCGCCGAAACTGGTGCAAGTCTGACGGGGACGTATCTCGATGAAAGCCGGGCAGCATCGATGGAAGCGGTTGCTCGATCGGTGGGCGCAGAACTTCTGCTCGCACCTCCGTCGCCGGTGAGTGCCGTAGAAGTTGATGCGCTAAATGATGAGATTTCTGAGCTCCTCGCTGGATCTCCAGTGAGTTTTATCTCTGGTCGAGCCGAGTTCGTGTGGGGAAGTGACAGCGTGCTGACCGATATCGCCGAACTCATTATCCAGGCAGCCGGCGTGGAAGTAACGGTAAGAGGGCACACCGATAGTGACGGCGTTCCAGACTCAAATGTGCAACTCAGTGCCGACCGAGCAGCGGCGGTTGCCAATGCCCTTATCAACCGGGGCGTTGAACAAACAATTGTGCGTTCTGAAGGAATCGGTTCTGCAGAACCGATCATTGTTGAAGGAGTTGAAGACAAGGTTCTGAGCCGACGAGTCGAAATTCTCGTGTCGATATCGTGAGAGCCATCGTGGTTATCCCTCTGTCTGGAAAGATGATGATCCAATGCCGTACACGTTGACGATTGGTTTTATCTGGTTTGCCCTTGCAGCGGTGATTGGGCTTGTTGTTGGGTGGGTGCTGAGAAGCGCGCCAGCAAGACGACAAGTGTTGCGTGCTCGCAAGCAGGTCCAGCATGAGCTCGACGCGGAAATCACGGCACTTCGAACGCAAGTGACAACCCTGCACGGTGTCGCCGAGGAACGTGATCGGCTTGAATCTGAACTTGAATCGATGAGGGAACTGCATCATGCTTCGGAGTCTGAGTCGAAGAGTGAGGGCAACTCAGACACTGGTGAGTCGACTCTTGTCGAAGCTGACTCAGAGATTGCGAGTGGTGATCAGGTTGACGAAACTGCTTCTGACGAGAGCGATGACGAGGTGCCGCACACGCTTCCAGATGTTGAACTCGGCGCCGCAGTTCTCGGCCGTCGTCTCGTTCACGACGATCTCAAAGCAGTGGTTGGAATTGGACCGGCGATTGAGCGTTTATGCCACGACGCAAAGATTCTGACGTGGTGGGATCTTGCTGGTGCTGAGCCAGAAGCTCTGAAGTCAATGCTGTCTGATGCGGGTGCTCGTTTTGGCCGACATGATCCTTTGACATGGCCGGGGCAAGCACGACGTTTCGCTGAAGGACGTTGGGAGGAGGCTCGTGCCTTCGAGGAAGCCCTTGTCGCCGACCGAAATCAGTGAGTATCGGCTACTCCTGAGACTCTAAGGTGTTCCCATGGCTACTCCGATCGGACCATATTCTCCATCTGTTCGCGCCGGTGATTTCATCATCGTGTCGGGTCAACTTGGTGTCGCCGATGGCGCTCTTGTTGAGGGAGTGACTGCTCAGACCACCCAGTCGGTCGCAAATTTGTCCGAGCGCCTTGCGGAGCACGGTGCGACCCTTGCGGATGTCGCAAAAACAATGTGTTTTTTAACTGACATGTCGACGTTTGCTGAATTCAATGACGCGTATGTCGCTGCATTTGGGGATCATCGACCAGCTCGTTCCACCATCGGTGTCGCTGCGCTTCCGTTGAACGGGTCAGTTGAAATTGAAGCGTGGGCGTACGTTCCGGAGAAATAACAACCTCAACATCGAGGCTGGCCTTTCAGAATGATCGAACTACACTGATCTCATGCCTGGTGCAATCGCGATCATCGTCATTCTTGCGCTCTTTCCCGTCATCATCGGTATTAGCGGCGGTGTAGCGAGCGCGATTATCGGTGCGGTGCTGCAGCGTGACGGCGAACGCCGATTTGAAGGCAGTGAACTTCTCGAGATTGACGACTGACTCTGCCGTCACACTCCGGCCTCCGTTTTATGTGAAGAGGCCCGTTTTCTCTATTTGCTCTGATTAGCGTTACTCCATGGCTGATCTTGTCATCACCAACGCCCGGCTCGTGGCAACGATGGATGAGCAACGACGTGAGTTGCCTGGTGGCTGGATATCGGTCGTCAATGGACGAATTGACGACCTCGGCACACAAGACCCGCCAGTCGCCAACGAGGTGATTGACGCCGCAGGATGCCTTGTCACCCCGGGACTTGTCAATACCCATCATCACCTCTACCAAAACTTGACGCGTGGGTACCAAGGGATGACCGACAAGCGATTATTTGGCTGGTTGCAGTCGTTGTATCCACTCTGGAAATCCCTCGATGAAGAAAGTGTTTATGTTTCAGCGTGGGTAGGGCTAGCCGAACTTGCGCTCTCTGGGTGCACTACCTCGACCGATCACTTGTATGTGCATCCGCGCAATTCGGGTGATCTTCTCACCGCCGAGATCAACGCCGCGCGAAATATAGGCGTTCGGTTTCATCCAACTCGTGGCTCGATGTCACTTTCCGAAAAAGACGGAGGGTTGCCACCGGACGATGTTGTTGAAGATGACGACGACATCCTCGCCGCATGCGAAGACGCGGTGCGTCGGCACCACGATGAGTCGTGGGGGTCGATGACACAGATTGCTCTTGCACCGTGCTCGCCGTTCAGCGT
>JAYNVD010000072.1:0-4614 GCA_038100275.1 Ilumatobacteraceae bacterium
ACGAAAATCGACATGATGTGACCTCTCAGTTCTTGGCCAGCGCTACAGCGGCGCGGGCGGCGTCAAGCATTGTTGGTTCTGAACGAAGTTTCGATTCTGGAATTCCGGCATCGGCAAGAATCTGACGACCCTCTTCAGCGTTCGTTCCATCGAGACGAATGACGATTGGGGCCCGGAGGTCGACGCGACCGAGCGCCTCGACGATGCCCTTCGCCACTTCTTCACCTCGGGTAATTCCACCGAAGATGTTGATGAAGATTGACGACACGTTCTGGTCGAAGTTAATGACCTCGAGCGCGGCTGCCATCACATCAGCATTTGCGCCGCCACCAATGTCGAGGAAGTTTGCGGCTGATCCACCGACCTGGGTGACGACGTCGAGGGTCGACATCGCGAGGCCGGCGCCGTTGGCAATGATTCCAACCGTTCCGTCAAGCCCGATGTATTGCAGGTCGTGAGTCTTAGCGAGGCGTTCGCGCTCATCGAGTTCCTCAGTCTCCGCGTACTCCGCCCAGTCTGGGTGACGGAATTGAGCATTCGCATCGAGTGTCACCTTTGCGTCAAGCGCGTGTACCTCGCCAGTCGGCTTCAGGATGAGCGGGTTGATCTCTGCGAGGTCGCAGTCACCCTCGGAGAAGCAGCGATACAGCTTCACGAGAATATCAGCGGTGCCATCAAGGGCTTTCTCAGGAATCTTTGCGTCAACCGCTGCTTGACGAGCGGTCGCATTGTCAAGTCCGACCACCGGGTCGATATGAAGCTTCACAATCGCATCGGGGTCGCTTTCGGCAACGGCCTCAATTTCTACGCCACCCTGAGCTGACAACATCAACAGGTGCTTCTTTGCCGCACGATCAAGCGTGAAGCTCGCGTAGTACTCCTCTTCGATATCAGAGGCATGCTCCACCCAGAGGCGCTTGACAACGTGACCCTTGATGTCCATCCCAAGAATGTTCCCTGCATGGGTGCGGACCTCGTCAGCATTGTCGGCGAGCTTGATGCCGCCTGCCTTGCCGCGTCCACCAACCTGCACCTGGGCCTTTACAACGACCGGGTATCCCGCTGCCTCTGCGGCTGCGACGGCCTCGTCGACGGTGTCAGCTTTGTCACCCGGGCTTACCGGGATGTCAAAGCGAGCAAAATACTGCTTGCCTTGGTATTCGAACAGGTCCACTGGTTCAGTCCTCTCGTTGATCGAGTGTTGACTCCAACCAAGAACTGATCGCCTTCAGCGATGCTCCTGGCTGGAAGATTTCGGCGACGCCTTGATTGCGTAGCTCACGAGCGTCTGCGTCGGGGATGACGCCGCCGCCAAATACGAGTACCTCACCAAGGTCGCGGCTCTTCAGTTCCTCCATTACTCGGGGAAACAGCGTGAGGTGGGCCCCCGACAGAAGCGACAGGCCTATGGCATCGGCATCTTCTTGCAGCACGGTCTCTGCGATCTGTTCCGGTGTTTGATGGAGGCCGGTGTAGATCACTTCGAACCCGTGGTCTCTGAGGGCGCGCGTAATTGTCTTTGCTCCGCGATCATGGCCATCAAGGCCTGGTTTCGCGACGACAACTCGGTAAGGACGCTTCACAAGACACGAACCCTACTTTCATAACGACCCGACTCACTAACTCGCAGACAAGGCAAACTAGAGAGGTGCAACTTCCGCAGTTCAGATCTCCGCTTGCTCGGGCAGTTCTACCAGTGGTCGGCGGGCTCGTTGTTCTCACTTTTATCGGGCTATTTACCTGGGCGATGGCTGCCTATATCTCATCAGGAGAGGTCACCACATCGGACCGTCTCGCACCTGATACATGGCCTGTGGGCAACGTCGAATACCTCTCCGAACTTGTTGCCGAGGACGGACCATTGCTCTTTGCTGAACTCGGATCAGCAGTATCTGATCGCTCAATCGTGATTGATCACCAAGGCACGGATCCTCTCAACGGGTGGCGAGTTCGCTGGGCGTATCCAGCTGACCGAGACTCAACCTGCATCGTTACACAAGAGGTTGGAACCGACACCTTCGTTGATTGCGAAGGGCGTCAGGTCACCGTCGATGACCTTGCAATTCCTACAGAGGTTCGACCGATGGTCGTTGACCGAGTGCTTCTCGAAATTGACCTTCGAGGCCTGACGACCGACTAACGGTTACCGGCTCCAGAGCCACCTACAACCCGCCGACGTCAACCACTCACTCGTTATTGCGACATTGCGCCGATCAAGCGATCGGCAAATACTTCAGAGTGATACTCGATGTGGTTCCGCTTGATCAGCAGGCCGCCAACAACATCAGCGCCGGTTTGTCCGACTGCAGTCGAGAGACGATCAAGGCTCTTTCCGGCATCAAGGGCATACGTCAAGAAGCACGCGGCCTTCTTGCCTCGCATGACAGGCATATTCGCAATATCGGCAGCAGCCCATGGAGCTTGACCGACGAAGAACAGTCCATGAGTCCAGGTGCCAATGAGAACAATGTCGGCTTCCTGAATGCTTGCGAGATCAGGACGGCGAACACGGGAAAGACCTGTGATCGACCAGCCTTCCTGCTGCAGATTTGTTCCGATCATCTCAGCAGCGCGCCAAGTGTTACCGGTGAGACTTTCGACAAGTAGTGCGGCCTTCATCACGTTCTATTCAACCAGATCGGCGGGTCAGCGGGGCGAAGGCGAGCGCAAGATGTTTTGTTCCTACGCCGGCGAAGTTAACCGTTGCCTCTGAACGGTCGCCTTGACCGCTGATATCGATAATGACGCCTTCGCCAAATGCCGGGTGAGTCACGTCATCACCGATGCGGAATCCAATTTCGTGAGCACCGGACTGAACTGGGCCACTGCGAGAATTCATTGCGTGTTCGACAATTCGTTCGCGGTGCTCATCGTTCTCTTCCCGATCGATACTCCTGCGCCGATACGGGGGAGGTGAGTCCCACGACGATGACGAGCGATACGAACTCTGGTAACCAGATGGTCGGCGGTCACCGCGAACATCGAGAAGGGCCTCTGGGATTTCATCGAAGAAACGAGAAGGAGGGTTGTATTGCGTGGAGCCGAACAGCATTCGGCTCCACGAATGCGACATAAAGAGCCGCTCCATGGCTCTGGTGATGCCGACATAGGCAAGTCGACGTTCTTCTTCCATTTCGTCAGGGTCTGATAGCGCTCGATGATGAGGAAAGACCCCTTCTTCAACCCCCACGAGAAACACATTCGGGAATTCAAGGCCTTTTGCCGAGTGAAGGGTCATGAGGACGACACGGTCGTCGTCGGCGAGATCGTCGGTATCGGCGACGAGCGCGACCTGCTCTAAGAATTCATCTAGGCGGGTGAACTCTCTTGCGGACCCGACGAGCTCACCGAGGTTTTCGATGCGACCGTGAGCCTCGACCGTGTCTACTTCTTCTAATTCGGTGAGATATCCAGAGGCGTCGAGGACGTGTTGAAGAAGCTCGCCTGCGGTGAGACCATCTTCGCCCTCATTACGCAACATTTCACGAGCTACATCGATCACTTCACAAAAGCTCTCGACGCCTCGAGCTGCGCGTCCGCCGACACCTGCTTCGCTGGCACGACGAGCAGCTTCAATAAACGAAATTCCTTCTTGTGACGCGAATTCATCGATCCGCGCCACGCTCGTGTCGCCAACACCTCGCTTGGGAACGTTGAGAACCCGCTTCACACTCACTTCATCCGCCGGGTTTGCGACGACCCTCAAGTACGCAAGGGCGTCACGCACTTCGCGGCGATCGTAGAACTTGGTTCCGCCAACCACCTGGTACGGAACACCCAGCCGCATAAACGATTCTTCAATCACACGGCTCTGTGCATTCGTTCGGTAGAGCACCGCCGTGTCGCTGTACATCGCCCCGGTTTCACGCGTGAGTTGACGTGCGGTCGAAGCGACAAACGTTGCCTCATCGCCTTCATCGCTTGCGTAATAACGGACAATTCGCTCACCTGAGTTGCCGTCAGTCCAGAGGTGTTTTGGCTGACGTCCAGGATTATTCACAATGACCGCATTTGCTGCATCGAGGATGGTCTGTGTCGAGCGATAGTTCTGGTCGAGCACGATGGTCGTGACGTCAGCGAAGGCATCTTCGAATTGGATGATGTTTCGAAGGTCTGCCCCACGGAAGCGATACACGCTTTGGTCACTGTCGCCGACGACGCACACATTGTGTGCCCCTGCCGTGTCGGTCGCTCCACCTAGTGCGAGAACAATCTCATTCTGAGCCATGTTGGTGTCTTGATATTCGTCAACGAGAAGGTGACGAAAACGCCCGCGGTATTCGTCGAGGACATCCGGGCACTCAGCAAGGAGCCGAACCGTCAAGGTGAGGAGGTCATCGAAGTCTGCTGCTCCGGCACGCTCAAGCCGGGTCTGATACTCCGCGTAGATCTCAGCATGACGGCGGGCGAAAATGTCGTCAGCGGTAGCAATCGCAGTAGCAGGATCAACGAGCTCGTTCTTGTACATCGAGATGTGACCGTGAACGGCTCGAGAGTTGAACCGTTTCGGGTCGAGACCCATATCGCGCACGACATACCCAGTCAGTCGGACTGCGTCACCCTGGTCGTAGATCGAGAATGTTCGAGGAAGCCCGACGCGTTCAGCGTGAACCC
>JAYNVD010000073.1:0-4462 GCA_038100275.1 Ilumatobacteraceae bacterium
TTGATGCTTCAGACACGCTGCCAGCCCCCCCCTTTTTTATTTAACAACTAAAACGGATACTGAACCGAGGTGGGTTGGTCGGGCCATGAGCCCGACCAACCCTGAACTCGATGTAGATGAAGTTAGATCAACGTGCCGGTGGGGCGTACATCAAACCACCGTCAGTCCATGATGCGTTGGCAGAGCCTGCGCGATCAAGGCCGACTGGGGTGAGGTTGGCGTCCCAGATTTCCTGGTAGTTACCGACCTGGCTGATGACGTTGTAGAACGCATCTGCAGACAGTCCCATCACGGTTTGGAGTTCACCTTCACCGCCCATGAGGCGTGCCATCTCAGGACCAAACTCACCAGCGAGAGCAGCGTCGACATCACCTGATGCCACACCGTTCTCATCAGCGATCAATGTTGCATACACCGTCCAGTTAACGACGTCTGCCCACTGTGAGTCGTTCTGTGCGTACACAGGACCAAGTGGTTCCTTTGAGATTGGGGTTGCCGGGAAGATCACCCAGTCGCCCGCATTTGGCTCCTGCGCTGCCTTACGACCAACGAGGCCCGAGCCATCGGTGGTGATGACGTCACAGGTACCTGCGATGAAGGCATCAACTACCTGGTCGTAGTCTTCGAAGGTGGTCAACGTGATGTCGATTCCAAGCAGTGAAGCGAGCTCTGAGATGTTGGTCTCAGTTGTCGTTCCTGCGTTGGTGCAAACAACTGCGCCATCAATTTCATCAACTGATGATGAACCAGTAAACCCGTCGGCTGAGCGACCCATGAGCTGCTGACCGTCGTAGTAGGTGGTCGGGCCGAAGTCCATACCAACCTCAGTGTCACGGCTCTGCGTCCAGGTTGAGTTACGCATCAACACATCAACGGCGCCGGTCTGCACTGCGGTGAAACGCTCTGCAGCAGTAAGGGCAGTAAATTCAACTGCTTCTGCATCGCCAAGAACGGCTGCTGCAACTGCACGGCAGTAGTCGGCATCGATACCTTCCATCGAGCCATCTGCCTGCGTGTACGAGAATGCAACGGCTGCACCTGAAACACCGCAGTTAAGCACTCCACGAGCCTGAACAGCAGCGAGAATTCCACCCTCCTGGGTGACCTCGACTGAGTCTGAATCGCTCGAGTCTGAATCGCTCGAGTCTGAATCGCTTGATGATTCCTCTGCACCGGCTTCTTCGCTTGCCGAATCACCAGATGCATCATCGCTTGCATCGTCACTGCCACCACAGGCAGCGAGGATGAGTGAAAGCGCGGCGAGAGATGCTGCCGCACCCTTCAAACCACGCGTACGGATACGTGTCATAGGTATTCCTCCCAAATGTCAACAGGCCTCATTGCCTATTCGTCCTAAAGCCTAACCGTGCTATTTAGAGGATTATTCCTTACCAATGTCGACTGCCTCGTTGTCGAATACACCACTGGCCGTTTCGGGGGCTATCGGTCTCATGAGTGAGCCAATGTTGGAGAACTTCAGGTTGAACTCGCTTTGCCGACCAGTTCATCGAAAACACGCAGGTACCGTTACCAACCGTGCAACATCGCCGTGATATCGAGGGGCTCCGCGCAATTGCGGTACTGATCGTCATTGCATATCACGCCGGCGTTCCGGGTTG
The DNA here is from genome assembly GCA_038100275.1 of Ilumatobacteraceae bacterium. GTDB lineage: Bacteria > Actinomycetota > Acidimicrobiia > Acidimicrobiales > Ilumatobacteraceae > Casp-actino5. Next base: position 1,620 of record JAYNVD010000073.1, read on the forward strand.
GAGTGGCGGCTTCGTTGGGGTTGACGTCTTTTTTGTGCTCTCCGGCTTTCTCATCACCTCGATACTCATTACCGAACGCGAGGTCAACGCGAGAATTGCCCTTCGATCGTTTTATGCGAGGCGTATTCGTCGCCTGCTACCGATCTCATCGGTCGTGGCTGTCACGTCGACCGTCGTTGCGCTTACCGTCCTGCCCAGCACATCGTTCTCATCTCTTGGTACCGACCTTGCTGCTGCAGCCGGGTTCTTCGTCAATATGGTGTTCGCTGCCAGAGGCACCGATTACCTAGCCGGCGACACTGATCCGTCAGTGCTTCAGCACTATTGGTCGCTCGCTGTTGAGGAGCAGTTTTATTTGGTGTGGCCAGGACTTATCGCTCTCTGCTCGATGGGAGCGAAACGGGTTCGAGCCCGCATTGCTCCAGTCATTGCTGTCGTCGTTGCCGGGTCGTTCGCTGTCAGTGTTGCGCTGTCGTCAAGTTCACCGACGTGGTCGTATTTCGGCCTCCATACGAGAGCCTTCGAATTAGGCGTCGGAGCACTTCTCGCGGTGTGGTGGCCTTCAGTCGATCAGCTCAAGCCATCGGTGCGTAGTGCGCTTGGTTGGGCAGGACTTGTTGGCATCGGATGTTCTGTACCGCTTGCAGCCTGGGTGACAGCTTTTCCGGGCTGGGTTGCTGCCGTTCCGGTGCTCTCGACCGCCGCTGTCATCGCCGGCGGTGACAGTACATCGCGAGGTGCTCAACAGCTGTTGCGACATCAACCACTTCAGTGGGTCGGCGAGCGTTCGTATTCGCTCTATCTCTGGCATTGGCCCGCGCTAGTGCTCGTTGGCGGAGCGCTCGAACGCCCATTGCGGTTCTTCGAGACAGTTGGAGCGCTTGCGCTTGCATTCGTATTGGCCGCCCTCGGCTTTAAATACATCGAGAATCCGGTTCGCAGATCCCAACGACTGATGTCGCGACCAGCGATGACGTATTCGTTCGGCGTGTCACTGATCGCCGTGACAGCAATTGTTGGTATCGGCACCTCTCGCTATCAACCGACCGCATCCACCGGGGTCGTTGCGGCGGCGCCAACCCTGTCGGCCACGACAACGACGACTCTGTTCGCACCCCCGGCTACCCCTAACGCGAACTCCGAAGAATCTGAGGACGATGCTGCCGAGACGAATGTAACGCCGACTACGACGCTGCCACCGCTCGTCGACAATCGTGACGTCGAACCGCTTGATGCCATCTTGGACGCCCTCGACAACACGGTGCTCCCCGACAACGTTCGGCCTGATATTTACAACGCCGTTAATGACACCAGCACGCTATACAACACGAATTGCCACCAGTTCATGACACCATCGCTTGCTGACGGTTGCGTATTCGGCGACCTCTCGGGAGAGTTCACGATCGGGCTCATTGGCGACAGCCATGCGGCGCAGTGGTTTGCTGCAATCAACACGATGGCGAGCGAAAACGGTTGGCGTCTTATTTCACACACCCAAGGTGGATGCCCGTTACTCGACGTCGTCACTTGGAATCGCGGTGCTGATGCGGTGTTTAGTCATTGTGCGACCTGGCGAGAGGCCGTGATTGACAACCTTCAACGAGAAGGTGTCGAGGTCGTCATCATGTCGCAGCATTGGGGGCTACTCGAAGCATCGACTCGCGAGGCAGTGCCCGCAAGCGTCTGGGAGCGTGACCTTCCGTCGTTTTTCACTCGGCTTCGTGATGCCGGGATGGAACCGATCTTGATGCTCGATTCCCCCGACCCGTATAGCGCTACTCCAGCGTGCGCGGTTTCGCATAAAAATGACCTCACTACCTGCGAACCTGGTCTTCTTCGCAACACCGAGCGAGCAGTGCGCAATATTGCGCTCTTGATCGCTGATGAGATGTCGGTCGGCGTCATCGACCCGCACGTCTGGCTCTGCGTTGATGTTGTGCCCGATGACGATTCAGACACAACCCGTTGCCCTGTCGTGGTCGGCGACATTCTCGTCTATCGAGATAGCCACCACCTCTCGAACACATTCGTTGAGTGGTTCACACCGATCCTCTCAGCCGAACTCGTCGATTGGATTCGTGCGCAGTCAAACTTGTCGTAAGACGTAACAAGCAACGGGGGTTCGCAATGTCAGATTCCGACATGCATTGGTGGTCAGCAACTGAGACGGCTCAACGAATTGCTGCCAAAGAGGTTTCGAGTCGCGAAGTGCTCGAACACATGGTGGCGAGAGCCGACCGACTCGATGGCCAAATCAACTCGATCGTTCGCCGTGATCTTGATCGGGCACGCGCCGCCGCTGACGCCGCTGATGCTGCGGTCATGTCGGGGCAAGACCTTGGGCCATTTCATGGCTTGCCAATGACAGTGAAAGATTCGTTCCAAACCGAGGGTTGTATCACCACTTCGGGGGCACCTGAGCTCGCAGATTTTGTCCCACCCGAAGACGCCGACCCCGTCAAGCGCCTACGGGACGCCGGGGCCGTCATCTGGGGAAAGACCAACCTGCCGATCTGGGCGGGTGACATTCAGTCGTATAACGGGGTGTATGGGACGACGTTGAACCCGTTCAACCCCGACCGCACCTGTGGTGGCTCGTCAGGCGGGTCGGCTGCGTCACTTGCGATGGGGTTCAGTGCTCTCGAAGTTGGCAGCGATATCGGTGGCTCAATTCGCGTACCTGCGCATTATTCAGGAGTCGTTGGCCACAAGCCGTCCTACGGCATCGTCCCATCTCATGGTCAGATCCCGGGTATGCCCGGCACCTACAGCCAGGCCGACATCGCCGTGACCGGACCGATGGCTCGCCATGTCGAAGACCTCGAACTCGCAATGGATGTCCT
>JAYNVD010000024.1:0-5025 GCA_038100275.1 Ilumatobacteraceae bacterium
AGTTCACAACGGTTGCGGTCGTTGTTGACCGGCTCACCGAATCGACCACAGCGATTGGCATTCTCACCGCATTGCAATTCGGCCCGCTGCTGGTGATTGGTGCATGGGCCGGTTCTCTATCCGACCGGGTCAATCGGCACCGTGTGGTGCTCATCACGCAATCGTTGATGGCTGTTCAGGCAACTCTTCTCGCGCTTGCATACATCACGGGCTCGCTCTCCCTCGGAGTTGTGTACGCAGCAACCTTGATGTTGGGCATCGTGTCGGCGCTAGACAATCCTTCCCGGCGTGGATTCCTCACCGAGTTAGTCGCTCAGAATGAGATTTCAAATGTGATGTCGTTGAACACCGCAACGATGACCGGTTCACGAATTTTTGGTCCTGCAATTGCGGCATTGCTCATCGGCCCGCTCGGGGTTGGTTGGATGTTCATCATCAACGCGGTGACCTCTGCTGCAATCATTTTCTCGATCGTCACGATTGATCAATCCCAGGTCACCCAACCCCCGCGTGTCGGGAAGGGAGGGCAGCCAATTCGTGAGGCAGTGCGGTTTATTGCGAGAACTCCACTGTTTGGTCCTGTGTTTGTGATCTACACAGTCGTCTCAACGTTTGGCTACAACCACAATGTCGCGTTGCCTCGTATTGCGGATGCAGCGTGGGGAAACCGGATGTGGTTCGGCTGGGTGATGACCGCAACGAGCCTTGGAAGCCTTGTTGGATCGTTGTTAACCGCGGGTCGGTCGAAAGTCACGTTGCGCTGGATGACTGCAAATGCACTTCTGCTCGGATGCTCGGGGGTTGCTCTTGCGTTCTCAACCTCTGGTCCGGTTGCGTTGATCGTCGCTATCCCGTTGGGGCTTGGGGGAGCAGGGTTCATCGCATCAATGAACTCATGGAGCCAAGATATGTGCCCTCCTGAAATGCGTGGCCGGGTATTGGCGTTCAGTGCGGTTGCCTTTTTGGGTTCGTACCCCATTGGCGGGCCGATTACAGGTGTGATCGGTGACTCGATTGGATTGACATGGTCATTGCTCTATGGCGCAGTGATTGTTCTCGGCTGTGTGTTATGGCTGAGATTCATGGTGATTTCGCGCTCGACAATGCGAGAGATGGCGTCGCCGTCAACACTGTCGACGTGAGTGCTTCTCCAGTTGTCCTGTGGTTTAGGCGAGATCTTCGTCTCGATGACCATCAAGCCTTGCTTCGGGCATTGTCGGCAGGGCCGGTACTTCCGCTGTTTATCGTTGATCCCGCATTTGCTCAGGCCGGTGGGCCCCGGCAGGCAGCATTAGCGTCTGCGCTTGCTGATCTTGATACGGCCACCGACGGCGCATTGGTGATCCGTCATGGGAAACCGGTCGAGGTGTTAGTTGACGTCGTAACCACTCTTGGTGCAACCGAGGTGCATGTCACTCGTGATTATGGACCGTACGGCCATGCGCGTGATGCGGAGGTTGCAACGGCATTGCGTGCAGTGAGTTGTCGACTCATCGGAACCGGTTCGAATTATCTTGTCGCGCCTGGCGGGGTGCTGAAAGATGATGGAACCCCGTACGCCGTATTCACTCCATTTCGTCGGCGTTGGAAGTCGGTGCTGTCCTCCAGTGAGGCGGTGCTCGCGGATGCGCCACGTGATCCGAACTGGGTGTCAGTCGACGCTGGGAGCGAGTCGGTCGTCCAACCTGAGAGCGGGCTCCTAGATGATTCACTCACAAATCTCACTGCGGCCAATGTGAATTTACGCTGGCGAAACTTTTCGCAAGGATCGCTTCACGAATACAGCGATCTGAGAGACGTGCCAGCAAAGGATGGGACGAGTCAGCTTTCCGCAGCGCTTCGGTTCGGAGTGATTCACCCGGCACGATTACTCAACGACCTTGATCCCTCGTCATCGCATCACGACACATTTGAGAGCGAACTTGCATGGCGTGATTTCTATGCAGATGTCCTCGCAAGGCGTCCTGACTCGGCATGGGCGAACCTGGATACAAAGCTCAACGGAATCGTTGTTGATACCGATCGCGCAGCGCATGAACGGTTTGCTGTGTGGTGTAACGGGATGACCGGCTTCCCGATCGTCGATGCCGGGATGCGTCAACTTTTGGCAACCGGCTGGATGCATAATCGCGTTCGGATGATCGTCGCAAGCTTCCTTGTGAAAGACCTGCATCTGCCATGGCAGTGGGGTGCAAAGTGGTTCATGAAACACCTCGTCGATGGTGACCTCGCGTCAAATAATCACGGATGGCAATGGGCCGCAGGAACTGGAACGGATGCCGCTCCCTACTTCCGAGTGTTTAACCCAACCGCTCAAGCTGATCGTTTTGACCCCTCAAGGGGGTATCAGCAGAAGTGGATTCCAGAACTGGGCAGTGACCAATATCCGGCTCCGATGGTTGACCACGGTGCGGAACGTAAGGAAGCATTGCGACGCTACGAAGCCGCGCGAGCCGGCTAGCAGTCGGTATCGTTGAGTGCTAGATGCTCGACGACCGTAAGACTGCAATTCTCAGCGCTGTCGTGCAGGAGTACATCGCGACGGCGCAGCCAGTGGGATCTTCCCACGTGGTTGACGCGCCCGGCGTTGGCGTGTCGTCTGCAACGGTTCGAAATGAACTCGCACATCTTGAACAAGAAGGATTCCTGGTTCAACCCCACACTTCTGCTGGCCGAATTCCAACAGATAAGGGCTATCGATACTTCGTCGACAATCTCACGATTCCGGGTCCGCTCGATTCCGTAAAAACTGCCCAAATTGGAGATTTCTTCACCGCAGCGCATGGTCGGCTCGAAGAAATGTTGCACCAAACATCCGATCTGCTTGCCAATCTCACTAATTCCACATCCCTCGTGTTGGGCCCGACGCCAGCAGAAGTGGAAGTGCGAAGCGTTCAATTGGTGCCATTGAGTTCCACGCATGCAACGGTTGTTGTCGTCTTTTCGAATGGTGCGGTCGAAAGTTCGACGATTGATCTGCCCGACGGATGCGACGATGATCAACTCACTGAGGCGGCATCGGTCTTGGCTCACAACTTGGTGGGTAAGAAGCTCTCCGAGGTAACGACAATTGACGGCGTTGAGAACAACGCGGTCGCTGCGCTTGCGGCGATGGCTCGCGACGCAGTGTTTCAGGTGTCATCTGACGACCATGTCTATGTGGGTGGTACGTCCTCTGTTGCAGCTTCGTTCGATGCAGTAGAGGTCGTAAGAAACATCCTTCACACTCTTGAGCAACAATTCGTCGTCGTCTCGTTGGTACGTGATGTGCTCGATCGCGGTATGTCGGTCGCGATTGGTGGCGAACATGGCGTTGAGCCACTCGCTGCGTGTTCAATCGTTGTTGCTCCTGTGGTTGTAGAGGGTGAGCATGTCGGTTCAGTCGGCGTGCTCGGTCCAACGCGAATGAACTACCCACAGGCGCTCGCTACCGTGGGTCTCGTGAGTGAACGACTCGGCGATCGTCTCGGAGAAGGCTCCTAGCCATGGCCGATTACTACGAATTGCTCGGCGTCGATCGATCGGCGAGCGCCGAGGAAATCAAGAAGGCCTACCGACGCCGGGCGCGTGATTTGCACCCTGATGCAAACCCCGACGATCCTCAGGCCGAAGAGCGATTCAAAGAACTGGCAGTCGCCTATCAGGTGCTCTCTGATGCCGATCAGCGTGCCCGCTATGACCGGTTTGGAGAGGCGGGAGTCGGCGGTTCTGGTGGACCGTCTGCTGAAGATATTTTTGGCGGCGGTGGTCTTGGCGACATCTTCGACGCGTTTTTCGGTGGGTCAAGTCCATTCGGTGGTGGCGGAGGCCGGAGCGGCCCGTCGGGTCCCCCTCGGGGACAAGACATGGAGGTCGTGCTCGACCTCGAATTTGAGCAGGCGGTCTTTGGTGCTGAGGTTGCTGTCGATCTGAGGCTCCCTCAACGCTGCGACGATTGCGGTGGCTCGGGCGCCGGAGAAGGAACGCAGCCAGTGACATGTGCAGACTGCAATGGCGCGGGTCAAGTCCGACGGGTGCGCCAGAGCGTGCTCGGCCAGATGATGACAACGACAGCGTGTCCACGTTGTTCCGGCTTGGGAGAGGTCATCGCAACTCCGTGCACGACATGTCGTGGCGAAGGCCGAACCACAGTTGAGCGGACATATCAGGTTGAGGTGCCAGCCGGGGTCGATTCGGGCGCAACGCTTCGCTTGACGCAGCGCGGTGCTGCGGGACCGAGAGGAGGAGCCTCCGGTGATCTCTACGTGCACGTTCGAGTTGCTCCACACGATCGTTACGAGCGTGACGAGAACGATCTCGTGACGCATGTGCCAATCTCAATCGCCCAGGCGGCCTTGGGAACCGAGCTCACATTGACGACTCTCGACGGCGACGAAGAGTTCTCGATCCCTGCCGGGACGCAGCCACATCATCAATTCGTGTTGAAGGGCCGGGGTGTACCTCGACTGAGGGGTCGTGGCCGCGGTGATCTGCGGGTCATCATTGATGTCGAAGTCCCAACAAAATTGTCTGAGACGGAAGAGCAGTTGCTGAGGCAGTTTGCTGATGGCCGTGGGGAAATAACCGGCTCCTCTGGTGGTGGGTTGTTCTCGCGAATCAAGTCGGCGTTCTCCTAGAGCGGTGCTGTGATGGATGAGGCTCTTCGTCGATCCTCGGCGCATGTGCTGGCTGCTGATCTTCATGCGCTGGTGTTGAGTGATGAGGCAACGCATCACCTTCAACGGGTTCTACGGCTTCGAGAGGGTGAGAAAGTGACTGTCACGGACGGTCACGGGAACTGGCGTGAGTGCCAATGGACTGGTCAAGCTGTCGAGGCCGTGGGAGAAATTCAGGTTTCGAGCGATCGGAGCGACCTCGTTGTCGCAGTCGCGATTCCAAAAGGTGACCGACTCGAATGGATGGTGCAGAAACTGGTTGAGATCGGAGTTGATCGGATTCAACTGCTCGCAGCTGATCGATCGGTCGTGAAGTGGGACGAGAAGCGAACGAACAAGCAACTTGAACGCCTGCGGCGAGTTGCTGAGG
>JAYNVD010000024.1:5125-25375 GCA_038100275.1 Ilumatobacteraceae bacterium
GCAGCAGTTGTCGGTGCGACGCTGATGGCTGCGCAGCGGAGGTGAGGCGGTTGTCCGACCCGTTTGGCGTGTATGTCCACATTCCGTTTTGCGTCCATCGCTGTGGTTACTGCGCATTTGCGACATGGAGTGATCGACATCATCTTGAATCCGAATATCTCGACGCGCTCGAACAGGACATCCGAGATGCTGCATCGCGCGGTATGCCGATGGCCTCAAGCATTTTTGTTGGAGGAGGAACACCAAGTTTGGTGTCACCTGACCACCTGAGTGCAGTTATTTCGTCGATTCCGAGCCACGAAGGTGCAGAAGTCACCGTTGAGTGCAATCCCGATGATGTGAGTGTCGACCTTCTTGCCGAGTTCCAATCAGCAGGGGTGAATCGCATCAGCCTCGGCGTGCAATCGACAATCCCGCATGTGCTGGCATCCCTTGACCGAACCCACGACACGCAGAATGTACAAACGGCGGTTGAGTGCATCCGCTCTGTTGGTATGACATCGTTCAACCTCGACCTCATTTATGGAACGGCTGGTGAGTCGGTTGATGAGTGGAGATCGTGCCTGTCAGAACTCATCGATTACGACTCGCCGCATATCTCGGCGTATGCACTGACGGTTGAGCCGGGAACCCCGCTTGCCGATCAGCACGAACGTCACCCAGATGATGACGACCAGGCGGACAAGTACGCAGTGGCAGATGAGATGTTGGCGGCGGCCGGCCTCGCAAATTACGAGGTTTCGAACTGGGCTCTGCCAGGCCATGAGTGCCGCCACAACTTGCTCTACTGGCGGCAGCAGAATTACCGCGGCTTCGGTTGTGCCGCACATTCCCATGAGGATGGCCGTCGATGGTGGAATGTTCGGACTCCCGATCGCTACATCTCATCAATTCGAAATGGCCTGAGCGTTGAGGCAGCATCAGAAGACCTCGAACCAGAGACCCGTGAGTTTGAACGCCTTGAACTTCAACTACGTCTTCGTGAGGGCGTGCCTCATCAAACTCTTGATGGTGAGGCGCTCAAAGGGTTGGTTGAACTTGTTGATGACCGTTGGGTGCTGACCCGTGCAGGTCGACTGATGGCAAATGAGATCAGCACGAGACTCATCGTTTCGCCGACGGTTGCCGGCGACGACTGAACCGGTAACATCATCTCTGCTACGGGCGCGTAGCTCAGTTGGTTAGAGCGCCACCATGACACGGTGGAGGTCCCGGGTTCGAGTCCCGTCGTGCCCACTCTTTGAGTGTGAATTCTCTCTGATCAATGCTTATTTCCGATGTGGCAGGGGAGCGTGCCACCCGAAGTGCAGCGCAGCAACTCGAATAATTGTCACCGAGAGCGCAGCACAGATGCTGACTACGAGGTTGAGCAATTCGAGCCCGTGAGCAATGACAATCACTGACGCGCCGAGTGCTGCCGGGATGACGTACAGCACGGAATCTTGCTGGAATACCTGAGGGGCCTCACCGGCGAGTACGTCTCGGATGACACCGCCGCCGGTTGCCGTTACCACGCCGACCATCACCGCAGGGATTGCCGTAAGTCCCTGTTCGGCAGCGAGGGTTGCACCCGTCACAGCAAACAGACCGAGCCCGGCTGCGTCGAGAACCAGGACTGGGCGCCAAATGCGTTCGATGAGATTGCGAGTTGGAACCACGGCGAGTCCGGTAATGAAGGCGACAATTGCGTAACTCGGGTCATCGAATGCGATAGGCACGCCGCGAGCCAATAAGAGATCTCGAAGCACCCCACCGCCGAGAGCTGCGACGAACGCCAGTGTGAGTAAGCCAACAACATCGAATTTGCGCCTGATTGCAAGCACCGCTCCTGAGGCTGCGAAGACTGCGACACCGCAGAGATCAAGCACATCGAGCACCGTCGCTTGGGAAATCTCCATCAATGTTGACTCTAAACGAGCGATCTCTTGGCAAGTTATTTCGGCGACCCACCCCGATCACACAAACTAATGTTGGGGTGATGAGTGATATGCCTCCACCACCACCACCACCACCGCCTGTCTCATCGCAGTTCAGCGGGCAGCAGTCGTGGCCGAGTGATGTCTCGGGGCGCGCTGGTTTTGGGGCGCGGCTTGGCGCTTATCTGCTCGACTTATTGCTGTACGGACTCGCAATGCTGATCCCCGTTGTCGCAGGAGTTCTCGTCATCGTCATGCCGATTATCAACAATTGCGTTTCGGTCGTTGGTTCTCCCGATCTCATCTGTCCACCGGGGGTGCCGTCTGGTTCGTCAGTCGCGGGAGGTGTCGCCCTCATCGTCCTCGGTGTTTTGGCAGTCATGTTCATCTATGTCAGGGCCGAAGGGAAAACAGGACAGACGTGGGGCCGGAAGATTGTTGGAATCAAAGTCGTACGAGTAGCAGACGGGATGCCGCCGGGTTTCTGGCGTGCGCTCGGTCGTGAATTGTTCGGGAATATCATTTCGGGGCAGATCTTCTATCTCGGCTACCTATGGATGATCTGGGATAAAGATCGTCAGACTTGGCACGACAAGGTCGCCGGAACAATCGTGATAACGGTCTGACCTAACGAAACTTCGCTTGTTCGTTGGCAAATTCGTGACCTCAGGGCGATTACGAGATAGCCTTTCGCCCCGATGGGTGGTGTTCAATTGATGGCAACGTTTGCGCGGGCGCGCCGAGGTGTAATGGCGGTTGTTGTCGCATTTCTCGTATTGCTAGGTCTTGGTTCAAATGGGCCTGTCTCCGCTCAAGAAGAGGGTGGCGAAGTCAAAGGAAGCCTTGTCCAGAAGAACGAAGAGGGTGAGCGCGTCGGTGTTCCTGGGGTGACCTTCCGGGCCTTCGACGAGTCTGGTTCAGAGGTGGCATCAACGACAACTGCCGAGGATGGGTCTTGGTCGATCATCATTCCCGAAGGCACGTACGACATTCTTCTCGATGTTGAGACCCTTCCTGACGGTGCCTCATTGCGAAACCCAGATAAGAATCCGGCACAAGTGACGTTGATCGACGGGTCGTCCAAGTCGACATTGTTCCCGCTGGGTGAGCCTGAGGAGAGCTCAGTCGGCGGTAACACGGTGATCCAGCTCATCGTTGATGGCCTGAAACTCGGTCTCATTATTGCGATGTGCGCAATCGGGTTGTCGTTGATCTATGGAACAACCGGTTTGACGAACTTCGCTCACGGTGAAGCAGTCACGTTTGGTGCCGTCCTGGCGTACCTCTTAAATAACGCTGGAGTTTTTGGTGTTCGCCTTCACCTCATCCCAGCAACGATCATCGTCGTAGCGATCTGCGGTGGAGTGGGTGGACTCTTTAACCGGACGGTGTGGCGTCCGATGCGTCGACGCGGCGCCAGTTTGGTTGCGGCCCTCGTGGTGTCAATCGGCTTTTCGATCTTTTTTAGGTATGTAATTCTGTTCATTTTCAGCGGTCGTGCGAAGCGGCTTCGCGACTACCAGATTCAAGAGCAATGGGACCTCGGATTGTTCCGACTGGCACCAAAAGATTTGGTGTTGATGATTATTTCGATTTCTGTTCTCGTTGGTGTCGCATCGGCACTGCAGCTCACTCGGATGGGTAAAGCCATGCGCGCGGTCTCTGACAATAGAGATCTCGCCGAGTCAACTGGGATTGACGTTGAACGAGTCATTTCTCTTGTCTGGATCTTCGGTAGCGCGTTGGCGGGCCTCGGTGGTGTGCTCTTCGGCCTCACCGAATCCATCAACTGGGAGATGGGATTCCGAATCTTGCTGCTGATGTTCGCTGGCGTCACCTTGGGAGGCCTTGGGACAGCTTACGGAGCCCTCTTTGGCAGCATCATCGTTGGACTTTTCATTCAGCTGTCGACGTTGATCATCCCAACGGACATGAAGAACGTTGGAGCGCTTCTCATGCTGATTGTCATTTTACTGATTCGGCCTCAAGGTCTCTTTGGTCGACGAGAGCGGATTGGGTAGGAGGAACGTAAATGGATTGGGGAGCAATCATCCAGAACTCGTTCCGCGGGTTCATCGGCGAGCCGTTTATCTACTTCTCGCTTGCCGCCATGGGTCTCAACATGCACTATGGGTATACGGGTCTGTTGAACTTTGGTCAGGCAGTGTTCATGGCCGCTGGTGCGTATGGCCTATCGATGGCGGTGGTCACTCTCGGTCTGAACTTCTGGTGGGGTCTGCTGCTTGGAATCGTCTTGTTTCCTTTGTTGCTGGCCCTCATCATGGGCGTTCCGACATTGCGACTTCGAGCTGACTATCTCGCCATCGTGACTATTGCGGCAAGTGAGATGTTCCGTATCATCGCCCGCTCGCCGTCGCTTGACCGCTGGACTGGCTCATCCGATGGATTGACGGCATTTGCAAATACGTTCTACGACTTCAATCCATTCGATAAACAAAAACGCTATTTCTTCGGGCTGTTCATCGGTAACCAGATGTGGGTGGTGCTGATCGGCTGGATTGTGCTTTCGATCGTGGTACTCATTGTTTGGATGACAATGCGCAGCCCGTGGGGACGTGTGTTACGTGCAATTCGCGAGGATGAAGACGCAGCTCGAAGCCTTGGCAAGAACGCATATTGGTTCAAGATGCAGTCGCTCATGATTGGCGGCATGTTCGGAGCGCTTGGTGGAATGTTCCGGGCGATCGGTACGCAGTCAGCCCAGCCGCAAAACTTCATCACCGATGTGACCTTCTTTGCATGGGTGGCGCTTATCTTGGGTGGCGCTGCCAAGGTTGGCGGACCAATCGCTGGTGCGGCGATCCTGTACGGAATCTTGAACTTCACCGACGTCTTTCTTCGCCAGCTTGTCGAAAATGATTACATCCCAGAATCGGTGATGGATGGAACTCAGGTTGGTCAGGTTCGCTTCATGCTTATTGGTCTTGGGCTGATTTTGCTAGCGGTTTACCGGCCTCAAGGCATATTTGGAACCAAAGAGGAGATGGCGCTCGATGACCGCTGAATCGTCTACCACCCAGAACCTTTTCGACGGCGTCCCCTACGAGCCGGGCGCAGCGAAGAATGATCCGATTCTTGTTGCTGACGGCGTTCGCCGAGCCTTTGGTGGCCTCGTGGCAGTTGATGTTGACCACCTTGAAGTTCAGCGAGGTGCGATTACAGCACTTATCGGCCCCAACGGTGCTGGGAAGACAACGTTTTTTAACCTCCTCACGAACTTTGATGAGCCCGATACAGGAAGCCGGATGTTCGAAGGCAATGACCTCTCGGGAGTGTCGGCCTACAAAGTTGCCAATCTTGGAATGGTTCGAACCTTCCAGTTAACGAAGTCGTTGTCAAAAATGACGGTGATCGACAACATGCGGCTCGGTGGTACCGGTCAGACCGGTGAATCATTCTTCAAGGCACTCTTCCCGTTCCTTTGGCGTCGCCAAGAGGCAGAAATCACTGAGCGTGCCGACGCTCTTCTCGAGCGGTTCAAACTCAGCCACATGCGCGATGAGTTCGCCGGAACGCTTTCTGGTGGGCAGCGTAAGTTGCTTGAAATGGCGCGAGCCCTCATGGTGAAACCAAATATGGTCATGCTCGATGAGCCGATGGCCGGTGTGAACCCTGCCTTGAAACAGTCACTGCTCGACCATGTCAAAGGCCTTCGTGATGAGGGGATGACCGTGCTGTTCGTTGAGCATGACATGGACATGGTGCAAGAAATCAGTGACTGGGTGGTCGTGATGGCTGAGGGCAGAATCATTGCTGAAGGCCCTCCAGAATCGATCGCGAGCAACCAGGCTGTGATCGATGCGTACCTCGGTGCACACCATGACTCTGCACTTGACTTGGAGGCCGACTGATGTCCGGGAACACGCCACTTCTCGCTGCCGATGGGCTTGATGCCGGTTACTTGCCTGGAATCAACATTCTCAATGACTGCTCTCTCGAACTGTTTGAAGGAGAATTGGTCGGAATTGTCGGCCCGAACGGTGCGGGCAAATCCACTCTCGTCAAGGCGATGTTTGGGCTTGTCAACATTCGAAAGGGAAGCGTGCAGCTTCGCGGTGAGGACATCACCAATATGAAGGCTCACTCGTTGGTGAGTCGAGGTATTGGCTATGTGCCACAGACGAACAACGTGTTCCCGTCGTTGACCATTGAAGAGAACCTCGAGATGGGAACGTTCATCGATCCTTCGCGATTTGCTGAGCGACTTGAAGTTGTGGGGGAGATGTTCCCGAAACTGATCGATCGTCGTGACCAGCGTGCAGGATCACTTTCTGGTGGTGAGCGGCAGATGCTCGCAATGGGTCGAGCGCTTATGCTTGATCCGTCAGTATTGCTGCTTGATGAGCCCTCTGCCGGGTTGTCGCCAGCGCTTCAAGATGAGGTATTCGTTCGTTGTCATAAGATCAACCGTGCCGGTGTCTCGATTGTCATGGTCGAACAGAATGCTTCTCGTTGTTTGCAGATCTGCCATCGGGGTTACGTCCTTGATCAAGGAACCAACGCCTACACCGGAACCGGCCGAGACCTTCTCACCGACCCGAAGGTGATCGAGTTGTATCTCGGAACCTTGGTGAAGTCCCACCAAGACTGATCAACGCAGACTGATCAACGCACGTCACATATCTGACCGAGGTTTGTTTCGCGTTGCCCAGAATGGGCCAAGAGGTCGTTCTCGTCATCAATCGTCGTCTTCATTGGTCTACATCCTGTGAGCGGTAACCGGTGTTGCCAGTGATTGGCTGATCATCTCTGCCCTTAGCTGGGCGATGAGAGTATTTCCTTGTACGCCAGGTTCTCAAACACACAGTTGCCCTTAGACGCGAATGAGCCCCGGGTTTCCCCGGGGCTCATCACGATGTTGTTCAGTTAAGACTGATCGGTTGATCAGATCTTGCCGAAGATGATGTCAACGACTTCGAGCTCACCTGAAGCATTGAATTCCTTGATGAGAATTGATGCTTCTGAAGGCTCGCCTGCGTCGATGAATTCCAGCGGGCCGGAAACACCGTCGTAGTCAACGTCGCCACCGGCAGCGAGAATCTCGCCACAAGTTGCAACGGTTGAGCACTTCTCGCCACCGCGGGTGATGTCGTTGATCGCCGCACCAACGGCTACGCCGTCGTTGCTTCCTGCAACAATTGCTGCAAGAGCGATCACCATCACGGCGTCATATGACTCGCCAGAGTAAGCGAAGTCCTGAAGTTCAGGATCAACGCCGAGCAGGCGGGCAATGAAGTCCTCGTTGGTCTCGATGTCAACACCAGGAACGGTTCCACGCATGCCTGCGACGACACCTGGGTCGTCGAATGCCTGTGCAAGGGCGTTACCCATGTTGCCGTCTGAGCCGTAGATCATCTTGTCGGCTGGGCCTGCGCCTGCCTCGATGAGTCCGGTGAGGATCTTTGAGGTCTCATCGAAACCGATGATGACAATTGCGTCGGCGTCAGACTCGACTGCTGCTGAAACTTCTGCGTCGAAGTTCTCTGCCTGTGGGTCGTAGATGACCTCGTAGACGATTTCGCCACCAGCTGCGAGGTACGGAGCTGAGGTGTACTCAAAGAGGCCGGTGCCGTATGAGTCGTTCATGACGATGAATGCTGCGGTAAGCGCGCCATCACCGATCATGAGGTCAGCAAGCGCTGCACCCTGAACGACGTCCGACGGAGCCGAACGGAAGTAAAGGCCATTGTCCTCGTAGTCAGTGAATGCTGGCGAGGTGTTGGCTGGTGAGAACTGGATCTTGCCAGCGTTAGTGATCTTGTCGATGACGGTCAATGACACACCTGATGATGCGGCACCGATGAATGCGTCAACGTCCTCTGCGAGGAGACGGTCAACAGTTGCGTTTGCAACGTCACCGTTGTCGCCTGAGTCACCTGGCAGCCACACGACGCAGGCGCCGTTCACGCCGCCAGCGGCATTGAGTTCTGCGACAGCAAGTTCAACTCCAGCGAACTCGGGTGGTCCGAGGAACGCAAGGTTTCCGGTCTCTGGCAAGAGACCACCGATACGAAGGGCGTCGTCGCCCTCTTCGCAGTTTGCTGCAGGAGGAGCGATTGGGGCGATGCCCTCTTCCTCTGCTGGTGCTTCTGCTTCTTCAGCGGCTGGCTCCTCAGCTGGCTCTTCGGCTGCGTCGTCGCTGCCGCCACAGGCGCCGGCTACGAGAGCGAGTCCAACCACGAGCGCACCGAAATTACGTGCACGGGTCTTCTTCATTGGGTTGTTTCCTCCCCCTATCGGACTAGGGCGGGATTGCCCCAGTTCTAAGGTGTAACAAAGGCTACGCCGTCTTTATTCAGGTGACAATCTTTTGCGAAGGACGACAGATGGACGACCGTCGAGCAACATCTTCGCCTCATTCGCCAAAAAATTGGATTCAGCTGGGCGAAACCCATCCGAGGACGTCAACCAGGACATCAGCACGCGCAGTCGCATCCCATGGCATCGTGACGGAAAGGTCGAAGAATCCCTGAGAATTCAATGGAATTAGCGCCATATTGGGGTTGATGTCATCCGGCCGCCAATTGAGGTTTGACACATCTGGACTCTGCGTTCCCGTTGGATATGCGGAAAGAAAGCCGTCAGCTGATGGTGAGACGACTGTGAGATTTACCCAAATCGCCGTTGCAGTTGAGGGAATTCCACGAGTTCCGGCTGCACGGAACGATCGAGATTCGTCACTCCCAAACGGAGAGTTCAACCCTCCAATGCCCGAACGCGTATCGACGAGCCTGAACGGTTCAGTTGTGGTCGTCGGTTGGCCTTGATCGTCTGAGTAGAAGCCAAATACATCGACGATGAGGTCGACAGTTCCGTCCGTGTCATAGGGAAGTACTGATTGAAGATCGATGGCCCCTGAGTTACTGAGCGACACCACAGCAAAATTTGGCCGAGTTTCTCCTGCTCGGAGGTTGAGGTTGGAAGCGTCTGGTGCGCTCCCACCTGAGGGGAATGCAGTGATAAATCCCTCAGCGGAAGGACTCACCGCAGTGATATTCAGAACTGCGGAGGTCGCGTCGTCGGGTATTCCCGCTCTACCAGTGACCTGAACCTGTTGACGTGAATCTGAGCCGAACGGGTCTTCACCGGGTTGCCGACTATCGAATAAGCGGGTGGGGGTCACGCTGGTAAACCCTGCGCCATCGTCGACATAGGTGAAATACCCGGCGATGTCTGCCAGTAAGTGGGTGGTCGCCTCGTGAACGTGGAACCGGATTCGCCCACCAGCGCCGACGCGAACGAGAACCAGGTTTGGAACGGTTTGACCGGCCGAGAAGTTGAGGTTTGACGCGTTCGGCCATTCACCAAATGAATTCTGGTCGTCCCACAGGTTTCCGCGCCCTTGTGGTCGAGGACCAACCGTGATGAAGCCATCCGCGGAAGGGTCAACAGCGGTGATGTTGAGAAGGACTGCTGCAACGCCATGATCTGGTACGCCAGCCCGCCCTGTCACCACTAATTCATGATTAAGTTCTTCGTCAGTTCGGAAGTCGTCATTCGATGTATCTATTGAACCGTCCCCAGGGCGCACAGGGCCGTTCGCAATTCCGAGGCCGCTTCTTGTGTCAAGGACGCGTGTTGGTGAGAGAGGATGAAACGCGCTTGCCGCAGCCGGTGGTGCGCCGGTTCCGCTGAGGGTGACACATTCTTTGAATCCGAAACATGGAGCGTTGAGATCGATCGTTGGTACGTCACCAGCAGCAATATCTGTGAACACTTGAATCTTTTCGCCGCTCGCATCGTCGGTGATGTAGAGGGTGTATCGGCCCGGCCAGCCGACACTCATAAACCATGAGTCGCCTCGGTTTGGGCCAGAGGAAAACGCTCCGTATGAAATGCCGCCGGTCGACAACGGACGCTGTGGGCAGATTTCAGTGATCCAACAATCGATCTGGAATGCGTCCACATGGACTTGGCCATCCATGACTGGGGTAGCGGCAATGATTGAGCCCGTCGCAACGAACCCGCCGTATTCATCGTTCACCGTCGGCACTGTGACGGTGCCAACGCGAGGCCATGAGCCGTCGTCGTTGCGGACCACGTCCACGTGGAACCCACCGTGAACAGCATTTTCAACCGAGTAATTCTCCCAGTAGCAGGCAGCCTGCCAGTCATATCCGCTGCAGTCAGTTGTATTTCGGGGGTATGCCTCAAGCCTCGCTGATGTGCTGGACGACTCGATAGGAAGCCCACTGACGTCGTACTTGGGCCGCAGGTATGTCGGCCCGACCTCGTGGTCAACCTTCATCATCGTTCCGTCTGAACGCCAGGTGATTGAGTCGTCATAGCCCCCGTAAGGGTCAACTGCGGTGCCGTCATAGCCAATGCCGATGCCGCCGATCGAGCCCTTTGTGTCAACGCTGACATCGAGGTACTCAACGTTCTGAATAGCGACTTCGCCGGTCGCAGCAACGTGTTGGCCAGTGGTGGCAAGAGAACATGCTGTCCAAGCGGCCAGTATGAGTGTGAGCAGGGGAAAACGTCTCATCTCCTCTGTCATCGTATGGAGACGAGAAGTTGTTACAAGGGAACTCGTGTGATGGTGCTGTCTAGCGCATCAGCAACGGTGCCTGTCGGCAAATTATTCGCCGGCCACTTCAAAGAGCACTTTTGCTGTCGCGCTCCTGTCGTCGAGTGACCGAAAGGCGTTGATCGCATCATCAAACGAGTAGATCTGTCCGATCGGCGGTTTCACCGCACCGGACTGAACAAGTGGAACGAGCCGGGCATGAATATCCCGTGCAAGCTCTGGGTTGGAGGCGATCGCCTCACCCCAGGCCGCACCGACGATGCTGACGTTCTTGAGCAGCAACCGGTTGACCTTGATAGTTGGAATTTCACCGGCAGCAAATCCAACGACGACGAGCCGGCCTGAGCGAGCTAGCGCTCGCACGCCATCGAGGAAGCGGTCTCCACCAACTGGGTCGTATGTCATGTCGACACCCCGACCACCTGTGATCTCTAGGACCTCGTCTTTCCAAGTGTCGCTCACGATCACGGTGTGATCCGCACCCGCTGCCGCAGCGACTTCAGCCTTTTCTGGTGTCGAGACGAGGCCGATGATTGGCCCTGCGCCGATGCCCTTTGCAACTTGAATGGCAGACGTGCCGACGCCACCGGCTGCACCGAGCACGAGCACTGATTCGCCTGCTCTCAGCCCACCCCGATCTACGAGACAGAACATTGCCGTTTGGTAGTTAAGAACGAAGGCAGCACCTTCCGCCAGCGACATTTCATCGGGCAACTTGAAGACTTGATCTGGGTGGCCAGCGACAACCTCTGCGTGGCAGGTACTTCCCCATACCGCGACGCGGTCGCCCGCAACCACGCCTGCACCTTCGGGGGCTGATCGGACAACGCCGGATGCCTCGACGCCTGGAATGAATGGCGGCTCCGGTCGGATTTGGTACATGCCTTTTGTCTGTAGCAAATCAGGGAACGAGACACCTGCGTAAGCGACATCGATGATGACGGAGCGGCCGTCGTCAGCCGGCTCTGGACGGTCAACGATGGCGAGACCATCGGGTCCGGTGAGCGATTGAACTTCGAGTGCGCGCATGGCTGGGTCTCCTTGGTCAGTGGGTTGCAAATCGGTCGGTGGATGTTGCGGGCTGTGGCGAAGTAAATGTCAGCACACCGTCATCAAGTGAGTTCTTCAGTAAGGCTTTTTTGTCGGGTGCAAGTCGTTGCGGATTTGTCCACGGTTCGCGGTCACCTTGTTTCGGGAGCATTGGCATCATCCGTTGCATGTAGCCCGACGAGAAGTCATCGATCCATGGTCGACGTGGCATGTCTATCTCATCTGGTCGAAGACGAGGGGTCACTTGTTGCGTGTCCGTCTTGCGCATGTGGTTAAGAAGACGACACACGTAGGTGCTAGTGAGGTCGGCGCGCAGCGTCCACGAGGCGTTGATGTACCCGAACGTCGATACGAGATTTGGAACATCTGAGTAGGCGACTCCCCGGTAGGTGAATGTCTCTGAGAAATCGACTGTCGTTCCGTCAACGACGAAGTCCATGTCGCCGAGGGTGACAAGTTCAAGTCCCGTTGCAGTCACAATGATGTCGGCCTCGAGATGCTCCCCGGAGGTCAACGCGATTCCAGATTCGGTGAACGATTTGATGGTGTCGGTCACGACAGATGCGGATCCGTTGCGAAGTGCAGCGAACAAGTCGCCGTTTGGAACTAAGCAAAGGCGTTGATCCCACGGGTTATAGCTCGGGGTGAAATGCTTGTCGACGTCGACATCTGGGCCCACGAGTGCCCGCACGCCCTGCAGCAGTTTGCCTTTCACCATCTCAGGGTCAGTACGGGTCTTCTTGTAGAAGAATTGCTGGAAGAACGTGTTCTTTGCGCGAATAATCGGGTGGGCGAGTTTGCGAGGAAGGTAGCGCTTGATCTTTTTCGCCACTGGATCAACGTCTGGGCGAGCGACCATCCACGTTGGCGAACGTTGCAACATGGTGACGTGTTCAGCTTCATCGGCAATGGCGGGGACAATGGTTACTGCGGTCGCACCTGAGCCGATGACGACAACTTTCTTGCCAGCGCAATCGAGGTCGTCTGGCCATTGCTGAGGGTGAACGATGTGCCCTTTGAATTGCTCACGTCCCGCAAAATTGGGGTCGTAGCCGCCGCGATAGCTGTAATAGCCCGAACACATGAACAGGAAGTTGCAGGTCAGCACAACAACGTTGGTCTCATTGATGAGGGCATGCACAGTCCAGCTCGCAGAGTTTGAATCCCATTCAGCTCGGACAACTTTGTGGTTGAATCGAATGTACTGGCCGATGTTGAACTCTTCGACGGTCTCTCTGAGGTAGGCCATGATCGATGGCCCATCAGCGATCGACTTCTCAGCAGTCCACGGTTTGAACGAGTAGCCGAGGGTGTGCATATCGCTATCTGAGCGAATGCCGGGGTAGCGAAAAAGATCCCAGGTGCCGCCAATGTCTGAGCGCCCCTCAAGAATGGTGAACGTGCGATCTGGACACAGTTTTTGTAGGTGGTAGGCCGCGCCGATGCCCGAGATTCCGGCGCCAACCACGATGACGTCGTGGTGCTCGGCCTGCACTGATGATGCGGAAGCATCTGGTGATGTACCCATCCCCGAATCGTAGTTGTCTGAGTTTTTGCGTTCCGAAGTGGCCGACCTCGTGAAAGTTGAGCGGTTCCTGAGATGATTCACAGATGGAATATCGCCGCCTAGGAAATACTGGTCTTGAAGTGTCTCGAATCTGCCTTGGTTGTATGAGTTACGGCCAGTCTGATCGTGGAACCCACCCGTGGAGCCTTGATGAAGAATCGAGTCGGCCGTTCTTCCAGCAGGCTCTCGACCTCGGCATCAATTTCTTCGATACTGCCAACGTCTATTCGCTTGGGACGAGCGAGGAGTATCTCGGACGGGCATTGCGTGACCTCGATGTTCGACGCTCCGAAGTAGTCATCGCCACGAAAGTCAATGGACGTATGCGGAAGGGGCCGAACGGTGCTGGGTTGTCACGCAAAGTCATCATGACCGAGGTTGATGACAGTCTTCGACGGCTCGGAACTGATTACATCGACCTCTACCAAATTCATCGGTGGGATCCGAAAACTCCAATCGAGGAGACGATGGAGGCGCTGAATGACCTTGTTCGGACCGGCAAGGTTCGCTACATCGGGGCCTCGTCGATGTGGACCTGGCAGTTCGCCACGGCACAGCATGTCGCTGAACGCAATGGATGGACAAAATTCGTGAGTATGCAGAACCACTACAACCTGCTCATGCGCGAGGAAGAGCGAGAGATGCTTCCGTATTGCGAGGAGACCGGCGTTGGGGTGATCCCATGGAGCCCCCTTGCCCGTGGCCGACTTGCTCGGACGTGGGATACATCAACTGGGCGCAGCGATACAGATGCGTTTGGCAGTGGCTTGTACGGACGCGACGTCACTGAGCAATCAGACCGCGACGTGGTGGGGGCAGTCGCTGACATCGCAGCCAGCCGAGGCACGTCAATGGCGCGAGTCGCTCTCGCATGGGTGCTCTCGCATCCAGGAGTTACCGCACCAATTGTTGGCGCTACTCGAGCAGCTCACCTTGACGATGCGGTGGCAGCCCTTGAAATCGAACTGTCTGAGGATGAAATTGGTCGATTGACAGCACCGTACATTCCTCATCAACCGGCAGGTTTCTGATAGCCAATCAATTCGTCACCTGAAGGTGTTGGCGCAAGGCTGGTCGTCTAGCCTGAAGCCATATGGCATCGAATTCAGATTCTTCAAGCCGGCGCGGTCAGCTGCTGTTCATTCTTGGATCAGTCGTTCTCGTCGCTGTCGTGGCAATCGTTATTGTCGTCGCAACTGGCGGTGGGTCGGACTCATCGGTAGCGCTTTCAGAGAACGGACCGATCACGGTCACCGGCGATCTCTTGCCAGCATTTGAAGGTGACACTGCGACCGATGGTGGTGCAGGTCTCACTGCACCTGTGCTCGAAGGGCAGGCATTTGATGGGTCGTCAATCGTTGTCGAACCAGGCTCGCCAACTCTCGTTGTGTTCCTGGCGCACTGGTGCCCTCATTGCCAGGCAGAGGTTCCTGACCTCGTCGAGTGGGCAGAGAGTTTGGCAGTGCCGCAAGGACTTAACGTGGTCGGAGTTGCAACAGCAACTTCGCCGGACCGTCCCAACTATCCGCCTTCGGAGTGGCTGCTTCGTGAACGCTGGCCATTTCTCGTGATGGCAGACGATGAGGCCGCAACAGCTGCCCAGGCTTTTGGAACGACTGGTTACCCGTACCTTGTCATGCTCGATGAAAACGGAGTTGTTCAGTGGAGGCACAGTGGCGAGTTGGCCGACGGCCAGCTCGAGCAGTACCTCGACGTCGCATTGAACCAGTAGTCGTCGACCACTGCGGCTGATTTGAAGCTACGACGCAAACACCTGCTCGTCGTGCGCAAATGCCTTGAATTCGAGGGCATTCCCCGACGGGTCTAACAAGAACATCGTCCACTGTTCGCCCACTTCGCCTTCGAAGCGAACGTACGGCTCGATAACGAACTCGCATGATGCTTCTCGCAATGTTTGGGCGAGTGATTGAAATGTTGGTGGATCAAGAATGACGCCAAAGTGCGGTACCGGGACGTCATGCCCATCAACCGGATTCGATACGTCAACTCCTGCTCCCTCGTGCAAGTGAGTCACGACCTGATGGCCAAAGAGATTCCAGTCGATCCACGAGTCGGCGCTTCTTCCCTGCGGGCAGCCGAGTACTCTTCCGTAGAACGCTGCGGCGGCGGTGAGGTCGTGTACGGGAATTGCGAGATGAAAACGAGGGTGGCTCATAGTTGCCTCTGGCGGTGAGTGAAGCGGGGAATTGCTGACAAGTGCGCACGCTACACCTCTGTATTCGCAAACGTTGTCGCCCCTCAGCGCGACGGGAGCCAAGTTTCTGGGAACTGAGGCGCGAAACTAGTGACGTGTCCTCGCGTAGCCCATGTTCGATGTCCTGGCGATTGGCATATCTTGCTGCCGCAGTCGCGGCGGTTTTCAGTACGAGGGCGTTCTGGTGGCCAGGCAATCATGTGGTGAGCTACGACGGGGCTACCTATTCGGGACCCAACACAGAAGTGTCAATGCAGGCGATTCGAGAGTGGCGAATCCCATTCTTGAACGAGTACATCTTCGGCACTGCTCCTCACCTCGGAAACCACGCAGTCGGAGTTTTTTACCCGCCGCGGTTGCTCGCTCTGATGTTTGGCTCGTCTTACGGACATGGGCTCATCGTTGTGGGTCACGTGCTCTTGCTTGGGCTGGGAATGGTTGCACTTG
This sequence comes from Ilumatobacteraceae bacterium, assembly GCA_038100275.1. Taxonomy (GTDB): domain Bacteria; phylum Actinomycetota; class Acidimicrobiia; order Acidimicrobiales; family Ilumatobacteraceae; genus Casp-actino5. Next base: position 20,872 of record JAYNVD010000024.1, read on the forward strand.
GGAAGCGTGTTGGGTTGTCAGCGCTTGCTGGCGCAATTGCGGGAGTCGTCGTCATTCTTGCTGGGTCTACACAAACGAAGACTGTGCAGTTCGAGCAGATACAACCGATTGCGTGGCTGCCGGTGCTACTTGTGGCATTGCATGCCTGTGTGACGTCCAAACGTGGCCGAAGAGAGGTTGGGGCGCTCGCGCTTGTCGCAACTGCAACGCTGTTGAGCGGTCACCCTCAACTCATTCTGGAGGTGGTCGTAGTTGCTGCTGTGTTCACACTTGGTCTCGTGCTGCACCATCGGACGGGTGTCATTCGGCTGACGGTTGCGGCAGCGCTTTCTGGCGCGATGGCGCTTCCCCAGTTACTTGCGACTGTTGATGCCCGATCGGCCGCATCTCTCGACGAGGGCCGCTCGTTTGACGACCTCGGAAATGGGATGTACGTGCTGCAGGTTCGCAAGGCAGCGCAGGCCTTGTTCGGGACGATTACCGGTGGCGACCCAGCAGCATTTTCAGGAGCTTTTGAGGCGATTGGATGGTTTGGAGTCGCCGCAGTGATTGTGGCGGTGTTTGGCGTTGCCGCATCGCTTGCGGATTCATCACAACGGTGGTGGAGTTTGCCGTTAAGCACGGTGATGGCACTTGGACTCGTGTGGTCGCTCGGCCCTCGAACTCCGCTTTTCACAGTGGCGTATCGCCTTCTGCCTGGGTTCGACCTCGGGAGGGTATCGGTGCGGTGGCTCGCAATCGTTGGCATCGTCCTGGCATTATTCGTTGGCGTAGGCATTGACGCTGCAAAGACATTGCGCTCCCCGAGAACGCGAAGGCTGGTTGCGTCGGGCATCGCAATAGGAGCACTTGCAATTGCTGTCGGCCCAATGACATCGGGAACGCCTACCGCCGGTGTTCTGTGGTTCGTGACTGCTGTCATAGTCGTGGTGGTGCCAATCGTTGTGAACCCGAGACATATCGGGCAGGTGCTGGGCGCCGTGATTGTTGTTGAACTCGCAGTGTTGTCGATGTCGGCGATCCCAAATCGAATCACGATGGACTCAGCTGTTGGCGACTCTCCGTCGCCAGCGATAGGGGAACTGATGTTGAGGGCAAGCGACGGGGGGTATGTCGTCGCGCTGACCCCTGACGCTGGTCCTCACGATGAACTTGTACGAGGTCTGCGACCTAACTCGAATGCCTGGTTCGGTTTGCCGTCGCTCGACGGCTACGACGGAGGTGTGCAGGTCACCCAAAAATGGGCAGACATGCTCTACGCGTTCTCTGCAACGCCCGCAATCGATCTGCCGTTACGAAATTCGCTTGGGGCTCCTGTGCCAACGGAGCAACTCGCCCGTTTTGGTGTTCGTTGGATGGTGTTGAGTAACGATCGGTCCGCAACAGAGTGGCTGCCAGACTGGGACGGCCCGATTGTGAGCGATGATCGCTACGGCGTGTGGGAAAACCCACTATGGGTAGGCGATTCGGTTGCGTGGTTTGCGACGCAGCCACTCACTGACGATGCAATGTCGGTGCTCCGGACCAATGTTGCATCGGTTGCCGGTAGTGCTTTCTCGAACGTTGCACTCGACTGTGCCGACGCATGTTCTCCGCAAAGTGTAGAGAGCACCCGTCTCACCGCCGAGCACATCGTGGTCACCGTCGACGTGGAACAGCCAGCACTTATCTCAACACATGTTCAGGCATCGAATGGATGGTCGGTGACGGTTGATGGCCAGCCAGCGAACATTGAAGTTGTTGACGGACTATTTCTCGGTGTAACCGTTACCGAAGGCAGCCACGTGGTGGAATTTCGATATCAGCCCTCATGGTGGTGGCTGGCCGTGATTGTGTCAGTAGTCGCGCTCATCGCCTCGATCGCGATCGTGTCGCGCCGCCGCGTCACATCGTGAATCGAAGATTTCGGGCAGCTTTTTCGCCCAATTCTGGGTCTCCAGTCCAACTGATGTTGGCCGAATCAATTCGTGACTGAGGATCGATGCGTCCGCAGGCCAGCAGCGCGAATGTGGTTGAGTCAGAGGTGATCGTCGCAGTTGTCTCGTCTGAGTCATCAACGAGGCCTGCACGACCGTCTAGTCGGACGGTGATGCTCCCTGCCACTGGTCCAGTGAGTTCCACCCTCAGTGAGGAGCCGTCTGGTACGCCGACTTTTTTTCCGGCGATGTAGGGCATTGACATTCGGATCTCATCGATTGAGCGTTCGGCTGCTGGTCCATCCTCATGCCCAGGCAGGTTGAGCGGGGTACGGATGTCCTGCTCGTGAACCCAAAAGTCAAAGACTCGGATATCCATAAATCGGCCGTATGTGCCGGGACCTACCGGAGTCATCACTGGGGTTGAAAAGTCTTCATCTGACATTGCGGAGAGTTCGGCTTTCCGGGCAGCAGTCACTGAGATAAATTTCGCCGCCAGTTCAGCTCGAGAAAGGGACGACATTGCGTCGGTGAACCCTGCAATCTCTTCGAATGGGAGTCGTTCGGCAAATTCGCTTGGTGCCCGGCCGAGCAACATCTCTTCAACAGCGATGAGGTGCATAACGACGCCAGCCACATCCCAATCGGGGCAAAGTGACTGGGTTGACCACTGTTCTTCGCTCAGTTCGGCAAGCAGTGAGTTGAGTGATGACCAGCAGAGGTCGAGGCCAGCAAGGGATGGGTGGCTCATGATGGTGCTCCAGTCTCGTCAGGTGATGACCCGATGGGAACTACTTTCCCACGGTTGATCGAAACCCAGTCTCGGGCTTCGAGATAAGGACGAAATGTTGTTGCAATCTGCTGCTCGTCGCTCGGAGTTTTCGGATGCTGCAACTCGTAAAGATGCGGGAATTCCGCCCACATTGACACGGCCTCCCAGAGTCGAACCGACTGTTCTCCTGAGGGCGGATCGAGAAGAACCGGCCCAAACAGGCAATGGTCATCGATGTACAGGGTCGGTACCCCGTAGCCGCCTGAAGCAATGACGCGCTCGTGGTCAGCTCGAACCTCGTCGTGGGTTGACTCGTCTTCAATCGCGGCATCGACGATCGATGGGTCGAGGTCAATCTCTTCTAGAAGGTGACGAGCAACATCTGGTTCGTGAGGCTTGTGACCGTCTACATGGAGCGCTTTGCCCGCTCGGGCGTACCACCGGTCGAGGTCATCCATCGAGGTGCGGCGTAGATAGGCGCCGATCCGCATCATCGACCACCCATACGACCACTCGCGTTCCCAAGGATGCTTTTTGCCCTCAGCACGGTTGACCTCCTCGAGACTGAAGAACTTCCAGTTGATTTCGAGTCCGGTCTCTTCTCGGACCGAGCGAATCCAACGTGAATTTTGATATGCCCACGGGCACATCACATCAAAATGAAAGTCGACACTGGTTGGGGTTCCCATGAATCGACCATAGGTCCCATGAATTTGTGGGAAGGTATCGGGCGGCGACGAACAATCATGAAATTCGCGTGTTGTACAATTTGTCAAGAGCATTCAAGGGGGAAAGATGGGTGCACAACGAGAGTTACATCTAGCCGATCGTCTTGCGAATCTGGGGACCGAAACAGCGTTTGCTGTCTCTAAAGCGGCAGCCGATTGGGCAGCGGCCGGTAATGATGTGTACTCGTTCCACCTCGGAGATATTGATCTTGCGACCCCGCAGAACATCGTTGAAGCGATGCAAGATGCGATAGATGCCGGGTACACGGGCTACTGCGCCGGTGCTGGAATTGAACCGCTCCGCAGTGCACTGGCTCACGACATTGGGAAAGCGCGTGGGCTCGAGTTTGGTCCCGAACATATTGCGGTTCAGCCTGGCGGAAAGCCAGTCATCACGAAGTTCATCCAGACACTGATGAATCCTGGTGACGGTGTTCTGTTTCCGTCGCCTGGCTATCCGATCTACGAGAGCCAAGTCGAATATTTCGGCGGGACGCCGATGCCCTATGGCTACTCGATGACTCCAACCGGATTTGAAATCGACATGGATCGAATTGAAGAACAGGCGCCACATGCCCGGCTATTGATTTACAACAACCTCCAAAATCCTCTCGGCTGTGAGAGCAGTAGGGAAGAGATGGAGCGAATTGCTGAACTCGCGATTCAGCACAATCTTTGGGTGCTCTCAGATGAGGCGTATTTCGAGATGCGCTATTCGGGCGAATCAACATCGATTGCCTCGCTGCCCGGAATGAGCGAACGGACCATCATTCTGTACACCTTCTCAAAGCGCTTTGCGATGACTGGCTGGCGGCTCGGATGTGCGGCCGGTCCAACGCAGGTCATTGAAGCGATCGCAAAACTCAACACGAACGATGAGAGTTGTACCACTCATTTCGTTCAACATGCCGGGGTTGCTGCACTGTCTGACCCCTCTGGAGCGGCGCCGTTGCTTGAAGAGCTGCGGCGGCGGCGGGACGCCACTGCTGCGGGCCTCGCGGAGGTTCCCGGGATCGAGTTCGCGGTTCCAGAGGCGACGTTCTACCTTTTCCCGCGCGTTGCGGAGGCAATGGACCGGGTCGGCCACA
>JAYNVD010000074.1:0-4406 GCA_038100275.1 Ilumatobacteraceae bacterium
CGTCAGATCACTGGTGAGGCTGAGTTCAACGAGGTGTACTTCACCGATGCCCGTATCCCAGACGATCAGCGCATCGGTGCTGAGGGCGAGGGTTGGCGCGCCGCTCTCACAACATTGATGAACGAGCGCACCGCAATTGGTGGTGGTTCTGCTGGTGGCGGGAAACCTCAAAAGGGTGCCGCAGCGAATGACGCTGTCAAAATCTGGAAGACGCTTGACGCTTCGGAGAAGACCGATGTTCGCCGTGACCGACTCATGCAGTTGTGGGTTCGTGCTGAAGTCGGTCGATTGACAAATGTTCGTGCCGCTGAAGCGGCGAAGGTTGGTAACCCCGGTCCAGAGGGCTCGGTGTCCAAACTTGAGTTCGCGAATCTCAATAAAGAGCTCTACGACTTCTGTATCGATCTCATGGGGCCCGCTGGTCTCATCGATTACGACTACACCTTCCGTCGTCCGACCGAACTTGACGCGACTGGCGCAAATAAGAGTGCGCAATATGCGTTCTTGCGTGTGCGTGCAAACTCGATTGAGGGTGGCACGTCAGAGATTCTGAAGAACATCATTGGCGAGCAGGTCCTCGGCCTTCCTGGCGAACCACGGGTCGATAAAGACCTCCCGTGGTCGAAGGTGCCTCGCAGCTAACGAGCCGGTCAGCTGAGCCGAAGGGCTCTGCTACGTTCTCAACAACGAAGTGGTCGTGGCCTCTGCGCCTACGTCCATCGCATCAGGAGAAAACAACAGCATGACGTCGTCAGATCAAGCCGCATTGGCCGCACGGGCGAGGGAAATTACCGATCGAGAAATGGCGATCTATTCTGAGCGCACACTCGGATCTCAGAAAGCGACCGATCGCACGCGCAAAGTAATGCCGGCCGGTGTTCCGTCGAGTTTCCAGGCGTATGACCCGCACCCAATCGTTGTCTCACACGCCGCCGGCAGTCGCATGAGTGACGTTGATGGCAATGAATATGTCGATTACGACATGGGCTTCGGCGCGTTATTTGCTGGTCATATGAATCCTCACGTGCGACGCGCAGTCGAGGAGCAACTTGATTCGGGCACGCTGTATGTGACGCCATGCGAACTTAATGGTGAGGTCGGGGAGTTGCTTGCAGAGCGTTACGGCTTTCCGATGTGGCGTCCAACAAACTCTGGTACAGAAGCCACGATGGACGCGATCCGTCTCGCTCGCGGCGTGACCGGTCGCGACAAGATCGTCAAAGTCGAAGGCGGATACCACGGCCATCACGATGAGGTGATGATCTCGAATAAGCCGTCACTTGAAGAGGCTGGTCCGGCTGATTCGCCGAACTCTGTCCCGCAGTCGGGTGGAATCCCGCATGGGGTGATCGATGATGTGAAGGTCATTCCGTATAACGATCCGGTTGCACTTGAGCGGGCGCTTGCTCCTGGCGACGTTGCATGCTTCATCGTTGAGCCCGTGATGGAGAACATTGGGATTTGTCTTCCCGATGATGGCTACCTCGAATCAGTGCGGGAAATTACCGAACGCCACGGAACGCTGTTGATTTTCGATGAAGTGAAGACCGGTATTACCGCCGGTTATGGGGGAGCCACAAATCAACTTGGTGTGCGTCCCGACCTCATCACATTGGCAAAGTCGATCGGTGGTGGATTCCCCGTCGGCGCGTTCGGCGGCAAGGCCGAATACATGAACTACATCACTGACGGGTCGGTCCTTCACCTTGGCACCTACAACGGAAACCCGCTTGTGATGGCTGCGGTGAAGGCCACCTTGACACAGGCTTGCACGAAAGAAATCGTTGCTGACACCGTTGATCGCAACACCCGACTCGTTGACGCCTGTCAGGCAATTATTGATCGTGCCGGTATTCCAGCACACACCGTTCAATTTGGGGCCAAGGGTTGTATCACATGGTCAACCCAGCGGGTACGCAACTATCGAGACTACAAAGCGACTGATTTCGACCTTGCGTTTGCCCAGTGGATTCACGGTATTAATCGTGGCGTTCTGTTGCCACCTGGTCTTGATGAGCAGTGGCTCATTTCGGTGATGCACGATGAAGACGACGCGATGAGATACGCACACGTCTTCCAGGAATTTGTCGACGAACTCGTCTCGTAATTACCAGCGTTGCGAGCGCCGTCGGCCGCCCATCGATGGCCCATTCCATTGACGTCGACGGCTGCCGTTGACCGCTGCAATAAAGAGTGCCCCCGAGCCGACACAGAGAATGATCGCGCTGACGAGAGCAACCGGGAATGATCGGCCTGCGAGGGCGGGAGCAAGTGAGGTCCAACTGCTTGCGTCAATCGCAGGAATCACGAATGCAGGTATTGCCCATCCAATGATGATGAGTGACGCTGCGGTCGCAACAAGAAGTTCAGCCAGCGCCTGAACAAGCTCGGATCGATATGGCCGGAGAATGAGCCCGAAGATGAGTGCGAGCAGGCCAAGCCCTGCAGAAATGATCATAGCCCATCCGGTTGATGTTCGAGCAGTTTTTAAGGTGCCGATTACCGGCACAGGAATTGTTGCAGAAGGGGCGTTGAATGCCATTTCATTGCGAACGATGTTGACGAGTTCGCTCGGAACGATGACGACAAGATCGTCGTTCGACCCGATGGCGCGAAGATGAGCGCGCTCGATAAATGGCGCAAGTTCTGCTGCCCCTGCTCGCTTAGAGAGCACTTCGCTGTCAAGGAAAGTGGCGAGTGTGTCAGGAGTCGTTCCAAGCGCTCCTGCCGTTCGTGCAGATACGACTGTGATGATCTCGAGCCGGATCTCCGACTGGTCGAGAATTGCGGCCGCAATAGAGGGTGAGTCGTCGGGTGTGAAGACGGTCCGTTGTAGCCACCAGCATCCTGCCGAAACTCCGAACGCAATGCTCGCAAGGAGAAGGAGAATTGAGGCGACCGAGCGTTGCACGGTGTCAGTCTGGCATGTGGCGGGATAGTCTGCGAATGTGGTGAAAGGTACGGACATTTCCCCGTCGAGTGGAGAGCCTGCAGACACACCTGCAATTGCATTTGACGCACTGCCAGGGTTTTGGTCGTTGCTCGGTCGTGGCCTGACGCGCCGGTGTGCCTGGTGCGGTGACCGTAAGGCATATTTCAAGGGCTGGTTTCGGCGTCAAGACGCTTGCCGTGCCTGTCGTCATGGATGGCGGCGCGGAGACGAAGCCTTCGAGCTTGGTGCGACGACTGCCAACATCATCCTTACCTTTCTCACCATTCTGCTTTCGATTCTCATCGCAGTTGTGGTGACCTGGCCAAACGTTCCTACTGCGGCACTCATCGTGATTATCGGGTCACTTGCGGTGCTCGGGCCTGCTTTGTGGTACCCGGTGTCGTTCACCTTGTGGCAAGCGATCGACTTGTTCATGCGTCGCCCAGAGCCGAACGAACTCGCCGGTCGCGGCGACGCTGACCTCTAAGACGCAGCAGTCTCATCTATTGATTCCGTGTTGCCGAAGTGGGCAACAGCGTTCTTTCTCAGTGAATTTGCTACTCCGGAGAAGTAATCAGTCGCGCCCTCTCGACCTCATCTGACCCTGCGCGTCAGTTAGTTGTCAGCAATTTCGTTGAAGAAGTACTTGCGAACAAGTGTTCGATGAATTACAATGCTGTTGTTCGATCGCACATCCAAACAGTTGCAGTTTCTGTTCCTCTCCAGTGAGTGTCACACCCCCTGAGTACGGTCCACAGCAACCACAACGATTGGGTGAATGCACCCGGCACACAGCGCACCGCTAAGGAGAATCAGATGAGCAACGACCGCGAAAAAGCATTGGAGATGGCCCTCTCCCAAATCGATAAGCAGTTCGGTAAGGGCTCAATCATGAAGATGGGTGAGAAGGGGTCACTTCCAATCGCCTCAATATCCACTGGCGCTCTTGCGCTCGACCTTGCGCTCGGAATTGGCGGCCTCCCACGTGGCCGTATCACTGAGATCTATGGCCCAGAGTCATCGGGTAAGTCCACCCTCGCCATGCATGTCGTCGCAGAGGCGCAGCGAAATGGTGGCGTCTGCGCCTACATCGATGCTGAGCACGCAATGGACCCGATCTATGCAAGCGCGATCGGCGTCGACGTCGATGAACTCTTGATTTCACAGCCTGACACCGGCGAGCAAGCGCTTGAGATTGCTGACATGTTGGTGCGCTCTGGTGCAATAGACGTCATCGTGATCGACTCGGTGGCGGCATTGACGCCACGTGCCGAGATCGAAGGCGAGATGGGTGACACCCACGTTGGTCTTCAGGCTCGACTGATGAGCCAGGCGCTTCGAAAGATCACTGGCAATCTGAATAAAACCAACACCATCGCGATCTTCATTAACCAGCTCCGTGAAAAAATTGGTGTCATGTTTGGCTCACCAGAGACAACTCCTGGTGGCCGGGCATTGAAGTTCTACTCCTCAG
>JAYNVD010000025.1:0-24527 GCA_038100275.1 Ilumatobacteraceae bacterium
GCGCGCCACGTTCGGGACGTGGAGGTCGGAGGTTCGAATCCTCTCACCCCGACCACTTTTCCAGTCAACATCGAATGGTCTGAACCATTCTGTCTTACGGGCCGTTACGTGCGTCTTGCGGAGCAGCTCGCCCCGGCTATCAATATTTCAACAGAAATTTTCTTCAAAAAGTGTGAGAACATCGTCCATCGGTGCTCTTGAACGACGTGCCGATCACCAGGCACCCGAGCAAGGGAGTACCCATGAACAAGAAAATTTCTGCAATCGCTGCAGGCGCAATCATGATGATCGCCTCGGCTTGTACAAGCACCACGACATCGACGAGTGCTGACACCGAACTGGAAGATGCTGTCGCAGCGCTCCAAGATGAGGTTGACCGCCTACAAAACGAACTCGATGAATCAGAAACATCGTCTGACGACTCGTCTTCAAGCTCGTCCGATGACTCATCTTCGTCATCAAGCGACAGCAGCGAATCAAGCGGCTCATCATCAGACAGCTCGTCATCAAGCAGCGATTCCGATAGCAGCTCGTCATCAAGCAGCGATTCATCTTCGAGCAGTAGCTCAAGTAGCTCCTCTTCGAGCTCGAGCAGCTCATCATCAACCCACGAGCACCTTCTCGATGACTACGGCACCGCTGCCGACAAGGAAACGGCAGAAAAGGTTGCCGAAGAACTCGGTTGTGAGGGCTACCACGAAATGGATGGTCGTTACATGCCATGCGACGGCCACGACGAAGGCACAAAGCTCATCGACGAGTACGAGAAGGAAACCGAACAGGGTTATCCAGAGGACGGTCTCTACGACACCAAAGAAGAAGCTGAGATGGCAGCGGAGATGGCGGCCTGCGAGGGATACCACGAGATGGACGGCGAGTACATGCCTTGCGACGAGCACGGCAAGTACGAAGAGAACATGGAAATGATCAACGAAGCTCACGACGAGGGCTACGAGATGATGGACGAGAACAAGACCTATGAGACAAAGGGTGAAGCTCTCGCTGCCGCCGCACAACTCGGTTGCACCGGCTACCACGAAATGAATGGCCGCTACATGCCATGTGACGAGCATGCCGAAGGCGAAGAACTCATCGAAGAGATGTACAACGACGATGAGCAGATGCCATACGACGACACCAAAGTCGAAGAAGAGGCGTACGACATTGAGAAGACTGTGATGTTCGAGATCACCTCAGCATCCGGCACAACAACCAAGACCGTAAAAGTCACCACCTACGTCGACGGTGAGCCTGGCCCAGACTTCGGAATCGGAACTGTGTGCGCAGTCCGCTACAACGACGTCGGTGGAGTCATCAACAAAAACTGTTCAAACGATGCCGGCATCCGATACGACGAGGCGCCAAAGAATTGGTCGATCAAGTTCCAGTGCCCATCGAACTACAAGGATTACTACGACATTCTGGTGAAAGACACCTACGGCGCCGAGATCTACCGGGCCCGGGTCGACGCAGACAGTAAGTACGCCTGCTAACTGCCTTCACCTCAGCACCTCAAACAAGGGTTGTTGATCGGTTTCGACAACGGTCAACAACCCTTTGTGCTGTCAGGATGGAGCCATGTCAACTCCAGAGTCCCTCTCCGTCAACGCTCTCTTCTCCGTCGCAGGAAAGGTCGCCGTCGTAACCGGTGGATCTCGCGGTATTGGCGAGATGATCGCAGCCGGGTTACTCGCTAACGGAGCCAAGGTCTACATCTCATCTCGTAAGGCCGAGCAATGCGACGCGACAGCGGCACGCCTCGCCGAAACCTATGGAGGGGAATGCGTGTCGATTCCTTCTGATCTTTCAACGATGGAAGGCATTACTTCTCTTGCCAGCGCTATCGCAGAGAAAGAGTCTCGGGTCGACATTCTCGTCAACAACGCGGGTGTCTCATGGGGTGCCCCAATCGAAGAGTTCCCAGAAAAAGGCTGGGACAAAGTGTTCGACACCAACGTCAAAGGTGTGTTCTTCCTCACTCAGCAACTGCTCCCCCTTCTCGAAGCGGGCGCAACGAATGAAGACCCATCACGAGTGGTCAACATTGGCTCGATCGACGGCATCCGAGCTCCAATTTTTGACACACACTCATACGGCCCCTCAAAGGCGGCCGTTCATGCCCTCACGCGAGAGATGGCAACGAAGCTCGTGAAGCGCAACATCATTCTTAATGCCATCGCACCGGGACCATTCCCGACCTGGATGCTGTCAACCGGAGTTGGCGGCGGCGGTGACGTCGAGAACACCGACTGGGATGGCGTTGCTCGGACTAACCCTCGCAAGCGCGTCGGCACAGCAGAGGACATCGCTGGCCTCACCATCTTCTTGTGCTCGCGGGCGGGGGCCTACACGATTGGTGAAACGATCTGCTGTGACGGTGGAGTTGCAATTTCCTGAACGCAAACCACGCCGAACTCTTCGAACTGCGGAACCCCTACGACTGCAAACGCTCGACACGAGCAATCAGGTGCTGCGCCCCGATGCGCTCACAGATCGCTGAGAACTCAGCAGTCGGTCCGCCCCATTTCCAATCGTCGACCGAGCCAACCTCAACGTCGGTAATCAGCGTTGCCAAGGTGCGATACAGCATGGCGTCGTCACGGCGTTCAGCGAGCGTGTTGGCGAGTTTGGCTGCTCCACGCAAACCTGGAACATCCCACCGACCTGCCTCATCTGGAATGTCTTCAAGGTGGCCATAGCGGGCGAGCACAGCGGATGTACTTTTTGCTCCCCAACCGGGCAGGCCTGGAATACCATCGGCAGTGTCACCAACGAGTGCTAACCAATCGGCAATGCTCGCCGGGCCAACGCCAAACTTCTCGTGTACTCCAACCTCATCGATAAACAGCCCTTTTCGACGGTCGTACTGAACTACTCGATTACCAACTACACACTGCCCAAGGTCTTTGTCTGGCGTCACGATGAGCACCCGTTCGACTCGCGCATCTGCTGCCGCCACAGACGCCGCAGATGCGAGCGCATCATCCGCCTCGAACTCGACCATTGGCCAAACCGTTACACCTAATGCCTCGAGTGCCTCTTCCATCAGAGGAATCTGCACCGTGAGTTCTGGCGGCATGCCCGAACCGTCTTTGTATCCGTCAAACAGTTCGTTACGGAAACTTTCGATGCTGTGGTCGCTCGCCACACCAACATGGGTTGCGCCATCGGCAAGCAACTGGATCGTCGATGCCAAGACCCCTGTCGTCGCATCAAATTCGCCGGGAGTGCGAGTGCCTCCTGCAGTTGCTCCGAAGTGCTGCCGGAACAGTTCGTAGGTGCCATCGACAGCGTGAACGTGCATTCCCACATTCTTGCGCATCGATGGGTGTGCCCTGTCGTCGAATCGTTGACAGCGCTCGAAGGATCAGCGGCTACCCTCAAAATGGCGTAAACCACTGCTCCTAGGAGACATTCTCATGACACATTCCGTCAGTTCAGACGTATTGGATGACATCGTCAACCGGCTTGCAACGGCTGCTCAGACCGGAATACCAACCGCTCCAGTTCGAGATGAACTTGCAAAGGGTGGCGTCGATGCCGCATATGCCGTGCAGGCAAGAATGGTCGACCGTTGGGTCGCAGAAGGCAAACGAATCGTTGGCCGCAAAATCGGTCTCACCTCAGAAGTCGTGCAACAACAACTCGGCGTCGACCAGCCTGACCTCGGAATCCTCACCGCAGATATGTGTCTCGTCAGCGGCGAACCAATTCCCTCGGGGGCAGTACTGCAGCCACGTGTTGAAGCCGAGGTCGCGCTCGTGCTTGGCGACGACATCACAAACGATGACGTCACCATTTCTGAACTTATTCAGGCAATTGATTACGTCCTGCCAGCGATCGAGGTGGTTGGTTCTCGCATTGCGAACTGGGACATCACCATTCTCGACACCGTTGCCGACAATGCATCGAGCGGGTTGTTTGTGCTCGGCACTCGACCAACGAAGCCCGGAGAGATCGAACTTGCCGATGTCACGATGTCGATGACAATTAACGGCGAAGAAGTCTCATCAGGTGTTGGACGAGCATGCCTCGGTCACCCGTATCGAGCAGCGCTGTGGCTTGCCCGACACGAAGTGCGCCAAGGTCGCCCTCTCACAGCGGGTGACGTCATCATGACTGGCGCATTAGGCCCGATGGCCCCACTCACCGGCGATGGCGAAGTCTCCGCAACGATTTCTGGTCTCGGCACCGTGACGACGAAAGGAAGTGAACCAGCATGAGTGACCGCAAACCCGGTGTTGCGATCATCGGCTCGGGCAACATCGGCACCGACTTAATGATCAAAGTGCTTCGTAACGCAAAGCATCTCAACATGGTCGCCTTGGCTGGTATCGACCCCGAATCCGACGGTCTCAAGCGAGCCGAGCGAATGGGTGTGGCGATTACCACCGAGGGCGTTGAAGGGCTACTTAACCTTCCGCAGGCTGACGACATCGACCTCATCTTTGATGCCACTTCAGCGTCGGCACATATCACCAATTGGCAACACATCGAGCCAACCGGGAAGCGCATGCTCGATCTCACGCCTGCTGCGATCGGCCCGTACTGCGTTCCCATCATCAATCTCGATGAGCACCTCGATGCACCGAATCTCAACATGGTGACCTGCGGTGGCCAAGCCACGGTGCCGATCGTTGCCGCAGTCAGTCGGGTTGGCGTCGTGTCGTATGCCGAGATCGTGTCGTCGATTGCGTCAAAGTCAGCCGGTCCCGGCACTCGCGCCAACATTGACGAGTTCACCGAGACAACCTCGAAAGCTCTTGAAGTCGTCGGTGGCGCAACCCGCGGCAAAGCAGTGATCGTGCTCAACCCCGCTGAGCCACCACTCATGATGCGCAACACCGTGTATTGCTTGGTCGATGGCGACGTCGACCACGCCGCCGTGAACGAAAGCATCCTTGAAACCGTCGATCGGGTAAAGGCGTATGTTCCTGGCTACCGCCTGAAACAAGAGGTGCAGTTTGAAGATTTTGGTCCTGATGACCCGCTCTACATCCCCGAGACCGGCAAATTTGTTGGCACTCGCGTCACCGTGTTCTTGGAGGTGACTGGCGCCGCCCACTATCTGCCTGATTACGCCGGCAACCTCGACATCATGACATCAGCAGCGCTGGCAACAGCCGTACGAATTCTCGGAGGCGAGTGATGCGAGACGGACCTATCTACGTCAGCGATGTCACCTTGCGTGACGGTATGCATGCCATTCGTCACCGCTACACCATCGAAGATGTCATTCAGATCGCAAAGGCACTCGACGACGCCGGTGTCGACTCAATCGAGATTGCACACGGTGACGGACTTTCAGGTTCGTCATGTGTCTACGGCTTCGGCGCCCATACCGACCTTGAGTGGATCAGTGCTGTTGCTGGCACAGTGAAGAACGCCGCTGTGACAACACTGCTGCTCCCCGGAATTGGCACCGTGGAGGATCTTCGCCACGCCTACGACGCCGGTGCCCGAGTTGTTCGTATCGCAACGCATTGCACTGAAGCAGATATTTCTGCTCAACACATCGATGCAGCCCGGTCACTCGGCATGGATGCTGTCGGCTTCCTCATGATGTCGCATATGGCAGAACCAACTGAGCTCGCCCGCCAGGCCAAGCTCATGGAGTCATACGGCGCTACGTGTGTGTACGTGACCGACAGTGGCGGTGCGCTCACAATGAGCGACGTTGCTGCTCGGTTCGAAGCATTCAACGAAGTCCTCGACCCGTCAACGCAGACAGGTATTCATGCCCATCACAACCTGTCACTCGGCGTCGCAAACTCAATCGTTGCCGTCGAACACGGCTGCACCCGCGTCGATGCCTCCCTTGCCGGCATGGGCGCTGGAGCCGGCAATGCTCCTCTCGAGGTCTTTGTCGCCGCAGCGCAGCGAATGGGCTGGGAACTCAACTGCGACTTGCTCGCCCTCATGGATGCTGCAGACGACCTCGTTCGACCATTACAAGATCGTCCCGTGCGCGTCGACCGTGAAACCTTGTCGCTCGGCTATGCCGGGGTGTACTCAAGTTTCTTGCGACACGCAGAGCGCACGAGCGAGCGCTACGGCGTCCCGACTGTTGATCTTCTCCTCGAAGTTGGTCGACGCAAGATGGTCGGTGGCCAAGAAGACCTACTTCCCGACATCGCCCTTGACCTTCTCAACAATCAGAATTCGTAATTACATCACTGGAGAATCACCATGACCGCAACCATTAACGAACGCACCATTGCCGTCACCGACAGCGAAGCCGGTGAACTTGAATTTCATGTGCTCGAGTCGGGAGATCCAGGCAAGCCAGCGCTCCTCCTTCTTCATGGCTCAGGCCCGGGAGCGAACGCCCGCACAAACTGGGAATGGCAGTTAGGCGAACTTGGCAACGACTTCCATGTCATCGCTCCTGACATCATCGGTTTCGGTCAGTCATCGCATCCAGAAGACCCACCACAGGGCTTGAAAGCGTTCACTGAACTTCGGGTGCGCACACTCAATGCTCTGCTCGACGCAATGAACGTCGAGTCAGCAACATTTATCGGGAACTCGATGGGTGGCATCATCTCGCTGGCATTCGTGACAACGTTCCCTGATCGAGTTACCCGCCTCGTGCTGATGGGCGGTGGCGGTGCACCAATTCCGCCAAGCCCTGAACTCATCAAGCTCATCACGTTCTACAAAGAGCCAACCACTGAGGCAATGGCCAATCTCATGACCTCGTTTGTGGCTGATCCTTCGTTCTTTGGTGACAATCTCCAAGAGATTGCAGGTGAACGTCTTCCGCTCGCGCTACGCCCAGAGGTCGAGCGTTCACATCGCGCAACCTTTGCCAAAGGCGAACCGCTCACATTCCCGCCAGATGTGCTCGCAGGAATCACCAAGCCGACGCTTGTCGTGCATGGCGAAGATGACAAACTCATCCCGATCGCGGCCGGTGAGTACTTTGCGGAGCACCTGCCAAACGTCGAGTTTGATCGTTTCCCGAATACGGGCCACTGGCTCATGATTGAACAGGCCCAGCCTTTTGCTGATCGGGTGCGTTCATTCATGAATGCGTCGTAAGTCACGGCGCTACCGATCTGCCGGGTCTCTCATCGGGCACAATATTCAGGCACACTGTCGTACATGCCTGCAGTAACTGCTGACACTTTGACACTCCCGAGAATTGTTCACTTACCCGACTCGGTCACGCGTCCGGTGAAGCTCATCAGCGATGCACCGAGTGGGTTTGAGGGTGAAGGGTTTCCGGTTCGTCGTGCGTTTGCCGGGATTAGCGATGCCGACCTTGACCCATTCATTCACATGGATCAGATGGGTGAGGTCAACTATGCGCCGTATGAGCCGCGGGGTACCGATTGGCACCCCCATCGCGGGTTCGAAACGGTGACGTACATCATCGACGGAACGTTTCTGCATCAAGATTCACACGGTGGTGGCGGTTCAATCACCAACGGTGCGACGCAATGGATGACTGCTGGCTCAGGGGTGCTGCATATCGAAACGCCACCCGAGTCGCTCGTGGTCACCGGTGGCCTGTTCCATGGGTTGCAGTTGTGGGTAAATCTTCCGTCGTCGAAAAAGATGACCGAGCCGCGCTATCAGAACCTTGAACCGACCGATGTTGTGCTCGCTACCTCTCATGATGCGGGGTCGATTATCAGAATCATTGCCGGTGAGATCGATGGCCACCACGGGCCGGGAGGAACTCACACCCCCATCACGATCTGCCATGTCACCGTGTCTGCTGGCCACCAGGTGGTGTTGCCATGGAATCCTGCGTATAACGCGTTGGCGTACACACTGAGTGGCGCAGGTTCGGCGGGAGCCGAGCAGGTGCCGATGCAGACCGGTCGAATTGCGGTCTTCGGTGCTGGTGATTCGTTGACCTTCACGGCGTCGGAAACGCACGACCTCGATCTGTATGTGCTCGGCGGCGAACCGATTCGTGAGCCGGTCGCGAAGTACGGGCCGTTCGTCATGAACAATCGGGCAGAGCTGCAACAAGCCTTCGAAGACTTTCAAGCCGGCCGTCTCGGCACCGTTCCTGCGAACGGTCTACGACCGTTCCGCGGATAAGCCGCCCATCACGCGCAGAGGCCCCGTCGGCTGAGGCGACGGCCAGGCGATCTGCGGCGCACGAACGATGCCGCTGAAGGCTGCTCCCTTCCGGGCCTGACCTGGTTCACGGGTGCCCGTCGCACAGGACCCGACCGCCACCTCACCCGCCGGGGACCGGCCGATGACTCGACGGCTCCGAGGCTACCCGCCGATAGCGTGGGCGGTTCATCGGGAGAGGTGCGAGAGCGGCCGAATCGGCACGCTTGGAAAGCGTGTGAAGGGCAACCTTCCGTGGGTTCGAATCCCACCCTCTCCGCCAGAGAATCTTCGAAGTCGCCACCCGGTCGGATCGAAGAAACAAAACGACGCCTATTGCGTCGACATCGCCAAGTCATCTCGTCGAGATATTCATTCTTCGATAGGTACGGCCGCCCAGTTCTTTGCTGTCAACGGGCCGGTCAAGTACACGACAGCGATGTACGAACCGATAAACATCAGAACACCAAGTGCTCGCAATAACGAAAATTCTGTTATCAGGACGTCAACCGAAACGAATAGCGGAATCGCCGATCCAAGGATTAGTAGTCCACATCGAACGACACACGGCCAACCCACACGCCATAGGGCGAGTGAGCCACACACGACTGTCGGCAACATCATTCCACCCGCAGCACCGAAAAGCGGAAGTGTCAGTAGGACGCCACCTCCACGGCCAATTTTCGAACTAGCGCCACCCCGCCGACGCAAGACAGACGAGATCAGGTGTCCGACTCCAAAGATCGGAAACACCGCCACAACCGCCGCTGTTCCTACCCATGAGAACTCCACATGATCACTGACCAACCTCATCCAGAGCCGGGACTCGATTCCAAGTCCGAGGCAGAACACAACAACCCATCCGGGGTGGCACGCCACCCATCGATGAACTATTCGGTGATCCACCTCAGAAGTGTGACGGAGAAAGCCCCTAACCGCAATGGTCTTTTCTCAGAACGGACAACCTGAAGTCCCAACAAGACCCGCGAGAAGTCTGACTGGTCTGAGTTGGCCAATCCCAGCTAACACATTTCGCGACCATTTCTTCTCAAAACACAGCGCCAATCTGTTTCAGGTCTGTGCCGACACCCAGAATGACCGCGCAAGGGCGATGATCTCACCGCACTCATCAAACGCTGCTGATGCAGCACCACGCTTACGGCCATCCCACCCCGGCTCGTAGTCACCATTCCATCCAACGATGGCAACCCGATCACCTGGGGCAACTTCGCGCCGCTGATCAACCGCGTATTGCACGGTGAACGCCATACGTTCCCCGTCGCTGCCACACACGTAAAACGCAGCAGTGCAATCGAGTGCTGCCCAAAGTGCTCCAGATGCAGCCAGTGATGTCGTCGCCCACTCGGGAACAACCCAATCAGTTGCGTAACGACCATCACCAAGGGCGGCTCCGTGAACTTGCATTGACCCGGGCTGCATACCGCAAGAGAAACAAGTCATTGAAATGTCGTCATCAAGGAATGGAATAAACCGCGAGCGAGCCTCAGCAGCATCAGCAATCGACACGGGGTCTGTCATCACCGCATCAGGCACCCACGGGGTCGCCTCCATGATGAGCACATCACCATGTAGCAACTGCACCGTGTCGCCGTGAACCACGTTGAGTTCCTGACCGAGGGGAACGTGATGACGAAGAGCAAACGTATGTGGACCATCGAGAAGTTCTGCGAACTGACGAGAGGTCCAACCACCCTGCCCGCTTCCTGCAGGGCCTTCATTAAATGCTTCGATTGTCAGCGTTGACACGTCCCCACCGTAATGAGCGACATACCAACCTCATTGGGTCGGGAGAGGGTTCAACCCGCGAAGGCAGGTGTCGAAGGTGACGGTCGACGAATCATCGTCGCCAACATGCCGGCAGCGATCGCAATGCCACCGCCAGCGGAAAATGCCCACGTGTAATCACCGGCTGCCTCACGAATGACCGCCGCTCCCCACGCCGATACCGCTGCGCCAATTTGATGTGCAGCAAACACCCAGCCATAGACAGTTCCAGCGTTGTGCCGGCCAAATGCTTCAGCGCACAACATGATGGTCGGCGGGACGGTTGCGATGTAGTCGAGCCCGAACAGAATCGCAAACACACCAATCGAAACGTTGTCGTGAATGACTGGCAGGAAGAACAGACTCACACCTCGAAATGAGTAGTACGCGAACAACAACCGTCGCGGGTCGTAACGGTCGGTGAGCCAACCACTGATCAATGTGCCGACAAAATTGAACAACCCCATCACTGCCAACCAGTTCGCCGCGGTGACTTCGGCAAATCCATGCTCGGTGGCGTGCGCGATGAAGTGCTGGCCGACAAGCCCATTGCTTGTCACCCCACACACCATGAAGGTGGTTGCAAGCAACCAAAACTCTGGTCGCCGAGCCGCACGCCGAAACAAGCCACGGTCGGGTGCCCGGGTGGGTTCTGGTGTTCCGCCATAGGGGGCGAGGCCTACGTCGGCTGGAGCGTCACGGATGAGCCAGCCGGCGGGAATGGCGGCGATGACAAGCAGCACTGCTCCAATTTCGAGCGAGCGACGCCATCCTGAATCTGCGGCAAGCGCAGTGAAGAACGGGAAGAAGACGAGTAATCCCGCACTTGTTGATGCACCGAAAATCCCGGTGACGAGCCCTCGACGGTCGACGAACCAACGGTTTGCGATGGTTGCGCCGAGCACGCTGGCGATGAGGCCGCTTGCCAGTCCTGCTCCGAATCCGAACCAGAGATAGAACGACCACAATGAGGTTGTCCGAGCGCTCAACACAAACGACACTGCTGCGAGCAGCAAACTCCACACTGTTGTGGCGCGCAAGCCGATTCGTGAGATCACAAATGCAGCAATTGGGCCGCCGGCGCCGTACATCACGAGACTGATCGAGGCAGCGATCGACAATGTCGATGTACTCCAACCGGTCGACCGCTCCATGTCGACAAGCAATGCACCCGGTGCTGCCCGGCTGCCAGCGGTCATCAAAACAGCGATGACAGCAACACCGACCACAACCCAGCCATAAAACAGGCTCTTAGGGGCGAACCGCGGAAGGCGGTTCGGAGCGTCGTCGACTGAGGGGGTTGACACGATCTGAACCTTACGGGTGCCACTCGTATCAGGCACAGTCAGATCGTTCGCGACATAACCTGCCAATGTGGACACCAACGCATCAACCAAGTTCACCGATGGCGACATTGATGGTTGGATGTCGATCGCGCTCGAAGAAGCCCGCTCGGCTGAAGCTCATGGCGACGTACCCGTTGGCGCAATCGTTGTTCATGAACACAAGGTGATCGCTCGTCGCCACAATGAGCGTGAACTCACCGGTGACCCGACAGCACATGCAGAAGTTCTCGCACTTCGAGATGCTGCTGCTGTCGTTGGTAATTGGCATCTCGAAGAATGCGTCCTCGTTGTGACCCTTGAGCCATGTGTGATGTGTGCAGGCGCAATGGTAAACAGTCGCCTCGGAATGTTGATCTACGGTGCAACTGATCCGAAGGCAGGAGCATCAGGAAGTTGTTTCGACCTCACCAACTCCGAGGTCCTCAACCATCGGGTTCCACGTGTTGAGGGTGTGCGCAGCGAAGAATGCTCTCAACTCTTAAAGGAATTCTTCGCCGCTCGTCGCCACTGACTTGACCGTCACCGTCGCCCTCACCCAGCTTGCCGATAGCCTCCACGGACGGAAGGATGCCAGAGCGGACGAATGGGACGGCCTCGAAAGCCGTTGAGGTCTTCGGGTCTCCGTGGGTTCGAATCCCACTCCTTCCGCCAGTGAATCTTCGGTGTTAGCACCGTCGAAGGAGAGTCGCTTAGCGACACTCAACGCCACTGTTAGGCGCTTCGAGATTGATGAGATAGTCGTTGACGAGATCGTCGATGCATTGATTGACGCCATACCCGGTGTGCTGATCTGCTTCGACAATCACAAGACGCCCATCACCTAACGCGTTAGCCATTGCTTCAGTTGATGACAACGGCGTTGCCGGGTCTCCAGTCGTTCCGATCACAACAATCGGCCCCGCTCCCTCACCGGTGATATCGATACGAGGATCTTGCGCAGCAGGAAAGAACGTGCAGAAATACTGACCAGACGCACCTTCGGGTACAAGCCGTGGCGCAACCGCTCGGTATTCGGCGATCAGAGAATCTTCTTCCTCAACGCTGAGCCTGTCCGCGCTGTCGGCACAACTGATGGTCTGGAAGGCTTCAAGTTCGTTGCCGTACGTTCCATCTGACTGTCGCTGGAAATAGGCATCGTGCAGCGACAGCAATCCCGAGCCATCACCGTCTGCAGCCTTCGCAAGGGCGATTTCGAGTCGAGGCCAATACGAATCGGAATACATCGCCTCGATCACTCCGTTGATGGCAACTGCAAGATTCGCTGGTGGGCGATCGTTCGACGTCGGGGCAGGGCTCTCGTCGAGCGATGCCATCAGGTCTTCGAATGCAGCTTCTGCATTTCCGTTGTTGTGAAACTCACATGTCGGGTCACTGCTGCATTGTTTCAGGAAGGTTGAGAGTGAGGCTTCGAACCCTTCCAACTGTTGCAAGGATGACTCAAGGCTGTCCGCATTTGGGTCAGCGGCGCCATCAAGCACCGCTGCACGAACGGTGTCAGGGAACAAGGTCGCCCATGTTGCACCAAGTTCACTTCCGTACGAAAACCCGAAATAACTGATCGTTTCCTCACCGAGCGCACGACGCAACACATCCATGTCACGCGCCGAGTTGTTCGTTCCTGCAAACTGCGCGATGCCATCGTTTGCGCTCACACAACGATCAGCGAACTCCTGAGCGAGGGCGACAAGTTCACGTTGTTCGGCATCGGTCTCAGGAGTGATATCGATTTCAGCAAAGAACGGGTCGTAGTCATCGATGCAATCGATGCTCGGTTCACTCAATCCGGTGCCGCGTGGATCCCATCCCACAATGTCAAAACGATCGAGCAAGGCTGTGTCATAAATCTGGGAGGCGTACTCGGCAAGGATTGAGCCTCCGAAACCAGGCCCTCCGGGATTCACCAGCAGTGAACCGATGCGCTCTGTCTGGTTGCGGGCAGGGTGCCGAACCACGTAAATCGAGATCGTGTGTCCGTCTGGATTGCTGTAATCAAGTGGCACCACAAGTCGAGTCGATTCGGTACCTGAACCAAGGGGCGACCACTCGAGCGTCGGAACAGCAACGTCATCGGTCTGAGGGTCAGGCGCCTCGGTTGATTCTTGCGAATTCGATGAGTCGTCAGACTCTATTTGCGGTGTGCCAACGGTCGTTTCAGACGAGATCAGCCGAACAGGTTCTGCGCTGGCGCAAGCGGCGATGACAAGAGCACCAACTGTCAACGCAACAACATTCCGCCAGATCATCAAATCAGGGTAGGCCAGTGATGCACTCTCACCACGGGTACTTAACATGAAGGGATGCGGATGGGCCCTCACCACATGATGCCGAGAGACACCGATGCTGTGCGTGACGTGCATCTTCAAGATGGAACATCGAAACGTGTGTGGGCGTTTGCTCGGCCCTACCGCTCGACCATCACCCTCTTTCTTGTTGCGATCCTCGTCGCAGCACTTCTCGCACTCGTGCCACCTCTCGTCGTTCGAGAAATTCTTGATAACGCAATTCCTCAGGGCAACCGTCGGCTCATTGTGTGGCTTGCAACTGCCGCCGTCGTCTCTGCCCTTGCAGATGCCGCACTGCAGATCTTGCAACGCTGGTGTTCAGCGCGAATTGGCGAAGGTCTTATCGCTGACCTTCGCATTGCGTTGTACGCGAAAGTTCAGCGTCTCCCGATCAGCTTTTTCACACGCACACCGACCGGGGCTATTACCTCTCGTCTCAATAACGATGTGGTCGGCGCGCAGAGTGCGTTGACAAGCACGTTGGGTTCAGTCGTGAGCAACATCATCGTCCTCGTCACCACCCTTGCGACGATGGCGGCACTCGAGTGGAGGCTGACCTTGTTGTCACTCGTTGTGTTGCCCACATTCATCGTTCCTGCCCGTCGAGTTGGTCGTCGCCTCCAAGACATTTCTCGTCGACAGATGCAGCACAACGCAACGATGAACACTCAGATGACCGAGCGATTCAATGTTGCAGGAGCAATGTTGGTGAAGTTGTTTGGTGATGAACAACGCGAACTCGACACGTTCAGCACTCAAGCAAACGCCGTGCGAGACGCGGGTGTTTCCTCTGCAATGTTGGGTCGCGTGTTTTTCGTTGCGCTCGGCCTCGTCGGTGCAATCGGCACGGCTGCGATCTACGGCATCGGTGCATGGATGGTGGTCAGCGGCTCGATCACTGCCGGCACGCTTGTCGCGCTCGCTGCGTTGGTCACTCGGGTGTATCAGCCACTCACCGGGTTGACGAATGCCCGGGTCGACCTGATGACATCGATGGTTTCGTTTGAGCGGGTGTTCGAGGTTCTTGATGCACCCGAACCAATCACCGAGCGACCAGGCGCAATCGACCTTCCCGACAGCGGCGGCGAGATCACCTTCAGCTCAGTGACATTCAGATACCCCGCCGCCGAGGAGCATTCAATCTCATCGATGGAACAGCGCTCTATTCCGGGGGCTGATCCCGACCGGAACATTCTCACCAACGTGTCGTTTACGATTAGCCCTGGAGAAACAGTCGCCGTAGTTGGTTCGTCAGGCGCAGGAAAGTCAACGCTCGTCTCGCTCATTCCGCGGCTGTACGACGTGACGAATGGATCAGTGTTGGTAGACGGTCACGATGTGCGTGATCTGACACTGCGTTCACTTCGCGCAAGAATCGGTGTCGTTGCTCAAGATCCTCACCTGTTTCATGTCTCGATTGCGGAGAACTTGCGATTTGCCCGACCCGACGCAACTGATACTGAACTCACATCTGCGTGCGACGCAGCGCGAATTCATGAGACGATCGCCCGGCTTCCTGACGGGTACGACACTGTGGTCGGTGAACGCGGCTATCGACTGAGTGGAGGAGAAAAGCAACGACTCGCCATCGCACGACTGCTGTTGAAAGATCCGCGCATCATGATCTTGGATGAGGCGACAAGTCATCTCGATATGGAAAACGAGGCGCTCGTGCACGATGCGCTAACGGCCGCTCTCGCCGGTCGAACCGCGATCGTGATCGCACACCGACTATCGACAGTTCGGTCAGCAGATCGAATCGTTGTGCTCAATGATGCAGGTATCGCCGAGCAAGGAACCCACGACGAACTTGTCGCAGCTAATGGGTTATACGCAAGCCAACTTCGTGCTGGCGAACTACTTACCGCAACCGAGTAACGGCTACTGCGTTGCGTACGCGACCTGGCAGAACCCGTGATTGCAGTAGCCACCCGGATGCTTGTGTAGATACCCCTGGTGATAATCCTCTGCGTAATAGAAGACTCCATCGCCAGCTGTTGAGGCATCACAAATCTGAGTCGTGATTATGCCGAAGCCTGAGAAAGAAAGTGATGACTGGTACTTCTCTCGCGATGCCTCGACCGCAGCAAGTTGTTGTGGTGTCGTGGTGAATACCGCCGAGCGATATTGAGTGCCGATGTCATTGCCTTGGCGATTCGCTGTTGTCGGGTCGTGATTTTCCCAAAACGCTGCAAGCAACGTCTCGACACTTACCTGCTGCGGGTCAAAGACCACCATCACGATTTCGGTGTGCCCTGTTTGGGACGTGCACGTTTCTTCATAGGTCGGGTTCGGCGTCCAACCACCCATGTACCCACAGGCAGTTGAGTACACACCAGGAATCTGCCACATGATTCGATCGGCACCCCAGAAGCAACCCATCGCAAGGTAAATGGTTTCGTGACCTTCTGGCCACGGCCCAACCATCGGAGTGCCGAGCACCGGATGCGTCTCAGTGACCGGCATTGGTTCAGCGCGACCGGGCAGCGCTTCTTCAGGGCGAATCATGTCGGTGCGGCGTTGAAAGAGCATGCAACGAGATTAGAACGAGTTTCGACACTGATGCATCGCGGGCACCGATCATTCGCCGAAACCCGGTGCACCAAACGCATACTTACGTGATGGCAACACAGGTGCGAGAGATGATCCCAAACGACTTCTCGTGGGTGATTGCCCTCAACCAACTGCACGTGCCTGCCGTGAGCGATGCCGAGGGTGAACGATTCGCCTACTTGTATGAACGTTCCGCAATCGCGTTGACCGCATGGGTTGATGATGCCCCTGCAGGGTTCTCACTCACGATGACCCACGGTCTCGACTACGACAGTTCGAACTATCAATGGTTTTCCGACAACTACGACCACTTCATCTACCTTGACCGTGTCGTTGTAGACCAGTCATTTCACCGGCATGGGGTAGGCCGCGCGTTGTATGCCGAGACTGAACGACTTGGGTTACTCGAGGTGCCTGACGCCGAGGTGTTCGGTCTCGAAGTCAATGTTGAACCACGCAACGACGTGTCGCTCGCATTCCATGAACGTCTCGGATTCGCCGAACTTTTGCAACGACCAACCCCCTACGGAATCGTTGTCGCAATGATGGGAAAGCCACTTACGCCGCAAGTGTGACGAGCCGCTCAACAGCTGCATCGATCACTTCAGGTCGCTTACAGCATGCGAACCGCACCAAATTTCGGCCGTGTTCAGGGTTGACATAGAAGACCTGATTCGGAATTGCGACGACGCCAATTTTGTGCGGAAGTTCGGTGCAGAAGGCAACACCATCGCCGTCTGCTCGTAACGGGGTGATGTCGACCGTGGTGAAGTAGGTCGCCTCAGATGGGAACACGTTGAACCCGGCTGCACGAAGGCCTGCTCCGAGTCGATTGCGGGTATCGGCAAGTCCAT
Source organism: Ilumatobacteraceae bacterium (assembly GCA_038100275.1). GTDB lineage: Bacteria > Actinomycetota > Acidimicrobiia > Acidimicrobiales > Ilumatobacteraceae > Casp-actino5. The sequence continues at coordinate 16,897 of JAYNVD010000025.1, forward strand.
CGGCGAGTCGAGTGAAGTAGTCGTCGCCGAGTCGTAGACCAGCTGCGATCGCGGGTTGAAATGGGGCACCGTTTACGTACGTGAGGAATTGCTTTGCACTCATCGCAGCGCGAAGAAGTTCTCGGGGACCGCAAATCCAACCGATCTTCCAACCGGTCGTGTTGAAGGTTTTTCCTCCCGATGAAATGGTGAGAGTTCGTTCGCGCATGCCAGGCAGACCGGCCATCGACACGTGCTCACGGCCATCGAAAATGAGGTGCTCGTAAACCTCGTCAGTGATCACCATCAGGTCGTGCTCAATCGCAAGTGACGAAATGAAGGTGATCTCGTCGCGAGTGAACACTTTGCCTGTTGGGTTGTGCGGAGTGTTCAACAGAATCGAACGTGTCTTCGGGCTGATCGATGCTTTGAGTTCGTCCTCGTCAAAGCGATATCCATCTGGCGTTGGACGAAGCAGTACTGGCACCACTTTCGCTCCCGACAGCGCAATACATGCTTGATACGAGTCATACATCGGCTCAAATACGACGACTTCGTCTCCAGGTTCGAGCGTTCCCAGCAGCGCACCTGCGAGCGCCTCTGTCGCACCAGCGGTGATCAGCACTTCGGTATCAGGATCAAATTCAAGCCCCCAGAACCGCCGTTGATGTTCAGCAACCGCGTTCCGAAGTTCTGGTACCCCAATTCCTGGTGGGTACTGGTTCTGGCCGGATCGGATTGCGTTCACGGCAGCATCGAGCACCTCAGACGGTCCATCGGTATCCGGGAAACCTTGACCGAGATTGATTGCCCCTGTTTCAACTGCGAGCGCCGACATCGTTGCAAAGATGGTGGTGCCAAATGGGGCGAGGCGACTGTTTAACGGATCACGCACACCATGATCGTAGTTAGTTGCCCCCGGTAATGATCGTGGCAAGCTCACGCGGGTGAGTGAATTGCAGCATGTGTGGGCCGTCAAGTTCGATGTACGACCAGTCGTCATCACTTCGACAGGCCACTGCATATTTCTCGAATGGCGCAGCATCAGGCCCTAACGCTCTGACGTACGTTTTCTTCGCCTTCGGTGAAAGTTCATGCTGCCATGAGGACGTGAGGGTCCCAAATGGATGGTCAACCACGTCGCGCATCAACACCTCATACAACGTGTCGTCTCCAACAAGGTCAGCGTCGAACCGAAATCCTGAAAATGGGAGCATTCCACCATTTGCGGCGGCTTGTGCACGGCGCTCGTCGGTCGGCCCATCGTCGTGTGTAACTGGCGCGTGAGCGTCAACGAAAATCGCGTGGGAGATTCGATCAGGAATTGTTGCGATGACACCGGTGATCACCCGCCCGCCATAACTGTGTCCAACGAGGGTCACGTTGTGAAGTTCGTGCTCATTGATCACCGCAACAACGTCGTCAATGTGATCATCAAGCGTGATGTCCGGCCCGTTCTCAGTTCTGCGCTCACCCGAACCTTTTAACGTCACTACGTATGGCTGCACCCCTGCATGCGATAACTCTGCAACGACGGGATCCCAGCAGCGAGGCCCAACCCATGCTCCATGAACGAGGACGACCGATGAAGAGGGGAAAAGTAGGGGCGACATGAACTCGGCGAGAGGGAAACTCGGAATATCAATAAGAAGAGATTGGTTACTTCACTTGAGCCTTCGTCAGGCTGACAGTAGCGTAAGCCATGCATCACAACTCTGCGTCACCGACGTACGACCAGTAAAGGGACATCATGACAACGATTGACACCACCAAGTTGCCAACTCGCCTGCACCACACGGCATACGTAACGAAGGATCAAGCAGCAACTCGTGCGTTCTACGAGGACATCCTTGGATTTCCGTTGATGGCGACGTGGTCGGAACAGGATGAACTCTTCGGAGCTGTCCGCACCTACTGCCACACCTTCTTTGGTCTGGGCGACGGAAGCGCTTTGGCGTTCTTCCAGTTTGCTGACCCAGAAGACCAGGCGCTCTTCGACCCTGACTTGGCTCCATCGCCATTCCGTCACATCGCACTCAACGTGACAGAAGATGTTCAGGCTGACCTCGAGCGTCGCCTCACCGAGGCTGGTTGGAACCCCGAAGCAACGTTCGTGCTTGAGCACGGCTACTGCCGTTCGCTCTACACGAGCGATCCAAACGGCATGGTTCTCGAATTCACCGTTGACGCACCCGGCGCAGACGAGATCAACGCCGACCGTCAGAAAGATGCTCACGAGGTTCTTGAGCGCTGGCTCGCAGGCGATCACACGTCGAACAACAACTACCGCTCGGAATAACGACCACCGATCACACGTAATGGTGCTGCTACCAACGAGGTAGCAGCACCTGATCATCTCAGAGAGGCGCCCCCCTTGAACTCTGCAGCGGCTGATTCTCAGCCTTCATCTTCTCGAGGCCCACTTGATGGTCTCGTCGTCGCTGACCTCTCGAGGGTTCTCGCCGGTCCGTACTGCTCGATGTTGCTCGCAGATCTTGGTGCGACCGTCATCAAGGTGGAAAGCCCTGCCGGCGATGACACGCGAACGTGGTCGCCACCTGAAAAAGATGGGGTTTCGACGTACTACCTGTCGATCAACCGCAATAAGAAGTCACTCGTTCTCGACTTCAAAAATGACGACGACGTCGCAGTTGCACGCAAGTTGCTGTTGCGCGCTGATATTGCGCTTGAAAATTTCAAGCCAGGTGGAATTGAGAAGTTCGGTCTTGGCTACGACGACGTCAAAGATGACAACCCGGGGTTGATCTACCTCTCGATTAGCGGTTTTGGTACCGAGGGTGGCGCAGGGCTTCCTGGATACGACCTCGTGGTGCAGGCTGTTTCGGGGCTCATGAGCCTCACGGGCAGCCCCGACGGTGAGCCGTTCCGGGCAGGAATCTCAGTGTTTGATGTGATGACCGGAATGCACGGCCTCATCGGCATTCTCGCTGCACTCAATCAGCGAAATGACACTGGGCTTGGTCAGCACATCAAGGTCAACTTGTTGTCGTCGGCACTCTCTGGCCTCGTTAATCACTCGGCTTCATTCACTGCAGCCGGGGCGGTGCCAATGCGGATGGGCAATGCACATCCAAGTGTCTACCCGTATCAAGTAATGCCAACGGCTGATCGCGATGTCATCATCACAGCTGCAAATGATCGCCAATTCCGTGGTCTCTGCAAGGTGCTCGGAATCGAGCATCTCGCTGATGACGAACGATTCGCTCGCAACGAAGACCGCACCGCGAATAGAGACGTCTTACATCCAATGCTGATCGACGCAATGTCGACGTGGTCAGCTGATGACCTCTTCACCCAGCTGATGGCCGCGGGCGTTCCTTGCGGCCCGATTAACAACATCGCCGAAGGTGTTGGCCTTGCCGAGCAATTAGGCCTCAACCCACGCGTCACCGTGGGTGAGGGTGATAGCGAGGTTGATCTGGTGCGCAATCCAATTTCGTTCTCGGGCTCAGAACTTCGCTACCACAGCGCCCCTCCTGCACTTGGCGCTGACAGCGACGAGATCCGCAACTGGTTACTCGACAACTGACGTCGACTCATTTCTTCATTCACTTCGAAAGGCTCACCATGGCTGAAACTCCTTCATTCAGAACTGGACTTGGCACCTCAGATGCCGACACCATCACCTTGCTTGGCAAGGATCTGGCATCAGACATGCTCGGAAAGGTCACGTTCGGTGAACTTGCGTTCTGGCTTGTCGCGAAGCGTCCACCGTCTGAAAATGAGCGGGTCATGTTCGAGTCGGTGCTCGTTGCGCTAGCAGACCACGGGTTTACCCCAACTGCGATCGCAGCTCGTTTGACGTACCTCAGCGCTCCGGATTCGATTCAAGGTGCGGTTGCTGCGGGAATTCTCGGCGGTGGCTCTCGCTTCCTCGGCGTGACAGAAGATTCTGCCGGATTCCTCTCATCGGCGATCGCCGCTGAGGAATCGCTACCAAGCGATGACGCGGAGTGGGATGCGCTTGCAATTCGCGTCATTACCGAAACTCGTGCTGCAGGTCGTTTTGTTCCTGGTCTTGGTCACCCAGTTCACAAAGTGGGTGACCCAAGAACTCCGCGTTTCTTGGAATTAGCCCGGGAACATGACGCATTTGGCCCACACCTCTCACTATTTACGGCAATTGGTCGTGCCCACCCGGATGTTCTCGGGCGGACACTGCCACTCAATGGAGCAGGAGTCTGCGGCGCGGTTCTCGCCGACCTCGGCTTCTCGCCGGCCATCGTTCGGGGTTTTGCCTTGTTGGCCCGATGTGCAGGTGTTCTCGGGCACATTGCCGAAGAGCAGGTCGACCCCATTGCAAACGACATTTATATGAATGTTGACCGAAACATCGACTATTCGCCACCGAAGTAACGGTTGAAGTCAAACTGACAGACCTGTTCGCATATCCGCGAAACGCGTGACCGTCGTCACTACTGTCTGCAGTTGATGGGCTCCCCGGTCCATTCAAAGGAGGACCATTTAGTTATGGCATCAACCCCAGGACAAACAAGTAACAGATGGCGCGCGTGGTGTAACGAGCATCCGATTGGATCTCTTGCACTGGTGGGTGTCATCGCAACACAGTTGGGCACCTACTTCGGTTACGTGTTCCCTGCATTCGGACTACCAACCCTTCCATGGCCGTTGTACAACGGTCTGCTCGGACTCGGATTGGCCGAAGGCGCGTACTACGGCGACGACGGCAGCATTCTCGGTCAGGCCGGTGTATTCGGCCAGTACGAGATGTTCGTCAACCACCCAGTCGGGACGTTCTTCGTCGGTCATTCGTTGCACTTCGTGAACGGCATTGTGTTCGCGATTCTCTTCGGCTTGATCGCACGTCACTCACTTCCCGGCGACTCAAAGACCAACAGTGGCAACATCCAGAAGGGCCTCATTTACGGCGTGATCATGACGATCATCTCCGCAGGTCTCCTCGTTCCTTACGCATATGTGCAGGGCAACGGATACGGCCTCTTCTTGTTCGACGGACCTGACGGCTGGAAGCTTCCTGCCGGCATCCTCGTCTGGCACCTTATTTACGGTTACTTCCTCGGCGCGCTGTACCAGCCCGACGACGAATAACACCAGCAATCAGAACTATCTGAGCAAAGCCCGGGCCATTGGCCCGGGCTTTGTCGCGTCTACGACGACTCTGACGGTGTCCGGATGACCATCGCTACTGCACCAAGCACAACGACCCCGCCCAACATTTGTAATGCAGTAAGCGTTTCGCCGTGAATCGGCCATGCAGCCCCAACCGCAACCACATGCATTCCAAGCAGATACAGCGACGATCGCGCGGCTTCCACATAGGCGTGCGCCCAACTCATCAACACATGACCAGTTGCACCAGTGAAGATGGCGATGAGCAGAATCCACACCCAGTCCATCCCGCCAAATTCTTTAAAGTCAGAAATCGACCCGATGAAGAAAATGGGAACGACAGCAGCGATGAGTGCCCAGATGTTGACTCCTGACATCCATTCGATTGGGTCGACATCGGTCCCCGAACGCGCCATGCGGGTAAGAACCCAATACACGCTGAAGGTCAGCAGCGCGCAAACCGCCCACAACACCCCGATTGCACTCGCCCGAACTTCCGACTGCGCGCTGAGGATGACCATTGCGGTTCCCGACACGCCAACAAGCGTCCACAAGACCTGACGCAGCCGAGGTTTCTCGCCGAAGATCGGCCCCGCTAAGAGCAACAACAAGGCTGGCTGTGTGGCAACCGTTGTTGACAGCACCGACACCGTGGCCTCTTGTAACGCCGCGAATACGAAGAGCAGATTCGTCCCGAACGCAAGACCGGGCCACATTGTCGTGCGAATGAGTTTGAACGACATTCGTCCGCCACGTGCAAGCAGTAATCCGATCAGCAGCGGTGTCGACAAGAGGAATCGCATTGTCACGCCCACCACAGGCGGAGCAGTGACCAGTTTGGTGAGCGGTGGGCCGAGACCGAAGAGAACGACCACTATCCCGACGATGACGAGTGGAAGATACGCCGGCACCTGACGTTGATCAGAATGCTCAGCTGTGGTCACACCGTCAGTCTGACGATCTTCCTGCTTTTTCGACGTGTCGGAGCAAGTGCTCGCGAATAGTTAACTCTCGGGATCGCTGCACAGACCAGCGGTCGTACCGTCGGCTGTGCCGCCACAGGTTGCACCAAAGTTCTCGTCCTCAGATCCAACTTCAGAGAAGAAGAACAGTTGATCGCAGGCTTCCATATCACCCGCCGCACAGTCACTGCGATAGTCGATACTCAAACTTGCGCAATTTCCACCAAGTTCGCTCTCTGAAGTATCGCCGCATGATTTACCGAACGCCTCTTCGTCAGAACCGATCGGTGCGTTGAAGTACAGGTCATCGCAGGCTTGCATATCACCGTCTGCACATAGGCCAAATTGTTCATCGAGTATCTCTTGATCGACCTCTACGTAATCCCCTGAATCGTCTTCGCTGGTACTTGGCGTCGTGAGGTCAGACAGTCCAAACACATCGTCGAGACCGCACTCAGCAGAGATTTCCGCAATGACCTCGATGAAGGCCGACGTTTCTTCCTCTGTGGTTGGGCCACCGGCCAACATGAGATCGATGAATCCGCTGTCGCTCGCGATGAGACATTCGGTTTGTTCTGTCGTAATCCCGAGTTCGGCCGCAAGCTGTTCGACCATCGCCTCGGGGGCACATGCGATTACCGCTCCGGCCAACAGCTCTCCGGTGCCAGAGACGGCGTCGGCGAGAACGGCGTCGTCGGCGAGTGAATCAATGAGGCACGAGAATTCTTCCTCTGAAAGTTGATCGAGACCCCCAGCGCTTCCAGAAATGAGTTCAAGTGCTGCTTCACCGTCACAGTCGAGGAGAACCCGCATCAATGAAATCTGAACCGGCGGTGACTCGTCGCCCGAAATGAGTGCGTCGCTGAGGGTCTCATCTGCAGAAATGGCGTTCAGCATGCACAACTGGATGTCAGAGGTGAGTCCTTGAAATGCACCTTCGGCAAGGGTGGCAGAAGCGCGAAGATCAGCGATTCGGTCACTTGATGCCTCTGAAGATGCGGCAGCGTCATCTGACTCAGCAGCATTGGATCCCTCAGAATCAGAACCCCCACAGGCGCTCAGAGCGAGCCCAACTACTGCAGCAAGTGCAACAAATTTCGACTGAAGAAGTCCTCGAGATGCCATCTGGACACTCTACGAAACCGCAGCAATAGAGACGACTTCTTCTTGAGGGTTCCTCAACGCAACACCGTCTTACGGCTAGAGAAGTTCAGCGCGCCAGTAGGGATTCGAACCCCAAACCTTCTGATCCGTAGAAAGAGCAACTGCGTCTCCTATCGCTAAAAGGTGTGGTTAAACCCCGACTCTAGACCCTGTTTTGTCGCAGGGTATTTCACCGTGTTCGACGACTATCGCTGACTGCGTCGCTGACTAGGGGTGTTCGTCTCTGTCACCGCTCGGTCACACGCCGTCGAGCAAATAATGCCAGAAGTCCACCAAACCCGAGAGCGAGCAACACCGGATTGATAGACCCGTTGGACGAGCCAGTTACTGGAAGCGTCGCAACCGTCGTCGTCGTATCAGCAACCGTCGTCGTCGTATCAGCAACCGTCGTCGTCGTATCAGCAACCGTCGTCG
>JAYNVD010000025.1:24627-25274 GCA_038100275.1 Ilumatobacteraceae bacterium
TATCAGCAACCGTCGTCGTGGTATCAGCAACCGTCGTCGTGGTCGTATCAGCAACCGTCGTTGTCGTGGTCGTGTTTGGAGTTGCCGGGCTTGATGCAGTGGAATACGCGCCAACTCCATAACTGTTGATCGCTGCAACTCTGAACTGGTACGCCGTACCGTTTGTGAGACCAGTCACGGTTGCTGCAGTTGCGACACCGCCAATACTCCGAACCATCACACCCTGCGCGCTCGTGTCTGCAATCTCGGTGGTCCAATCGGTGCCATTCGTCGATGACTGCACCTGATAACCGGTAACAGGTGAATCCCCACTAGATACAGGGGCGGTCCACGTCAGTAATGCTTCACCAGACCCGACTTCAACAGACAATCCTGTCGGTTCGTCTGGTAGCACTGCCCACTGAGCAAAAAGCGTTTCCACTTCACCTTCCGCCCCAAGCGTAAAACTCGCACCTGGCGCATACGAGGTGCCTGAGCCATCGGTCGAAGTGTTCCAGGAGACAAATTTGTAGCCGTCTCTCGTGGGTTCTCGATCTGGCACAACGACAACTTCTGACGGATCTCCACCGATTCTGTCTGAGTCGAAGAGGCCACCATTTTCATCAAATGTCAGTCCGGCCGGAATCGACACTCGAGCGTCCCTATCG